>DASUSI010000185.1:0-97345 GCA_036375165.1 Micromonosporaceae bacterium | reverse complement strand
GCGGGCAGCCAGCCGCGCCGAACTCCTCGCACACCGCCGCCAGGTCACCGATCCCGCCGCCGCCACCGCCGAACTCCTCGGGGATGTTGACTCCGAGATAGCCGAGCGTGCCGGCCTCGGCCCACAGCTCGGTGGTCTTTTCCCCGGTACGGGACTTCTCCCGGATGTAGTCCGGCCCGTACTTGGCACCAAGCCCGGCGACCGCCTCGCGCAGCGCCCGCCGTTCGTCACTCTCCCGAAAGTCCATCCGTCCCCTCCCTCTCATCCGGACGACCGGACCCGCCGGTCGGCTCCACCACCACGAGCACTGTCCCCGCGTCGACCGCGGAGCCCACGCTGACCGGCAACGACGTGACCACACCGGACTCGATGGCCGCCACCGGGTGCTGCATCTTCATCGCCTCCAGCACCATCAGCACGGTGCCGCGATCCACCCGCTCCCCCACCACTGCGTGCACGGCGGTCACCGTGCCTGGCATCGGGGCCAGCAATGAACCGGCCGCGACCTGGTCGGTCGGGTCCGGGAACCGGGGCACCGGCCGCAACGCGACCGCGCCAAAGGCAGAGTCCACACAGGCCAGTCCCGGGTAACCGGACACCCGGAAACCCCGAGTGACGCCGCTGGCCTCCACACTCACCACTTCCCCCGTCGCGTCCAGCAACCGGAGGTCGTCGTAGCCGTCTGCGACCAGCCCTTGGCGAGTGAACCGGTAGCGGACCTCGATCTCGGCCCCACCGGCCTGATAGCGCTTGAGCTGCGGCTGGGACGGTACGTTGCGCCACCCGCTGGGCAGGCCACCGAGCACCCGCGCGGTGGCACGGTTGTTCGCCGCGTCGGCGAGCGCGGCGGCCAACGCCGACAGCCGTACCGCGTCCGGGTCGGCGAGCGGCGCGGTGAGGTCGTGCCGGTCCAGGAATCCGGTGTCTGCGGCCCCGGCCTGGAACTCCGGGTGGCGCAGCACCCGTACCAGCAGGTCCCGGTTGGTGACCAGACCGTGGATCCGCGCGTTCGCGAGTGCGGTGGCGAGCCTGCGTACCGCCTCGGCGCGGGTCGGCGCCCACGTGACCAGCTTGGCGAGCATCGGATCATAGTGGGTGCTGATCCTCATGCCGTCGCGGACCCCGGAGTCCAGCCGCAGCCCGTGCCGCGCCGGGACCGTGAACTGCGCGTCCACCCCTGGAATGGCGAACCGGTACAGGGTGCCGGCCTGGGGCCGCCATCCCCGCGCCGGGTCCTCGGCGTACAGGCGCGCCTCGACGGCGTGCCCGGAGAAGCCGGGCTGGTCCGCGGGTAACCGCTCCCCTTCGGCGATCCGAATCTGCCAGGCCACCAGGTCCGAGCCGGTGACGCACTCGGTCACCGGGTGCTCGACCTGCAGCCGGGTGTTCATCTCCAGGAAATGGAACCGGCCGTCGGCAGTCGCCAGGAATTCAACGGTGCCGGCCCCGACGTACCCGATGGCCTTGGCCGCCGCGCTCGCCGCCTCGCACAGCCGGGCGCGCATCACCTCGTCGACCATGGGCGACGGGGATTCCTCGATCACTTTCTGGTGTCGCCGCTGGATAGAGCACTCACGTTCCCCGAGCGTCCACACCGTGCCGTGCCGGTCGGCCAGAATCTGCACCTCGATGTGCCGGCCAGAGTCCAGGTACGGCTCGCAGAACACCGTCGGGTCCCCGAACGCGCTGGCGGCCTCGGCCGAGGCCGCCTCGATGGCCGCCGGCAGGTCGGCGAGGTCCCGCACGACCCGCATCCCACGACCGCCGCCCCCCGCCGACGCCTTGACCAGCACCGGAAGGTCCGCCTCAGCCACCGTGGCGGGAGGTAGCCCCGACAGTACCGGCACCCCGGCGTCGGCCATCAGGCGCTTCGCCTCGACCTTGGACCCCATCGCGGCGATCGCGGTGTCCGGCGGCCCCACCCAGGTCAGCCCCGCGTCGAGGACGCCCCGCGCGAAGTCCGGGTTCTCGGACAGGAACCCGTACCCCGGGTGGACCGCGTCGGCTCCCGCCGAGAGCGCGGCGGCGACGAGCAGATCGCGACGCAGGTACGTCTCGCCGGGTGTCGCACCCGGCAGCCGTACCGCCACGTCCGCCTCGGCCACGTGCGGCGCGTCGGCGTCCGGGTCGGAATACACGGCGACCGTCCCGATCCCCAGGTCACGGCAGGAACGGAACACCCGGCGGGCGATCTCGCCCCGGTTCGCCACGAGCAGTCGACTGATCATGCGTCCCTCACATTCGGAACACGCCGAAGCCGGTGCCGTCGTACGCGGTGCCGCGCACCGGTCCGTTGTGGATCGCGGACAGGCAGATCCCGATGACGGTGCGGGTGTCGCGCGGGTCGATCACACCGTCGTCGTACAACCGTCCGGACAGGAACAGCGGTAGTGACTCGGCCTCGATCTGGCCTTCCACGGCTGCCCGCATCGCCGCGTCGGCGTTCTCGTCGTACGGCTGGCCTTTCGCGGCAGCCCCCTGCCGCATCACGATCGACAGCACCCCGGCGAGTTGCTGCGGTCCCATCACCGCCGACTTGGCGCTGGGCCAGGCGAACAAAAAGCGGGGGTCGTACGCCCGGCCGCACATCCCGTAGTGCCCCGCGCCGTAGGACGCGCCCATCAGGATCGAGATGTGCGGCACCTTGGAGTTCGACACCGCGTTGATCATCAACGCGCCGTGCTTGATGATGCCGCGCTGCTCGTACTCGGCCCCAACCATGTACCCGGTGGTGTTGTGCAGGAACACCAACGGTGTATCAGCGGCGTTCGCGAGCTGGATGAACTGCGTCGCCTTCTGCGACTCCTCGCTGAACAGCACCCCCCGCGAGTTGGCCAGAATCCCGACCGGGTAGCCGTGCAGCCTGGCCCACCCGGTGACCAGCGCCGACCCGTACAACGGCTTGAACTCGTCGAACTCCGAGCCGTCCACGATCCGGGCGATCACCTCCCGGGGGTCGAACGGCACCTTCAGATCGGTCGGCACGATGCCCAGCAGGTCCTCGGCGTCGTGACACGGCTCGGTCACCGGGCCCGGCTCCGGCCCCGGCTTGCGCCAGTTCAACCTGGACACGATCTGGCGGCCGAGCCGGATCGCGTCGTACTCGTCGAGGGCGAAGTAGTCGGCGAGCCCGGAGGTGCGGGCGTGCATCTCCGCACCGCCCAGCGACTCGTCGTCGGATTCCTCTCCGGTGGCCATCTTCACCAGCGGCGGACCGCCCAGGAATACCTTCGCCCGCTCCTTGACCATCACCACGTGGTCGCTCATCCCCGGGATGTACGCGCCGCCCGCCGTGGAGTTGCCGAACACCAGTGCGATCGTCGGAATCCCGGCCGCCGACGCGCGGGTGAGGTCCCGGAACATCCGGCCCCCGGGGATGAAGATCTCCTTCTGGCTCGGCAGGTCCGCGCCGCCGGACTCCACCAGGTTGATGGTGGGAAGTCGGTTGGCGTACGAGATGTCAGACGCCCGGAACGCCTTACGCAGTGTCCACGGATTGCTGGCACCACCCCGTACCGTCGGGTCGTTCGCGGTGATCAGGCACTCCACACCTGCCACCACTCCGATCCCGGCAACCAGGCTCGCCCCAACCGGGTAGTCCGAACCCCAGCCTGCCAGCGGCGACAGTTCCAGGAAGGGCGAGTCCGGGTCCAGCAACAGTTCGATTCGTTCCCGGGGCAGCAGCTTGCCGCGGTTTCGGTGCCGGGTGACGTACTTCTCGCCACCCCCGGCGAGCGCCTTGAGGTGCTCGGCGGCGATCTCGGCCAGCTTGTCCAGCATCGTCTGCCGGTTGGTCGTGAACTCGGGGCTCGCGGTGTCCAGGTTGGACTTCAGGACCGTCATTCCGTGTACCCCCAGACCTTGGCGGCGAGGTCATCGAGGATCTCCGTGGCACCACCACCGATGCCGAGGATCCGGGCGTCGCGGTAGTGCCGCTCCACTTCGGACTCCCGCAGGTAGCCGGCACCGCCGTGCACCTGGACCGCCTGGTCCACCACCCAGTCGCAGGCCGCGACGGCGGCGTTCTTCGCGACGCACGCCTCGGCCACCGGGCTCTCGCCCGCGGCGTACCGGATGGCGACCGCGCGGGTGTAGGTGCGGGCCAACTCGATGCGCTGACGCATCTGCACCAGGCGGTGCCGGATCACCTGCCGGCTGATCAGCGGACGGCCGAAGGTGTTCCGCTGCCTCGCGTACGCCAGGGTGAGGTCCAGGCAACGCTGGGCGGTGGCGTACCCGCCGACCGCGAGCCCCAGCCGCTCCCCGACGAACTGCCGCGCCAGTTGCGCGAACCCGGTGTTCTCCTCCCCAACCAGGTTCGTCACCGGGACCCGGCAGTCCGAGAAGGACAGTTCGGCGGTGTCCGAGCACAGCCAGCCCATCTTGTCCAACGCGCGGGACACCGTGAACCCGGGAGTGCCCTTCTCGATCACGAGCAGGCTGATCCCGGAATGTCCAGGGCCACCGGTACGCACCGCGGTGGTCACGAAATCCGCGCGCACCCCCGAGGTGATGAAGGTCTTCACGCCGTTCACCACGTAGTGGTCGCCATCGCGGCGGGCGGTGGCGCGCAGCGCCGCCACATCGGACCCGCCGTCCGGTTCGGTCACCGCCAGCGAACCGATCAGCTCACCCGCCAGGGTGGGACGAACCCACCGGTCGATCTGGTCCGGGTCACCGGCCGCGACCAGATGCGGCAGCGCGATCCCGTGGGTGAACAGCGCGGCGATCACCCCGGTGGACCCCCCGGCTTCCAGGAACGCCTCGTTCAACACCGCCACGTCGACGTAGTCCCCGCCGCTACCGCCCACCTTCTCCGGGAAGCCCGCGCCGAGCAGGCCAATCCGTCCTGCCGCCCGGTGCAGTTCCCGGGGGATCTCGCCGGCCCGTTCCCAGTCTGCGAGGTGCGGCACGATCTCACGTTCGGCGAACCGGCGGGCGGTCTCCCGCAGGGTCCGCCGTTCCGGGGTGTCGAACGGATCCGTCACGGCGATCCTCCATCCGCCAGCAGTGCCTCCGGGATGTCGACGTGCCGGGCGCGCAGCCACTCCCCCACCGCCTTGCCCTGCGGGTCGAACCGGGCCTGCGCGGCCACGCCCTCCCCCAGCAGGCCGTCCACCACGAAGTTGAGAGCCCGCAGGTTCGGCAGGACGTACCGGGTGACCGGGTAACGGGCAGTCTCGGGCAGCAGCCGGGTGAACTCCCCGACGGTCAGGAAGTGGACCAACCACCGCCAGGCGGTGTCGTCACGTACCCAGACACCGACGTTGCAGGCCCCGCCCTTGTCACCGCTGCGGGCACCGGCAACCAGGCCGAGCGGCGCCCGGCGGGTCGGTCCCGCCGACAGGGCTTCAGGCAGTGGTGTCGGGTCCACATCGGCCAACGGTTGGGTCCTGCCGGGCGGCGGGACCGGAAACCTGGTGCCGTCCGGCAGCACTGCCGTGTGATCGGCCACCGCGGCGTCCAGATACGCCGTGGTGAACACCCCGTACGGCGACCCGTCGCTCGGCAGCGCGGTGACGTGGAACCCCGGGTAGCTCGCCAGGGCCAGCTCGATCCCGGCCCGGCTGACCGCCCGGCCCACCACCGCGGGATCCGGATCCTTCACAGCAAGCCGCAGCAACGCGGCAGCCTCCTCCTCGACCTGGGCGTCCAGCCGGTCGGTACGGACCAGGGTCCAGGTCACCTCACGGGGTCGGTGGCGGGCCAGCACCGGCTCCATCTGGTCGCGGACCAACTCGGCCTTCGCATCGATGTCGAGGCCGGTGAGCACGAACGTGATCTCGTTGCGGAACCCGCCGAGCGTGTTCATCCCGACCTTGAGGGTGGGCGGTGGCGGCTCACCGCGTATCCCGGTGACCCGCACCCGGTCGGGGCCGTCCTGGTCGAGTTGGATGGTGTCGAAGCGGGCGGTGACGTCCGGCCCGGCGTACCGGGGACTGTCGATCTCATACAGCAACTGAGCGGTGACCGTGCCGACAGTCACCGCGCCGCCGGTCCCGTCGTGCTTGGTGATGACGCTGGACCCGTCGGGATGAATCTCCGCGATCGGGAAACCGGGCCGACGTACGTCGTGCTCGGTGAAGAACGAGTAGTTGCCGCCGGTGGCCTGCGTACCGCACTCGATCACGTGACCGGCCACCACCGCCCCGGCGAGCGTGTCATGGTCGTCCGGCCCCCACCCGAAGTGGGCCACCGCCGGGCCGAGCACCAGCGAGGCGTCGGTCACCCGGCCGGTCACCACCACATCGGCACCGCTTCGCAGACATTCGGCGATCCCGAACGCCCCGAGGTACGCGTTGGCGGTGAGCGGCTTGCCGAGCCCCAGGTCGGCCGCTCTGGGCAACAGGTCGTCACCCTCGACATGAGCCACCGCGACGTGCAGCCCCAGCCTTTCGGCCAGCTCACGCAGCGCGGCGGCGCATCCAGCCGGGTTCAGACCACCCGCGTTCGTGACGATCGTGACGCCCTTGTCGAGCGCGAGGCCGAGGGTGTCCTCCATCTGCTTCAGATATGTCCGGGCGTACCCGAGGCCGGGATCCTTCAGCCGATCCCGGCCCAGGATCAGCATGGTCAGTTCGGCCAGGTAGTCCCCGGTGAGCACGTCGATCGGACCGTCGGTGAGCAGGTCCCGGAACGCGGCGAACCGGTCCCCGTAGAAGCCGGAGGCGTTGCCGATCCGCAGCGGCGTCACGGTCATGCCGGCCTCCCCTCGGGTCGGCCCGCGGGCTGTCGGCCGGCTCCCGGCAGTCCGGCGAACGCCTGGGCAATGTCCAGCCAGTGGTCGGCGTCCGGGCCTTCGGCGTGCAGCGACAGGTCGGCGCGGTTGCGACGTTGCGTGGCAACCAGGCACAGATCCAGCGCCGGGCCGGTGACCCGCTGCTTCGCGGCCTCGGGACCGAACGTCCACAGTGTCCCGTCGGGTCCCGTCACCTCCACCCGGAACGGCTCGGTGGGCGGGATTTCGCCACGTACCAGATAGGCGTAGTCGCGGGTACGGACCGAGAGCCGGACGATGTGTCGCAGCCGGGCGGTCGGTTCGCGCGACACCCCCAGGGTGTCCGCGACGTCGAGGCCGTGCGCCCAGGTCTCCATCAGCCTGGCGGTCGCCATCGACGGGGCGCTCATCGGTGGCCCGTACCAAGGGATCCGGTGCCCCGTGGGCACTTGGAGCAAGGCGTCCAGCAAGCCGGACCTGGAGCGTCGCCACCGCTGGAGCAACTCCCCTGGCGGTGCCGGGGGGCCGGCGGCGGCTCCCTCCTCGACGTATTCGGCGAGCCGGACCGCCGCCTCGGCCACCTCGGCGGCAAAGCCATCCGGGTCGGTGACCGCCAACAGCGACTTGTCGTCGGTCCAGGCCAGGTGCGCGATCTGGTGCGCGATGGTCCAGCCGGCGGCGGGCGTCGGTCTGACCCAGTCGACCTCAGGAAGGTCCGCGACCAGCCGGTCGAGATCGTCGCCTTCGGCTTTCAGGTCGTCGAACACGGCGACGGCGTCGGTCATGCCGGCCAGCCTGGCACCGCCGGGAAAAAAAATCAAGCAAGCATGATTGTTTCTTCGGTGCTCTGCGTGTCGACGGGCAGAGGTCGGCTCCGACCCTGTCTGATCATGCAAGGTCACCGACACAGGACCCGGAAGGGACGAGCTGTGATATCGCTGAAGGACAGGCCCCTGCTGGAGGGCCAGGTCGCCCTGATCTACGGTGCCGGCGGACCGATCGGTGGCACGGTCGCCCGCGCGTACGCCCGCGAAGGCGCTGTCGTGCATCTGGCCGGCCGTACCGTGACAACGCTGGACCGGGTCGCCGACGAGATCCGCGCGGCCGGCGGTGTCGCCGAGACGGCCCGGGTGGACGCCCTCGACAAGCACGACGTCGACCGGTTCGTTGACGGTGTCGCGGAACGCACCGGCCGCATCGACATCACGTTCAACGCGATCTCGTACAGCGATGTCCAGCGGCCCCTGACAGAACTGTCCGCCGATGAGTTCATGCGGCCGATCCACAACGCGATGCGCAGCCACTTCCTGACCACCCGGGCGGCGGTGCGCCACATGATCCCTCGGCGCTCAGGGGTGATCCTGGCCTTCGGGGGCGGCGGCACCCAGACCCTGCCAGGGCTTGGAGGTTTCAAGATCGCTCTCGACGCGATCGAGGGTCTGCGCCGACAGTGGGCCTGCGAAGTGGGCAGGCATGGGATCCGGGTGGTCACCCTGAAAACCGGCGGCATCCCCGAGTCGATGCCCGAGGACACGCCGGGGCGCGACGAGATCGCCAACAGTCTTGATCAGGCCACCCTGCTCGGCCGGACCGCCACGCTGGCGGATGTCGGCAACGTGGCGGCGTTCGTCGCCTCCGACCTCGCCCGGACCATGACGTCGGCCACGGTCAACATTTCCTGCGGCGCGATCGTCGACATCTGATACGGAAGTCCTGGGTACGGACCGTGCCGTACCCAGGACGATCCGGCTTCCGGCCTTCAGGTGATCAACGAGTAGAGGAGCCGGTTCGGTGAGCCGGTACCCGGGTTCTGGATTACGGCGGTGGCGTTGCGGTTGATCGCGTCGTGCACCTGCTGCGCTGTGGCGGTCGGGTACATCTGCAGGTAGAGCGCCGCGACCCCGACAACGTGCGCGGTGGCCGTCGAGGTGCCACTCAGCGTGTACGTGCCTCCGTTGTTCCAGATCGTCGTGATGTTCACGCCGGGCGAGAACAGGTCCAGGCAGGTCCCGTAGTTGGAGAACGACGCACGGTAGTCGTTCGCGTCGCTCGCACCGACGGTGAGAGCACCCGGCACCCGGGCCGGCGAGTAGTTACACGCGCTGCTGTTGCTGGCACCGGCCGCGACCGAGACCGAGACACCGGAAGCGAGCAGGCGGGTCACCGCGTCGTCCACCGCGGCGTTGGCGCTGCCGCCGAGCGTCATGCTGACCGTGGCGGGTTTGACCGCGTTACGGATCACCCAGTCAATCCCGGCGATCACCCCGGACCAGGTGCCGGAACCGGAACAGTTCAGCACGCGCACCGGGACAATCCAGGTCTCCTTCGCCACGCCGTACGTCCTGCCACCGATGACACCGGCCACGCCGGTACCGAGGCCGTTGCAGTCGTCGGGGCTGGTGTCGTTGTCAACGAAGTCGTACCCGGCCAGCACCCGCCCGCTGATATCCGGGTGGCTGGCCCGTACGCCGGTGTCGATCAGGTACGCCCGGACCCCGCGACCCGTGGTGAGCCACCAGTACCTGTTGTTCAACGGCAGGTAGTGCTGGTCGATCCGGTCCAGCCCCCACGACGGGACCGGAGTCTGCGGTGGTGTCGGCGATGAGCTGGCACTGGCCAGACCGGGAACCGGGACGGCACGCACCACGCCGTCGTGCACGACGTACGCCACCGCCGGGTGGCGTCGGACCGTACCGAGTTGGTCGCGGGTGAGCCGCGTCGAGAACCCCCGGATCGCCGCCGAGTACCGGTGCTCGACCGGCGCCCCAGCCCGGCGGGCCACATGGTCGACCGCGCCGGCCGACACACCGTCCTTGAGCACCACGATGTAGCCGCCGTCACCGCTGTTACCCAGCAGTGCCGCGGCGATGTCCTGCGCCGCGGCCGCCACCGACGGCACGACGCCGACCGCCACCGTGACTGACACGGCTACGGCCATGAGCAGCTTGATACGCATGATGCCTCCCCAGGCCCCGCACGCATGGGTCCTTCCCAACCGCAGCGAGTTGGCCGAAAAGTAACACAGCTGACACTCAGCGTGAATCCCGAATCAGAGGCTCGTGGGTGCCCGCCGTTCCGGGACCGCCCGCAACCCGGGAAAGGCCGCGGGCGGTCCGGACCTCGACCGGTCGGCTACACCTGGGCCGGCGCGTACATCCGCTCCAGCCGGGTGGCGCCACTGGCCACCGAGTAACCCCGGGCCCAACTCGCCGACGATGCGGGGTCCCGTCGGTTGGCGAGGAAGTACCAGTCCATCTGGCACCTGGTCGACGTCACGGTGCACACGCCGTACCCGTGGCGGTCGGTGTCGACCCAGCGGACGTGCGGGTTACTGGACTGGATCGCCGGGGCCGCGAGGATGGTGGCGCTGTTCGACGGCCAGCCGAGGATGTCATCAACGTTGTCGCTGGTCACCGAAGGCACCACGAACTCCACCGCGGCAGGGGGGCTACCGGAGTCCGTGGTGACGACCTCGTTGGCCCACGAGCTGTGGATGTCACCGGTCAGGTACACCACGTTACGCAACGCTGAGTTTCGGATGTGGGCTACCAGTTCTGCCCGATCGGCGTCGTAGCCGTCCCACTGATCGGAACCGAGCGAGCCCGCGCCGAACAGTTCCGCGATCGGCCCCAGCAACCACGTCGGAAGTCCCAACAGGCTCAACGGCGAGATCATCACCGAGTTGCCGACCAGCTTCCAATGCGCCGTGGACTGCGACAGTCCTGCCTTCAGCCACGCCATCTGATCGTCACCGGTGATGGTCCGGGCAGGGTCGAACACCGCCGTGCCGCTCGCCTGCTTGGAGCGGTACGACCGCAGGTCCAGCATTGAGAACTCGGCCAGCCGCCCGTACCGCAACCTGCGGTAGATCTGCCCGTCGGTGGCGAGCCGGACCGGCATCCACTCCGCGTACGCCTGCCGGGCAGCGGCCTTGCGTGCCGCCCAACTCCCCTCGGTGACCGGGTCGTGGTTCTGAGCGCCGCCAGACCAGGTGTCGTTGGCGATTTCGTGGTCGTCCCAGGTGATCAGCCACGGCACCGAGGCGTGCAACTGCTGCAGGTACGGATCGGTCTTGTAGTGGCCATGCCGGATCCGGTAGTCGGCCAGGGTCAACGTCTCGTGCGTCGGCCGCACCGGTCGTACCACGGTGCCACCACTGTCGTACTGGCCGGTGCCGTATTCGTAGATGTAGTCGCCGAGGTGCACCATCAGTTGCAGGTCGGTGCGGGCGGCGAGCCGCCGGTACGCCGCGAAGTGGCCGGCTTCCCAGTTGGAGCATGAGACGACGCCGAGCCGAAGGCTCGCCACGTCCGCGTCGAGCGCGGGGACGGTCCGGGTACGGCCGAGCGGCGACCAGACGCCGGCCAGGCCGAAGCGGTACCAGTAGGTGGTGGCGGGGTTCAGCCCGGTGACGTCCACCTTGACCGTGTGGTCGCGCTCCGGGCCGGTCAGCACGGTGCCGCTGGCCACCACCAGGCTGAATGTCGAATCGGTCGCGACCTGCCAGGACACGCTCACCGCGGGGCCGAGCCCGGATCCCGGGGTGGCCTCCGGAACCGGCGTCACCCGGGTCCACAACAGAATTCCGGTCGGGAGTGGGTCACCGGAGGCGACCCCGTGCAGGAAATATCCACTGGCGGCGGACGCGGTGGAGCTGAGCAGGACAGGAGATGCGACCGCGGCCGAACCGGCGGTGACCGAGGCGGCTCTCAGAAAGGTACGGCGGTCGAGGGCGGGACGGCGGGGGGTGTCATCCGTCATGTCGACTCCCTGGACGAGGGCCCGGCGGCTGGGCCGATTAATCCGAGATGTTCTCACAAAACACCCGTTCAGGGACCACCTGTGTCCAATGTGAAGGGATGTCCCGACGCACCGCGTTTCCGCCGCCCGATCCGGAGGAGGTGATGCTTCGCTCGACGGACACCCTACCGATCGGTAAATTGTGCTTTCGCCAGCTCAGCAAGGAGGCGTACGACGATGACCACCTTGGGAACCGTCATCAGACGCCGCATTCTCGGGCTGGCGTTCCTGATCGGGCTCGCGTCTTTGATCGGGCTCTCGGTGGCCGTCTATCTGAAGGCCTTCACCCCAGTCCTGTGGGTCACCCTGCACACCGGACACACCGGCCTGCAGCTCAACCCGTATGCCGACGTGAAGGTCCGGGGGGCGCTGGTGGGTGAGGTCCGCGACATCGTCTCCAACGGCGATCGGGCGACCCTGACACTGGCGCTCGACCCACGGACGGTGGCTCACGTCCCCTCGAACGTCTCGGCCAGGCTGCTTCCCAAGACCCTCTTCGGCGAAAAGTACGTGTCCCTGGTCCCGCCCAGGGATCCCGCTCCACAGCCGATCCGCAACGGCGCCGTGATCGACGAAGACCGTTCCCAGACCGCGATCGAACTGGGACGGGCACTCGACGACCTGCTGCCGCTCCTGAAGGCGGTGAAGCCGGACAAGCTCGCCGTGACGCTCTCCGCGATCGCCCGAGGCCTTCAGGGCAGGGGCGAGCGACTCGGCTCCCATCTCGCCGACCTGGGCGACTACCTGGCCCGGGTGAACCGCGAGATGCCGACGATTCGCGAGGACATCCGTCGGCTGGCCAACGTGCTGGAGATCTATGACCGCGCGCTCCCCGACCTGGTGGAGCTGCTGCGCAACCTGACGGTCACCGCCACCACCGTCAGTGAGCAGCGGACACAGCTACGTTCGATGCTGGTGGCGACCGCCGACGTGGGCGATGAGACCAGGTTCTTTCTGGACCGGTACGGGGCCCGCATGATCCAGTTGGGCGAGGTCAGCGTACCGGTCACCGGCCTGTGGGCGCGCTACTCGCCACAGTTCCCATGCCTGCTGAACGGTCTGGTCCTGGGCCACGAGGCCACCAAAGCCACGTTCGACACCGGGCGGCTGCACGTCAGCCTGGAGATCACCACAGACCAGGGCAAGTACCAGAAGGGTGCGGACGAGCCCAAGCCGCCCGGACAACGCTGGCGGGCGAAATACGGCCCGAACTGCTGGGGTCTGCCCGAGCCGCCGGTGCCCTTCCCGCCGTGGGAACCACCGGACACGGGGTACGACTTCGGCCATGACCGCTCGCATGTTCCCGGCCCGCCCGGTGGACAGGTACGGGACGCCGGACTGTTGCCAGACCCGACGATGGGGTACGCCGGGGTCGCGGAGGAGCAGGCGCTGGTCAAGCCGCTGGTGGCAGCGGCGACCGACACTCCCGTCGGGGAGGTGGGCGACCTCGCGGTGCTGCTGTGGGGTCCGCTGCTGCGGGGAGCGGTGGTGAACCTGCGGTGATCACCCGGACGGTACGGCTGCAACTGATCGTCTTCGCCGTGCTCACCCTGGTCGGCACGTCGTTCGTGGGGTTTCGCTACGTCGGCCTCGCGGACGCCGTACTGGGCAACACGTACCTGGTCAGCGCTGACTTCTCGAACTCCGGCGGGGTCTTCACCAACGCCGCTGTGAGCTACCGGGGGGTCCCGGTGGGGCGGGTCGGGGAGCTGACCCCCACCGCGGACGGGGTTCGCGTCGAGTTGCGGCTGCGGCGTGACGTGCCGATCCCCAGAGACCTGCGGGCGGTCACCGCGAACCGGTCCGCGGTCGGCGAACAGTACATCGACCTGCGACCCAATACCGACGCGGGCCCGTACCTGGGGCCCGGTGACGTGATCGCGGCCAGCCGCACCGGCGTGCCGCTGCCGGTCGAGGAACTGGTGTTCCACATTGACCGGCTGGCCCGGTCGGTCGATCCCGATGACCTGGCGGTCGTGGTTGACGAACTGGGCCGGGCTTTCGAAGGCAACGAGGCGGCGCTCGGACGGTTGCTCGACGCCAGCGACCTGCTGCTGGGCGAGGCCCGTGAGCACCTCCCGGAGACGATCGCGCTGATCCGGGATGGCCGGACCGTCCTGGAGTCCCAGGAGCGCTCGGGCGACGCGATCCGGCGATGGGCGGCCGGGCTGGCCAGCCTCAGCAGGACGTTCAAGGACGCCGACCCTGACCTGCGACGGCTGCTGGCCAACGGCCCACCGGCCGCTCGTGAGGTGATCGCGCTGGTACGTGGCCTGGAACCCAGCATCGGGATGCTACTGGGCAACCTGATCACGGTGAACGGGATCGCCATGCGGCGGGTCGAGAACATGGAGGCGATGTTCATCGCGCTGCCGCTCACCGTGGCGGGTGGCTTCACGGTCGCTCCCGGCGACGGCACCGCCCACCTTGGCCTCGTGCTGAACTCCGACGATCCCCCGCCCTGCGTGTACTCCAACAGCGGCAGGTCACCGCACTGCACCGACCAGGAACGGGAGAACGGTTCGGCGGTACGCGGCTGGCAGAACGTACCGCGCCGGCCGGGACCCGAGATCTCGCCGGCCCCGATCGACGGCGGACAGCCGCCGTCCTCCAGGGACCGGTCCGGTGACCCACAATCCAGCGGCCGGCAATCCAACGACCAGCCGGCCGGCGACTCCACTGTGGCCAGCTACGACCCGGTCACCGGCCTGGTCCTGGGTCCGGACGGACAGCCACTGCAGTTCGGCACCACCGGCGGCCAGTACCACCTGCTCGGCCCGGAGTCCTGGAAGGAACTGCTGTACGCCGGCATTGCCGGCTGAAGGCCGGCAGACCCGACGCCGCCGGCTTGCCGGCCAACTCACCCGGACCGGTCACCACCGGGTGAACCGCGACTACCGTTCCACGATCGCGGTGACTCCCTGGCCACCCGCCGCGCAGATCGAGATCAGGCCCCGGCCCATGCCCCTGCCAGCCAGCAGCTTGGCGAGCGTGGCCAGGATCCGGCCGCCGGTGGCCGCGAACGGGTGTCCCGCGGCGAGCGAGGAGCCGGTCACGTTGAGCTTGGACCGGTCGATGCTGCCGAGCGGCTCGGCGAGCCCGAGTCGCTTGGCGCAGAAGTCCGGGTCCTCCCATGCCTTCAACGTGGCGAGCACCTGCGAGGCGAACGCCTCGTGGATCTCGTAGAAGTCGAAGTCCTGCAGTCGCAGGTCATTGCGCTTCAGCAGCCGGGGCACGGCATACGCCGGTGCCATGAGCAGTCCTTCCTCGCCGAGCACATAGTCGACGGCGGCGGTCTGGCTGTCACCGAGGTACGCCAGAACCGGCAGCTTGTGTTCCGTGGCCCATTCCTCGCTGGCCAGCAGCACCACCGCCGCACCGTCTGAGAGCGGGGTGGAGTTGCCAGCCGTCATGGTGGCGTCCCCGTTCCTGCCGAACACCGGCTTGAGCCTGCCGAGCTTTTCCAGGCTGGTGTCCGGCCTGAGGTTCTGGTCCCGGGTCAGGCCCAGGTACGGGGTGAGAAGGTCGTCGAAGAACCCGTCCTGGTACGCCGCGGCGAGCTTGTGGTGGCTTTCGGCCGCGAGTCGGTCCTGGTCCTCACGGCTGATCTGCCACTGCCCGGCGGTGATCGCGGCGTGCTCGCCCATCGACAGCCCGGTGCGGGGCTCGGCGTTGCGGGGCTGGTCCGGCACGATGTGGCCCGGTCGGATCCGGGTGAGTTGCCGCAACCGGCCCGCCAGCGTCTTCTGCCGGTTGGCGTCCAGCAGTACCCGGCGCAGGTCCTCGTTGAGCCCGAGCGGAGCGTCGCTGGTGGTGTCCACGCCACCGGCGATGCCGACCTCGATCTGGCCGAGGGCGATCTTGTTGGCGACCATGATCGCCGCCTCCAGACCACTGCCGCAGGCCTGTTGCATGTCGTACGCGGGGGTGTGCGGGTCCAGGTGACTGCCGAGTACGCACTCTCGGGTGAGGTTGAAGTCCCGGCTGTGCTTGAGCACCGCACCGGCGGCCACCTCCCCCAACCGTTCACCCGCCAGACCGAACCGGCTGACCAGGCCCTCCAGCGTTGCGGTGAGCATGTCCTGGTTGGATGCGTGTGCGTACGGGCCGTTGGACCGGGCGAATGGGATGCGGTTCCCGCCGATGATCGCCACGCGCCTGACCGTGTCTGCCATGGGTCCTCCCCGGCTACGTTGCCTGCCTCTCCACACTAACTTACCGATGAGTAGGCTTACGTTCGAGTAGGGAGGGTCGCATGACTGACCGCTACACGCAGTTCGCCACGAACAGCCTGGGCCGAAGTATCGTCAGGCGGCTGGGACTGCCCGCACCCGTGACACTCCGGCGTCGTGGGCCAGGGCAGCCGGACATCGCCGGACCGGTGTTGGTCGGCGGGGCGAAGCACGGGCGGCTCGGCGAGGTGATCGACCGGGTGTTCGCGGCAGCGGACGTCGAGGTGCGGAGCACCGACAGCCCGATGGCCGACGCGGACGGTGACACCAGGTACGGCGTTCTGGTGTTCGACGCCACCGGGATCACACAGAGCAACGAGCTTCGGGCGGTGTACGACTTCTTCCATCCCGTGCTGCGCCGACTCGCCGGCTCGGGCCGGCTGATCGTGCTCGGCACGCCCCCGGAGCACGGGGACGATCCGCGGGAGGCCGCGGCACAGCAGGCCCTGCTGGGTTTTGTGAAGTCGGCCGGCAAGGAGATCGGCCGTGGCAGCACGGCTCAGCTGATCTACGTCGCCCCGGGCGGGGAGGCCGCGGTCGACTCGACGCTGCGGTTCGTCGCCTCCGCGCGGTCGGCGTACGTGTCGGGCCAGGCGATCCGGGTCGGCCCGGCCGAAGTCACGGCACCGGCGGATCCCGAGTTGCCACTGGCAGGACAGACGGCGCTGGTCACCGGGGCGGCCCGGGGCATCGGCGCGGTGATCGCCGAGGTCCTCGCCGGGTACGGGGCCCGGGTGGTGTGCCTGGACGTGCCCGCCGCGGGAGCGGACCTCACGAAGGTCGCGAACCGGATCGGCGGTGTGACGCTGCAACTCGACATCACCGGACTCGATGCCCCTCAGGTGATCGCCGACCACTTCACCACCCGGCACGACGGGTTGGACATTCTGGTGCACAACGCGGGCATCACCCGCGACAAGACGCTGCGTCGGATGTCCGAGCAGCAATGGGATTCCGTGATCGAGGTCAACCTGACCAGCCAGGAACGCATCGACGACGTCCTGCTGTCCCAGGACGTGCTGAACGACCGTGGCCGGATCGTCAGCGTTTCGTCGATCAGCGGAATCGCCGGCAACGCCGGCCAGACCAACTACGCCGCGTCAAAGGCCGGAGTGGCGGGACGGGTCGCCGCGCTCGCGCCCGCGCTGGCGGAGCGGGGCGGTACGGTCAACGCCGTGGCACCCGGGTTCATCGAGACCGACATGACGGCGCGGATCCCACCGCTGATCCGGCAGGCCGGTCGGCTGATGAACAGCATGGCGCAAGGCGGGCTGCCGGTGGACGTGGCCGAGACCATCGCCTGGCTCGCCGATCCGGGTTCCGCCGGAGTGAACGGCAACCTGGTCCGGGTCTGCGGCCAGAGCCTGCTCGGGGCGTGAGAACGGAGGTCCCCGATGGACACCGAAGCATCCCGCACCGCGACCCCGCGGCGACTCGCCTCGCCGCCCAGCCTGACACCGCTGCTGGTCAAGGCGATCCTGACGGCCGCGCTGCGGCGCGGGGACCAACTGCCGGCGACCGAACTCGTGCTCGAAGGCGTGGTTGCCGAGCCGACAGAGCTCAGCGACTACGCCCGGGTGTGCGGGTTCCGGCTGACATCCGACCTGCCGCCGACGTACCCGCACATCCTGGGTTTCCCGCTCGCGATGCGGCTGATGACCGATCCTGGGTTCCCGTTCCCGCTCCCTGGTCTGGTTCACGCCAGCAACCTGATCGTGCGGCACCGGCCGATCCCGGCCGATGCCGTACTGAGCGTGCGGGTCAGAGCGGACAGCCTGGAGCCCACGGATCGCGGCCGGCAGTTCGCGGTACGCACCGAGGCGTACCACTCAGAACGCCTGTGCTGGGAGGAGGCCAGCTGGTACCTGCGGCTGGAACGTCGCGGCAGCGCCGACGGGTCGAACAGGCCGGACGAGCGGGATTCCGCCAGCTCACTTCAGGCGGCCGACGCGCCCGGCGTACCGACCGCGATCTGGCGGATCCCGGGGGATGCCGGGAAGCGGTACGCGGCGGTGTCCGGCGACTACAACCCGATCCACCGGTACACGCTGGGTGCCAGGCTCGCCGGTTTCCGCAAGCCGATCGCCCACGGTATGTGGACCATGGCCCGATGCCTGGCCAGCCTGGAAGGTCGGCTGCCGGACGCCTTCAGGTCCGAATTCCGGTTCCGCCGCCCGATCACGCTGGGGACGACGGTGGGATTCGGGGCACGCTGGGACGACGCGGCATGGCGGATCGGCGTGACCAACCCGAAGACCGGGAAGGTGTACATGACCGGCAGGGTGGAGTCGCTGTAACGCCGTCCCGTCACACACCGGTCAGGTGTGGGACGCCGGCCTGGTCGATCGGGCCGGGATGTCGAACAGTCCGGACAGTCCGAACCACGACAAGTCGATCACACGGTCCGCCATCACGGTGGGGTCAACGTCCTTCGCGTCGAGCATCCAGTCAGCGAGCGCCTCGCAACCTCCCACGATGGCGTGTGCCATGGCGATCAGATCCTGCCGTGGCGGTAGGTCCGCATCGGTCTCCCTGATGGCTCGTTCGAGCAGCCCGGCGATCACGTCGATGGTGCGGGCGCGGATCGCGTTCACTCCCCGCGCCACGGGACCTCCCTGCGATCGGGCCCGCCGGTACAGCACAGACCAGCCGTCGCGGTGTTCGGCGACGAACATCAGGAAGGCCTCGAGCCCGCGGCGCAGTTGCTCGTACGGTGTCGTTCCGGCTGCCACCGCGTCTGTGATGGTGCGGTTGAGCCGGGTGGCTTCCCGATGCACCACCGCGCCGAACAGGTCTTCCTTCGAGCCGAAGTAGAGGTACACCATGGGCTTCGAGATACCCACGGCATCCGCGATCTCGTCAACGGTCGCCCGATGGTAGCCGCGTCGCGAGAAGACCGTCGCGGCGGCATCGAGCATCTGCTGCTCGCGTACCGCTCGGGGCACCCGCTTCGGCCGCGTCACGTTTGCCAGCGTAACCTACTCGTGCGTAATATTACCGACCGGTAAGGAAGGGAGCCGCATGTCGAGCCAGAACGACCCGACAGGACCGAAGGATCCCGGCTCGGCCAGCCCCGAGGAGTTCGCCAGCTCGGTCCAACTGGCCTCAACCCGGCAACTCGCCGAAGCCCTGGACCGCCCACAGCTCCGTGCCACGGTGCTCGACGAGGTCTTCCACCGGATGTCCAGCCGGTACCGTGGCGAGGCGACCGTTGACGGCGTGATCCACTGGAGGATTTTGGATCGTCCGGACGGCGGTCATGACCTCTACGAAAGCGTGCTCGCCAACGGCACCTGCTCGGTCCACAAGCGGCAGACCGGCGAGCCACGGGTCACGATCAGCCTGAGCGGCGCGGAGTTCCTCAGGCTCGCCTCGGGCGAGCGCTCCCCAACGGTGATGTTTTTCAGCGGAAGACTCCAGCTCACCGGGGACATCGCATTCGCAGCGGGTCTCGGCCACCTCTTCGGCGTGCCGACAGCCTGAGCTGACGGCCCGAGCAGACGAACGGCATCACGCCGTGGCGGCGGCACGCTCTCGTACAAAGCGGTGGTGTAAGCCATCCGACCCGACGTCCGGGACTTGGCGACGGTGCCGGAAGACCCGGGAGTCCTCGGAGGAAGACCCGATGACAACTCGGCGAACCCTTCACACGGACGGCCCGAAGGCTCAGCTGTTCGAGTTGCCGTCCGGTGCGAACAACCGGGCCGCCAGCACCGCCGCCTGGGTACGCCGCTCCAGCCCCAACTTGGACAGCAGGCTCGACACATAGTTCTTGACCGTCTTCTCCGCCAGGAACATCCGGCCCGCGATCTGACGGTTGGTCAGGCCCTCAGCGATCAGTTCCAGGATCCGCCGTTCCTGCTCGGTCAGGGCGGCGAGCTCGGCCGGCTGGTCCGGCCCGCGTCGGATCCGGTCCAGCACCCGCTGGGTGATCGCCGGATCCAGCAGCGACTGACCCGCCGCCACCGTGCGCACCGCCTCCACGAGATCATTGCCCCGTACCTGCTTGAGAACGTATCCGGAGGCGCCCGCCATGATCGCGGCGAACAGCGCCTCGTCATCCTCGTACGAGGTGAGGATCAACGCCCGGATCGAGGGGTCCACGGACCGCACGTCGCGGCACACGTCGATCCCACTGCCATCGGGAAGGCGGGCGTCGAGTACGGCCACCTGCGGACGCAACGCGGGAATCCGACGGGCCGCCTCCTCGGCGGACGCAGACTCCCCCACCACCTCGATGTCGCCCTCGCGTTCGAGCAGGTCCCGCAGGCCGCGACGGACCACCTCGTGGTCATCGAGCAGATACACACGGATCACGACTTGTTTCTACCCCACATCAGGCAGGAACGCACGGACCCGGCAGGGCCACCGGGCAGGGATTGGCCATGGGCGACGGTGCGACGATGGCGGGCTGTTGGTCCCGGCGGCACCGACGGACTTTGTCACGTCCAGTACGGTGAACTCTGCTCGGACCGGCGGGCAGCGACCGACGGGGGATGACGAATGACATGTGCGTGACAATCTAGGACTTCCAGGGGGAGGGTCACGTGGCGCAAGGCTTCGAGAGGGCACCGGACGCTGGGCCGGTGTCCCGCCCCACCGCTGCCAACCACACCGACGTGCCCTCCCCTCAGGTCACCACCCCACAGGCGACCACGCCACAGGCCCCGACACCACATGCCGCCGCACCGGACCAGCCGGCTGCGGCATCCGACACCCCAGCGTCCGACAGCCCGGCGACGCCGGTGTCCGGCGCGGCACCGCACCGGCCCGTGGCGGGGGCACCGACACCGGGCGGCAGAACTGAACTGCCGGTGCTGACGGAATGCGGCGAGTTGCGCGGTCGGGCGCAGGTGCTTGTGGACGACGCACCGAACATGATCATCGTCTACGCCCTGCACGACGGGACGATCCGGTACGCGAACGCCGCCGCCGGGATCCTGCTCGGCCGAACACCCGACCAGCTCCTGGGCACGAACATCTTCGAAGTGCTCACCGTGCCCGAGCACCGTGCCGCGGACCCGACCGCACCCCAGCCGGAGGAACCGGGCCTGCTGCCCGGGGAGTACTCGGCGCACCTTCCGGACGGATCAGCGCGTTACCTGGACGTCCGTGGCGCCCCGGTGGTTCTGGACGGGATCCGCTGCGGACAGGTGGTGGGCTGGGACGTCACGACGCGGGTGGAACGGGAGCGGGATCTGATCCGCCGAGCCTCGTACGACGAGCTCACCGGCCTACCGAACGCCGCCCACGCCTTCGTCTACCTGGAACAGTCGCTGCGGCGCCTGGAGCGCAGCGGCACCGGCTGCGTCGCGGTGATCCTGATCGACCTTGACGGATTCAAACAGGTCAACGACACCTACGGACACCAACTCGGCGACGCCCTGCTGCAGTACACCGCCACCCGGATCCGCTCCGCCACTCGCGACACCGACCTGGCCGCCCGGTTGCACGGCGACGAGTTCCTGGTGGTGCAGAGCGTGGCGAACCCGATCCACGCCGCGTACGTCTCCGACCGGCTCCGTACCACGTTGGCCAAGCCGATCGACATCGACGGCCTGACCGTGAGAGTGTCGGCGAGCGTGGGTGTCGCGGTCGCCGAGCCCGGCAGCACCGACCCACACCACCTGCTGCAGTTCGCCGACCACCGCATGTATACCGACAAGCAACGACGCGGCCAGCAACGGTGACGCCTGCCGGCGTACCGCTCAGCGAGTCAGGGCGATGAGCCCGGGAGCTCCGACACGCTCGGCGAAGCCTCGGACCCGGTCCAGATAGCCTGTCGCGGCGGGGTCTTCGGCGAGTGCACAGCCGCGTGCCGCCCAGGTGGCCGCGAGCACCGCGTCACTGACCACACCGAGCTGGTCGTACGCCGCCACAGCGTCGCAGAACCGGCATGCGGCGAGTTCCGCGTCACCGGCGGCCAGCGCTGTCGCCCCGGCGGCCACGTAGCCGGCGGCCAGCGCCCACGGGGTGCGCAGCGGGACGCTCTCGGCGATGCCGAGGATGCTCTCCGCCGCCGGCCGCCACCCCCGCTCCGCGAGGAGCACACTGGCGTGACCGGCGGCCGGGAGCCATTCCGACACCTGGGTGTTGGGCGTGGTGGCCCACACCTCAGCCAACCTGCCGACCAACTCGCTGGCCACCCCAGCGTCCCCTTCCAGGACTCGGCAGAGGGCCGCGTGGGCGTATGCGCAGAGCCGCAGCCGGGCGAATCCGGACCGATCCGCTCTGTCCAGGCAACGTTTCACGTCCTCACCCGACGGCTCGCCGCACAGCACGCGGATCCATGCCCGCTGCGCCCGCAGTTGCAGGTCCCACTCGGTGGTCTCGGCGGCGTCCACATCCAGGTACGCCTCCGCCGCCTGCAGCAGGGTTTGCCAGTCTCCAGTGTGGTAGGCGCGAAGCGCATCCTCGGAGTGGCTGGGCATCTGATACAACCGCCCACCGTGCACCTGCTCGGACTCCTCCTCGAGCTCCATGGCCCGGGTCAGGTCCCCCTCCTCGGTGATCAGGACGGCGAGGTTGCGTGCCGCCCGGCGCTGGGCGGGCAGCCGCTGTTCCCGGCACTCCTGCAGCACCTGTTCCAGTGCCGCGACCGCCGCGCCGTCTCCGGCCAGGTAACGGGACGTGGCCTCGGTGATCCTGGCCCCCGCCACCCGGTCGGACAATCCGAGCCGCTCGGCGACCTGCCACGAGGCGCGCGCCGCGGCGATCGCGGGTTCGGCACGGAACTCCATCATGTGCAGCCGGGCCAGTTCGCCGTACGCTTCCGCGTTGGCCGCACTGTCGGGCAGATCAGCGAACAGCTTCACCGCCTCGGTGAGGTGCTCGGCGGCGCGGCCCCGCTCGGCGCGCATCAACTCCGCGACGCCGAGTAGCGCCACCGTCTCGGCCTCGCCGGCACGGTCTCCGACCTCGCGCATCCGTTCGGTAAGGCGGGCCAGATCCTTGATGCCACCGTCGCGGTAGAACGCTTCGATGTCGACCGTGAACGACAGCCGGCAGCAGAGCAGCTCGACCGCAAGGCGGGTGCCCGGCTCCTCGGTGCAGGGCCACAGCGTCAGTGCTCGTGTGGCGTACCCCAGTGCGGACTCCACCGCGTGCACCGCGAACGCGGCCCGGGCCGCGTCGGTCAGCGCCACCCGGGCATCCCGGGAAGCGACCGTGGTGTCCTCCCCAAGGCTCTCTGAGAGCCGCAGCGCCTCGATCCGGTGGTGCGCCACCGCCGCGGCCATGTCATGGCGTCCCGCGGAAAGTCGTCGGAACCAGTCCGCCGCCTTCCGGTGAAGGTGGGCGCGTGCCGCCCGGGGCAACCTTCGGTACGCCGCGTCGCGCATCAACTGGTGCCGGAACCCGAGTTCAGGTTCGCCCGCCACGGTGGACGTGCTGAGTTCGACCAGCATGTCGCGCCGGCACAAGGCGCGCAGCGCCGTAATCGCTTCGGTCTCGGGGGAGTCCAGCACCGCGGCGATCGCGTTGGGCCACACCCGGTCGCCAAGAACCGCCGCCGCGTGCAGCACCGCACGTTCGATGCGGTCGAGCTGGTCGATTCGGTTGGCGAGCACGCCATGTACGGTGTCCGGCACCGTCAGATCCACGTCCAGGTTGGCCCGGAGTTCAGCCGGCCGCTCGGCGAGCATCCGAACGTACTCGACGGCGTACATGGGATTGCCGGCGGTGATCGAAACCAACCGGTCCGCCAGCACCGCCGGTAGGTTGTGCCGGGCGAGCAACGCTTCGATCAGCGCCCGGAACGCCGCACCCCGCAGCGGACCGAGGGACACCGTCAGAGTGCCTGGGAGGATCGCCGCCCAGGTCGGGTGGTCCTCCAGCAGTTCCGGCCGGTACGTGCAGAGCACGAACAGCGGCACGTCGGTTGCCGCCTCCACCAACTGCGCCAGGAACCGCAGCATGCCGGGATCCGCGTAGTGCAGGTCCTCGATCGTGAGCACTGTCGGTTCCTCGCGGGCCATGGCCAGCAGCAGGTCACGCCATGCCGACTCGGCCTCCACCGCGGCCGCGGGGTGGCCGGACAGCCCTACCAGCGGAGCGAGCAGGTCTGCCAACCGGGCCACCTGACCCTCGGGTGCCAGGTCTCGCAGCGCCTCGGTGAGCCGGTCCCGGGCGGCGGCGGGAGCGTCGGTGTCCAGGATCCCGGCGTATCCCTTCACAATTTCGGCGAGCGCGGAATACGCCGCCCCTTCGCCGTAAGGCAGTCCGCGGCCGACCAGCCACCGGACCGGAGTCTCGCCACTGGACTTGTACCGGCGACGTAACTCCCGCGCCAGGCGACTCTTTCCCAGGCCATGTGCGCCCACGACGGACACCAGCTGTGGCTGGTTGTCGCGCACACAACGTCGCAGCACGCCCACCAGAACGTCCAGTTCCTGCTGCCGACCCACGAACGAGGTCGCCTCGTCGTCTTCCGGCTCCTGACGGTCGATCGGAGCGGTGGCGAGCCAGGCCTGCATCGGGCTGCTACGTCCGGCCAGGGACACCCGGACCGGTGGGTCGTCGTAGCGGACGGTTTCCATGGTGGCGCGGTGGGTCGCGGTAGAGACGAGTACCCCACCGGGGGGCGCGTGTTGTTGCAATCGGGCGGCGGTGGCCACGGCGTCGCCCGAGACCAGCGCCTGACCCGCGTCCCGTGCCATGTCCAGGTCGACCAGGACCTCCCCGGTAGCGACGCCAACCCGGGTCCGCATCCGGTACCGGCCCGCGAGTGGTCGGGCACTGAGCTCGCGCTGCAGGGTCAACCCCGCGAGCACCGCCCGGGACGCGTCGTGCTCGGTCTCCACCGGCACCCCGAACACCGCCATGACGGCGTCGCCGATGTACTTTTCGATCAGTCCGCCGTACCGGTGGATCACAGCACTGGCCGTGGCGAAGTAGTCGACCTGCAGCCGCCGGACGTCCTCCGGGTCCAGTTGCTCAGCCATCCCGCTGAAGCCCACGAGATCCACGAACAGCAGACTGACGGTACGTCGTTCCTGCCGTCCGACGCCGGCACGATCGGCCGGGTCACCTATCGGTTGCCCACAGCTGGTGCAGTAACCGAGTCCCGGCGCGACAACCGCCGAGCAGTTCGGACAACGCATGTGCAGCGCCGAACCACACCTGCCGCAGAACCGGTGCGTCGCCGCCGCGGCGGCGTGGCAGTGGAGGCATACCCGGTCGATCGGTCCTCCCTCCGCTGACGCCTCAGGCCCGATGACGACAAGTCCTCACCGGTCCGAGGAACCTTCCGACGGGCAGCAAGTGTCGGACGAACGACACATTCACGAGCGGCCCAGGTCCAGCAGGTTACCGTCTAGCGGGGATCGTCCATAGTGAGGTGACACGTACTCATGACCATGATCTGAGGGCGTCCCAGGTCAATACGGAGGTAACTGATGAGGGACAAGTTCTGGCTCCGCTTCGGACGCGGGGTCGGTTCGCCATCGGACGACGGATCCGGGACGGACACTACGACCGACAGTGACGGCACCACGACGGACCCGGGTACGGGCACCGGGACCAGCGGGGACGCCGACACCAGCACAGACGGTCGCGGGGTCGGCTGATCCGGCGCGCCGGGGGCGCCCTCATCCACTCGGGGGTGGGCGAGGGCGCCCTGACGGCAGAGCGCACCGACGGACTGGTACCCAACCCGGCCGCCGGCAGGCGGCCCATCATCTTGTTTCCAGGGAACGCGTTCCACCGGGATCACGGTGCCCGTGCTACGGAAGATCGCTGACGCTGATTCAGCGGTGTGGCCGGACGCCCGACTCGACGGGTTCCGCCACCTGCCGTTCGACCAGTACGTACGGCCGGATAAGGCTGCTGACGCCGGCCACCGCGGAGCTTGCACGATCAGTGGTGGCCACGGCCCACCGGGACCGGTAGATCGTGCCACCAGTGGGTCGACGTGTCCGGCCGCGGTCGCTCACCGTGCGACCCGACTGGTCTCACGGGGCTGGTTGGCACTCGGCGAGCGACCACATCCGGTACAGGCCAACGTGTCACCGCAACTCGGGCACCAGGTGTTGATCCGGCGTAGATACCAGCCAAGGACCAGGCCCGCCAGCAAACCGATCAGTATGAGCAGCGCAGTCACAAGATCACCTCTCCCTACGCAAGCTCATAGGTTCGGGCATTCGCGGAAGCGGCCAGCGCGGTGTCGAGGTCGCGGAGCCTCAGTGCTGGCCGGACATCGGGCTGGCACTCGGCATCGTCGTCGCGGACCGGGTCGAAACGGGCGCTGCCACAGCGGGTGCTCTTGGCGCGATACATGGCTCGGTCCGCTCGGTGCAGCACCTCTGCCAAGGTGAGTCCTTCCGACACCTGGACCAGGCCCACAGAGGCACGCACGGCCAACCGGTGCCTGCCGATCCGTATCGGGGCACCGAGCACGGCGACCAGTCCGGTGGCCATCGAATCGTCGTCGAGGTGTCCGGTGCTTTCCGGGGTCAGCAGGCCGGCGAACTCGTCGCCGCCGAGCCGGGCCACCAGGCTGCCCTGAGCGTGGTGGACGAACCGCTGGGCGATCAGGATCAGGACCTCATCACCCACGGCGTGACCCAACCTGTCATTGATCTGTTTGAAACCGTCGAGATCGAACAGGACACCGATAAGTGGTGCTCGGGATTGCTCCGCTATCAACTCGGAGCCGAGTCGATAGAACCCCCGCCGGTTCAACAGGCCGGTCAAGGAGTCATGGGCGGCGGCGTGGCGTTCGGCACGCAGTTCGCGCAGCAACCCGGCCGTCCGGGCCTCGGCCCGTACCGCACGACGGTGCAACTGGAACCCGAACCCGACGCCAACCACCGCGGTAACGGCTGCGGCGAGGGTGAGCGGGTCCATGTAGTCGCTTCCTTCACGGGCACACGGCGGCACACGGCAAGCCGGCCCCCAAACGTCCGGCTTCGCGAATCTGGATCTGTGAAACACAGATTAGGAAGGTGAAGGGGGTCCTGACAAGCGGTTCGCCCCGAAAAGCATGCGCTACGCCGAAACTCGGCGAGTGCCCAGGCTCACCGCAGCAGTCGCCGGACCCCCTGTGCCGATTTGGCTACGGCTAGTAAAGTTCTTGGTCGAGCCTTGAGACAGGCCGACGAAAGAGAGATCCCCCGGGGCCGCCACCCCGGGGGATCTCACCGTTTGTCAGCGAATACCACTGCTACATGTCGTAGCGACCGGCCTTCACCTCGTCCAGGAAGGCCACGAAAGCCCGCCGGCTGACGACGTGAGCGCCCGCTTCCGGACGCTTGCTGTCCCGGACGGCGGTCGCCCCGGGAAGGTTGCCCGCCACCTCAACGCAGGCACCGTTGGACTGCCCGCTGCGGCTGGACTTACGCCACTGTGCTTGAGACAGGTCGACCATTACTCACTCCAATGTTTCGGACAGTTGATCCAGATAGGCCCTGGTCGCGGGCGGATCAAGCGCCGCATCCCGGGCACGACGAAAAATCTCCATATATGCTTTTATGTCTTTCTTGTCGGCCACCTCCTGGATCTCGAAGTCGGTCTCCAGGCAGACGACGCTGGGCTCGTCCCCTGGATAGTCGAAGACGGTGATCGGTCCACACATCCCGGGATGCGGCCCGTTGGCGAACCGCAGCACCCGCAGGTCGATGTTGGGGCGAAGACTCATCTCCACAAGGTGTGCCACCTGACCGCGTCGCTCTGCCTGAGTGCCCCACCGGTACAGCAGGGAGGCCTCGGTAATCACAGCGATCACCTCGCCGGAGGTGTCACCCTCGCGATCGAGGACCTCCTGCCTCCGCAGCCGCGCTTCCCTGGCACGCTCCCGCCACGCGGGAGGTTGGTAGCCGACCCGCATCTGGGCTTCCATGTAGGTGGGCGTCTGCAGCAATCCCGGCAGCACCAGTGGCATGTACACCTGTATCCGGGTGGCGTCCGCCTCCCAGCCGGGATACTCACTGTCGCCGAAGATGTCGCCGTACTCGCGCCACCAGGCTCGGGCACGTGCGTGCATGGCGAGTTCCTGCAGGTCCTCGCGCTCCTCCTCGGACACCCGGTAGATCCGAAGCAGGTCGCGGACGTCGCTCATGTCGGGGCGTTTCCAGTTGTTGGCCTCGAACCGGCCCACCTTGCCGCGACCCCAGTTCAACTTGTCGCACACCTGGTTGGCGGTGTAGCCGTTCGCGAGCCGCAACTCCAAAAGCCGCCGTGACAGGCGCCGCTTCGCGATGGTGGGCCCGTATGTGTGGGTCACCTCAGGCTCTCCTCCTTGACAGGGCCTCGCGGAGCAGCATACATGGTGCTTAATTTGCGAATCACAAAACTTTGCGCCTCACTGAGATCACCATGAAAGCCACTAGAAGGGACGAGATGGCAGAGGCCCAGTCCCGGGTCCACAGTGGTCACCCAAGGGTGTCGTCGAACTCGCCGCTCTTGGCACCCGCCACGAACGCGTCCCACTCACGTTCGTCGTAGACCAACACCCGGCGCTCCGGGTCGCCGGCGACCCGCATCAGCACCCAACGCTCACCGAGCGCGTCAACGAACGCCACCTCGATGGCGCCGTCCCCCTCGCTGGACCGCCGCCACGACTGCCGCTCCAGGTCCACGCCGAGGATCTCCACCGTCGGTTTACGGGGAATGTTCATCGCTGGTTCGTCCTTCCAGGCTTGCGTGCCACGGCCGCGTAGGCCAACCGGGATCCGTCGTCATCAGCCGCCTCGGGGTCTTCGGCACCCCATAAGCCGACGTAGCTGACCGTCGGGTCGGCACCCCGGTACGGCGGTACGATCTCCAGCCCTTCGAAGAACTTCTCCACCTGCGCCCTGGTACGGGGGTAGCCCTTGTACTCGGGGTTCGCCTGCTGCACGCTCGCCCAGCGCTCCTCCTGACGGTCACTCGTCACCGCGGACAGCGCCAGATAGGAGCCGGGAGCCAGAGCGTCCACGTACCGGGCGACGACACCCCAGGGATCGTCGGTGTCCGGGAGGAAATGGGTCACGGCCACGATCAGCAACCCGACCGGCTCGTCGAAATCGATCAGACGCCTGGTCTGTGGGTGCCCGAGTATCTGGTCCGGGTGCCGGATGTCCGCGTGGACGGCGGTTACGTTGTCGATTCCGGCGAGTAACTCGCTGGCCCGCCGGACCACCCGTGCGTCATTGTCCACGTACACCACGCGGCCGTCGGACCTGACCTCGGCGACGACGTCGTGGGTGTTGCGCTGCGTCGGCATGCCGGCACCGACGTCCAGGAACTGGCGAATTCCCCACGCCTGTGCCATACGTTTCACCGCTCGCTGGAGAAAGCCTCGGTTGGCCCACGCTCCGAGCAGGATGTGGGGCATTACCTGCTTTGCCCGCTCCACCACAACGCGATCGGCGGCGGTGTTGGCGGTGCCGCCGAGGGCGTAGTCGTACACCCCGGCGTAGCTCGGTCGTTCGGGTGAATCTGCGTCAGGCATCAGGTCTCCGTGAAAAGGAACAACTGGTCGCGGCGCCGCACGGCCCTCTCGCATCGAGATTGTCGGCCCTCCACCCCGAACGCCTGGGCTCGCCCGGCTTTCGCTCGCTCCATCTAGGACTCGCTGAGACATTACGTCGCCCCACAGTCTGGCAGTACAGAAGGCAATTACAAACCCGTATCCACACGGTTCGGACACGGTTACTGAGCGACACCTTTCACGACTGAGAGCACCAACGAACTCACACCACGTGAAGAGAAGTCGACGATAGGGCACAAACCAAGGTCGGTGTAATCACTGTCGGTACCTACGACGATGATCCGATCACATCATGGTGAACCGCCACCAGCCGGCTGAACCGACCGCTGCTCACCCCCGTACCGCGCTCGGACCCACCACCTCCGCACCGAGCCGGACGACACGATCCCGCAGCCGCCGGTCCGCCGTCACGACCAGACAGCGGCGATCCGCTCTCCGGACCACCTCCACCACGGTGTCGTCTCCGTCGCCGGGGGCGGCCACCACCCGTACCCCTGGGATGCCCGGCACCTCGCGGGCCGCACCTTCCACCACCAGCAGCAGGTCAACGGGTCCGGGACAATCGCCAATACCGGATTGCGCCATCGGCGCGAGTGCGTCGCGTAGCCGCTCGGTCGCGGCGAACCGGTCGCGCCACCAGCCGTCTGGCACGGAACCGACCACGTTCGCCGCGTCCACCACCACCAGCGGACGGTCAGCGACCATGCGCCGCCATCTCACCGCGGGCCGCCAGCTCGTCCCGTGCCTCGACGAACGCTCGCACGCACCGCCGCACGTCCTCGGCCGAATGCGCGGCGGACAGCTGGACCCGGATCCGGGCCCGGCCCTTCGGCACTACCGGGTACGAGAACCCGATCACGTAGATCCCCTTGCTGAGCAGGGTGTCCGCGAGCGCCGCCGCCTTCCCGGCGTCGCCGATCATGACCGGAGTGATCGGGTGGTCCCCGGGCAGGATGTCGAATCCGGCCTCGGTCATCTGTGACCGGAACAGGGCCGTGTTGGACCGCAACCGCTCGCGCAGCTCACCCGACCCGGACAACAGGTCGAGTACGGTCAGGGACGCCGCCACGATGGCCGGTGCCACCGAGTTGGAGAACAGGTAGGGTCGGGACCGCTGCCGCAGGATTTCAACGATCTCGGCACGCGCCGCGACATAGCCGCCGGAAGCTCCACCCAGCGCCTTCCCGAGGGTCCCGGTGACGATGTCCACCTTGTCGATCACATCGTGCAGCTCGGGGGTCCCTCGGCCGTGCTCACCGACGCACCCGACCGCGTGGGAGTCGTCCACCATCACCAGTGCGTCGTACCGCTCGGCCAGGTCACAGATCTGGTGCAGCGGAGCGACGTATCCGTCCATGGAGAACACGCCGTCGGTGACGATCAGGCGGTACCGGGCGTCCGCGGCCTCCTTCAGACGCGCCTCCAGCTCAGCCATGTCCCGGTTGGCGTAGCGCAGCCGGCGTGCCTTGCACAGCCGGATCCCGTCGATGATGCTGGCGTGGTTGAGCGCGTCGGAGATCACCGCGTCCTGCTCGCCCAGCAGCGCCTCGAAGATGCCGCCGTTGGCATCGAAGCAGGAGCTGTAGAGGATCGCGTCGTCGGTGCCCAGGAACTCCGCCAGTCGCCGCTCCAGTCGCTTGTGGATGACCTGGGTGCCGCAAATGAAGCGCACCGACGCCATACCGAAACCCCACTCGTTCAGCGCCCGCTTCGCGGCGGCGATCACATCGGGATGGTCGGCCAGACCCAAATAGTTGTTGGCGCAGAAATTGAGCACCTCGTTCGTACGGTCGCCACCATTGACGCTGATCTCGGCGTTCTGCGGGCTGGCGATCACCCGCTCCGACTTGTACAGGCCCGCGTCGCGGATCTCGCCGAGTTGACCGTGCAGGTCCTCGCGCATTCTCGTGAACATCTGGCTCCTCGGGTACGCCTGGCCCGGGGCCGACCTGCTGTTCCAGCCGCCGTCCCGGGCTGACTATGGGACCGGCGTTGCTCAGGCCGGCAGCTTGGGGATGGTCCAGTCCAGCACCACCTTGCCGCACTGGCCGGACCGGGCTTCCGCGAACGCCGCACGGTACTGGGCGTACCCGTACCGGCCGGTGATCACCGGGGTCAGGTCGAGACCACCCTGCAGCAGTACGGACATCGCGTACCAGGTTTCGAACATCTCACGACCGTAGATGCCCTTGATGGTCAGCATGTGGGTGACCACCTTGCTCCAGTCGATCGCGATTTCCCGCGACGGCAGGCCCAGCATCGCGATCCGGCCGCCGTGGGTCATGTTGGCGATCATGTCGCGCAACGCCGAGGGTTGCCCGGACATCTCCAGGCCGACGTCGAAGCCCTCCTTCATGCCGAGCGTCCGCTGTGCGTCGGCGATGCTGGAGCGGGTGACGTGCAGCGCGAGGCTCACCCCCACTTTCTCGGCGAGCCGTAGCCGGTACTCGCTGACATCCGTGATCACCACGTGCCGGGCCCCGGCGTGGCGCACCACGGCGGCGGCCATGATCCCGATCGGACCGGCCCCGGTGATCAGCACGTCCTCGCCGAAGACGTTGAACGCGGTCGCGGTGTGGACGGCGTTGCCGAACGGGTCGAACACGGCGGCGATGTCCAGGTCGATCGGGTCGGTGTGGACCCATACGTTGCCCGCCGGCAGGGACAGGTACTCGGCGAACGCGCCGTCCGTGTTGACCCCCAGCCCGACGGTACGGATGCACAGGTGCCGCCGGCCCGCCATACAGTTACGGCACCGGCCACAGACCAGGTGGCCTTCACCGCTGACCAGGTCGCCGACCGCCACCGGACGTTCGCTGCTGGCGACCGCGGGGCCGACGTCGACCACCTCACCGACGAACTCGTGTCCCGGGATCATGGGCGGCCTGATGGTGTGTGCCGCCCACTCGTCCCAGGCGTCGATATGCAGGTCGGTGCCACAGATGCCGGTCCGCAACACCCGGATGAGTACGTCCGTGTCGCCGATCACCGGCATCGGTCTGTCGGTCAGCGTCAGACCAGGCTCGGAGTCGGCTTTGACGAGAGCCTTCACACGCTCAGTCTGCCGCGCGGGGAATCCGGCGCCACCGGAGGGGCCGGATCTTCAGCCGCGTCGCTCGCTCGCGAACCCGGCGGGCGTGCCAGGCGCACGCTGCCCAGCAGGGCCGCCGTCGCCACCAGGTAGCCGACCACGATCGGCAGCTCGCCCGGGTCCAACGCGGTCGCGCCCTCGATCCCGGCATCGACCTGAAAAGGTCGCATTCCGCAAGCGTCGTTCCAGCTCCGACGCTAGGAGTACGCCGCGCGGTCGACGCAGGGTCGCAGGTCCCGTCCGGCCGGGCCGGTCGATTCGACCAGCACAATATGCCCATGCCACGGCACGGCGGCATCGCGCCGCACCAACTGCGTACCACGGACGGGGTGCGGCTTGACGTGTGTCATCAGACGGCCGCCGACGGCAGCCGTGATCTCGGGATCGTGCTGGCGCATGGCTTCACCGGGTCCTGGCGCGGTGCGCCACAGTCCCGGATCGCGGCGCTGCTGGCCACGTCCGCCGGGGTGGTCAGTTTCGACTTTCGGGGGCACGGCCGCTCCGGCGGGCATTCCACGGTCGGCGACCGGGAGATCCTCGACGTGGCGGCGGCCGTGGCGTGGGCCCGGACGCTCGGCTACCGACAGGTCGCCACGCTGGGCTTCTCGATGGGGGCCTCGGTGGTGATCCGCCACGCCGGTCAACTGGCCGGGCCGGACGCGGTCGCCGCGGTCAGCGGGCCGGGGCGGTGGTACTTCCGGGGCACCCCTCCAATGCGCCGGGTGCACTGGATCGTGGAACGGCCGGCGGGCCGGCTGGTCAGCAGGCTGGCGCTGGGTACCCGGATCTCCTCGGGCCGCTGGGATCCGGTGCCGGAGCAACCGACCGTGGCGGTGGCTCGGATCTCCCCGACTCCGCTCCTGATCGTGCACGGTGACCGGGACCGCTACTTCCCGGTCGGTCACGCCCATGCGCTCTACGAAGCCGCACGGCAGCCGAAGGAGCTGTGGATCGTTCCGGGCTTCGGGCACGCGGAGAGCGCTGCCGATCCCACCCTGGTGAGCCGGATCGCGGCCTGGTTGCGCACCGCCGCGAGGGGTGTCGACCCGGGACCGGCAGCCGCCGCCCGACAATAATCCCGAATCAGAAGAAACCACCCTTGATTGTGCCTACCATGCCTGCGAAGCTCATTGCACATTTCTTTCATCGCTGGCCGGCTGTAGGGAGGCACGCCATGGACAGCAGGACACGGACCCGGTGGTGGCGACGAACGATCGGACTGGCCGCCGCCGGCCTGATAGGTGCGGTGACCACACTGGTCGGCGCGTCGCCGGCGAACGCGGCAGTCACGTACACCGCGCTCGGCGACTCGTACACCTCAGGGGTCGGCACCCGCACGTACTACGACGACGGCACCTCGTGCCAGCGCTCGCCGTACGCGTACCCCGTGATCGACGCACAACGGCTCGGCGCCACCCTGACCTTCGCAGCCTGCTCCGGGGCACGCACCTACGACGTCCGGGACAGACAGCTGGGCAGCCTCAGCTCCACCACCACGTACGTCACCGTGCAGGTGGGCGGCAACGACGCCGGCTTCGGCACGGTCATCGAACAATGCGCCAAACCCTGGCCCTACACCTGCTGGACCGAGATCAGCAACGCCAACAACGTCATCCGCAACACCCTGCCCGGCCGGTTGAACGAGTTGTACGGCCGGATCCGCACCAGGGCGCCCTACGCCCGGGTCGTGGTGGTCGGCTATCCCCGGATCTTCAACGGCGAGGAGTGCAACGCCGTCTCCCGGATCAGCCCCGGTGAGCAGGCGGAACTGAACAAGACCGCGGACCTGCTGTCCACCACCATCCAGGGACGCGCACAGGCCGCGGGCTTCATCTACGTGGACGCCCGACCGGCCTACACCGGGCACGCGGTCTGCGACGACGTGGAGTGGATCAACGGCGCTTCCTGGCCGCTCAGCGAGTCGTACCACCCGAACCGTGCCGGCCAGGTCGGCTACGCCAACCTCGTCGAGCCGAGGCTGCGTTACGGCCTGGCCGCCACCGACGACAAGTCGAGCGCTGCCTGACCGTACCGGTCAGAAACCCGCGGCAACCCTGTCGGGGGACGCCCCCGCCTCCCCCGACAGCGCCGGGAACAGGTCAGTCGGGCCGCCGCGAGGTGGCCCGGACGTGCAACTCCGTCTTCAACACCACCGTGGTCGGCTCCCGGCTCCGGTCGTTGATCCGCTCGGTGAGCAACTGCGCGGCGACCTGCCCAAGCTCGTAGGTCGGCTGACTCACGGTGGTCAGCGGCGGACGTACCAAATCCGACCAGGGCAGGTCGTCGAACCCGACCACGCCGATCTGGTCGGGCACGGTGACGCCGCGGGCCCGTAAGCACTCCAGGGCACCGACCGCCATCAGGTTGTTGGCGACGAAGACCGCGTCCGGGGGCTCCGGCAGGTCGAGCAGCCCGGCCATCGCCTGGTAGCCGCCGGTTTCCCGGAAGTCGCCGTACCGGACCAGGGACTCATCGTAGGAACCCCCGCCGTCCGCGATGGCCAGCTGGTAACCACGCAGCCGACGGCGCGCGGTGGAGACCGACGCCGGACCGGTGACGCACGCTATCCGCTGGTAACCACCGGAGAGCAGATGCGCTGTCGCCTCGGCGGCGCCGTGCTCGTTGTCCACCAGCACCGAGTCGGCCCGCACGTCCGGCAGTTCCCGGTCGATCAGGACCAAAGGAGTTTCCGCGTCGAGCAGCCGGGCGGCGGCCGCCGGTTGTCCGGACGGCGACATGATCACCCCGGCCACCTGCTCGGCCAGCGCCACACTGACGTAGTTGGCCTCCTTGTCCGGGTCCTCGTCGCTGTTGCAGAGCACCACCGAGTAGCCGCTGGACTGTGCCACGTCCTCAACACCGCGCACCAGTGAAGTGAAGAACGGGTTTCCGACATCGGAGATGATCACCGCCCACAGGCTGGTGCGGCTGCGGCGCAGGTTACGGGCCAGCGCGCTGGGACGGTAGTCCAGTTCCGCGACGGCGACGCGGACCCGTTCGGCCAGCTGCGGGTCCACCGAGGAGTGGCCGTTCAGCACCCGGGACACAGTAGCGGCCGAAACCTCGGCACGTCGCGCAACGTCGTAGATCGTCGCCATCAGCCGTACGTCCTCACTCGAAGGCCGACGAGGGACCGCGGGCGACAATGGCGCGACCGTGAGCCGCTGTGACCCGCCGGGCCTATGGTGTCAGACCGCGAGCCCGGAAAACGCCCGGACACCGGGGCAAATGAAGATCATTTCAGGTTCGTGACCAGGTCGACACGCTGGACCGGTACCAGCTCGGACAAGATGCCGTCCAACTGCGCTTGAGTAACCGTGAAATCCTGGCAGGCTAGCCAGCGTGACACAGCCCGGGGCGGACTCCCCGTACGGCATGGAAAAGGGATATCCCGCCACCGGCCCGGAGCCGGCGGCGGGGCCCTGGACTGCCAGCGGAGGTGTCCCGTCCGGCCCGCCGCCCGGTGGCGAGCCGTCATCGGCCCATACCGGCGGCGTGGAGCCGGAACAGGCGCTCGCGGAGTTCCCGCTGCGGATGGACGAGGAGACGCTGCGGGAGATCGTGGCGGAACCGTGGCCGTTGGAGCAGATCCGGTTCGAACTCACCAAGAAGCTGGCGACGTCGACCGGCAACGCCGCGCGGGCCCGACTGGCCGGGCTGCGGGCGGTGACCTCCCGGTTGCTCGGCAAGCTGGACGAGGCCCGCGACGACGGCGAACTGGCGCTGGAGTGCGCGTTGGCGACCGGGTCCGCGCGGCGGATCGCGATCGCGCGTACCCGACTCGCCCGGGTGTTGCAGTGGCGCGGCGATTTCGACGCCGCCGACGAGCAGTACCAGCGGGCCGTGGACGCCGCGATCCCAGACCGGCTCCGTGCCGAGATCTACCACCACTTCGGCACCAGCTGCTACGACCAGGGTCGGTTCCTGGAGGCACTGCAACACTTCGAGACCTGCGTCGCACTGCACCCCAACCAGCCGGCTGAACAGGCCGCCGCGGCCAACCAGGCATTCGCCGCGATCAGCCTCAAGGCCAGCCGTGAGGGGTTTGGCCCATTCCCCCGTACCCGGGCCGAGGTGCTGCACGAGCGACCCCCACCGCAACTGCGGTTCCACGACGTCTTCCAGCGGTACGGCTACTCCGGGCCAGCCGGCGACGTGGTCATCCCTCCCACCTTCCACGAGGCATACCCGTTCTCCGACGGGGTGGCATGGGTGCGACCCGAGGACTCCCCCCACTGGTCGTTGATCGACTCCACCGGCCAGGTCCTGATCCCGGCCACGGGCTTCCGGGATGTGGGGCCGTTCCGGGAAGGGCTCGGCTGGGTGCTCGCAGACCCGGCGGCCGGCTGGTTCGCGATCGACGTCCGGGGCACGGTGGTGGTGCGTCCAGCCAGTTACGCGTACGCCGCGCCCTTCAATGCCGGACTCGCCGCGGTGGCCCGCGAGGGTCGGTGGGGCGCTGTCGACCGGAACGGCCGGGAGGTGGTGCCACCGCAGTACGACGGCTTCCGCACCGCCACCTCGGATGGCGCCTACCTGACCGGCTTCACCTCGGAAGGTCTCGCCGTGGTGGAACGCGCCGGGCTGGTGGGGGTGATCGACCGGTCCGGCGAGGTCGTGGTGCCGGTGAGGTTCCAGCAGATCGAGGTGCACCCGGTGGGTTTCCTTGTGATGCCGCCAGCGGCGGTCCCGGACTACAGCAACCCGTTCCGGTCCACGGTCGACCTGGCCGACGGCTGGGGTGCCATGGATCGCCGGGGAGAACTGGTGGTGGACACCGTCCACCCCGACCGGGCAGCGGTGCTGGCGGAACTGGAACACCTGCTGCGCGACGCGCATCCGATCCTCTAGGACCGGCGCCGGCACGGTGTCGGCCAGTCACCATCGTGGATCGCTGGCGAACCCCAGACCACACTAGGGTCGACCCATGGAATTCCGTCACCTTGGCCGATCCGGCCTGAAGATCAGCGCCATCTCGTACGGGAACTGGCTCACTCATGGATCCCAGGTCGAGGAGGAGACCGCGCTCGCGTGCGTACGGGCTGCCCTGGACAACGGGATCACCACGTTCGACACGGCCGACGTGTACGCCGGCACCAAGGCCGAGTCCGTGCTCGGCCGGGCGTTGAATGGCGAGCGCCGGGAAGATCTGGAGATCTTCACCAAAGTCTTCTTCCCGGTCGGTGAAGGGCAGAACGACCGTGGCCTGTCCCGCAAACACATGATGGAGTCGATCAACGGCTCGCTGCGCCGGCTCGGCACCGACTACGTGGACCTTTACCAGGCGCACCGGTACGACCACCACACCCCGCTGGAAGAGACCATGCTGGCGTTCGCGGACATCGTGCGCCAAGGCAAGGCGCTCTACATCGGGGTCTCGGAATGGCGTGCCGAGGAGATCCGGGCGGCTGCGGAGTTGGCCCGCGAGTTGCGGGTACCCCTGATCTCCAACCAGCCGCAGTACTCGATGCTGTGGCGGGTGATCGAGGCCGAGGTCGTGCCGACCTGCGAGGAGCTGGGGATATCCCAGATCGTCTGGTCCCCGGTCGCCCAAGGTGTGCTCAGTGGCAAGTACCAGCCGGGCCAGCCGCCCCCGGCCGGTTCTCGTGCCACCGACGAGAGCGGCTCGTTCTTCATGAAACGGCTGCTGGCCGACGATGTGCTGACCAGGGTGCGGGGCCTGGAGCCGGTTGCTTCCCAGGCCGGACTGACCATGGCGCAACTCGCCGTCGCCTGGGTGCTGCAGAACCCCAACGTGGCCAGTGCGATCATCGGGGCCTCCCGGCCCGAACAGGTGGCGGAGAACGTCACGGCGGCCGGAATCCGCCTGGAGCCGGACGTGCTCAAGGCGATCGACGACGTGCTGGGCCCGGTCGTGATCCGGGATCCGGCGCTCACCCGAAGCCCCAGGGACTGACCCCGGATGGCACACCAGGAGTTGGCCACCTTGGCCGACGAATACTTCCACGCCCGGCTCGCCGCCGAACCGTTCCTGGCCACGATGTTCGGGGTGGCGGGCTACGACTCCGCCGTGCCCGACCGCAGCCGGGCGGCCGACCAGCGGTTGATCGCCACGCTGAGTGGCCTGGAGCGGCGACTGACCGGAATCAGCCCCGAGGGTCTGACCGGCCCTGACCTGGTCACCCGTGCGATGCTCGCCACCGGTATCCGCGACCATCGAGAGTCCCTGGAGCACGGGCTGCGCGAGGTGTCGGTCTCTGGCGGCGTGATGGGCGTGCTGTCCGAGGTCCTCGCATCGGTGCCGGCGGTGTCCCTGCGCGACCAGGCCGCCGCGGATGCGTACCTGGCCCGGCTCGCGGCCCTGGAGGGGTTCTTCGACCGCCAGCTCACCCGCCACCGCGAGGCGGCGGCGGACGGCCGTACCCCCACCGCCCTGGGGGTGCGTCAGGCCGTCGACCAGCTCGACGACTACCTGTCCCGCGACGACGACCCGCTGCTGCGGCCAGCGCCACCCGGCGATGGGCAGGTCGGGCGTGGCCGGGTGGCTCACGTACTCACCGAACGGGTCCACCCGGCGTTGCGCAGGTTCCGCGAAAGCCTGGCCGAGGAGCTACTGCCGACCGGCCGCGACGACGACCACGTCGGAGTGTGTCACGTGCCGGGTGGCCGGGAAGGTTACCTCACGGCGGTGCGGGCGCACACCACCACCGGACTGTCCCCCGACGAGATCCACCAGATCGGCCTCGCCACGCTGGCCGAGTTGCGGACCGAATTCGCGGACCTGGGCGGCCGGGTGCTGGGCGAGCGCGATGTGCCGACGGTGCTGCACCGGCTCCGCGAGGACCGTGCCCTGCGTTTCGACTCCGCCGGGCAGATCGTCGAGGTGGTCACCACCGCGTTGCGCCGCGCCGAGGAGGCTTTGCCGGACTGGTTCCGGACCTACCCGACAGCCCCGTGTGTGGTACGTGAGATGCACCCCAGTGAGGCGAAGGGCGGCGTGCTCGGTTACTATCTGCCGCCCTCCGGAAACGGCAGCCGGCCCGGGACCCACGTGATCAACACGTACCGACCCGAGATCCGGCCCCGGTACGAGTACCAAGCGCTGGCGTTCCACGAGAGCGTGCCCGGCCACCACACCCAGCTCGCGGTGGCCCAGACGTTGACCGGACTGCCGGACTTCCGGCGGTTCGGTTTCGTCACCGCTCACAGTGAGGGCTGGGCCTTGTATGCGGAGCGGCTGGCCAACGAGATGGGCCTCTACAGCGACGAGGTGTCCCGGCTCGGCATGGTGTCCTTCGACGCCTGGCGTGCCTGCCGCCTTGTGGTGGACACCGGGATGCACCACCTGGGATGGTCCCGTCCCCGGGCGATCGAGTTCATGCGGGACAACACCGCGTTGTCCGAGGCCAACATCGCCAACGAGGTGGACCGTTACATCGCCGAACCAGGCCAGGCGCTCGCGTACCTCATCGGGCGGATCCGGATCCGGGAACTGCGCTCGGCGGCACAGGCGACCCTGCGGTCCCGGTTCGACATCCGGGAGTTCCACCACCAGGTACTCGGACATGGGGCATTACCGCTGGACACCCTGGAAGAGGTCGTCGCTGGCTGGGTCCGCGACAACGGGTCACCCTGAAAGCCCAGTCAGCCTGAGGTGTAGAGCCGGGCAACCACATCCTCGATGTCCGGCTCCACCACTGAGACGTCCCGCAATGACCCGAGCCGCGCCAACTGCGCCACCACCTGCCCGGCGGTGGCCTGGTGCAGGGCATAGGTGATCCGACGGCCTTCGGCGGTCACCGACTCGATGCTGGTGCCAGGAACCCGCGGGCCGCCGTCCACCGGTTCGTCCAAGTCGACCACCACCCGACGTCGGGACCCGTACCGGGCGTGCAGGTCCTCCAGGCTGCCGTCATGCACCACCCGGCCTCGGTCGATCACCACCAGCCGTCGGCACAGCCGTTCGATGTCGGCCAGGTCATGGGTGGTCAGCACGATCGTGGTGTCACCGCGCCCGGCCAGTTCGGCCAGGAACGCGCGGACCGCCTGCTTGCTGACCACATCCAACCCGATGGTGGGTTCGTCCAGGAAGATCACCTCTGGACCGTGCAGCAGTGCGGCGGTCAGCTCGCCACGCATCCGGTGGCCGAGCGAGAGCTGCCGTACCGGGGTGTCGAGAAAGCCGTCGAGGTCGAGTAACCGGCGGCAGCCCGCCAGGCGCGCGGCGTGCTCGGTGGCCGGCACCCGGTGGACGTGGCGGAGCAGTTCGAACGACTCCCGCAGCGGTAGGTCCCACCACAGGGCTGAGCGCTGCCCGAACACGACTCCGATCCGTCGGGCCAGCCGGATCCGCTGGGGCACCGGCCGCATGCCGCATACGGTGACCTGGCCGGCGGTGGGGTACAGGATCCCGGTGAGCATCTTCAGGGTGGTCGACTTACCAGCCCCGTTCGGTCCGATGTAGCCGAGCAGTTCTCCCCGTCGCACTGTGAGGTCAACGCCGGCCACCGCTGCGACGGTGTGCCGCTGCCCCCGGAACCGGCTCACCTTGCGGCGCACCGTGAACTCCTTACGCAGCGCACGGGCCTCGATGACGAGATCAGCCACCCGCCGTCCTCTCCTGGTCAGGATCCGGTGCTCCGGTAGTGCCGCAGACCGGTACGCCACAGCAGGCCGGCCGCGACAGCGACCAGGACCGCCACCGGTGGCCCCAACCACGCCACGAAGTCTGGTGTGCCCAACGGGTCCGGCCGGCCCAGCAGCACCAGCACCGGGTAGTAGGAGACGAATGCGAACCCCAGGCCGTACGCGAACAGCCGGCGGAACCAGCCAGAGTAGACACTCACCGGGTACAGGGTGAAGTCCCGGCCTCCGTAGGTGAACGCATTGGCCACCTCACCGGACTCGATCCACCAGAACGCGACGGTGGCGCCAGCGACGAACAGAGCGGAGAAGAAGACCGCCCCGGTGAACGGAGCCAGCAGTGCCATCGCCACCCTCGACGGCGTCCAGTCGATGTCCGCCACGGCCAGCCCCACCGCCAGCACCAGCACCGACTGCGCCAACCGGCCGATCCGCCGGGGTGTGAAGTCGATCGCGAGCAGTTGCGGCAGCACACCCAGCGGCCGGATCAGCACCGCGTCGAGCAGGCCGGTCCGCACGTAGCTCCGCAGCCGCTCCACATTGCCGACGGTCAGGTCGGCGATCGCGAACCCGACCATGGCCAGGCCCGCCATCAGGAAGACCTCCGCCGGGCCGAAGCCACCCAGCGCCGGGGTCACCCGGAACAGGACCAGCACCGACAGCACGTCCGTCAGCGCGAAGCCGGCACTGCTGATCAGGTCCATGGTGAACGAGGCCCGATACTGGGTCTGGCTGCGTACCTGGGCGGCGAGCAGGCGGCGGTACGCGACGAGCCGCTCAACCACCCTGGATCACCAGCTTACGGACCGCCCGGTGCTGAACCCACCGGCACAGCACCAGCCCGAGCCCCACCCAGAGTGCCTGGTCGGCGAGCACCAGCAACTGCCCCGGGAGGTCGGCGTACTCGATGTACACGTCCAGTGGTCCCTGCACCATGGCGGGGAACGGGGTGCCGAGCCACAGCAGCCATTGCGCCCAGTCAGGGAGAAACCAGATCGGGAACGCCAGCCCGGACAGCAGTGTCGAGCCGACCAGCCACAGGGCGATCGCCCCCCGCACGTCGAGCAGCCAGAACGCGGTCAGATTGACCAGGTACCGAAAGGCGAAGCTGACCACCACGGCCAGCAGCACGCTGGCAGCGAACAGCGGGTAGCTGAGCCACCGGTGCGGTGCGTACAGGTCGAAGAACACCGCACCCACCGCGACCGGCAACATGAGCCGGAACAGCACCGCATGCCCAGCCCGTCCCAGGTCGGCCGCGAGGTAGCTCCACATCGGATCCACCGGGCGCAACAGGTCGGCGGTCACCTCGCCGGTACGGACCCGATCGGCCAGGTCGGTCCAGGTGAACAGCATCACGACACCGATCAGACCCTGTCCGAACCAGACGTAACTGGCGAGCATCGCCGGGTCGTAACCGGCCACCGCACCGCCCGCGCCAGTGGCCACCGCGAACAGCACGTACACCTTGAGGAACCCGAACACGGTGTTGGTGAATGCCGAGGCTGCCGTGGCCTGCCGGTACGCCGACCAGCGTCGGAAACCGGCCGCCACCAGGGCGACGAACGTCCGGGGCGACACCTCAGTCCGGGGGCAGCAGGCTCATGTCGTACTCCACCCGGTCGCCTTCGACCAGGACCACCTTCGCGACCCCGGCCTCAGCCAGTTCCCGCCAGGTCTGACCCAGCCAGGACTCGGCATCGGACTGGTTTCCGAAGACCTCGACCGGCCCGACGACCGGCGCGCCCTCCGCATCCTCGTAGCGCCACGTCCATGCCATGTCCCAACAGCTCCCCTCGCCGATGCCTGAGCAGCCTACCGACTACGGTGGGCACCGGATCGGGCATGGTGGGGCGGATCGGACCGGGGGGACGGGTGCACACGCTGGTGTTGGGTGGGATCCGCTCTGGAAAGTCACAGTATGCGGAATCGCTGCTGGCCTCGGCACCTCGGGTCAGCTACGTCGCGACCGCGCCAGCCCGCCGGGATGACGCGGAATGGTCGGCGCGGATCCGGGCACACCAGCGACGCCGACCAGCGGACTGGCGCACGGTGGAATGCGGCGCTCGGCCGCGGGCGTTGCCGCGTCTGCTGCGGCAGGCCGGTGCCGGGGACTCACTGCTCGTCGATGACCTGGGTGGCTGGGTGACCGCGCTGCACGACGCGGCCGGCTGGCGCGGTCCTGTGGCCGAGGGACCATTGCGCGAACTTGTCGACGCGATCGGCACCACCCGGGCGGACATCGTCCTGGTCAGTCCGGAGGTGGGACTCACCGTGGTGTCCGAGAACCCGGCGGCGCGCCGGTTCACCGATGTGCTGGGTGGCGTCAACCAGGCGGTGGCCGACGCCTGCGCGCGGGTGGTGCTACTGGTGGCCGGCCAGTCGCTGTGGATCAAAAGCACCTCGCCCACTAGCCTCACCCCGTGACACTCGCCGACCTGCCCGATGTCCCACTTCCCGACGACGTGGCGCGCACCGACGCCAGCCGCGGGCTCGCTGAGCTCGACCTTCCGGGAGCCGGGTTCGGGGCGCTCGTCGAGCCGGTGGGATGGGCCGCCGCCGTGCAGGGCAGGGGGACACCCGAGCCGTTCCGGGGGGTCCGGGTGGTCCTGCTGGCCGGTGACCATGCCGGTGGCGTGGCCGCCGGCTCGCCCCCGGACTCCGGCCGCCAGGCCGCGGCGGAACTCGCCGGCGTGGGGCCGCTGGCCCGGTTGGCGGTACGCGCGGGCGCCACCCTGGAGGTGGTCGACGCCGCTCTGGGGGGTGCCCCGCTGGCACCCGACCTGACAACCCGGATCCGGGACGGCGCGGCCGCGATCGAGGAGTCGGACGCGTGCACCGGGGACGAGGCCGCAACCGGCTTCACGGTCGGCCGGACCCTCGCCGACTCGCTGGCGGATTCCGGAGTGGACCTGATCGTGATGGCCAGTCTCGGCGTCGGGGTGGCGGGAGCGGCCGCCGCCACCGCCGCGTTCATGACCGGAGCGGAGCCCGCGGCGTTGCTCGCCACCGTTGCCGGGCCCGATGGCAGTGTCGATGACACCGCCTGGATGCGCCGGTGCGCCGCGGTACGGGACGCGCTGGCCCGGGTACGCCGCCTCCCCAGAGACCCACACGTCGCCCTCGGCGCGCTGGCCGGCCCGGACATCGCGGTGGCGACCGGCCTACTGGTGGGTGCGGCGGCACGGCGTACCCCCCTGCTGCTGGACGGGCCAGTGGGCCTGGTGGCCGCGCTACTGGCCCGGGACCTCGCGGGACAGGCCACGCACTGGTGCCTGGTGCCGGACACCTGCCGGCATCCGACCACCACGGCGGTCGCGTCCCGGATCGGGCTGGAACCGTTCCTGGACCTGCGGCTGGATCTCGGGGAAGGAGCCGCCGCGCTGACCGCCCTCGGCGTACTGCAGTCGGCGCTGGATCTGGTGAGCGCACTGCCGGCCGCGGCCCGGGAGTCTCCCGCCGCGGAGCCCTCGCCCGGACAGCCCTCCCCCAGCGAGCCTGAACAGCGATGATCGACGGGCTGCGGCTGGCGCTCACCACGTTCACAGTCATCCCGATCCGGGGTGGTCCGGTGACCAGGCCTGCCGCGTCGGTGGCCATGGCGGTCACGCCGCTGGTGGGAGCGGTGATCGGTGCCGTCATGTCGGGCGTGGCGCTGCTGCTCACCACAGCGGGTGCTTCCCCGTTGTTGACCGGGGTGACGGTGGTGGCTTGCGGTGTGCTGCTGACCCGGGGGCTGCATGTCGACGGGCTTGCCGACGTGCTGGACGCCCTGGGTTCGTACGCCACCCGGGAACGCGCTCTGGCGATCATGAAGCGGCCGGACATCGGCGCGTTCGGCGTGGCCGGGATCGTGTTGGCACTGCTGGGACAGGTCGCCGCCGTTGCCGCGATCGTCACACGGGGCCCGCTGGCCGTACTGGCCGCGCTGGTGGCCGCCGCCGCGACGGGACGGCTGGCTGTCACCCTGGCGTGCCGGCGGGGGGTACCGGCCGCCCGGACGGACGGACTTGGGGCGCTGGTCGCGGGCACGGTGCCCTGGCCGGTTCCGGCGGCCTGGACAGTGCTGTTCGCGGCGGCGGCGCTCGCCGTGATACCTGGCCGGCCCTGGCAGGGGCCGCTCGCGGTGCTGGCGGGACTCGGTGCGGCAGCGTTGTTCACCCGTCACGCGGTACGCCGCTTCGGTGGCGTCACCGGCGACGTGCTCGGCGCAGCCCTGGAGATCGCGGTGACCCTCAGCCTCGCGTTCCTGGCCCTGAGCTGACAACCCACACCCACCACCGCGGGTGAGAGCCCTGGCGGAGGGATCTCTGAGCGAGGCGCGGAGACCAAACCGGCGGTTGGTTCGTGATCGGCTACCCGGTCACCGCTCCACGTCGTGCCTGGGTCAGTCCAGCGGTACCGCGGCGTCCCGGTCGACCGAGCCGTCCCGGTAGCGGATCGTGAGGTCGACTCTCATGGCGTCGTCCTCCTCGACCTTGTCGGTCGGGATCACCAACCACCAGACCACGACGTCCGGGTCCTCAGACCACGCCTGCCACCGGATGTTCATGTCGAACCTGTCCACGGTGGCGGTCAGCCGGTCGACGGACCCGACCACGATGCCGTACGCCATGGTCCTGCCCTTGCCGCCGCCGAGTCCGATCTCCCCACGGTCCGGACCGGGTCCCTTGTCGAAGGGCAGCTTGTGGGCCCTGGTTCCGCTGTAGCTGCCGGTGATCTCACCGGTGTCGGGGTCCCGGAACGAATGCACCACCCCGGCGTAGCCGTCCTCGCCGTGGAACGAGAGCACGACTTCACCACTCGGGTCCACGCCCGTCTCGCCGGGGAACGGCGCCGGATACAGCCCGGTACCGTCCAGCCGCTTCTCCCCGGTCGGAATCGCGGCACCGAGTCGCGGCGCGTCCACCGGATCGAAGTCAGCGATGTCCTCGCCAGGCGCCGGTGGCCGGAGGTCGGGCGGGTGCCTCATCGGCAGCGGCTTCCCGTCCGCGTCGTACGCCTTCACACCGTCGCCGCCGAGGTTGCCCGTCACGCCGTCCAGCCAGAAGGCGACGAACCGTGGGTCCTCACTCAGGCGTGCCAGCTTCGCGGGGCGTGGTTGGCCGGCGACCATGATGTCGATCCGCACGGCGTCGCCGACGTACAGCCACCACACCGCACCACCCGACTGCACCTCGTGGGTGACGAAGGACCAGTGGCCGGGCGGGACATACATGCCAGGGGCCGAGCCAGGGCGATCCCCCAGGAAACTGGGATCGCGTATCCTGTCCCGGTCGGTCACCCGGCCGGTCGCGGGGTCCCGTTCTCCGGTGCGCAGCCTCGTCACGTCGTTGTCGCGCCGCTCGAACCACAGCACGACCTCAACACCGCCGGGCCCGGCACGAATACCGGTCCGGAGGGGGTCTCCGACACGCTCCCAGCCGCTCTCCGGTGGCGGCAGCACAAGGTCACCCGACCGGCTCACGGGCGGTGTCGGGAGGGCAGGCCCGAACAGGGCGACCGGCCCGGCCACCGCGAGCACGGCCAAGGCCGTCACCACGCCGGTCACCACGATCATTCGGTGGATACGTTGCCGCCTGGCGCGTTCGCGTACCTCGTCGACGGAAATTCGAAAGTCCGGTGCCGGAGAGCGTGGGAGAGACGCGGAGCTTCCTGCTTCAGCCGTACGTCCTACCCTTTGGACGGCTGACGGGCGCGGCGGGTTGTCAGATGAACCGGATCACTTCACATGGGTGGTGACAAACGGTGGTTTGACGACCGTCATCCGGGTACGCCGCCCCCGGATGTCCACTTCGACCTCGTCCCCCTCGGCGATCCCGGCAGCGCTGTCGATCAGTGCCAGGGCGATGCCGAGCTTGCGGGTGGGCGAGAACGTGCCGCTGGTCACCTCGCCGACCCGCCGGTCTCCACTGCGCACCGCCATGTGGGGACGCGGGATTCCGCGATCTACCGCCTCCAAGCCGCGCAACACCCGCGCCGGCCCAGCCTCCCGCTCGACCAGCAGCCGCTCCCGACCCCAGAACTCCGGTTTCTTCCACCCCACGGCCCAGCCTGCCCGGGCCTGTACCGGGGTGATCTGCATCGACAGGTCCTGCCCGTGCAGCGGATAGCCCATCTCGGTACGCAGGGTGTCCCGGGCACCCAGACCACACGGGCGTACCCCGAGTTCCGCACCGGCCTTGAACACGGCGTCCCAGACCGCGACGGCGTGGTCGGTCGGGACCACCAGTTCGTATCCGTGCTCGCCGGTGTAACCGGTACGGCACACCACGAGTGGCCGGCCATCCACTTCGGACTCGGTGAAACTCATGTACTCGTGGTCGGTCGGCAGCCCGAGGCCGCCGAGCAGCGCGGTGGAGCGTGGCCCCTGCACCGCGAGCACCGCGTACCCGGTGTGCTGGTTCGTCACCGTCACCTCGGCCGGTGCCGCCTCCGACAGCCGACGGCACACCTCGGCGGTGTTGGCGGCGTTGGGAATGACAAACACGTGGTCGTCCCCGTACAGGTACGCGATCAGGTCGTCGACCACACCGCCAGTGGCGTCGTCGCAACACATGGTGTACTGCGCGCGACCCGGACCGATCCGGGCCAGGTCGTTGGTCAGGCACCGGTTGACGAACTCGGCCGCTCCCGGGCCACGGACCGTCGCCTTGCCGAGGTGTGAGACGTCGAAGACGCCGACCGTCTCGCGGACCGCGTTGTGCTCGGCGACCACGCCGCCTCCCGCGTACTCCAGGGGCATCTCCCAGCCACCGAAAGCGGCGAACTTCGCGCCGAGCGCGACATGCCGGTCGTGGAGCGGGGAACGCTGCAGATCACGAGTCATGCCAGGCAACCTACCGCGCCGTGTTGGGCGGTCGGCAAACCTCGTAGCATCGCGGAGACCGAAGTCGAAGGAGCCTCATGACGTCCGTGGTAGCCATCGCCAGTGACCCCGCCCAACTGTCCGTCGACGCCGTGGTGGTCGGCGTCTACGCCGACGATGACGGACTGCGGCTCGCCGACGGGGCAGAGCGGATCGACGCGGCGTTCTCGCGGCGACTCACCGAGACCTTCGCCCTGCTGGGTGCCACCGGAGCCGTTGGCGAGGTCACCAAGTTGGCGAGCCTTGGCGCGCTGCCGGCACCACTGGTGGCGGCGGTGGGTCTCGGCGACCCGGGGAGCACAACGCCGGAGATCCTTCGCCGCGCCGCGGGGGCGGCGGTCCGGGCTCTGGCCGGTTGCGCGCGGATCGCGCTGGTGCTGCCCACGGGCTCTGAAACACTCGGAAAGCCGGCCGAGACCGTACCGGTGCTTGCCGAGGGCGCCCTGCTCGGCGCTTACCGGTTCGCCGGATACAAGACCAGGCCGGAGCCGGGGCGGCGGGACCCGGTACGGACCGTGTCCGTCGTGGTTCCGGACGGCACCGCGACAGATGCTGGCGCTGGGCTGGAACGGGCCACCGCGCTGTCCGGTGCGGTCACGCGCGCCCGGGACTGGGTGAACGCCGCCCCGAACGAGCTGCGCCCGCCACGGTTCGCGGAGCTTGTCGCGGAAGCCGCCGGGAAGGCGGGCCTGGACGTGGCCGTGCTCGACGAAAAGGCGCTGCGCAAGGGCGGTTACGGCGGAATCCTCGCGGTCGGGGGAGGTTCCGCCGCGGGCCCCCGTTTGGTACGTCTGGCGTACCGTCCCGGTAACGCCACCCGGCACGTGGCACTGGTCGGGAAGGGCATCACCTTCGACACCGGCGGGGTCTCCATCAAACCGGCCACCGGCATGTGGGACATGAAATGCGACATGGCGGGCGCGGCAGCCGTCGGCGCCACGATGTTGGCGGTTGCCGCGCTCAGGCCGGCGGTGTCGGTGACCGGGTACCTGCCGATGGCGGAGAACATGCCGAGCGGCAGCGCCTACCGGCCCGGTGACGTCCTGACCATGTACAGCGGTAGGCGGGTCGAGGTGCTGAACACCGACGCGGAGGGCCGGCTGATCCTGGCCGACGCGGTCGCGCGGGCCTGTGAGGACGAGCCGGACTACCTGCTGGAGAGTTCGACGCTGACCGGTGGTCAGATCACCGCGCTGGGCAAGCGGGTGGCCGGCGTGATGGGCGACGAGGAGCTGTGCGAGCGGGTGCGGCAGGCCGGGGAACGGGTCGGCGAACCGTGCTGGCCGATGCCGCTGCCAGAGGACGTCCGACAGAGTATGGAATCCGAGATCGCGGACGTGAGCCAGGTCGCATCGGGGATGGACCGGGCGGGTCACATGTTGCAGGGTGCGGTGTTCCTGTCGGGGTTCATCACGGAGGGACTGCCCTGGGCGCACATCGACGTCGCGGGCCCCGCCTACCACTCCGGTGAGCCGTACGGGTACATCGCGAAGGGCGGCACCGGGGCCCCGTTGCGCACCCTGGTCGCGATGATCGAGGACATCGCCGCGAACGGCTAGGAACTTCACGCCGGGCTGTGTCCCTCCGACCCCCGGTTGACCTCCGATGCCCGAACGCCGGAAGCCGGCCCAGTTGAGCGCGGTGGGCTGATCGAGGTCAGCCGGACTGGGCCCGCTTCTGCCGCTCGTTGTAGTCGCGCATCCGCTGCGGGTAGCCGACCAGGTTGACGTCGTACACCGGGATGTTGAGCCGCCGGCCGAACCCGTGCGCGCCCTGGACGTCGGCGACCCGGCGTCTGGTCCACTCGCCGTCGTGCGCGATCAGCAGCAGGGTGGTCTGGGTGACGGTGGTACGCGGCTCGACGAACGCTTCCACGCCGTACCGGCTTCGGACGAACTGCTCCAGGTGTGCCATCCCGGCGCGTAGATCCTCCGGGCCGCGACCTGATTCCGGGCCGCCGCCACGCCGCCGCCGAAACCACCGCACGTGTCACCTCCGTTACCGCAGGCCGGTTGGCCCCGACATTATCTGTTTTGAACAACCGTCGCGGCCCGGGTATGCCGGGCGGTGCCCGGCCAGGAAGGCGTCATCGCGATCACGTCCAGTGGGTCGGATCGCCGACCGGTCCAGCCAGGTGCCAAGATGGCGAACGGCACTGTCGATACACCATGGGAGCTTGCGTGAACCAGCCGAACGCGGAGTACGACGTCGTAATCCTCGGCGGTGGCAGTGGCGGCTACGCGTGCGCACTGCGCGCGGCGCAGTTGGGCCTGTCCGTCGCGATGGTGGAGAAGGACAAGGTCGGGGGTACCTGCCTGCATCGCGGCTGCATCCCCACCAAAGCGTTGCTGCACGCCGGTGAGATCGCCGACCAGACGCGGGAGTCGGAAGCCTTCGGTGTCCGGGCGAACTTCGACGGTGTCGACATGTCCAAGGTCAACGCCTACAAGGACGGCGTGGTCGGGCGGCTCTACAAGGGCCTGACCGGCCTGATCAAGTCCGCAAAGATCACCACGCTGGAAGGCTCAGGGCGGATGACGGGCCCCACCACCGTGGAGGTGAACGGCCAGCGGATCACGGGCCGTCACCTGGTGCTTGCCACCGGCTCGTACTCGAAGACGATCCCCGGCCTGGACTTCGACGGCGAGCGGGTGCTCGACAGCGAGCAGGCACTGAGCCTCGACCGGGTGCCCGCCTCCGCGATCGTGCTCGGGGGCGGCGTGATCGGCGTCGAGTTCGCGAGCGCATGGAAGTCCTTCGGCACCGACGTAACGATCATCGAGGCGCTCCCCCGACTGGTGGCCGCCGAGGACGAGGATTGTTCCAAGCAGGTGGAGCGGACGTTCCGCAAGCGCGGCATCGGGTTGCGGACCAACAGCCCCTTTGAGAAGTTCGAGCCGACCGCGGACGGGGCGCGGATCACCATCGCCGGCGGCGAGACCCTCGATGCGGAACTGTTGCTGGTCGCGGTCGGCCGGGGACCGAACACCGACGGTCTCGGCTACCAGGAACAGGGCCTGAACATCGACCAGGGCTTCGTTCCCACCGATGAACGGCTGCGGACCAACCTTCCGAACGTGTACGCGGTCGGCGACATCGTCCCCGGTCTGCAGCTCGCGCACCGCGGCTTCCAGCAGGGCATCTTCGTCGCCGAGGACATCGCCGGCCTGAACCCGTCGGCCATCGACGAGTCCGGCATCCCACGGGTGACGTACTGCGATCCGGAGGTCGCCTCCATGGGGCTGACCGAGGCCAGGGCCAAGGAACAGTACGGCGCCGACAAGGTCAAGGTGTACAACTACAACCTGGGTGGTAACGGAAAGAGTCAGATCCTGCGGACCCAGGGCTTCGTGAAACTGGTCGGGCTGGACGATGGTCCGGTGGTGGGTATCCACATGGTCGGTAGCCGGGTCGGGGAACTGGTCGGCGAAGCACAGCTGATCTACAACTGGGAGGCGTACCCCGCCGACGTCGCCCGTCTGGTGCACATGCATCCGACACAGAACGAGGCGCTCGGCGAGGCGCACCTGGCACTCGCTGGAAAGCCGTTGCACGCACACGCCTGACCACGGACACAACCCACACCCGAAAACGAGGAGTCGTACGACATGGCGGTCTCGGTCACGATGCCCCAACTCGGGGAGAGCGTCACCGAAGGCACGATCACCCGGTGGCTGAAACAGGAAGGCGACCAGGTCGAAGCCGACGAGCCACTGCTTGAGGTCTCCACCGACAAGGTGGACACCGAGATCCCGGCACCGGCTGCGGGCGTTCTCACCCGGATCATGGTGTCGGAGGACGAGACCGCACAGGTCGGCTCAGAATTGGCGGTGATCTCCTCGGACGGTGAAACGGGTGGGGGTGCCGCCGCCCAGCCGCAGCGGCAGGCTCAGCAGGAGGCCACTCCGGCACCACCGCAGCAGGCGCCGCCGGCCCCGCAGCAACCCTCCGCCGCCGGTCAGCACCGGGCAGAAGGCGCCGACCCGCAACTGGCACCCGCCCAGCCGGCGGACACGCCGCCCTCCCAGGGCAACGGGAACGGCGGAACGGTCGTGGCCATGCCAGCCTTGGGCGAAAGCGTCACCGAAGGCACCATCACCCGGTGGCTGAAGCAGGTCGGTGATCAGGTCGAGGCCGACGAGCCACTGCTTGAGGTCTCCACCGACAAGGTGGACACCGAGATCCCCTCCCCGGTGTCGGGGACCCTGATCGAGATCAGCGTCAACGAGGACGAGACGGCGCAGGTGGGTGCCGCCCTCGCCGTGATCGGTGAAGCGGGTGTCGCACCGCAACCGCAGCAGCCTGCTCCCCCGCCAGCCCAGCAGACACCGCCGGAGCGGGAATCAGCCGCACCGGCGCAGGCACCGCCGGCCGCTCCGCGGTCCCAGCCGGCGCCGGCTCCCCAGCCCCGAGCCGAGCAAGCCAAACCGGCGCAGCCGGGCCCGGCTCGTTCGGAGGCACCGGCCGAGCCCGCGGAGCGGGAGCCCAACGGGTATGTCACTCCCCTGGTACGCAAGCTCGCGGCTGAACACGGGGTGGACCTGGCGTCGCTGACGGGCACCGGGGTCGGCGGGCGGATCCGCAAACAGGACGTGCTGGACGCCGCTGAGCGGCAGCAGGCGGTGGTCGAACCGGAACCCGCACCCGCCACCACGGGGGCGGAACCCCCAGCGACTGCTCCCCCGGCACGCCAGGTACCGGCGGCGGCACCCAGCCCGCTTCGGGGGCGGACCGAGAAGCTGTCCCGGATGCGTCAGGTCATCGCCAAGCGGATGGTGGAGGCGCTGCAGACGGCGGCTCAGCTCACCACAGTAATCGAGGTGGACGTCACCCGGATCGCTCGGCTGCGGGGACGCGCGAAAGCCGACTTCCAGGCGCGGCACGGGGTGAAGTTGTCGTTCCTGCCGTTCTTCGCCGTGGCCGCGGTGGAGGCGTTGCGGGTCCACCCTGAGCTCAATGCGTCGATCGACACCGAGGCCGGCACGGTCACGTACCACGACGCCGAACACCTCGGGCTGGCGGTGGACACCGACCGTGGCCTGATGCTGCCGGTGATCCACAACGCTGGTGACCTGAATCTGGCAGGGCTGGCGCGGCGGATCGCGGATCTCGCGGAGCGGACCCGGGCCGGGAACATCACCCCGGACGAGATCTCGGGTGCCACCTTCACCCTCACGAACACCGGTAGCCGGGGGGCACTGTTCGACACCCCGATCTTCCCGCAGCCGCAGGTCGCGATGTTGGGCACCGGCGCGGTGGTGAAGCGGGCGGTGGTGGTGGACGACGCCCAGCTCGGCGAGATCATCGTCCCACGCTCCATGGTGTACCTGGCCCTCTCGTACGACCACCGTCTGGTGGACGGGGCGAACGCCGCCAGGTTCCTGGGCACCGTGAAGGAGCGTCTGGAAGCCGCTAATTTCGACACTGAACTCGGTCTCAGTTGAGCACGAGCCTCAATTGGCCCACCCGAACGGTTCGGGTGGGCCAGTTGTGTGGTGGCGATCCGGTCGATCCCGGAGGATGACCCCATGAGGATCGTCATGTCGGGAGCGTCCGGTTTCCTCGGTCACCACCTGGTGCGGCGACTCCGTGGGGAAGGACATCAGGTGGTTCGCCTGGTACGCCGGGAGTCGCGCGCCGACGACGAGGCGCGATGGAGTCCGGCACGCGGCGAACTCGACCCGGCGGTGCTCGATGGCGCCGACGCGGTGATCAACCTCTCCGGGGCGGGAGTGGGCGACAAACGGTGGACCGCGTCGTACAAGGAGATCATCCGGAGCAGTCGGGTGAACGCGACTACCACCATCGCCACCGCGATGGCATCCGCTGACCCGCACCCCCCGGTCCTGCTGAACGCCTCGGCGATCGGCTGGTACGGAGACACCGGGGAACACGCGGTCGACGAGGGCTCCTCGCGGGGGAAGGGGTTCTTCCCGGAGGTCTGCGAATCGTGGGAAGCGGCCACGGTCGCCGCGGCGAACGCCGGGGTACGGGTGACGAAGCTGCGCACCGGGCTGGTGCTGGCCGCCTCCGATGGCTTGCTGAAGCCCATGCTGCCGCTGTTCCGGCTGGGATTGGGTGGCCGGTTGGGGTCCGGTAGGCAGTACATGTCGTGGATCTCTCTGACGGACTGGATCAGCGCGGTGGTGTTCCTGCTGGGACGTGAGATCGCCGGACCGGTGAACCTGACGGGCCCGTACCCGGAGACGAACGCCGACTTCGCCAGGGCCCTCGGGCACGCGGTGGGCCGTCCGGCTGTCGTCCCGGTTCCGGCTCCGGCGCTGCGAATCGCGCTGGGCGAGTTCGCCAACGAGGCACTGACCAGCCAACGGGTGCTGCCAGGGGTGCTGACCCGGGCGGGCTACCGGTTCGAGCACCCGGAACTCGGGCCGGCGCTGCGGTGGGCGCTGCGGAACGAGGAAACTGACTGACAGTTGGCGTCCGGCGTTAAGCTCACCGTGTGATCCCCAGCGGAGTGACCTCGACCGTTGCCGGGCCGCTGGCTGAGCCCACCCAGGACGCTGCCCGGACAGCAGCGCGAGTGGTACGTGTCGGCACCGTCGAGTATCTCGACGCATGGCAGGAGCAGCGCCGGCTGCACGCGGAGCGGGCCGCTGATCAGACCCCGGACACCGTGCTGTTGCTGCAGCATCCGAGCGTCTACACGGCTGGCAAGCGGACCAGGCCCATGGACCGCCCGTTCGACGGCACTCCGGTGATCGACGTTGACCGTGGGGGCAGGATCACCTGGCACGGCCCTGGGCAACTCGTCGGTTACCCGATCCTGAAACTGCCGGATCCGATCGACGTGGTGGCCTACGTACGACGGATCGAAGCGATGCTGGTCGCCGTCTGCGCCGAGTTCGGGGTGGCGACCACCCGGGTGAAGGGCCGCAGCGGGGTGTGGGTGCTGGCTGACGAACGTGGCCCGGACCGCAAGGTCGGGGCGATCGGGATCCGGGTCAGCCGCGGGGTGACGCTGCACGGCTTCTCACTCAACTGTGACTGCGACCTCTCCAACTTCGGTCGGATCGTGCCCTGCGGAATCTCCGACGCCAGCGTGACGTCGCTGTCAGCCGAGGTGGGCCGTCAGGTGCCGGTCGAGGAGGTGCTGCCGGTCGTGGAGCGGCAACTCCCGACGATCCTGGGATGACTGTCTGTGGCCGGTCAGTTGGGCACCGTGTCCCGCGGGTAACCCGTCTCGGTCAGCGGAGTTGAACCTTTCACTGCCCGAGGGGTCTCTCTCGGTGCGAATCTCACCCGTGATTAGCCTGACCAGCCATGTCACCGGTTGCCAGATCCCAGGTCGCGGTCGTGACCGACTCCACGGCCGCACTGCCAGCGGACGTCGTCGAGTACTACCGGATCCGGGTGGTGCCGCTGCAGATCCGGATCGGGTCGTACCAGACCGATGAGGACAACGCCGATCGTGACGGTCTGGCCGCCGCACTGCGGTCCGGTATGCCGGTCTCGACCGCGCCGCCGCCACCCACGGAGTTCCGCCGCATATACGATGAACTGGTCATGTCGGGCAAGCGTGAGGTGGTCTCGCTGCACATCTCGGCCCGGCTGTCAGCGACCGCGGCGTCCGCTCAGGAGGCAGCGGCACGGGTGGCCGCGCCGGTGCACGTACTGGACTCACTGACCAGCGGCATGAGCCTGGGTTTCTTGACGATGGCTGCCGCGGAGGCGGCGGCTGCGGGGGCGAACGCGGACGACATCGCACGCTTCGTCGAAGAGCGCAGGCACGAGTTCCGTCAGCTGATCTACGTGGACACGCTGGAATATCTGCGCCGAGGCGGGCGGATCGGCAAGGCATCGAACCTGCTTGGATCGGCATTGGCGCTCAAGCCCGTACTCACCCTGGCAGACGGGGAGATCAAACCGGTCGCCCGGGTGGCGGGCGCCAGCCGGGCACTCGGCAGGCTGGTGCACGAGGGTGTGAAGGTCGCCCGGGGTGCTCCCGTGGACGCCGCCGTTGAGTACTTCGGCGAGGCGGGCAACGCCATGGCGGTGGCGAACGCGCTGCGGGAACGCCTCCCCCAGCTGCGTCGCCTGGTGGTGACCCGCAACAGCACGGTGATCGCGGCACACCTGGGTCCGGATTCGGTCGGGGTGGCGATCGCCCCGGCCGAGACACCGACCACCGTGGACCCGTACCACTCGGAGATAGGCTGGCGGCCATGAGCATCCGACCCGTGCGCTCATCCCGCTCACACCCGACATCCGATGGGCCCGGCAGTGTATGCGGAGATCCCGTATGACCGTGGTACAGCCTGACGGCCGCCGCCTGCTGCGCATCGAGGCGCGCAACTCGCAGACACCGATCGAGCGCAAGCCACCGTGGATCAAGGTCAAGGCCAAGCTCGGCCCCGAGTACCGGGAACTCAAGGGATTGGTACGCCGGGAGGGCCTGCACACCGTCTGCGAAGAGGCCGGCTGTCCCAACATCTACGAGTGCTGGGAGGACCGGGAGGCGACCTTCCTGATCGGCGGTGACCAGTGCACCCGGCGATGCGACTTCTGCCAGATCGACACCGGCCGGCCCGCCGAGTTCGACGCGGACGAGCCGCGCCGGGTGGCCGAGTCGGTCAAGGCGATGGGGCTGCGCTACGCGACGGTCACCGGGGTCGCGCGTGACGACCTCGCGGACGGCGGCGCCTGGCTGTACGCCGAAACGGTACGGCAGATCCACGCGGCGCTCCCCGGCTGCGGGGTGGAGTTGCTGATCCCGGACTTCAACGCGGTTCCAGAACTGCTCGCCGAAGTGTTCGGCGCGCGGCCTGAGGTGCTGGCGCACAACATCGAGACCGTGCCACGGGTCTTCAAGCGGATCCGCCCGGGGTTCCGCTACGACCGCTCGCTGGATGTGCTCCGCCGGGCCCGCGAGGCAGGCCTGGTCACCAAGTCCAACCTGATCCTCGGGCTGGGCGAGGAACGTGACGAGGTCAGCCAGGCGATGCGCGACCTGCACCAGGCGGGCTGCGAGTTGCTGACCGTCACGCAGTACCTGCGACCCTCGCCACGGCACCACCCGGTGGAGCGCTGGGTGAAGCCGGACGAGTTCGTCGAGTTGCGTGCCGAGGCGATCGAGATCGGTTTCGCCGGGGTGATGTCCGGACCGCTGGTGCGCTCGTCGTACCGGGCTGGTCGGCTTTACCAGCAGGCGATCGAGGCGCGGCTACTTACCCGATGACGTCTGAGTACCAACCCCCTTGCGGGGTCACTGTGACGGACATGGCGAAAACACGCCTCCGTCACGGAGATGAAACCAGCGGCGACAAGAATAGGTGGCCGTGGGTGATTTCCTTTCCGTACCAGGGTCTCTTGCCAAGTTCGCAGCCACGATGGTCGCCTTCACCGGATCGGCTCCTCACCTGACGGCCATCGCGAATGCGCAGACCGCCCTCGCCGACGCAAGACGTCGCGCCGAGGAGCGGCGTGAGGTCGCCGCGCTGTTCGCGGCACTGACATCCACGACGCACACCCCAGGGAGGTCGGTCACCACAGGTGACCGGCTCACCGGCCGATAGACTCGCCGGCATGGCCGCACAGCCCGAGAAAACGTCGTTCCGTGAGCGACTCAAGCAGATCGGTATGGCGTTCAGTTACACCGCCAAACGGGACAAGCTGTTCCTGCCGCTGGTGATCCTCGCCGCCGGGGTACCGCTGGGATTGACGGTGCTGTGGGTGGTGATCGGCGGAGACTGGTTGTGGGCGCCGGTCGGAGTCCTGCTGGCCCTGCTCGGTGCCATGCTGGTGCTGAACCTGCGAGCCAACCAGGCCATGATGAACGAGGCCGAGGGGCAGCCCGGGGCCGCCGCGGCGATCCTGCAGACGATGCGGGGCGACTGGCGGGTCACCCCGGCCGCGCAGGCCACGACGCAGAACGACTTCGTGCACCGGGTGCTCGGCAGACCCGGGGTGGTGCTGGTCGCTGAGGGCAGTCCGGGACGGCTGCGGGGCCTGCTGGCTCAGGAGAAGAAGCGGCTGTCCCGGGTGGTGGGTGAGACCCCGATCTACGACTTCACCGTGGGCACCGACGAAGGTCAGTTGTCCATCCGCAAACTGCGTACCACGCTGATGCGGTTGCCGCGCAACATCACCGGCAAGCAGATAAATGCCTTGGACACCCGCCTCAAGGCGCTGACCACGCGGCCTCAGATGCCGAAGGGCCCGATCCCGAAGGGCATGCGGCCGAAGGGCATGAACCGGATGTTGCGCGGTCGTTGACCGTCCGACGCCAGCGGTCGCGGTCAGCTCCGGTCGCGTGGCGCGCTGAGCATGATCGACCCGACCGCCCGGTCGTGCAACCCACGCCCGTACGAGTCCATGATCAACGCTGGGATCACCAGACACAGCAGCACAGCGCGCAGCACGGCACGCACCGGTCCGATCGGGCCGACGTCAGCGGTCGACACGCATCGCACCTTGGCCAGCCACATCCCCGGGGTCTGCCCGTAGAGGCCGACGAAGAAGCCGTACTCCGCGATCAGGAACGGGTAGGCCCAGTACCCGGTGGCCGGCGGTCGGGCAACCAGCCCCGCCAGCATGAGACACAGCACCCAGTCCACGATCAGCCCGAGGAGCCGGGCACCGAATCCGGCGGTCTGATGCGGGGCACCGACGTCCGTGGCGTCATCGGCGGGCTGGTCGCTGGAGTCTGTGGGCACGGGCCGCAGCGTATCGGACCCACGACGGCACACGGCCGGCGTAGCGTGGGGAACGCCCCGAAAGCCCGCTGCGGCGTCTCGTGAGTCCGGCACACCGCACAGCACGTCGTGTAACACCGCCGAAACAATCGGGACACCCGAGGGCAACGACTCAGGCATACCTTCCTGAAAGACCCCCATCTGGGCACTCCCGCCATCGGACCTGGAGGAGTACGAGTGTTCGCCAACTCCGAAGAGCTTCTGCGCTACCTCGCCGACGAGGACGTGAAGTTCATCGACGTACGGTTCTGCGACCTCCCGGGCGTCATGCAGCACTTCAACGTCCCGGTCGAGTCGTTCAGCGAGAAGGTGTTCTCGGAAGGCCTGGCGTTCGACGGCTCGTCGATCCGCGGCTTCCAGCAGATCCACGAGTCCGACATGCTGCTGCTTCCGGACGCCACGACAGCCTTCGTCGACCCGTTCCGCAAGGAGAAGACGGTCGCGCTGAACTTCTTCATCCACGACCCGTTCACTCGCGAGCCCTACAGCCGCGACCCCCGCAACATCGCCAAGAAGGCCGAGGAGTATCTCGCCTCCTCCGGCATCGCCACCACCGCATACTTCGGCCCGGAGGCCGAGTTCTACGTCTTCGACTCGATCCGGTTCGACGACACCCACCACGAGGCGTACTACCACATCGACTCGATCGAGGGCGCCTGGAACAGCGGCCGCGACGAGGATGGTGGCAACAAGGGGTACAAGCCGAGGTACAAGGGCGGCTACTTCCCAGTGCCGCCGCTGGACCACTTCGCGGACCTGCGCGATGCGATCGTCCGGAGTCTCATCGACGTCGGGCTGACCGTCGAGCGTTCTCACCACGAGGTCGGTACCGCTGGTCAGGCGGAGATCAACTTCAGGTTCTCCACCCTGCTGCACTGCGCCGACAACCTGCAGCTGTTCAAGTACGTGGTGAAGAACACCGCCTGGGCCGCGGGCAAGACCGCGACGTTCATGCCCAAGCCGTTGTTCGGGGACAACGGTTCCGGCATGCACACCCACCAGAGCCTGTGGCGGGACAACGACCCGCTGTTCTACGACGAGGCCGGCTACGCCGGACTGTCGGACACCGCCCGGTGGTACATCGGTGGCCTGCTGCACCACGCACCGTCGCTGCTGGCGTTCACCAACCCGACCGTCAACTCGTACCGACGGCTGGTGCCGGGCTTCGAAGCACCGGTGAACCTGGTGTACTCGCAGCGCAACCGGTCCGCCTGCACCCGGATCCCGGTTACCGGCAATGACGCGAAGGCCAAGCGCGTGGAGTTCCGGGTGCCGGACCCGTCGTCCAACCCGTACCTCGCCTTCTCGGCGATGCTGATGGCGGGCCTGGACGGGATCCGCAACAAGATCGAGCCGCCGGAGCCGGTGGACAAGGACCTGTACGAGCTTCCTCCGGAGGAGTTCTCCGGTCTCAAGCAGGTTCCCGGGTCACTTCCGGAGGTGCTCGACGCGCTGGAGGCGGACAACGAGTATTTGCTGGAAGGCGGCGTCTTCACGCCTGACCTGGTGGAGACCTGGGCCTCCTGGAAGCGGGAGAACGAGGTCGACCCGATCCGGCTGCGCCCCACGCCCCATGAGTTCGCCCTGTACTACGATGTTTAAGATCAACATGCGGTTTGACCTGCGTCGGGACTAGTTCACCCCCTCCCCTGTCCGCAGCTTGTCCGCACCAGCGACCAGGGCGGCTTCCAGCGCCGCCCTGGTCGCTACGTCCGCGTCGGGCCGCAGATGGGCGTACGTGTCCGGAACCCGGCGGCCAAATCGTCCACCCCGGACCCTGACCGACCGCACGGCGCGCTCCAAGGCCCAGGGACCGAGCTGCCCACCGCTGTCGTTGCTCAGCTGGGTTTCGGCACGGTACCGGGCGACGTGCGCCGCGAGTTGTTCGGTGAGCATGCGCGAGCGCGGGCACTTCGAGCGCTAGGGCGCGCGGGTCAGAACGGACCATCCGGCAGGTCCGGTGGTCGGGAGTGCCGCGCCGTGGTTGGGATGGTGGTCGGTTCTCGCCGGGGTGCCGGGTACGCCAACGACATGTGCGGCAGCGGGCAGAGCCAGGACAGCCACCCGCCCCGATGATCCACGTGCGTCCACCCGACCACCGTGTCCACCACCGGCCCACCGCAGTGCACGCAGGGTGGTGGGGACGGCAGGACGGTCGTCACCAAGCCCACCACCACAAAGCAGCGATCGCAACCAGGCCGGCCGCGATCACCACCCACACCCACGGCGGTGCCGCGCTCAGTACATCGGACTCAACACGCTGTCGATGCCGCATCTCACCCGTCCATCCGCAGGAACGTGGAAGGCCGGGGGCGACGGGTCATAGCCTCACAGGGGAAGGCGGACAGCCGCACGCCCACGGCCACAGTGGACGGTAGAAGCGCGGCGACGGTTCGAGGGGCAGACGGTGTACCAGGGGTAGGGTTTCTACCCCTCAGACCACCACGCCGAGCCGTTCGGCGAGCGTCCGGGCATCGCGTTCGATAAGCCGGCCGCCGTGGTCGACCAGATCCCCGGCGATCGACCGGGCCAGCGGGTGACACTGGGCTGCGTCAGGGCTGGTGTCGAAGCAACGCGACAGCGCGCCGAGCGCGGCGACGTGGTCGTTCTCCTGGTGGTAGGAGCGCGCCATCTCCAACCACAACCGGGACTGCCGGTCCACTGAGGGCACCTCTTGCGGGTCGATGCCCTGGGCCTGCCTGAGCGCGTCGCGGGTCTTGTACAGGTCTACCCGCACGGACAGGCCGTGCAGCTCGGCGTTGGCGACCCCGAATACCGTGGCCGTATGCGCGTACCCGCCTGGCAGCCGGCGGGCAGTCGACAGTCCTTCGTCCAGGTACCGGAGCGCTTCGCCTTCGTGGCCCATCCTGGCCGAGGTGATTGCGGCGTGGAGTTGGAGGGCACCCCACAGGGCCTGGTGGTCGTCGGTGCCGGTCTCCAGCCGGGGCGTGAGCATTCCAGCGGCATCCCTGGCGAGTTCGAGGGCGTGTTCTTCCTCCCCGGTCGCACGCAGCACGTTGCCGAGCACCCACGCGGCCAGCGCGATGGCCTGGGGGTCATCGGCTTCCCTCGCCGACCACATTGCCCGGTCAGCGACCATCCAGAGCAGTTGCGGCTCGCACACCCAGGACAGCATCTGTTCGGCGAGCGCGTACACCTCGGACAGCACCACGTGCGCGGTACGCCGATCCCGTCCGTCGTGCAGCCGGGTGGCAGCCTGCGTGTCCCGGAGCAACCCGGGGAGAATCCGGCCCACGTCGGTCCGCTGGGTCCGGGACGTGTGCCACACCCGCCACGCATCCGCCAGCCGGGTACGCAGATCGCTCACGGCCGGCGGCACGTTCGAGGTGGTGAGGGTGTAGTCGCGCAACGCTTCCCGGATCGCGGGCACAGCGGGATGCCCGGCGCGGCGGCCGAGGGTCATGGGGATCTGCTGCTCTCCGATCAGGTCGGCCAGGTCCCGTAGCTCCAGCGCTTCGGCGAGCTTGAGCATCATCTCCAGGCGCGGCTGTTGGATCGAACCGCGCTCCACGGCCTTAAGCCACTCGGTGGAGCGGCCCACCAGACCCGCGACCACGGGCCTGGTCTTCCCCTTGCGTTCGCGAATCCGCTGGAGGCGCTGTCCGAACGGTAGATGAGCCAGATCGTCAGGAATCACCGGAGTCCCCCAGGATGCATCTGGGTGGTGTTGGGGTGTCGATACACCGGACACCACATACGGCCAGTATGTCACCCGGTCGGGGACTCGCAGCTACTCGTCCGATCGGACGAAAACCGGGGGGTCGCCTGCTTCCCCGGTGTCCGCGATTCTGGCTCGTCAGAGCGGACAGCAGCAACACCGCAGCGACGCTGAAGTCCTCACCGGCCGCCGAGGCTACCTCGAAGATGTGCCGGTGCGAGCTGTACCCCGCGACCGCCGCCCACGCCGCCTCTCCGCCGTGTCCCGGCCGCGGATCACACCCCGGCCCGTTCGGCCGCCAGTCGCACGCCCGACGCGGGCGGTCACTCCACCGGTTGCGGGCCGGTGGCTTCCACTCCAGATCAGTCCACCCGGCCGGACCGGCACCGTTTTCTCGGTGGTCGATGCGTAGCCGCGACGACTCGGGATTGTGGACAGCCGACCTGACCGGCCTGCTCTACGCCGACGGCATGCACGACAGCCTGTACCGCTCAGGTGGCATCAGCCTCTTGCATGGCCCGCTGGCCGCCTTCACGCCACCGTCGGCCGGCCACACGGTCCCGCTACGGCTGCCTGAACCACAAGCCGACAGGCGCTCGGCCCCGGTTCAAACGACGCGGGCTCCGTTCTCCAGGTAGACGGTTTCGCCGCCGGTCACTGCCTCCAGCGCGGCACCGGCCCGCCGAGCCAGCAGCGGCGAAAGCCGCTGCTGCGCCTCGGCCAGAGTCGACCATGCCCAACCGCGCAGTTCCTCAGCGGGAAGGTGGATCTCACCAGTCCGCGTCACGTCCAGGAGCCCGCCGTCGTAGACGACCATGACCCCCTCCGTACGCCCGGCACGCGGCGGTACCCAGTCCACCACCAGCAGCCGCCCAAGCGTGACCGACAGGCCAAGCTCTTCCTTCAACTCCCGCACAGCGGCGTCGTACGGCGACTCATCCGCGTCCACCGCACCACCGGGCAGCTCCCAGTAGTCCTTGTACGTCGGCTCTACCAGCAGGATTCGATTGCTGTCGTCACGGAGCAGCACAGCAGATCCCATCCGCTTGCGCGGCAACGTCGCCGTGTAGTCGCCAGTCACCAGAGGAGGCTACCCGGCCAGAGCCACCTCACACCGGATTCCGGCACCCGGCGAATCAGCGCCACCGGCTGTCCCCGCCAGCGGTTCATGCTGCGTCGACTTCGTCGTGTGCGGGAAAGTTGGTGTGTGATACGGATCGTGGCGGGACTGAATGGCCACGTTCACCTGGCGGCGGCCGGTCGCTGACGGTACGACCTCCGTTACTGCCTAGGATGACTCTCATGACGGTGGCAGTGGCGACCGAACCCGGCAGCGACCGGCCGCAAAGACAACGGATCATCGCCGCCGCCGTGGAACTGACCGCGCGCGACGGCTGGTCCGGTGTCACCATGGCCCGTCTGGCAGATGTGGTCGGCGTCAGCCGGCAGACCGTCTACAACGAGATCGGGTCCAAGCCGGCACTGGCCGAGGCCATGGTCCTCAACGAACTCGGCCGGTTCCTCTCCATGGTTGAGCATGCCTTCGACCGGCACCCGGACGATCTGGTGGCGTCGATCCAGGCTGCGATGCGGGGCGTACTGGAACTGGCCGAAGACAACACCCTGCTGCACGCGATTGTGTCGGCCACGCACGGCACCGACACTGAACTGCTGCCGCTGCTGACCACGCATGGCGGATCGCTACTCGCCGCCGCGAAGGCGGTGATCGCCGACCGCGTGCAGCAGTTCCGGCTCGCGTTCGACGAGCGGCAGGTCACCGTCATGATCGACGTGGTGGTTCGAGTGGTGCTCAGTCACGTGATGCAGCCGTCTGACACCCCGCAGCGCACCGCCGAGGACATCGCCTGGGTGGCGCGCCGGATGCTACGTACCGACAGTTGAGCGCGCGTGCGGCGGCGCTCGATCCGGGAGATGGGTGGCTGACGTGGTCAGGAACGCTGTCACGGCGGCTCCCGGGCTTGACGTGGGGTTCAGTGGCCAGGTTCGATGAGATCGATCTTCGACTGGAGGTACCGTGATCATCGAGTTGTCCCGGGTGTCCCGGATTCTGGCCGGCATCCTGTTGCTGTCCCTTGTGACCGTCGAAACCGGAGGGTTGTACATGGTCCGGCTGGTCGGGTACGGCGCCGATGCGACCGACTTCCAGTTAGGATTTGCCCGTGCCGGCCACGCACACGCCGGAGTGCTACTCATACTGTCGCTCGTTGGCCTGGTGTACGCGGACGCGGCCCGGCTGACCGGGATCAGCGGCATCCTCGGAAGGTTCTGCGTCCCGGTGGCCGCGCTACTGATGCCGGCGGGCTTCTTCTTCTCCTCGATCCGGGAAGGCGCGACCGCGCCGAACGGCCTGATCGTGCTGGTCTGGATCGGTGGACTCTCGCTGGCGGTCGGACTGATCACTCTCGGTATCGGCATGCTCCGTTCCGGGCTGCGGCGCGGTGCCGGGACGCCCGCACACCCAGGAACACCAGCGGGCACCCCGTAGGTCGACATCCCGGCGCCGGTTTCTCATCGGTTTCCCGACCCACACCATGACCGGGTGAACGCGGCTTAGGATCCGGGCGTGAAGTCCGATGTATGGCTGCGGCTGACGAAATTCGGCCTGGTCACGGTGCTGGTCATAGTCGTGGTCGCGGCCGTGCTGGGGGTGTGGACGGTGCGCCGCGCCGTCCCGCAGTACGGCGGACAGTTACGGCTGGAAGGGCTTGCCGCCCCGGTCACCGTGCACCGGGACACCGCCGGCATCCCCCACATCTACGCCTCCTCCGCGGCGGACATGGTGCGTGCGCAGGGCTACCTGCACGCCCAGGACCGGTTCTGGGAGATGGATTTCCGTCGACACGTCACCGCCGGCCGGCTGGCTGAGATCTTCGGCAAGCGGCAGGTGAAGACCGACGCGTACCTGCGCACGATGGGTTGGCGACGGGTCGCCGAACAGGAATGGCGGTTGCTGCGCCCACGGACCCGGCACCTGCTGCTGGCGTATGCGGGCGGCGTCAACGCCTGGCTCGCGGATCACTCGGGCAGCGAAGCCAGCCTGGAGTACGCGCTCCTGGGGGTTCTCAATCCGGACTACCAGATCGAACGGTGGCACCCGATCGACACCCTGGCCTGGTTGAAGGCGATGGCCTGGGACCTTCGTACCAACCTGATCCAGGAGACCGACCGAGCGGTTCTGTTGGGCGCCGGGTTGACCCGAGAACAGATCGACCGTCTCTACCCGCCGTACCCGGTCGATCGGCACGCCCCGATCGTCCCGGAGCCGACACTGGACGACGGGGTGGCTGGCGACACGCCGGACGTGATGCCGGCCGCGCTGCGGCACGCCGCACCGCTTTTCGAAGAGGTAGGCCGCGCCCTTCACCGGCTACCCAGCCTGTTCGGGTCCGGCGACGGCATCGGCTCGAACTCCTGGGTGCTGGCGGGCAGCCGTACCGCGAGCGGGAAACCGATCCTCGCCAACGATCCGCACCTGGCACCGTCGATGCCGGGGATCTGGTACCAGGTGGGTCTGCATTGCGCCCCACCGCAAGGCCGGACCGGGAACCTGTGCCCGTCCGATGTGGTCGGTTTCAGCTTCTCCGGGGTACCCGGTGTGATTATCGGGCACAACGCCAGGATCGCCTGGGGCTTCACCAACCTCGGCCCGGACGTCACAGACCTCTACCTGGAAAAGACCGACGGCGACCGTTACCTGGTGGACGGGCGGTGGCACTCGATGCGGGTCCGCACCGACACGATCAAAGTGGCGGGTGGCAAGGCGGTCACGATCCGGATCCGGCACACCCGGCACGGGCCGGTGCTGTCCGACCATTCCCCGGAACTCGCGACGATCGGCACCACTGCCGGGCTGACAAGAGAAGAGAGCCGCGCCCGGTACGCCGTCGCGCTGCGCTGGACCGCCCTGGACCCGGGCCGCACCGCCGAAGCCGTCATGACCCTGAACACCGCACGGGACTGGACGGACTTCCGCGCTGCCGCCCGGACGTTCGAGGTGCCCGCTCAGAATCTGGTGTACGCGGACGTCGACGGCAACATCGGCTACCAGGCACCGGGCCGAATCCCGATTCGCGGCACCGGAGACGGACGGTGGCCGGTGCCCGGCTGGGACTCCCGGTACGAATGGCGCGGCTACATCCCGTTCCAGGACCTGCCCAGCGAGCTGAACCCGTCGCGGGGCTACATCGTCACCGCCAACCAGGCCGTGGTCGGTCCGGACTATCCGTACCTGATCACCCGCGACTGGTCGTACGGCTACCGCAGCCAACGAATCATCGACCTGATCACCCGCCACACCAGGCCGATCGACGTGACCGCCACCGAAGGCATGCAGTTCGACAACCACAACGGCGGCGCTCCGGTCCTGGTGCCACACCTGCTGCGGGTCGCCGTCCCGCAACGGGCACGACAGGCCAGGGACCTGCTCGTCGGGTGGGACTTCCAACAGCCCGCCGGGTCGGCTCCGGCGGCGTTCTACAACGCGGTATGGCGGCACGTGCTGCTGCGTACCTTCGAAGAACTGCCGGCCAAGCACCGGCCGAACGGTAACGACCGCTGGTTCGAGGTGCTGCGTGACCTGCTGACCGATCCGGATTCGCCGTGGTGGGACGACCAGCGCACCCGGGACGTGGAACACCGGGATGACATCCTGTCCGCCGCGGTGGCAAACGCCCACGAGGATCTGGCCGAACGCCTCGGGCAGGACCCACAGCAGTGGCGCTGGGGGGACCTGCACACCCTGACGCTACGCAACGCCACGTTCGGCACGTCCGGGATCGGACCGGTGGAGTGGCTGTTCAATTCCGGGCCGTACCCGGTGGCGGGTGGCGGCGGCATCGTCAACGCCACCGCCTGGGATGCTGATGCCGGATACCAGGTGACCGCTGTGCCGTCGATGCGGATGATCGTGGACCTGGCCGACCTGGACAACTCCCGGTGGGTGCAGCTCACCGGCAACTCGGGGCACGCGTTCGACGAGCACTACACCGACCAGTTCGAACTCTGGCGCACCGGCCGCTACCTGCCGATGCGGTTCAGCCGGGACACGGTCGTGGACAAGGCCCGCCACCTCCTGTTGCTGACACCGCGCTGAGACCCTGGCGGGTACCTCACCGGTCCGGGTGGCACCGACGGTGCATCATCCCGCTCCGGGGCGCGGTGATCCGATCACCAGGTCCGTGACACACACCGCGGTCTTGGTGTCTCCAAGATCGATCGATACGATTTGTGTCGGATCCTGCACCGTGATGAACAGGCGGTGCACTCCGGCCTCAAACGTCACCCGGAACCGCAGATCGCCCACGATCACCGTGCCGACCACTGACCTGCCGGCGTAGTAGCCGATTCGAAGCACCTGGCGTGCCTTTGGCGGCTCTGTCGGGAACGTGACGTCCACGCCGTGCCGATCGGCCAGGTAGCCACAGTCGCGAACCGGCCCAGTCGGGGCTGTCAGCGGATCCGGCAGGGTCACCGGTTGCGGGGTTCCGGTGTCGTCGAGGATGCGAAGGTCGCCTGTGGGCTGGTCGAACCCGATGTCGAGGGCAAGCGGGCCGATGACCCTGGAGACCCGGGCGTCGTCGCCGAAGGCTCCGATCATGAGATCAGCGGGCACCGAACCGTCGTACAGGACTGTCCCGGGCTGGTCCCGCAGAGCCTGGGTCGCGGTCCGGACATAGCTTCGTGCGTAGTCTTGGTCCATGTGCGGCGTGGCGGCAGCCATGGTGACCGTCGCGCCGATGATGAACACAACACCCAGGGCAAGCGCCGCGATCGTGGACCGGCCCGGACGTGGTGCCGGTGGGAGAGTTTCCGAGCGCACCGGCGTCCAGAAGGCCAGTGCGCCACACAGCGCGGCGATCGGAACGGCGTCGGCGACGTACCGCACATCCTGGCCGATGATCGGGCCGATGAAGTGCAGCCGGAAGGCGGCCACCAGGCCCACCTCGCAGGCCAGGTAGCCCAGCAGCAGTGCCCACGCCACGACCGCCCGGGTCCGCCCGGCCCACAACCCGACGGCGACCACGACCGCGGCGAGGACCGCTGAGGCCACCAGGATCCAGATGGGGGGCACATCGAGCGCGGTGGTCGCGGAGAACCGTACCCGCCACGGGCCGCCCAGTACTCCGGGTAGGAACGTGTCGAAGAGCATCCGTTCGGCGAGCGTCCCGACGTCCCGGCCACGTACCGGCGGGCTTTCCACCTCCGTGGCCGTGCGCACGTAGAGACTGACGTAGGCCACGACCACGACGGCGTACCAGATCCAGAGCCGCCGGTGCCTGGACCAGGCCGCCACCAGCCGCCACACCAGGCCGCCCTCGGTGAGTGCGATCGTCACGGCGAAGGCGACCGGAACGATGAGAAGCGCCTTCTCCCAGAACAGCAACCCGCCGACCGTCCACAGCACCCCTGCGACCGCATTCCTGCGGTTACCGGTCTGCAGGTAACGGACGTGAGCGTGGAGCGCGCCCGCCAACGCGACCTGAAACGGCACGAGTTGCAGCGCGTACGCCCACCAGTTCGACGCGATGAAGGCGAGCGGCGAGACCACCACAACGGCGAACGGCAGGAGGATCTCGGGCCGGACCCCGAACAGCCGCACCAACAGGCGCCAGAACAGCACGTACGCCAGTACCTGAAGGGCGATGAGCGGGAGCACGACCGACGGCCAGTTCAGGGGCGCCCACCGGGTCACGAGCCAGACCAGAAGGAACTGCCCCGGCATCGCGTGCCCGTTGTAGTTCTGCAACACGTACTCGAGAAGCGGCTGGGTGGCTGCGCGGTACACGTACAGGAAGTCGTCCTGCCAGAAGTAGCCGCGCAGCATAACGACCGCGTGCCAGACCGTCATGGCCGCCGCGAGCACGACAGCTGCCAGGATGACCGCGTGCGTCCGGTACCCGGGCTCGGCCGCGGCGGGTGCATCCGGGTCAGCCGGAGGGGGCACGGGGTGGCCGGTGCCCTCCAGCACCGCCGGTTCGGCCGGTCCGGATTCGACATTCCTCATGGTGCCGCCCCCGGTCCGGCAGGTGGTCCCGTTGACGGCTGAACCGGGCCGCCGTTGGGCCCTTCACCGCCGAGGTTCTCCGCGTAAACAAAGAAATAACAACTGACACCGACATTCGCCGAGGTGACGTCGTGGTCGTACGGGCCGAAACGATCGGTGGACTGTGTCGCCGAACTGGGGATACTCCAGTTACAGGCGTACCAGTCGTGGACCTTGTTCGACGGGTGGTCCACCTGCTCCCAGTTCACCGTCACCACATCGATCGTCACCTGTCGTCTGGTGATGTAGGAGTCAGCTGCCTCGTTGTCCATCTTCCCGTCACCGTTACGGTCAACTGCCTGGTCGCCGCTGGCGAAAGGCACGACGTACCAGGCGAAGGTATGGCCATTCGCATCGCTGTGAGTGACAGGAAAAGCCTCCGCCGAGGGACGGCATGTCCACAGCTCGTGTTTCCGCCATGTCGCGTCCCCGCTGAGGTCTGCCTTGTACACCCAGTACCAGATGTCTCGGCCGTAGCCGCTCCAGCTCAGATGTACCGAGCCATCCGGGCTCGCGGATGACGAGAGCGTGTCATCCCGCTGCGTCAGAAGTGGACACCCGTGGTTCGCCTGCACCGCAGAACTCCACTGGTCGTACCAGCCGTAATCATAGAGTTGAGCGCCGATATCCGATCCTCCCGGACTGGCCGATGGGATGGAGACTCCGCGAGGAAGCTCCGGGATGTGGTGTCGTATGCCTCGACCGTCACGTGCGACCGTAGCTGAAAAGGTTCGGCCCAGAGCCTACAGCCGACGCTGACGCCCGAGGTATTGACGTTGTAGGACGCATGACCAGCTTCGTGGAATCCCCGGAAAGTCCTGGATGGACCCGCGCCTCGTCATAGAACTGGTACTTGTTGGTGGCGCCCAACTCACCCACGACACAAGCCGAGCACGGCGACACCCAATCACCGCATCAAGCCATGGCATATGCCAGTCACACTGCGCATACACTACGGTGTCGCTTCCGCGAGGGGTTCCACCGAGAGGCGTGACCGCAACGGAGGTGTATCCGGCTCATGGGCGCGTCACACGTGATCACTGTGGTGGGCGAGTCGCTTCTCGACCTGGTGGCGCAGGCCGACGGCCGGTGCTTCACCGCGTTCCCCGGTGGCAGTCCAGCCAACGTGGCGGTTGGACTGGCCCGGCTGGGTACGCCCGTCAGGTTCGCCACCCAACTTGCTGACGACCTCCCTGGCCGGCTGGTCGCCCGGCACCTGCACGACAGCGGGGTCGCCGTCGACCTGCTTCCCGCCACGGCCAAAGGGACCAGCCTGGCGCTGGTCGCGCTGGACGCCCACGGTGCGGCCAGCTACGACTTCCGGATCTCCTGGGAGATCACCCGCGCTCCCGACCTGGAGCCCGGGTGTCGCCACCTGCACACCGGGTCGATCGCCGCCGCTCTCCCGCCCGGTGGCGACGTGCTCGACGACATGCTCGCCACACAACGCCGCCGAGGGAAGGTCACGATCTCACTGGACCCGAACATCCGGCCCGCTCTGGTCGGGCCCCGGGAGCCGGCGCGGGAACGGGTGGCACGTCAGGTGCGCCGGTCCGATGTGGTCAAGGTGAGTTCCGAGGACCTGTCGTGGCTGTATCCCGGCGAGCACTTCACCGAGGTCGCCGCGCGGTGGCTGGCGAGCGGACCGGCACTGGTCGTGGTGACCCTGGGTGGGGACGGCGGGTACGGCCTCAGCCGGACGGCCGAGGTGACCCGGCCCGCCGCGCGGGTCCCAGTGGTGGACACGGTGGGAGCCGGTGACGCGTTCACCGCTGGCCTACTCGACGGCCTGCGGCGGGCCGACCTGCTCGGCGGTGACCGGCGGGACCGGCTGGCCAGCGTTGACGCGGACGCCCTCGCCAATGTGCTCGACTTCGCGATTCGGGTCGCCAGCCTGACCTGCGCCCGTCCCGGTGCCGATCCGCCGACCCGCGCCGAACTCGCTCAGTCGTAGAAGACCTGCTCGACGGCGTGCCGGGCCCGCCTCGCGGTACGCAGGTAGCTGTCCAGGAACTCCCCAGGGTCGCCGCCGGCCGGCCAGCCGAGCACCCGGGCGACCGCTGCCAGCACCGGACCGCGCCGTGGCAGTTGGTCCGAGGGTCGACCCCGGACCAGCATGATCGCGTTGCGGACCCGGCTGGCCAGCAGCCACCCGGCCGCCAGCGCCACCGTGTCCGGTTCGGTGACCAGTCCCGCCCGCCGCGCGGCGTCCAAGGCGTCGAGAGTCGGCGTGGTGCGCAGTTCGGGCAGCCGGTGCCCGTACCGCATCTGGAGCAACTGGACCGTCCACTCGACGTCCGCGAGCCCGCCCCGGCCCAGCTTGGTGTGCGTCGCCGGATCCGCGCCGCGTGGCAACCGCTCGGAGTCCACCCGGGCCTTGATCCGGCGGATCTCCACCACCTGCTGCTCGGTAAGCCCGCCGTCCGGGTACCGGCAGCGGTCCGCCAGCGTCAGGAACCGCTTCCCCAAGCCAGCATCGCCGCACACGAAGCGGGCACGCAGTAGCGCCTGCGCCTCCCAGGTGCCGGCCCAGCGGCGGTAGTACTGGGCGTACCCGGCGAGGCTGCGGGTCAGCGGTCCGCCCCGTCCCTCGGGCCGCAGCCCGGCGTCCACCCCGAGCGGCGGGTCCGGGGCCGGTGCGGCGAGCAGCGCCCGGAGCCGCTCGGCGATCTGCTGCGCCGTCCGAGCCGCCGCCTCGTCGGAAGCACCCTCCACCGACTCATGGATGAAGACCACGTCGGCATCCGACGGATAGCTCAGCTCCAAGCCGCCGAGGCGACCCATCCCGATCACCGCGATTCGCGTCGGGACGGGTCCGTCGCCGACCACCGCCCGGGTCGCGGCGCTGAGCGCCGCGGCCAGCACCGCGTCTGTGACCGCGGCGAGCGCCCGGCCGACGTCGCGTACCTCTGCCAGTCCGAGCAGGTCCGCGGCGGCGATCCGGAACAACTCGCGGCGGCGGAGCGCCCGCACCGCGCGTACCGCCTCGGTGGGATCCCCGTGCCGCTGGACCGTCGCCAGCATTCCGTCTTCGAGCACCTCGGCGGGGCGAGGCACCAGTTCGGTGTCGTCGGCCAGCAGCCGCAACGCCTCCGGGTCCCGGGCGAGCAGATCGGTGACGTACCGGGACAGCGCGAGCAGCCGGGCCATTCGGAGCGCCACCGGGCCCTCGTCGCGCAGCAGCCGCAGGTACCAGGGTGTGCCGCCGAGAGTGTCGGAGACGGTGCGGTAGCCGAGCAGCCCCCGGTCCGGTTCCGGCGCGTCGGCGAACTCGCCGAGCAGCACCGGAAGCAGAGTGCGCTGGATCGCGGCGGTACGGGATACCCCGCTGGTCAGCGATGCGATGTGGCGCAGTGCCCGGACCGGGTCGGCGAATCCGAGGACCTCCAGGCGCTGCCGGGCGGATTCGGGAGCGAGCCGCAACGCCTCGGTGGGCACCTTGGCGACCGCTTCCAGGACGGGCCGGTAGAGCAGCTTCTCGTGCAGCTTGCGGACCCGCGCGGCGTGCGCCGACCAGTCGGCCTGGAATCTGGCCACCGCGTCCTGCTGGGGACCTGACCGGTAGCCGAGCGCCTGGGCGAGCCAGCGCAGCGCCGTCGGGTCCTCGGGGATCCGGTGGGTACGCCGCAACCGCCGCAACTGCAGCCGGTGTTCCACCCGGCGCAGGAACCGGTACGAATCGGCGAGTTGGTCGCCGTCGACCCGGCCGACGTATCCGCCCGCTGTCAGGGCGTGCAACGCACCAAGAGTGTCCCGGTCGCGCAGGCTCGCGTCGCCACGCCCGTGCACGAGTTGCAGCAGTTGCACCGCGAATTCAATGTCACGCAGCCCACCGGGGCCCAGCTTGATCTCATGGTCGGCGTAGCGGGCCGGTAGCTGGGACTCCACCCGGCGGCGCATCGCCCGGACGTCGTCAACCACGCCGGGACGGTCGGCGGCCTGCCATACCAGCGGCTCGACGGCGCGCTGCCATCGCTCGCCCAGTGCCAGGTCCCCGGCTGCCGGGCGGGCTTTCAGCAACGCCTGGAACTCCCAGGTACGGGCCCAGCGCCGGTAGTACGCGAGGTGGCTGTCCAGGCTGCGTACCAGCGGGCCGTCCTTGCCTTCCGGTCGCAGCGCGGCGTCCACCGGCCAGGCGACGAGCCGGCAGATCTCCATCATCCGGTGGGCCAACCGGCTCGCTGTCCGCAGTGCTTCGGCGTCGGCCGCTCCAGCCACGGGCTCGGCTACGAAGATCACGTCGACATCGCTGACGTAGTTCAGTTCGCCGCCGCCGCACTTGCCCATCGCGATCACCGCGAGCCGGCACCGCTGCGACGCCGACCCGACCTCGGTCTCGGCGATCGACAGCGCCGCGCCCAGGGTGGCGTCGGCCAGCCGGGACAGTTCGGCCATCACATGCTCCACGTCGCACCGGCCACCCAGGTCTGCGGCTGCCAGCGCGGTCAGCCTGCGCCGGTACGCCAACCGCAGCCGCGCGACCGCATCGGGCCCCATGTGGCCGGCGACCGCTCCCGCGAGGTCGCCGGTGGCGGGTCGGGTCGGCGGGTCGGCGAGCACCCGCCACTGCCCGGGATGGGCGACCAGATGGTCCCCGAGCGCCGCGGAGCAGCCGAGCACGGCCAGTAGGCCGTCACGCAATTCGGCATCGGTACGCACCGCTTCCAAAGCCGCACGGTCCGCCTCGGCCAGACGCTGTAACTGGTGGGCGGCCAGGTCCGGATCGGCGGTGGCGGCCAGCCCGGTCAACACCTCAGCGGCGGTGTCGTCCACGGGGCGTTGCGCAGCCGCGTCCCACAGCGCGAGGCCGGCTTCGCCCAGTACGGACACCGCGCGGGCTCCGTCGCCGAAGCCGTAACGGGCCAGCCTGGTCGCCGTGGCCACGGTTACTCGCCCAGTATCCGCAGCTGGCGCAGCGGATCCCGGGCGGCCTCCACGTCCAGCGTGCCCAGTACGATCCCGGCGAATCGCTCGGCAACCGGTTGCCACACCTCGGCCACGTCGTCCAGTGCCGCGACGCACGCGTCCGCCACCGCGTCCGGCTCCAAGCCCAGGTCGGCCAGCGCCTCAGCGTCCTCACGCGCCCAGGAGCGCAGGGTCGGCGCGTCACACTCGATGTGGAACTGGGTGCCCCACGCCCTTGGTCCGATCCGGAACGCCTGGTGCTGGTAGCGCGGCGAGGTGGCCAGCAGGACGGCACCGGCTGGGAGTTCGACGATCTCGTCGAAGTGCCACTGGATCACGTCGGGTGTGAAGGGCACCGCGGCGAACAACGGATCCGCGTCGGCGGCGTCGCGTCGGGCAACCAGGCGGGAGCCGATCTCAGGGCCGGCCGCCGCCGGGGCGACCCTCCCCCCATATGCCTGGGCCAGCAGTTGGCCACCGAGGCAGATGGCGAGCGTGGGAAGTCGCTCGGACACCGCGTGCCGCAACAGGTGCCGCTCCGCCGCGAACCACGCGGCTTCGCTGCCGTCCCGATTGCCGCAGGCGCTCTGGCCTCCACCGAGTACCACCAGCGCGGCGTACCCGTCGAGGGACTCCGGCAACGGCTCACCGGAGGGTGGCCGTGCCTCCCGGAGCACCAGACCGGCGGCGGTCAACCAGTCACCCAGCCGGCCCACCGGGTCGCTCGGGGAATTCTCGATCACCAGGATCCGGGCATCCGTCACGCCCCTGAGGCTACCGGCGACCGGACGCTCCGATCTCCACCCACGCGGTCGGGATGTGGGCCGGCAGCCCGGCGCGCCGGGCTGCCGGTCCCGGTCATGGCTGTTCGAACAGCTGGAACGACACCTGCCCCTGGGCGTCCACGTCGGCGTCCAGCGCCTTGTCATCGAGCACGTTGGCGGCACTGGACTCCAGGAACACCCGGGCACCGCTGTTGTCGACCACCTTGTCCCCTTGCTCGGGTTCGGTGACCAGCGAGAGCGTCAGGCCGCCACTGTCGGCGGTGGCGTCCGCGGCGATCCGCAGCCCGGCGCCGTCCGGCACTTCGGGTTGCGAGGTCAGGGTGCGGATGACGGACACGGCGTTGTCGGTCAAGGTGAGCACAATGGGATCCCTTGTTCGGTGACTTCTCCGTCCGCGTACCCACATTTCCGGTCCGCCGCCGATCCGTCAAATCGGCGTTGACCTCGGCATATCCCAATCCGGGTCAGGAGTTGGAGGTCCGGACCAGCCCGGCGACCTCGTCGGCACAGCCCCAGGAGACAGTGAGGCCGGCACCGCCGTGCCCATAGCAGTGCACGATCAGCCGAGAGTCGGACCGGGTGCTCTGGCACCGGATCTGCGGGCGGGAGGGCCGCAGCCCAACCCGGTGTCCCAGCACTCTCGCGGTGGCGAGTCCCGGCACGAGAAGCGCCGCCCGGCGCAGGATGTCCGAGGCGGTGACCTGGTCCGGGACCTGGCTCCACTCGCCGACCTGGCTGGTCCCGCCGACCACGACGTCGTGTTCGCGGGGCACCACGTAACTCAGTTCGTCCGGGCCCCGGTCGGCGATCAGCCACTCGGTGAGCCCGAACTGCTCGACGTGCACCACCTGGCCCCGGACCGGGGTGAGGCTGTCGTCACCGACCAGCGAACGGGCACCGAGCCCGGTGCAGTTGACCACAACGTCAGCCAGGTTGGGCAGCGCATCGACGGTGGCCCGGGTCAGCGTGCCGCCGGCTGCCTGAAGCCGACCCACCAGGTACGGCAGGTAGCGTCCCATCTCCACCACCGGGCTGGTGAACGACCAGCCGTCCGCGAACCCCGGTGGCGGGTTCTGGATCCGGTGCAGGTCGGGTACCGCGTCGGCCCACCACGGGTCCGGGGTCGGTTCCACCAGGTACTCGCTGCCGGAGCGCAGCCGGACGAACGGATGTTCGGCGGCCAGCCTGCCCAGTTCCTGATAAGTGGTTCTCGACCAGGTGGACACCCGCTCGGGGGGTGAGATCAGGTACGGGTACCAGATCGCCGCCGCCACCGCCGAGGTGGTCTCACCGGGCAGGTCCCGGGCCAGCACCGCCACCTGGGAGCCCGATTCGGCGAGCCGTACCGCGCAGGAGAGCCCGATCACCCCGGCTCCGAGCACGATCACCCGCACGGTTGGAGTCTAGGCGGGATCGCCAGCTCAGAGCTTCAGATAGCGCGCCCGCTCATACGGGGTGACCTCGCGACGGTAGGACTCCCATTCGGCGCGCTTGTTCTTGCGAAAGAAGTCGAACACTCCTTCGCCCAGGGTTTCGGCGACGAACTCGCTGTTCTCCAGGACGTCCAGCGCCTCGGACAGGGTCTGTGGCAGCGCCTGGTAGCCGGTCGCGCGGCGTTCCGCGTCGGACAGCGCCCAGACGTCGTCCTCGGCACCGGGCGGCAGTTCGTACCCCTCCTCGATGCCTTTCAGCCCGGCCGAGAGCAGCACCGCGAAGGCCAGATACGGGTTGCACGCGGAGTCCAGGGAGCGCACCTCCACGCGGGCGGAGTTCGGTTTTCCGTACGCCGGGACCCGGACCAGGGCCGAGCGGTTCAGATGGCCCCAGCACACATATGCCGGTGCCTCGGCAACCCGGTCCGGGATCGGCTTGGGGAACAGCCGCTTGTACGAGTTGACCCACTGGTTCGTGATCGCGGTGTACTCGCGGGCGTGGCTCAGCAGGCCCGCGATGAACGCCCTCGCGACCTTCGACAGCTTCATCTCGTCGGAGGGGTCGTGGAACGCGTTGCGTTCCCCTTCGAACAGCGACAGGTGGGTGTGCATGCCGCTGCCCGGCTGGTCGGTGAACGGCTTGGGCATGAACGTGGCGTGGACCCCCGCGGAAAGCGCGACCTCTTTGATTACGTGCCGGAACGTCATGATGTTGTCGGCGGTGGTGAGCGCGTCGGCGTAGCGCAGGTCGATCTCCTGCTGACCGGGTGCCACCTCGTGGTGGCTGAACTCCACCGAGATGCCGATCCGTTCCAGGGCGAGCACGCCTTGGCGCCGGAAGTCGCGGGCCACCGCGTGGGTGGTGTGGTCGAAATAGCTGCCGGAGTCGACGGGGACCGGTTCGGTGCCGTCCTGTGGACTGTCGGAGAGCAGGAAGAACTCGATCTCCGGATGGGTGTAGAAGGTGAAACCATTTTCAGCGGCCCGGCTCATGGTGCGACGCAGCACGTGCCGCGGGTCAGCCCAGGAGGGTGAGCCGTCCGGGGTGAGGATGTCGCAGAACATCCGGGCGCTCTCCCCGGCACCGCTGCCCTCGAACGGGAACACCTGGAACGTCGTGGGGTCGGGCATGGCAACCATGTCGGACTCGTAGACCCGGGCGAAGCCCTCGATCGCCGAGCCGTCGAAGCCGATTCCCTCCTCGAACGCGGCTTCGAGTTCGGCGGGCGCCACCGAGACGCTTTTCAGCGTGCCGAGCACGTCGGTGAACCAGAGCCGGACGAAGCGGATGTCCCGCTCCTCCAGGGTGCGCAGCACGAACTCCTGCTGACGGTCCATGGCACCCTCCGGTGGCTCCTCGGCGATACCCAGAGTGTTCTCCAGGGCTGTTACGCCTACGTTACGACGCGACGAACCGTGGTCGGTTACCGGAGAGACCTTGCCGGTGCCCGGCGGGCGGGATGCGCTGCGATCGCCGTCAGGCCGCACGCATGACGGCACAGGTGCGGGGCGGGCCGGCGGCCCGCCCCGCAGACCTGGGCAGGTGTTACAGCGTGCTCTTGTAGAGCAGCCGGTTCGGCGTGCCGCTGGGGTTGCTGCGGATCACGTTGAGGGTCGAGTTGTTGATGATCCAGCTGTTGATCGTGGAGCTGGCGGCGTCACCGTACGTGTGCTTGTACAGCGCGGCCACACCGGCGACGTGCGGCGAGGCCATCGAGGTGCCGCTGATCGTGTTGGTGCCACCGTTGCGCCAGGTGGAAGTGACCGACACGCCAGGCGCGTAGACCTCGACGCAGCTGCCGTAGTTGCTGAACGACGCCCGCAGGTCGGTCCGGTCGCTGGCCGCCACGGTGGTGACGTTGCTCGCGCTGGCCGGCGAGTAGTTGCAGGCGCTGATGTTGCTGTTACCGGCCGCCACGGCGGTGAACACCCCGGCGTTCGCCATCCGGGTGGCGGCGCTGTTCACGGAGGTGTTGAGGCTGCCGCCCAGGGACATGTTGGCCACCGCGGGCTTGACATGGTTGGCGGTCACCCAGTCCATGCCGGAGATGACCTGGGCCCAGGTGCCACTGCCGCTGCAGTTCAGCACCCGCACAGCGCGCAGCCGGGCCTGCTTGGCGACGCCGTACGTGGTGGAGCCGACCGTGCCGGCGACGTGCGTGCCGTGGCCGTGGCAGTCCTGGCCGTTGCCGCCCAGCGCGTCGTACGCGACAGAGGCCCGGCCCCCGAACTGGGTGTGCGCGGTCTGGATACCGGTGTCGATGATGTACGCGTTGACCGTCGACCCGGTGCGGGTGTAGTTGTACGTCGTCGACAGCGGCAGGGCCCGCTGGTCGATCCGGTCGATGCCCCAGGTGGCGTTGCTCTGGGTGGTGTCGATCCGGGCCACGCCGTCTTCCTCGATCCGCAGCACGTTCGGGTTGCGCTGCAAGGCGCTCACCTGGACCGGTGAGAGCTTGGCGGCGAACCCGTGCAGCGCCGCCCGGTAGGTGTACAGCGGCTTGGCGGCGATGCGGTCGACCGCGGCGGCAACCGTCGCGTCCTGGTCGAGGGTCACGATGTACTGACCGGCGACCTTCTCGCCGACGGTCTCGGTGACCGGAACGTACGAGCTTGGGCCGGCGTGTGCCGGCAGGGTCAGGGCGGCGGACGCGGACAGCGCCGCCGCGACCGCGAGCAGAGTCCTTCGCATGGCGGTTCGCCCTTTCTGGAAGGCTGATACGGTGCCGGGACACCGGAGGTGTGGTGTCCGACGGAGCTCGAGCAGAGCTAGACGAATCGCTGCAGCGCGACACGAATCGTACGGAAGACACCTAGGATCGGTCAATACGTACTATTGACATCCATACCACGATGTGACACACCGGGTAGCGGATGATCCGCACTCCTCGCCCTGTCGTGGACCGGTGCGGTGCGCTGGGATGATGGGGGCATGCCCAGGCTGCGCGTGGCACTCGCCCAGACGAACCCCACGGTGGGAGACCTCGCCGGCAACTCCGCCCTGGTACGGGAGTGGACCCGCCGGGCGGTGGCGGCAGCGTCCCACCTGGTGGCCTTCCCCGAGATGATGCTGACCGGATACCCCCCGGAAGACCTGGTGTTCCGGGAGGCGTTCGTGGCCGCCAGCCGGGCCGCACTGCGTCAGCTCGCCGCCGACCTCGCGGACGACGGCTGCGGTGACTGCGCGGTCGTGGTGGGCTACCTGGACGCCGACGGTCCGGCACGGCTCGGCGCGGACGCCGCCGCGGACCGGGGTCCCCGGGACGCACTGGCACTGCTGCACGGCGGGCGGATCGCGACCACCTACTTCAAACATCACCTGCCCAACTACGGGGTGTTCGACGAGGACCGTTACTTCGTCCCGGGAGACCTGCTGACCGTGGTGCGGATCGGTGGCGTGGACGTGGCGCTCACCATCTGCGAGGACATCTGGCAGGCGGGCGGACCGTTCGCGGTCGCCGGCCACGCCAACGTCGGCTTCGTGATCAACATCAACGGCTCCCCGTACGAGCTGAACAAGGACGACGTGCGGCTGCCCCTGGTACGCCGCCGCGCCGCCGAGTCCGGCGCGACCGTCGCGTACGTCAACATGGTGGGCGGCCAGGACGAGTTGGTCTTCGACGGGGATTCCATGGTGGTCGCCGAGGACGGCACCCTGCTGGCCCGAGGACCGCAGTTCGACGAGGCGCTGCTGGTCACCGACCTCGACCTGCCAGCGGCGACCGGAGGGCCGGACGGCGACCTGGGTGAGATGTCGGTCCGCCGGGTGCACCTGTCCGACACGGTGCCCGAGCCCACCGGCCAGGTGCCGCCAGTGTTCGCCGAACAGCCCGCCGACGAGGCCGAGGTGTGGCGGGCGCTGGTCACCGGCACCCGGGACTACGTGCGGAAGAACGGTTTCCGCTCGGTCGTGCTCGCTTTGTCCGGTGGGATCGACTCGGCGGTCACCGCGGTCATCGCGGTGGACGCGATCGGAGCGCAGAACGTGGTCGCGGTGTCCATGCCGAGCCAGTACTCCTCCGACCATTCCAAGGACGACGCCGCCGAGCTGGCGAAACGCACCGGTCTGGACTACCGGGTGGAACCCATCCAGGACATGGTCGACGCGTTCCTGACGAACCTGTCCCTGTCGGGTCTGGCGGTGGAGAACCTGCAGGCGAGGATCCGTGGCGTGATCCTGATGGCACTGTCCAACCAGGAAGGCCACCTGGTGCTGGCCACCGGCAACAAGAGCGAGTACGCGGTGGGCTACTCCACGCTGTACGGGGACTCGGTCGGCGGCTACGCCCCGGTGAAGGACGTACTCAAGACCCTGCTGCAACGGCTGGCGCGGTGGCGCAACGCCGACGCCGTCGCACGCGGTGAGACCCCGCCGATCCCCGAGAACACCATCGCCAAGCCACCCAGCGCCGAACTTCGCCCTGGGCAACTGGACACCGACTCGCTGCCGCCGTACGACGTGCTCGATCCGATCCTCGCCGGGTACGTGGACCAGGACCTGGGCCACGAGCAACTGGTCGCCGCCGGCCACGACGCGGCGCTGGTGGAGCGGGTGATCAAGATGGTGGACACCGCCGAGTACAAGCGCCGGCAGACCGCGCCCGGACCGAAGATCGGTTACAAAGCGTTCGGCAGGGACCGTCGGCTGCCGATCACCAATCGGTTCCGGGAACGGAGCTGAGCCCGCGGCCATACGCCGCTGTGAAATCTTGCACGTACTCCTGCCGCCCCGCCCTCGCCCGGTGCGACCATGACGGCAGTGCGGGCTAACCAGACCTCACCGACCCGGGGACCCACCAAGGCCTCGAGGACAAGGAGCCGATCATGTCCGATCATGCCGAAATCCCGTCCCTGTACGGCGGCCCGGCCGCTGTCCGACGGGTGCGCGTCCACCACCTGCTTCAGGCCAAGGAGCGCGGCGAGAAGTGGTCGATGCTCACCAGCTACGACCAGTACACCGCGTCCATCTTCGACCAGGCCGGCATCCCGGTGCTGCTGGTCGGCGACTCGGCGTCGAACAACGTGTACGGCAACGACACCACCCTGCCGGTCACCCTCGACGAGTTGATCCCGCTGCTGCGCGGCGTCAGCCGTGCCACCACCCGGGCCCTGGTGGTGGGAGACCTGCCGTTCGGCAGCTACGAGGCCAGTCCGGAGCAGGCCCTGTCCAGCGCGGTACGCCTGATGAAGGAGGGCGGCGCGCACGCGGTGAAGCTGGAGGGCGGCCGCCGGATGCAACGGCAGATCACCGCCATGGTGAACGCCGGTATCCCGGTGATGGGGCACGTCGGCTTCACCCCGCAGAGCGAGCATCAGTTCGGCGGCTACCGGGTGCAGGGACGAGGTCTGGCCGCGGAGGACATCGTCGCGGACGCCCACGCGGTCGCCGACGCCGGTGCGTTCGCGGTGGTGCTGGAGATGGTTCCCGGCGACGTCGCCAAACGGGTCACCGCGGAGCTGACCATACCGACCGTCGGGATCGGCGCCGGCCCGAACTGCGACGCGCAGGTACTGGTCTGGCAGGACATGGCCGGGCTGCGTACCGGCTCGGTGCCCCGGTTCGTGAAGCGGTACGCGGACCTGCACGGCGTGCTGGCCGACGCGACCCGCCGGTTCGCCGAGGAGGTCCGCGACGGCGGGTTCCCCTCCGAAGAGCACACCTTCGACTAGCGGTTCGAGGCGGCGGGGATGGTGACGGTCGAAGACGTCCGCGCGCTGGCGCTGTCCCTGCCCCGTACCGAGGAAGCCCTGGTACGCGACCGGGTCAAGTTCCGGGTGCGGGGGCTGGTGTACGTGTCGTTCTCCCGGGACGAGACATTGATGGGCTTCGCGTACCCCAAGCTGGAACGCGAGGCGCTGGTGGCCTCAGAGCCGGACAAGTTTCTGATGCCCGAACCCTCGGATCTTCGTTACAACTGGGTCCGGGCCCGGATGGTGGCGTTGAAGCCGGACGAGATGCGGGAACTCGTGGTCGACGCTTGGCGGATGGTGGTGCCCAAGCGGGTGGCCGCCGAACACCTCGGGTGCTAGCCGGTCACGGTCGCCGCGAGCTGCCGTTCCAGCAGCGGCCGGGCCTCCACCAGGGACGGTCCGTACCAGGTCAGGTGCCGCCCGGAAACCAGCGCGTACGGCACACCGGGAAACGCCTCAGGACCGTCCTCGGCGGTGAACCGGTACGGCTCGTCCGGCAGCACCACCAGATCCGGTCGGCGTGCCAGGATCTGCTCCGGCGTGGGTCTCGGGTACCGCTCTGGTGAGTCGGCGTAGACGTTGCCGATGCCGAGCCGCAGCAGCAGGTCCCCCGCGAACGTGCCGCTGCCCAGCACCACCCATGGCCGCCGCCATACTGGAACCACCGCCCGCCTCTCGGTGTCCGGCGGTGGGGACGACCACACCGACTCGGCCGCGTCGAGCCAGGCAGGACGGTCCACGCGAAGCGCCTGGAACAGCCGTCCGAGGCTGGCGAACGCGGCCTTCAGGTCGCGGGGGTAGGTCACCCAGACCTGGATTCCCGCCTGGCGCAACGATTCGACGTCGTCACGGCGGTTCTCCTCCGCATTGGCGAGCACCAGGTCCGGCCGGCAGGCCCGGACCTTCGCCAGATCCGGGTACTTGGTTCCGCCGACCCGGGGCACGTCGAGGCTCTCCGGGTGGGTGCACCAGTCGGTGGCGCCGACCAGCAGCCCCGCCGCGGCGACCGCGACCGCCTCGGTGAGCGAGGGAACCAGGGAGACCACCCGGGTCGCGGTTCCCTGGTACAGCTCGCCCAAGTCGTCACGGAGCATCACAGTGTCACCGATCGCTCACCGCCGTGCGGATGTCGGTGACCCGCACCCCGGCGTGGGCCTTGTAGCGCCGGTTGATCGCGATCAGGTTGGCGGTCAGCGCCTCCACCTGGCGCGCGTTGCGCAGCCGCCCGGCGTAGACCCCGCGCATCCCGGGCACCCGGCCCGCGAGTGCGATCACCAGATCCGTCGCCGCCCGATCGTCGCCGAGCACCATCACGTCGGTGTCCACGGCGTCCACCCGCGGATCGGCCAGCAGAACCGCGCTGACGTGGTGGAACGCCGCCACCACCCGGGAGTCGGGCAGCAGCGTCGCCGCCTGCTGCGCGGCACTGCCCTCCGGCACATCGAGGGGGTACGGCCCCTGTTTGTCGAACCCGAGCGGGTTCACACAGTCGACCACGATCTTGCCGGCCACGGCCTCGCGCACCGCCTGTACGGTCCTGGCGTGCCCGTCGTAGGGCACCGCGACGATCACCAGGTCGGCGGAGCGGCTCACCGAGACGTTGTCGCCACCGGTGATCCGGCCCGCGTCGGCGCCCGGAAGCTGCCCGAGTTCAGACGCGGCGGCGGCCCCCCGGGAACCCTCCCGGGAACCGATCAACACGTGATGGCCGCTCCGGGTGAACCGGTATGCCAGGCCACGGCCCTGGTCCCCGGTGCCGCCGAGGATCGCTATGGACAGTTCGGACACGTCAGGCGGGAGATCATCAGACACGCGGCTATCCTCACACGTCCACGGACGCGAACCGGACTCGCCGCCGTGTGGGATCCGCCTCAAGCAGCCGTACCGCGATCCGCTGTCCCGGGCGTAGCGACACACCGTCGCAGCGAGCCCGCACCGGTGGGTCCCGCAGCATCACGGTGGCACCGGACCCGCCGTTGCGCTCGATGACGGCCGCGTCGAACACCTCACCCACCCGATCGGCCAGCAGCACCGCCTCGACCAGGTCGATCGCGGCACGCTGCGCACCCGACGCCCGGCGGTCGGATGCCGCCATCGCCTCCGGCAGCCTGGGCAGCGCGTCCCGGATGTGCGCCGGCACGTCGTGGGCGTGGTACAACGCGAGGCAGACCGCGCTGGCGTACCGGTCCGGCGGCCGCCGCAACGGCGCGGTGACGTGGGCGTACGGGGCACCGACTCCGGCGTGCTCCGGGCGCTTCGGACTCGCCCCGTCGAAGGCGGTGTAGCCCGAGCCGCGTAGCAGTTCGGCAATCACGTCAAGTGCCGCGGCACCCTGCGGTGAGGCCGCGTCCAACTGCCCGACCGCCTCGGACACCTCCGCGTCGTCCGGCCAGTCCACACCGAGCGCCCGGACCGAGCCGCGTACCCGGGCCAGTTCTTCCGGAGCCGGTCCGGGCAGCGTCCGCAACAACCCGATCCCACCGTCGAGCATGATCTGGGCCGCCGCCATCCCGGTGAGCAGTGAGATCTCGGCGTTGTACGCCTCCACCGGGTACGGCGCGCGAAGCTCCAGCCGCCACGCGCTGTCATGACCGGTGATCTCCTGCTCGGGTAACGGGAGGTCGATGGCCCCCCGCCGCCGGGCCCGCGCCAGCCGGAGCTTCCCCACCTCGGGCAACAGCGCCACCGGCTCCGGAGCCGTGCCCTGATCGACGGCCCGCTGCACGGTCGCGTAGTCGAGTCTGGCCCGGCTGCGGACCGCGACTCGGTGTACGTTCACACTGGTCTGCTCCCCGTCGCGGTCGAGATCGATGGTCCACAGCACCGCGGCCCGTACCTGTTCGGGCAGCAGGGAGGCCGCGCCCTCGCTGAGCACCTCCGGGTGCAGCGGCACCCGGCCGTCCGGGAAGTAGATGGTCTGCCCGCGAGCCCAGGTCTCCGCGCCGAGCACCGATTCCGCCGGTACGAACGAGGCCACATCGGCGATCGCGTAGTGCACCCGGTAACCGGCGGGGCGGGCCAGGATGCACACCGCCTGGTCGAGATCCATGGATCCGGGAGGATCGATGGTGACGAACGGGATGTCGGTACGGTCCGGTAGCCGCTCCGCCCGCAGGGGCGATTGCAACGCGGCCCGTTCGGCCTCGTGCAGCACCTCCGGCGGGAATCCGTCAGGCAGTTCCAGTTCGCGCCGAAGAGCTGTGAAGTCGATCCGCGGGGCGTGGATGCGTGGCGCGATCCGAGGAGTGCCTTTGAGGACGGCCCCGGTGGCATCGGGGGGCTCGGCGTTCACCGCGGTCAACCGCCATGCCAGCGGGCGTCCTCGGCCTCCCACTCCTCGTTGCGCTGCCGTACCCGATCCAACGCCTGCTCGGCCTCCCCGCGGCTGTGGTACGGCCCGAGCCGGTACTTCCCCGGGCACATCCCGTCGCCACTTTCCACCCGGCGGTGTCGCAGGCACCAGTAGAACTCCCGACGGTCCATTGATCCACTCTGCACCCTTGCCGGCCGGCTCGCCACCCGCGCCCCGGCACTGGCAGCCGGTTCCGATGCGGGTGGCGGGTCGCCCGGGTCTGGCGGCGGGCGGGTGAGGGGAAGACCGCCCACCGCCAGACGTCGAGAAGGGTCCTGTCAGACGCGGGTGATCCGGACGGCGTCGGCGATGACGTAGCCGGTGCCGCTGGTCCAGCGGCTCACTCCGACCACGTTGTAGTCACCGGCGGCCAACGAGAAGGTGCCGAGCGAGCGCCAGACTCCGCCACCGGTCCGCTGGTCCACATAGACGTACTGGCTGCCGCTGGTGGTGCTCACCACGAACGGAGTGGAGTTGTTGTAGCCGGAGTTCGCCGGGTACCAGGTCTCCACCCGGTAGCTGGCCGCGGCCGGAATGTTCACTTTGAACCAGGCTGCGTCGGTCACCGCCGCCGGGTTGGCGTACCGGTAGTCGGCGCCGTACCGGGCGGCGGAGTATGTCGACACCCCCCAGTTGGTGCTGGCGGTGAACCGTCCGGCGGTGGCGTTGTCCACGATCGCGCTGAAGCCGCTGAGCTTGGCCGCGACGTCCCTGCGCAACTGCGGCAGCATGCCGTAGAGCACGTCGCCGGGGCACTGGGTGGAGTTGACGTCCCGGTGCCCGATGATGTTGCTGGTCGTGATGCCGTACTGCTGGCAGATGTACGCGCACTGGTTGACCAGCGCGTTGTACAGCGCACTGGTCGGTGCGACCGAGGTGTAGGTGCCCTCGTTCTCGATCCCGATCGACGAGCTGTTGGCGGTTCCGGCGTGGGCACCGTGCACGAACGTGGTGCCGCCACCCAGGGTTTCCAGGCTGCGGTGCCGGCCCTCGGTGATGTACCCGCCACGGCTGATCGTGAAGTGCTGTCCGGTGTCGATCCAGCCGTTGTTGTCCATGTGGTAGTTCTGGATCGCCCGGGACAGCGAGAACGCGTGCGCCAGCGAGTAATCGGTGCTGTTGGCGGTCGCGGTGTGGTGCACGATCAGCCTCGTGGGCCGGTAGTTGTTGATGGTGATTGTTGAACTGGGTTGCCGGGCACTCCATTCGTCGCAGTTGTAGATCCGCGGTGCGGGCACGGCGGCCAAGCCTGGTGTGGCGCGCAGCAGTCCGAGCCCGCTCGCGGCAACGCCGACACCGAGCAGCACGGCACCGCGCATCAGGTCGCGGCGGGGTAGACGAGGATCGGTCATGAATTCCTCCCCAGGAAGTCGAAACGTGCCAGGTCCGTGAAACTCCACGGCGGCTGGGCAGACCCGCGCCGCCGGCTTGCCGGAGGCTAGGTCTGGGTGATCCGGACCGCGTCGGCGATCACGTATCCGGTGGTGGAGGTCCAGCGGCTGACCCCGACCACGTTGCGGTCACCGGCGGCCAGGGTGAAGGTGCCGAGGCTGACCCAGCGGCCACCGTTGGCGCGCTGGTCGACCCGTACCGTCTGGTTCCCGGTGGTGGTCACCAGGACGTACGGCGTGGCGCTGTTGTATCCGGGGTCCGCTGGGTACCAGGCCTCGACCAGGTAGCTGCCGGTGGCGGGCAGGTTGGCGCGGTACCAGGCGGGGTCGCTGGCGGCTACCGGGGTCGCGAACCGGTAGTTCGTGCCGTACCGCTGGGTGGAGTACGACGAGGTGCCCCAGTTGGCGCTGGCGGTGAAGCCGGTCGAGGTGTTGTCGACGGTGACGCTCCACGGCATGGAGCCCGGAAGCACGTACGGCTGGCTCACGGCGCTCTCGTGGTGCAGCCGGTCCAACGCGGTGACGTGGTAGCTGTACGTCGCGGTCCCGGCGGTGGTGTCGGTGAACGACGTGCCACGGACGGTGCCGAGCAGATGCCGGGCGTCAACGAATGCGCAGGGGTCGGCGGGGCCGCTGCCGTCCAGCCGGTACACCGCGTAGTAGGTACCGCCACCGGTGAAGCTGACCCGAACTCCCCCGGTGACCCGGGTGGCACCGGTGATCGTCGGCGTGCCGGGGGCGGCTCCGCCCAGCTGCGGCATCACCGGCACCACGGCGGCCCGGCTGTAGTGGTCGGTGGCCACCCGGCTGACGCCGCCGAGCCGGTCGGCGCGCACGTCCTTGGCGCTGAAGTGGACGTCCCCGCGTACCGGTGGATAGGAACGGTTCAGCGTGAGGTGGCGGCTCAGCTCGGCCGGATCGTCCCAGACTCCCCCGGTGCCCACCTTGTATGTGGCCTGTCCGATGTAGAGGTGTACGTCGGTGCCGGTGACCACATCGGACCACCACGGGACGAGCTTGGCGTAGTCCGCCGCGGTCTGGCCGATGTACCAGTAGATCTGCGGATTGATGTAGTCCAGCCAGCCCTGCTTGACCCACCTGCGGGAGTCGGCGTAGATCGCGTCGTAGGACTGCAGGCCGCTGGTGTCCGAGCCGAGCGGGTCGGTGGACCTGTTGCGCCAGATCCCGAACGGGCTGATCCCGAACTTCACCCACGGCTTGGCGGCGTGGATCCGCTGGTCCATCTCCTGCACCAACAGGTTGACGTTGTTGCGCCGCCAGTCGTGGATGTTGGAGAAGCCCGCGCCGTACTGCTGGTAGGTGGTCTGGTCGGGGATCGTCTCACCGGACACCGGGTACGGGTAGAAGTAGTCGTCGAAGTGGACACCGTCGATGTCGTAGCGGGTCACCGCGTCCAGCATCGCGTCCTCGACGAACCGGCGGACCTGTGGAATGCCGGGGTTGTAGTAGAGCCTGCCGCCGTACGTGAAGGCCCAGTCGGGGTGCTGCCGGACCGGGTGGGAGGCGACCAGCCGGGTCCGGTCGGCGTGCGTGGCCACCCGGTACGGGTTGAACCAGGCGTGGAACTCCAGGTTCCGCTTGTGCGCCTCGTCCACCAGGAAGGCCAGCGGGTCGTAGCCGGGGTTGGTGCCCTGGGTGCCGGTGAGCCATTCGGACCACGGCTCGTACGGGGAGGGCCAGAACGCGTCGGCGGTGGGCCGGATCTGCACCACGACCGCGTTCAGGTTACGGCGCTGCGCGAGGTCCAGCCAAGCCAGGTACTCCGACTTCTGGGTGGCGACCGGGAGCCCTTTGGCGCTGGGCCAGTCGATGTTGGCGACGCTCGCGATCCACATCGCCCGGAACTGGCTCTTGGGGGTGGCCGGGTTCGGGGTACAGGCCGCGACCGCGGTGGAGGCGGTCGCCGCGACCAGCACGCCGGCCGCGATCAGGGTGGCGGCCACGGCTGCCGTGATGCGCTTGCGGGCCGCCTCGGGGTGCGCCAGGTGTCCGGTCATTGACAGCGCCCTTCACTATCGCCGTGATGCCTGCTGGTAGCAGGCTCACTCGTAGAAAAGTTTCAATCAACGCTGTCTTAACCGCAAGCCCCTTACCTGGTCTCCTCCACTTTCTTCATGACTTTTCAGTCAAGTGCCTGACAATTCGTCATGGTCTGGTCACTGGGATTCGCCACGTCGACTGGCGCGCTCAGCCGACGTGGGTGCTCTCAGCAACCGCAGCAGCAGTCATCCGGCGGGCAGTCGGTGTCCTCACAGCAGGAGGACAGCACCAGCTCGGTCATCGTTCGTCACCTCCCTCCTCGGGTGGGCACCAGGTTCCGGGCTCGGGTTGCCGGCAGTCCCCCGACGGCAACGCCCGGAGCATCCCGGTCATCTCCGCCCGCAGTGCCGCCAGCCTCGCCATTTCCGCGTCCAACTCGGCCAGGCGTCGCTTCAGCAGTTGCTCGGCCGGCTCACAGGGGCAGCTTCCGGTGTCCCGTACCGCGAGCAGGTCGCGGATGTCACTGAGCCGAAGGCCCAGACGTTGCGCGCCCTGGATGAACCGCAGCCGGTCCAGGGCACCGTTGTCGTAGCTGCGGTACCCGGCGGGGGTACGCCGAGGCGGGGGCAGCAGCCCTTCCCGCTCGTAGAAGCGGATCGTGTCGGGTCTGACGCCGACCGCGTCAGCGATCTCGGCGACCCGTAACCCTGGGGTCCTGGTGACGCTCATGGGCCAAACCTAAACCTTGGAGTACGGTCCAAGGTCAAGCTTCCGAGCCCGCTGGCCGCCAGGCGGTCAGAATGCGGCACCGGGGACTTCCATGCAGGTGATTGCCTAGCGCGGGTCACAGGTGATAAAACGGCACCACACAATGTGACTTGGATCACTACAGAGGGGAATGAGATGACCGGCTCTCGGATACGCGGTGCCGTGGCGATGTTCGGCCTCGCGGCGGTACTGATGGCCGGTTGCGGCCAGGACGCGTCTCCACCGTCAGACGGCACGACGCCGTTGACGTCGAGGCCGGGGACATTGCTGGTCGGTTCGGACATTCCCTACGTGCCGTTCGAATTCGGTGAGCCACCCCGGTACGACGGAATGGACATGGACCTGGTCCACGAATTCGGAAAACGGCTGCGTCTGAAGGTGGTCATCCAGAAGACACCGTTCGACACGATCTTCCGGGACGTCGCACAGGGCAGATTCGACATGGTGGCCTCCTCGGTGTCCATCACGGACGAGCGGAGGAAGGCCGTCGACTTCTCCCTGCCGTACTTCAACTCCGACCAGTCCGTCATGGTTCAGCGAAGTTCGTCTATAAAGGGCATAAAGGACCTGGCCGGGAAACGTGTCGGAGTACAGATCGGGGGCACCGGCGAACAGTGGGCCAAGAAACACCTCAGCTCGTCAGATATCCGGACCTACGACGTCGTGGACGACGCGTTCAAAGCGGTCGCCGCCGGCCAGGTGGACGCCGTCATCAACGATTTCCCGTCCTCCAAGTTCGCCGAGCGCAGTTACCGGACGCTGCACGTCGTCGAAACGGTGTCCACGGGCGAGCAGTACGGACTGGTATTCCAACGCGGCTCCGAACTGCGGGAACGGATCGACCAGCTACTGCTGGAGATGAAGAAGGACGGCACGTTCGACCGGATATACCAGAAATGGTTTGACGTGAAGCCACCGGCCAACCTGCTTTCCGGAGATGATGGCTGAGTCCGTCCGATCATGGACATCTTCCTCCAGCAGTACTTCGACCTCAGCGTCATGCGGGACAGTTTCGACAAGGTGCTGCTGGGCTTCTGGGTCACCGTCCAGTTGTCCCTGATCGCTGGTGTGCTCTCCATGGTGTGGGGACTCGTTCTCGCGCTGGCACGCGGATCCCAGACCCGTCTGATGCTCCCCGTCCGGGTCGCCGCGATCGCCTACATCGACGTGTTCCGGGGGATCCCGCTGTTACTCGTGGTACTCCTGATCTCGGGAAGCCTGCCCTTCATCTCGTTTCTTCCGGCCTGGGTACGCGCACCCCACCTGTTCGGCAGGCCCGACGTGTACTGGTTCGGGGTGCTCTCGCTGACCATCACCTACGGCGCGTACCTGGCGGAGGTGTACCGGGCCGGCATCGAGGCGGTCCCGAAAGGACAGTCGGAAGCCGCCCGGTCACTCGGGATGAGCCAGTTCCGTACCCTGCGTCATGTCGTGCTGCCGCAGGGGGTGCGCACCGTCGTACCGCCGCTGCTGAACGACTTCATCGCGTTGATGAAGGACACCTCGCTGGTGCAGGTGATCGGGGTTGTGGAGGTGGTACGGGCCGGGCGCGAGGTGCAGGGAGAAACCTTCAACAGCTCAGCGCTGACCCTGGGAGCGATCATGTTTCTGGTCCTCACCCTGCCCCTCGCCCGGGTGGTGGACCGTCACCTCAACGGTCGCCACACGCTCGCCCGGGGTCTGGCATGACCGCCCCGACATCCCCGGCACCGGCGGGTCACGCCAAACTCCGGGTGGCCGGGCTGCACAAGCGGTTCGGGGCGCTGCATGTGCTGCGAGGCGTGGACCTGAGCGTGCCGGCGGGTTCGGTCATCGCGATCATCGGGCCCAGCGGCTCCGGCAAGAGCACCCTGCTGCGCTGCGTCAACCGCCTTGAAGAGATAGACAGCGGCCAGATCCTGCTGGACGGCGAGCCGATCACGACACTCCGGGGACGGGCACTCGACCAGGTACGCCGCCGCATCGGGATGGTCTTCCAGCAGTTCAATCTCTTCCCGCACCGTACGGCGCTGGACAACGTGGTGCTGCCACAACGGGTCGTCTACGGCCTGTCCCGCGCTGAAGCGGTGCGGAACGCGCGGGCCCTGCTCGACCAGGTCGGCCTGGCCGACAAGGCGGACGAGCGACCATCCCGGCTGTCCGGCGGCCAGCAACAGCGCGTCGCGATAGCGCGCGCCCTGGCGATGAATCCGGAAGTGATGCTTTTCGACGAGGTCACCAGCGCGCTCGATCCGGAACTCGTCACCGACGTCCTGGATGTGATGCGGACACTGGCCGCACAGGGTATGACCATGCTCGTTGTCACGCATGAGATGTCGTTCGCGAAGGACGTGGCCGACGAGGTGCTGTTCATGGACGACGGCGTGGTGGTCGAGCGGAACGTACCAGCGTCGCTGTTCTCAGCCCCTTCCCATGAACGCACCCGACGCTTTCTCGACCGGGTACTCAATCCGTAACGGAGGTTCGATGGCAACCACGTGTGACGCTCGCCCGGCCCGATGACGACACCCGACCTTGTCGTGGTCGGTGGCGGGGTGACCGGGACCGCCACCGCGCTTGCCGCTGCTCAGCGGGGGCTGCGGACCGTACTGCTGGAACGGTTCGAGATCGGGCACCGCCACGGCAGTTCCCACGGTCCGTCCAGGATCATCCGGCTGGCGTACCACGAGGTGGAGTACATCACCCTGGCCCGGGAGGCATTCGAACGGTGGCGGGGCCTGGAACGGGACATCGACCCGCCGCTGTTGCGGACCACCGGTGGCCTGGACTGCGGAATGTCCGGCACCCCGTCACTGGAACAGACCATCGAAGCGATGCGCGAGGCCGACGTACCTGTCGACGCGTTGTCGTCCAGCGATCTGGCCGCGCGGTTTCCGCAGATCAGCTTCGACCCCGGGATGGTGGGGGTGTATCAACCCGACGCGGCGGTGCTGTACGCCGATCAGTGCGTCGCGGCGCTGGCCAGGCGGGCGCGGGAATCCGGCGCCGAGATCCGGGAACGCTCGCTGGTCCAGCGGATCGAATCGGCGCCCGGATCGGTGACCATCGCCGTGAACGGCACGACGATCACGGCTGGGGCGGTCGTGATCGCCGCCGGATCCTGGGCCAACACGCTTCTCTTCCGCCCCCTGCGGCTGGCGGTGACCCGGGAGCAGGTGGCCTATTTCGACGCCGCAGAGCACTTCGCCGTTGGGCGGTTCCCGCTCGTACTCGAACACAACGCCGAGGCTCCCCCGCTGGTCGCGGCATTCCCGCGGCTACCGCCCAACGGCTGGGTGAAGCTGATGTATCACCGCAATGGTCCGGCGATCGACACGGAGAACCTCGCCGGCACCGCGGATCAGGCGGCGTTGACGGACCTGACCGGGTACGCCCACCGTCGGCTCCGAGGGCTGGGCCGGGTCAGGGAGGTTGAGACCTGCCGGTACACGATGACTCCGGATGAGGACTTCGTGCTCGACGCGGTACCCGGCCAGCCAGGGGTGTGGCTGGCCTCGGCGTGCTCTGGTCACGGGTTCAAGTTCGGTCCGGTGGTCGGCGAAACAATGGTCGACCTGCTGACCATGGGCACGACGACCCGTCCCACCGCGAGGTTCGCCATCAACCGCCCTGCGCTGTCGACTCTCGACTGATCCGGGGTGGCGTCCCGTGACAGTGGACCGAGACGTCCTGCGGACGCGTCTCTGCTCCGCAGGTCCCGGTTTGCCTGCCGGGCACCCACATCGCTCGGCTCGCTAACGCTTCACGCCGACGGCGGCCAGGGCAGCAGAGCGCTCAGGATGGTCGCTCAACACATCGCCCGGGATATCCGGCCGCCACTGCGGCGTGTACACCAGGCCTGGCTCGATGATCTCGAACCCGTTCATGATCCGGGCGAGTTCGGCCCGTCCCCGCAGGATCAAATCAATCGTGTTCCGGGACAGATACTCCTGCGCATCCTCGATTTCGTCCCCGGTCTCACCGACGGCCGTGCCATGGGAGATGGCCAGATAGCTGCCGGGGCTGACCATCTCGGCATACTTGCGGACGATCTCCTTCGGATACTCCTCGTCCGATACGAACTGGATCACCGCGAGGGCCAGCACGCCGACGGGCTGACTGAAGTCGATCAACGACCGCACCGTCGGATCGGCCGCGATGCGCTCCGGATCCCGCAGGTCCGCTTGAATCGCGGCGGCCCGGTCGTTGTCCGCCAGGATCGCATTACTGTGGATCACCGCGACCGGATCCACGTCCACGTACACCACCCGTGCCTCGGGAGCGGCCTTCTGGGCGACCTCGTGCACGTTCCCGACCGTGGGGATGCCCGACCCCAGGTCCAGGAACTGGCGAACCCCGACGTCGGTCAGAAACCGCACCGCCCGGCGAAGGAACGACCGGTTCGCCCTGACGACGGCCACGCCGTTCGGCACGGCCTGGATGAGGGCCTCGGCGACCCTCCGGTCCACCGCGAAGTTGTGCGACCCGCCAAGCATGTAATCGTAGATCCTCGCCGAACTCGGCCTCGTGAGATCCACATCGGCGGCGGCCCAGTCGGCGTTGGTCATGATCTCCAGCCTCCCATAGTGACCGAAGGAAATCGTCTAACTCCGGTAAGTAATGATGCCCCACACAAATGGTAGCTGGGCTCTGCTGGCGGACCATCGCCCACCCGGGCATGGCAGCAGGCCCATAGAGGTAGAGCGAGCGTTGACTGAGCTTCAGTGAGTCACTGTCTGAAATACGTCAACTACGTATCGTTATTTGATCTGGCGGCAGTAGCGTCCGGTGATTCGTGAAGGGGCTGACGCTTATGTCGTCGTACGACGAAACAGACCTCGCCCGGCTGCTGACGCACCTGCGGGAGGGTGGCATCGGGCTGCCGGAGGGCGAGGCGCACGCTGGCCACGGCGGTCCGGGCGGTGGACACAACGGCGAGTCGACCTCAGTACGCACCGCGTCGTACCGGGGGCATGAGATCCGGGTCGAGACCACCTACCGCGCCACGATCGACGGCGAGCCGCTCGACGGCGGGCTCGACGTACTCAACAACGGGGCGGTGCACTACCACGGCCTGCCGCAGTACGCGGTGGCGTCGGCACTGGACATCCTGCGGCTGGTGATCGACCATTTCGGCACCGAGCCGCCGGCCCGCGACGAGTTGGGGGAGTTCCGGTGACTGTCACTCGGCGCAACATCCTCACGTCTGACGAGGCACGAGAGCGGTTCCTGTCCGGGGTGGTGATGCTGGCGCAGGAGGATGCCGGGATCACCGCGTCGCAGGCGATGTTCGCGGTGCGTAGCCGGATTCCCCGGTTCGAGATGTTCGGGATCGAACAACCGTTGACGGTGTGGGACCTGTTCGTGCTGTGGCACGTGGTGGCGATGACCACGTCCAGCCTTCCGCCGGGCAGGCTGCGGAACCTCGCACACGGCGGCCCGGTGTTCCTGCCGTGGCACCGGCTGTTCCTGATCCGGCTGGAGCAGCAGCTTCAGCGGGTGACCGGGGACGCGAACACCGCGCTGCCGTATTGGGACTGGGCGGCCGACGGCGAGTTGTCGCCCACCGAGCAGCCCGAGACCCGGTTGTGGAAGGACATCCTGGGTGGCTCACGCGGCGATGTGGCGAGCGGGCCGTTGGCCGCGATGCGGGTGCGGCTGTTCCAGCAGGGGAACCGGCTGTGGTCGGTGCCGCCCCGGCCGCTGACCCGCGACGCCGGCACGGACATCGCCACACTGCCCAAACGCGAGGACGTGGCGGCGGCGTTGAAGGCGCATCTCTATGACAGCGCGCCGTGGGACGGGGATTCCGACAGCGGGCTGAGCGAACAGACGCGTGGGGAGAGCTTCCGCAACCGTGTCGAGGGGTGGGTAGACCCTCGGACACCGGGTGAGCAGGCACCGCCGCAGTTACACAACCGGGTGCATGTGTGGATCAGCGGCGACATGGCCCCGGGGACGTCGCCCAACGATCCGGTCTTCTACCTGAACCACTGCAACGAGGACCGGCTGTGGGAAGCCTGGATGTCGCGGAACGGCCGCAACTACCGCCCCGGCGACACGGAACCCAACGCACCGTCCGGACATCGGCTGCATGACCAGATGTACGCGCTGCTCGGCGAGTCACTGACACCGGCCCAGGTCCTCGACCCCTCCCAGTGGTATGAGTATGACGACCTGAGCCTCTGATTACTGGCCCGGTGCGTCGCACGTGTGACCTGTCCATCGGCGCGCACGATGGACACCCGACGCGATCCCCGTCCAAGGCCTGAGCGAATATCGTTCGGGAAACTCGGCACGTGGAGGACTTCATCATGGCGCGGACGGTCATCGACTTGGACGACGACATGGTCGCCGAGGCCATGCGCATCTACGGCACCAAGACCAAGGCCGTACGCATGGCCATGGAGGAAGCCGTCAAGCGCCACCTGCGCCAGGAGCTTGCCGAGGCGATCAAGAGCGGGGAACTGGACCTCAGCGAGATCGTGGAGAACACAGGTCCTCGCAATGCTGATGGGACGCTCAAGCGCTCCCCGCGAGGCGTTGAGTGACCCAGTTCCTTGCGGACAAGTCGGCGCTCGCGCGCTGGGTCAGCCCGCTGTCGGACGTGTCCTGGACGACCTGAGCGAGCGGGGCCTGCTGGCAACCTGTGCGGCATGATCGCCTCAATCACCGGACAACCCACCAAGTGGGTGACCGAGCCACCAAGTGGGTGACCGAGCCGGGAAGTGCCGAGCGCTGAGGGTGTTCTCGCTCAGCCCCCTTAATCGACGAACGCGGTGACGGCGACATTGAACCGCCTACGGGCCAGGGAGATCTCTGAGAACGGGGATCTCAAGTCGCATCTGTGCCGTGATGGATTCGCTGATGATGCCGAGCGGCCGGCGGGGCGGCGCGCACCCGATCACTTCGTCCGGGGTCACGATGAGGTCGACACTGAAGTCATGTCGGGCCTCGGGTAGGTCGTCCTCGACTACCTGAAGCCCATGCAGCGTCGTGACGATTGTGGTTTCTGGACCGATCAACCCGGCCTCAGTCAACAGCGCCACCTCAATGTCGGAGTATCCGGCGCCCTTGCCGAGCCGTACACCGCGACGGTTGACCGCCACGCTGCCGCAGACAACGAGATCGACAGGTCGCATTCTGTCGGCGCTGATTGTCGGCGCGGAGCCGGCCGCGCCGACACTCGTGGCGACCTGCTCAAACGGCGCGCTGAATTCCGCCGGGTCCAAGACGTAGAACGGTTCAGCCTTCGCCAACCTTGGCACGGCCATGTAAACCAGCTTGCCGTCATGGAGTGCGCGGACCCGTACCGGAAGCTGGGCTCGGTCCGGGTTGGCCTTGACGACCGTGGACCGCTGCCACACGTCGAGGCCGGCGAGTCGAGAGGCGGCTCTATCGGCTCCGGCGAAATCCGGAATGTGGCCGTGAACGCCAAGCGGTGCGGCACCTTCGTGTTCCAGCAGAGCCCAAACCTTCTCACGGACATCCTGCTTGGCGCGTTCATTGCTGGTGTCCGTCACGCCCTCGCTCCCTATGCCGCACTCATCAAGGACATTCACATCGTGTCGTCACACGATCTCAACGCCAAGTAAAGACAGTAGAATCACGATCCACTAGAACGACAGCCACTGCTCTTTGTTGTCGGCTGTTTGGAGACTCCTGATTCGGTGGTGCAGTTCTTCGGACACCTCGACCCGATTCGTGGCGAGCCGGAGCAGGGCTGAGAGGGTGTGGAGATCACGCATCTCGCGGAGGGTTTCGAACCCATGCCAGGATCTGATGTCCCAGCCGTAGATACGTGC
>DASUSI010000184.1:0-18411 GCA_036375165.1 Micromonosporaceae bacterium | reverse complement strand
CCCCCCCCCCCCCCCGCCCGCCCATCGGTCCTGGTCGGTTCCGGCCGCCACAGCCGCCGGAACCGACCAGGACCGTGGCACCGACAGGCACCCGACAGCACCCGAGGAGAAAGACGACGATGAGTGCCCTGGAGGCACCCGCACCGCCGGCTCCGCGCACACCGCGCCACGGGCGGACCTCGCGGCCACGCCGGAACTGGGCCGGGCGCGCGCCGTACCTGCTGATCCTGCCGACCGTCCTGGTGCTGCTCGCGGTGCAGGGGTACCCGCTGGCCAGGCTGCTGGTGCTGTCGCTGACCGACTTCACCCAGCGCAGCCTCTACACCGGCGAACCGGCACCGTGGGCGGGTCTCGCCAACTACGGCCAGATCCTCGGCGACCCGTTCTTCTGGCGGGTCGTGTTGCGCACCGTGCTGTTCACCGCGGTCAACGTGACGCTGACGATCCTGCTCGCCACCGGGGTCGCGCTGCTGATGCGCCGGGTCTCCCGGTGGTGCCGCACCCTGATCTTCGTCGCCCTGATCTGTGTCTGGGCGATGCCCCAGATCGTCTCCACGATGATCTTCCGGTGGCTGGTCGACTCCAACTTCGGTGTGGTCAACTGGCTGCTCAGCCTGCTCCCCGGGGTGGATTTCACGGGGCACAACTGGTTCGTCGACCCGGTGCAGGGATTCGGGGTCATCACCGCCGTCGTGGTGTGGGGCGCGGTGCCCTTCGTGGCGATCATGCTGTACGCCGGACTGACCCAGGTTCCCCGGGAACTGGAGGAGGCCGCCACCGTCGACGGCGCGAGCCCCTGGCAGGTGTTCCGCAACGTCACCTACCCGGTGTTGCGGCCGATCTACACGATCACCACCACACTGTCGGTGATCTGGGACTTCCAGGTGTTCAACCAGGTGTGGGTGGCGCGCGGCTCAGCGCCCGAACCGGACTACTTCCTGCTCGGCATCTACTCGTTCACGACCTCGTTCGGGGTCCGTGAGTACAGCCTCGGCGCGGCCATCGCGGTGGTCACGGTGCTGATGCTGCTGGTGTTCACGGTGTTCTACATCAGACAGAGCCTGCGGTACGGAGAATTCGAATGAACCTGACGCACCACCAGCGCGGCCGTGCCCGGCGGACCGCCGCCAACGGGGCAGGGGTGCTGATCAGCGTGGCGATGCTGTTCCCGGTCTACTGGATGGCGCTCACCGCGTTGAAGCCCAGCTCGGAGATCCTGACCTTCGAGCCGACGTTCCTCCCGTCGGCACTCACCCTCGACAGTTTCGGTCGCGCGGTCAACGCGCCACATTTCTGGGACGCGGTACGCAACAGCCTCCTGGTCGCCGGCACGGTGACCCTGATCGCGGTGGCGGTGGCGTTCCTGGCGGCGGTGGCGATCGCCCGGTTCCGGTTCTACGGCCGCCGCGGGTTCATCTTCGCCATCCTGGTGGTGCAGATGGTGCCCCTCAACGCCATGATCATCCCGATCTACCTGCTGCTGAACGAGGTGGACCAGGTCAACCGGCTGTCCGGTGTGGTGGTCACATACCTGAGCTTCGTGCTGCCGTTCACGGTGTGGACGCTGCGCGGGTTCGTGGCCAACGTCCCCAAGGAACTCGAAGAGGCCGCGATGATGGACGGCTGCACCCGGTTCGAGGCCTTCTACCGGGTGGTACTGCCCCTGGTCTTCCCGGGCCTGGTGGCGACGTCGATCTACGCGCTGATCCAGGCGTGGAACGAGTACGTGATGGCGTACGTGCTGCTCTCCGACCAGTCCAAGGAAACCCTGCCGGTGTGGCTGGTGTCCTTTGTGACCGCACGGGGCATTGACTATGGGGCACTGATGGCCGGGGCTACTTTGATGTCGCTCCCGGTAATCGTATTCTTCGTGATCATCCAACGGCAGGTGGTCTCCGGCCTGGTGGCCGGAGCGGTGAAGGGATGACCCATATGGATCGGGCACTGCACCGGCTGGCACTCGGCACCCTGCTGGCCTCGTTCCCCGGCACCACGCCCCCCGGCTGGGCGCGCCGGTTACTCGACGAGGGTCTCGCCGGGTACGTCCTGTTCGGATACAACGTCGCGGACCCGGACCAGCTCCGCGCGCTGGTGGCCCGGATCCGCGAGGCGCGTCCCGACGCGATCGTGGGGATCGACGAAGAAGGCGGAGACGTCACCCGGCTGGCACACGCCGAGGGCAGCCACTACCCGGGCAACGCGGCACTCGGCGCGGCCGACGACATCGACCTCACCCGTCGGGTCTACCAGGCGATCGGCAGCGAGCTGCACGAGCTGGGCATCAGCTTGAACCTGGCTCCCGATGTGGACGTCAACACCAGCGACGAGAACCCCATCATCGGCACCCGCTCGTTCGGCACAAACCCGCTGCTGGTCGCCCGACACACCGCCGCCGCCGTCGCCGGGTTGCAGTCCGCCGGGGTGGCGGCCTGCGCCAAGCACTTCCCGGGACACGGCGCCACCGTCGAGGACTCCCACCATGAGCTGCCCACTGTGGACACCTCCCTTGAGGTGCTACGGGAGCGGGAACTGCCGCCGTTCGTGGCCGCCATCGAAGCCGGGACCCGTGCCGTGATGACCGCTCACATCCGGGTCCCGGCGCTGACCGGTGACGCGCCCGCCACGCTCAGCCGACGGGTGCTGACCGACCTGCTCCGCGGCGAACTCGGGTTCACCGGCGCGGTGCTCACCGACGCACTGGAGATGCGGGGTGCCAGCGCCACCATCGGAATCCCGGAGGCCGCGGTGCGGGCCCTCGCCGCCGGCGCTGACGTGCTGTGCATCGGTGCCAAGGTGAACGCGGAACTCGTGGCGGCGACCGCGACAGCGGTGATGGCCGCGGTCCGCGAAGGACGGGTCCCGGCCAGCCGGCTGGAGCAGGCCGCCGAGCGGACCGCCGCACTCGCGGCCTCGCCTCCGGTGTCCGGTCCGGGCATCTCGCCGGCACAAGCGTTCCACGTCGCGGTCACCGCCGCCCGTCGGGCACTGCGCGTGGAGGGCACCCTGCCGAAGCTGGACCGGCCGCTGCTGGTGCAGATCGACTCACCCGCCACGATCGCCGCCGGGGAACTTCCGTGGGGCATCGGCCCGTACCTGGACAACGGCGCGGCGACGGAGCTGATGCGGGTCCGACCCGACGACGGGATGACCGCCGAACGGGTGCTGACCGCCGCGGGCGGCCGGCAGATCCTGGTGGTCAGCCGGGACACCCACCGGCACCGGTTCGCCCGCGACCTGGTGCAGCAACTCGCCGCCCGTCACCCGGACGTGGTGCTGGTGGAGATGGGGTGGCCGGCGGCATGGCGTCCGGATGGCCTGCGGGCCTATCTCGCCAGCTACGGGTCCAGCCGAGCGAACGCCCGCGCGGCGGCCGAAGCACTCCTCGGCCGCTGAGCACGGTGCGATCAAGGAGTCCGTGGTCGTACCGGTACGACCACTGGCGGTACTGCCTGGACAACGGGTCGTTGGATCTCGCTGGCAACGGCAGCACGCCTCCGCTGGACAGGCGGTGCTGCCCTGCGAACCGTGGCTCGGGTCACTAACGTAAGCGACGATGAGCGGCATACGGCGAAGCGGGCGCAACGGTACGGGCGGGATCGACGGTCGGATCCCGATCGAGGCGGTGTGGCCCGTCGTGGAGTGCGGCCGTCACCCGGCCAAGGCGGTGGTGGGAGAGCGCCTCCCGGTGGCGGCGACGGTGTACCGGGAGGGCCATGACGCGGTCGGCGTCAACGTGGTGTGGCGTGACCCCTCCGGGGACAGCCAGTCGTTCACCCGGATGACGCCGGGTGAGCCGGGCACCGACCGCTGGCACGGCGAGATCACGCCGGACTCCCCCGGGATGTGGACGTTCGCGATCGAGGCATGGTCGGATCCGTACCTCACCTGGAAGAACGCCGTCGAGAAGAAACTGGCCGCCGGCCAGGGCGCGGCGGACCTGGCCAACGACCTCGAGCTGGCCGCGCAGTGCCTGACCCGGGCCGCGGCCCGGGTCCCGGCATCCGTCCGGGCGGTGCTGCGTGCGGCCGCGACGGCGCTGCGGGACGAGGAACTGGATCTCGCCCACCGGGTGTCCCCGGCGCTCGCGGTGGCCGAGGTGATGTGGCGCAACCCGGTACGCGACCTGGTCACCCGCTCGGCGGCGTACCAGGTCTGGGTGGACCGTGATCGGGCGCTGTACGGGGCGTGGTACGAGTTCTTCCCCCGGTCCGAGGGTGCGGTGGTACCGGAAGGCGACGCGGTGGGGCCGGCGAGCCACGGCACGTTCCGGACCGCGGCCGAGCGGCTCCCGGCGATCGCGGCGATGGGTTTCGACATCGTCTACCTGCCTCCGATCCACCCGATCGGCAAGGTGAACCGGAAAGGAAAGAACAACGCCCTGGTGGCCGAGCCGGATGACGTCGGCTCGCCCTGGGCGATCGGCTCCACCGAGGGTGGGCACGACGCGATCCACCCCCGGCTCGGGGACCTGGACGACTTCAAGGGGTTCGTGGCACGGGCTGAGGAACTCGGCATGGAGGTGGCGCTGGACCTGGCGTTGCAGTGCGCCCCGGACCACCCGTGGGTCACCGAACACCCGGAGTGGTTCACCACGATGCCGGACGGCAGCATCGCGTACGCCGAGAACCCCCCGAAGAAGTACCAGGACATCTACCCGCTCAACTTCGACAACGACCCGGAGGGTATCTACGCCGAGGTGCTGCGGGTGGTGCGGCACTGGATCGACCAGGGGGTACGGGTGTTCCGCGTGGACAACCCGCACACCAAGCCGGTGAACTTCTGGCACCGCCTGATCAGCGAGGTCAAGCAACGCGACCCCGACGTGATCCTCCTGGCGGAGGCGTTCACGAAGCCCGCGATGATGCACGGACTGGGCAAGATCGGCTTCACCCAGTCGTACACCTACTTCACCTGGCGGACCGCGAAGTGGGAGCTCACCGAGTATTGCGAGGCACTGCGCGACACCCTCCACCACATGCGGCCGAGCTTCTGGGTGAACACGCCGGACATCCTGCACGCCAGCCTGCAGCACGGCGGACCGGCGATGTTCAAGATCCGGGCGGTACTGGCCAGCCTGCTTACCCCGAGCTGGGGGGTCTACTCCGGATACGAGCTGTACGAGCACATCGCCCGCCCGGGTGCCGAGGAGTATCTGGACAACGAGAAGTACCAGCTACGGCCACGGGGCTGGGCGGCGGCCGAACGGGAGGGCCGTTCCCTCGCGCCGTACCTCACCCTGCTGAACCGGATCCGCCGCGAGAACCCCGCCCTGCACTGGATGCGGAACCTGCGGTTCCACCACATCGACAACGACGCGCTGCTGTGCTGGTCCAAGCGGCACGGCCAGAACACCGTACTTGTGGTCTGTTCGCTGAACTCGCGCGACATCCAGTGGGGCAACACCCGGCTGGACATGCCGGCGCTGGGCTTCGACTGGCATGAACGGTTCAGCGTCCGGGACGAGATCACCGGCTCCACGTACCACTGGGGGGAACACAACACGGTACGCCTGGACCCGCATCACGAGCCGGCCCACGTGTTCACCGTCCACCGCTATTCCTGAGGTGCCGAATGGCAGACCGGACCGAGGACCTGCAAGGCAGCCACGTCGCCGACGGGCAGGTGGTGCACCCCACCGCCGAGGACTTCCGGCACGCCAGTGTGCTGCCGGTGGATCCACTGTGGTTCAAACGGTCGGTCTACTACGAAGTCCTGGTACGCGCCTTCTACGACTCGACCGCCGACGGCACCGGCGACCTGCGGGGGCTGGCCGAGAAACTGGACTACCTGGACTGGCTCGGAGTCGACTGCCTGTGGCTGCCACCGTTCTACGACTCCCCGCTGCGCGACGGTGGCTACGACATCAGCGACTTTTACCGGGTGCTCCCCGAGTACGGCACTGTGTCGGACTTCGTACTGCTGCTGGACGAGGCGCACAAGCGCGGCATCCGGGTGATCACCGACCTGGTGATGAACCACACCTCCGACCAGCACCCGTGGTTCCAGGAGTCCCGCCACGACCCCACCGGCAGGTACGGCGATTACTACGTGTGGAGCGACACCGACAGCCGCTACCCGGACGCCCGGGTGATCTTCGTGGACACCGAGGAGTCGAACTGGACCTTCGATCCGGTGCGCCGGCAGTTCTACTGGCACCGGTTCTTCTCCCACCAGCCGGACCTGAACTACGACAACCCGGTGGTGCAGGAGGAGATGCTGGCGGTGATCCGGTTCTGGCTGGACCTCGGGATCGACGGGTTCCGGCTGGACGCGGTGCCGTACCTGTTCGAACGGGACGACACCAACTGCGAGAACCTGCCGGAGACCCACGCGTTCCTGAGACGGGTCCGCAAGGTGGTCGATGACGAGTTCCCGGGCCGGGTGCTGCTCGCCGAGGCGAACCAGTGGCCGTCCGACGTGGTGGCATATTTCGGCGACGAGGACGTCGGCGGCGACGAGTGCCACATGGCGTTCCACTTCCCGCTGATGCCACGGATCTTCATGGCGGTACGCCGGGAGTCCCGGTTCCCGGTCTCGGAGATCCTGGGGCAGACGCCCCGGATTCCGAACGGCTGCCAGTGGGGGATCTTCCTGCGCAACCACGACGAGCTGACCCTGGAGATGGTCACCGACGAGGAGCGCGACTACATGTACACCGAGTACGCCAAGGATCCCCGGATGCGGGCCAACATCGGGATCCGGCGGCGGCTCGCCTCACTCCTGGAAAACGACCGTAACCAGTTGGAACTGTTCACCGCGCTGCTGCTCTCCCTACCCGGCTCGCCGCTGCTGTACTACGGCGACGAGATCGGGATGGGCGACAACATCTGGCTGGGTGACCGGGACGGGGTACGCACCCCGATGCAGTGGGACCCGGACCGCAACGCCGGATTCTCCCACGCCAACCCGGGCCGGCTGTACCTGCCGGTGATCATGGATCCGATCTACGGCTACCAGGCGGTGAACGTGGAGGCGCAGCTGAACTCGTCCACCTCGCTGCTGCACTGGACTCGCCGGATGATCGAGGTGCGCAAGCGGCATTCCGCGTTCAGCCTGGGCAGCTTCCACGACCTGGGCGGCTCCAACCCGAGCGTGCTGTCCTACGTCCGGGAGTACACCGACCCCGACCAGACGACACCCGATGTGGTGCTGTGCGTGAACAACCTGTCCCGATTCCCGCAACCGATCGAGCTGAACCTGCGGCAGTGGGAGGGCCACGTGCCGGTGGAACTCACCGGTCGGGTGCCCTTCCCGGCGGTCGGCGAGCTGCCGTACCTGCTGACCCTGCCGGGACACGCGTTCTACTGGTTCCAGCTCAGTTCGCGAGAGGAAGCGGCGTCATGAGCGTCGTCGAACCGCTCGACGCCGCGTCACAACTCGCGGCGCGACTCGCCGGGTGGTTGCCCGGGCAACGCTGGTTCGGGGCGAAAGGCCGCGAGATCGCCGGCGTCGTGCCGGTCGCCGCCACCCTGTTGTACGAAGCCGATGACCCCGAGCCGGCCCGGCTGGACCATGTGTTGCTGGAAGTCAGCTACGCGGACAGCGCGGTCAGGCAGTGCTACCAGGTGCTGGTCGGTTACCGCCGGGAGTTGCCGGAACGGCTGGAGCACGTACGGATCGGGGAGTTGGCCGAGGCGGGTAACTGGCGCGTCGCGTTCGACGGGTTGTGGGACGGGGAGTTGGCCGGTGCGCTACTGCGGCTGATGGTGTCCGGGGCGGAACGGGGCTCGCTGCGGTTCCACATGGAGGAAGGCGTGTCGATCAACGCCAGGGGCGGCGACACGTCGCCGTCGCAACCCGGTGGCTTCGCCGGCCTGCCGGCACGGGTGATGGACGCCGAGCAGAGCAACACCAGCGTGGTGTACGGCGAGACCGCGATCCTGAAACTGTTCCGGCGGATCGCGCCGGGACACAACCCGGACCTGGAAGTGGCACGGGCACTGCGCCGGGTGGCGTGCCAGCACGTGCCGACCCTGCTCGGGGACATCACGGGCCGGCTCGGGGCCGAGCCGAAGGTGCCGACTCCCTCGGTGCCTGACGCCCGGGACCCGGCGCCTTCGCCGGTCAGCTACGCGATGCTCACCGCGTACGCGGTCAACTCCGCGGACGGCTGGTCGATGGCCGCGGCGAGCGTCCGGGACCTGATGGCCGAGCAGGACCTGCGCGCCGACGAGGTGGGTGGGGACTTCGCGGCCGAGGCGCACCGGCTCGGCGAGGCGGTCGCCACCGTGCACGCGGACCTGGCGCGGGCACTGGGCACCGGCACGGTGGACGCGGCCGGCCTGGTCACCATGGCGGACCGGATGCGGGCCCGGGTGACGAGTGCGACAGTCGTGGTACCGGAACTGGGGCCGTACCAGGAGGCGCTGTTGGCTGCCTACGACGCGCTCACCACCGCCACCACCCCGGTTCCGGCGCAGCGGATCCACGGGGATCTGCATCTGGGCCAGGTGCTCCGGACTCCGACCGGCTGGCTGCTGATCGACTTTGAAGGTGAGCCGATCCTGCCGCTGGCCGAGCGGGTACGCATGGATTCGCCGCTGCGGGACGTCGCGGGCATGCTGCGCTCGTTCGACTACGCGGCGGCGCACCTGCTGGTTGCCGAGGAGTCGGACGCGCAACTGCGGTTCCGCACCGAGGAGTGGATCGACCGGAACCGGGACGCGTTCTGTTCCGGCTACGCCGCAGTGGCCGGATACGACCCGAGGGACGAGACTGTCCTGTTGCGAGCGTACGAACTGGACAAGGCAGTGTACGAGACGGTCTACGAGACCCGTAACCGGCCACATTGGCTGCCGATACCGCTGGACTCGATCGCCCGCATCACCTCTTGATACATCTCGATCCCACGTCACTGCTCTGATTACGGTCGTGTCCCTGAGTGACGCCTGTTCCGACATCGATGACAAGCGGACCGCAGTCCGGTAAGCTTCTCGACGTGTGACCTGTCGACAGAGTAGGACACGAATCGCCAAGCCCAAGAATTTGAAGGGACATAAGGATGTCCAAGACTGACACCACCGCGTCCACGGTAACTGGTGAAACCTCCGCCATTTCACAGGTGTTTCCGTACGCCATACTGATCGCGCGCATTGTCGTCGGCAGTATCTTCCTGGCTCACGGATGGTTCAAGGTCGATACGCTGGGAATGGCCGGCACATCGGACTATTTCGCAGGCATCGGCATCCCGCTCAGTGATCTCGCCGCATATGTGGTGACGGCATTGGAGCTCGTCGGCGGCTTGGCGATCATTCTTGGAGCACTCCTGCCCGTCTTCGGGATCCTGCTCGCACTGAACATGATCGGTGCCTTCTGGTTCGCACACGCGCCCGCCGGTTTCTGGGCCAACGAGGGAGGCTACGAGTTCGTGGTCAGCCTTGCCGCGACCACACTGATGATCGGCTTCTCAGGCGGCGGCGCGTTTGCGGCGGACAAGAAACTCGGCCTTTACAGGTGACCGTTCCCTGTGCCGTCCCGTCCGTCAGCGGATGGGACGGCACAGTCGCCACAATGAACGTGAACAAAGTAGTAGGCTGTGGCTGGCCCATGTAGTACTTGAGCCAGCCACAGCCCGCTGAACGGAATTTGTCGTCAGGCGTCCGCCGCCACGCCACTGGACTCGACAGGCAATCCAGCCTCCACCCAGTCCTGGATACCCTCACGGTACTTCCGGACATTGGTGTAGCCGAGGCCGACCAGCTTTTCTGCCACCTGGCCGCTGTTCGGACATGCCGGGTTGGAGCAGTACGTGACAATCGCCGCCGACTTGTCAGGAAGCAACTCAGGCGTCCTCTTCTCGACGTCCGCCTCGACCAATTCAACCGCGCCGGGAAGATGCTGCTGCGCATAGTACTGTCCGCCGAGCGCATCCACGACCGTGACGGCGCCGGCGTCGATAGCGGCCTTCAGTTCGTCGCGTGCGATAAGAGCGACCATCGATTCCTCCTTGTGGGATGAAACATCCGTATTCAGTGTACCGGACCGCAGTCCGGTCTTCCAGTGGATCGGAGCCGTTGTCCTCGTCACAGGCCTCAGGCCTGCGGAAATGCCCGTCGCTCGAACCATGACAGAGCCTTCAGGCGACCAGGTCAGCCGCCCGAACCAGCAGGTCCCGGTACACCTCTGGACGGTCGCGGGTGATTTCCGGGAAGCCGACTCCGAAATCACCGTTGAGCCACCGCGCATCAACGCCCGGATTGGCCGCGTGGGAGCCGTCGTAGAGGAAGACATGCGGGCTACAAACCACACTGTGGTCGCGGGCGATCCGATACTGCTCCATCACTGCGGCCCTGGCACGCCCGGTGTCCAGATCATCAGCCAGCCGAGAGGTATCTATCACTCCGGTACTGGCAGCGACCTCCAGCAGAATATGTCGCATAGATATGCAGCGCCCGCCACCCCAGAATGCCCGACGCAGTGCCCGGTCGAGCTGCTCACTGGCGGCCCAGCCCTGACTCTTCGCGGCCTGCACCGCCTCCAGCGGGGGCAACATTGTTACCGGATACCTCCAATCCGGACCTTGCCACAGTCGCCACCCCGCGTCCGGCTCCAGAGCGCCCACCACCGAAATCTCGGAATCTACACCTGGCCGTGCGTTGACCTCCTCGTTGAACAGCTCAAGTGGAAATGCCCGGTGATCAAACCAGATTCGCCCCTCGAGACCGAGTTCCCGGCGGGTTTCGTGCAGCCGGTGCACCGCGACGTGTGCGAAGGAACAATTCAGATCGGAAAACACCACGACAGTGGCCCGATCCTGGGGGAACCTTGGATCAGACGATGGATCGTCAACCATGTCGAGCCAATCGGCGACCCCGTTGTGGGTTCCCGAATACTCCGCTGACCCGGTGAATTCACTCAAGCTCATAAGAACCCCTGGACCTCTGTGAGAAACGGGTCAGCACGGTACCGTCGCGTACCACCTCGCCCTGCCAGACATACCGCTGCCGGAAGACCTCTCCCGTCATGAGCTGGCTCCGTTCGAAATAGACTGTAATCTGGTCATTTGGGCGAACTGATACCGGATCCTTGACGGGTAGATAACAGTGCTTCCAACTTTCCGACGCAGCCCCGTGGCCGGCCCCGTCACCGGAGATGTCAAGTGTCACGTGGTCGGAGAGCGAGGCGACGAAATAGCCCTTGAATCCCGTGAAAGACCCCGCCTTGTGGACCAGAAAACCCAGCTTGACCTGGTAATTGTCGGAATCCTCGGCACAAAACCGATACGCCCTGAGTAGGCGCGGTGCCGCCAATTGGATCTCGACCGGGAGTACCACGTCGTAATACAGATCGAAGCGACTGTCAGCACCACGGCGTCGCAAAGCGGCGTCCAGGCTGTCACCGTCGACGCCACCTGGTCGTTGGCCCCCGAGGATCTGGCTGTGCGCTTTTTCTGCCGCCACAGGAACCAGATAGCTTTCCACCTGCTGCGGCAGCATCTGTCCCTCAGGAGCGAGCAGCCGCCGGGCGTCCCGGAGGATCGCCACACATCCCTCGTTGTCGGCGAGATTGCCGAGAATTTCGGAGACCAGTAGGTCCGCCGGCTCCGGCAGGTTCGCCTCGGTCGACACACCGAGTACAGGGTGGAATCTGTCACTGAAACCGGCCCGGGCAAGGCGCCGCTCGGCCTCCTTGAGGATTGCCTCGTTCATCTCAATGCCATATACCCGTGCCGCGCCGGCCTGGAGCGCCCACTGAGCCAGGATTCCGGTGCCCGTTCCAAGATCGACAACCACCATACCAGGACGTACCGACTCGAACACGGCGTGACGATACGTGTCCATCCGCAATCCGTCACGTAACAGCAGATCGTGGAAGTCCTCTGTCCATTCCAGTAAGCTCTCCGAGGCCGGAAGCCACACCTGTTCAGGCTCGATCTCGTCGGCGGACATCAGGAGACACCTCCTTCACCACCGCTCTCCGGAACCATTCGTGCCTGATCCGGAGCATCCACCGGAAGTGAATGCTCTGCAGGTCCGGAAACCGGACAGCCGCTCTCCAGATCGAACGTCGAATGATGCAGTGGACAGGTTATGCGGGACTTCCGGGCATTGACGAAGCCGTAGGCCAAGCGCCCCTTACGATGTGGACATTCGCTACCCACGACAAACTTGCGGCCACCAACATCAACCTGAATACGGTACTCGGACAGACGCCGCACCACGGGTTCAGAGAGACGATCACCCGCTGTCACGTGGTGACCCGATCCTTCGGCGTCTCTCATCGCGGACCCACCGCCCGAGCCTTGGCGACTGCGGCATCAATGGCTCCGCCAATGGTCATGCTCCCCAATTCGACACCCGCCCAGACCTTCTGGCAGTCGATGGGTCGCACCGCGTCCAGTTCCCGGATCGCGATCTGCATCTCTTTCATGTGGTAATTGTCGATATGGAGATGCTCCGTGTAGTACCGACCATGCGAGAGTCCAAGCCTTTCCGCAGCCGCAGCGAACGGCCGGAAAGCATAGAGAATACTCGCCTCGAGGTACGCAAGCGCCCCGAGGAAATACTCGGGTTGAGGTGCCCGCGCCGCCATCCAGTAGAACAGGTTCACAAATGAAAGCGTCTCTGCCGAGACACTTCCATAGTAGTCCTCCAACTGTATCGAGAGATTCAGTTCGGTCAGCAGATTACGATACAGCTGCGAATGTGACTGTTCCACATTTCCACAACCGAACTCATCAATGAGGACCCGCAACACGGCCATCTGCGCCCGATGCGGCAGTCGCTGCAACACAGGGAAGAAGGACTGTGCCTCCGTCAGTCCATCAATCGCGAAATCGGCGACGATCACGCCAAACTGCTCGCGGGACGCCTGCTCGGCCAGGAAGCGATCAGACTCGGTCGGGTTCGCCTCCTCCTCTGCCAGACGATTTCGGAGGGCGGCGACCAGGTCGGTGCGACTCTCGAGGACGGGGGATTTACGCTCCACCTCGTCAGCCCATGGGACGATCCACCTGTGCTCGATGTCAAGTATCCGGGCATACTGGTCTGCGCCAGGCACCGAGCGGTTGTGAAGGAAGAGTTCCAGTAACTCCTCACGGGACAGCTTGACATCGAGTATGGTACTCATGATTCGCCCTCCTCCACGATTCGATCAGTGCTGATAATTTTACGGGCGTGCAATTCCTGCTTCAGCCAGCGATACCAGTCGTCGCGAAAGAGACCGTATCGCGTGCAGGCGGCGTTGATGCGATTCTGCAATTCCGCCGAAGGGTGTTCCAACATCTGCATACACAGTTGAGGCTCCACATTCGCCAGGGGACCTATGAAACCAGCGACACCACGGACCTCATACAGCAGATTCTCCCATCCCTCGAACACGGGTATGCCGAGATCGGTTTCCAGGAGTTTGCGGGTGAACTCTGCGGACCCGCTGGACTCCTTTATCCCGACTATCCCCGCAAGCTGACATATACGCAGCAGGGTGTCCAGCTCAATAGTGGTGCCGGACAGTTCCGCCTCGTTGTAGAGGAACACCCGTGCGCCGGTCTCAGCGACCACTCTCTGGTAATGGTCAAAGACTGCCTCCTGCGATACCTGACCGAAGGGAGGTGGCACGACAACGGCCGAGGCACCAAGGGCGACAGCCTCCCGGGCCCTGACGATGACAGGCTCCGTGGTCGTTAGCTGAACTCCGACAAGTACCGGCAACGAACCAGCGCACGCCACAACCGTCTCGACCATCGTCCGCCACTGTCCGTGTGCCAGTTTCCATCCCTCCCCGGTAGACAGGGTCGGCATCAGAGCGCTGACGTCTCCGCGCACCGAATCCACCAGGCGGACAACGCCTTCCCGGTCGACGTCTCCGGCGGCATCCAGCGGAGTCACCAGGGGAACGATGACGCCCCGATAGCTCGGAGTGTCGTTCATTGGCACGCCACCTCCAGTCCGATCCGTAGAGCCAATGAGTGTTGATACAGCCTCTCCAGGGGCTGCGGGAAGGACTTCGGCTCGGACCGAGGCGGTACTACGACCGGAAGATCGGTCCGATTTGCCAGCCTTGGATTCACCGTATAGAGGGTGCCAGACCTCTCGGCCACCATACCGACCAGCAATCGATCGGAAATCGGGAGGTTGGCGAGTTCTGGCATGCGCAGGGCGGTTCGCAGATCACTCTCCTGATAGCTCCTCCGGTCTATCCGCATGTCGGTGTGCAGGTTGTCCATAAAGGGGTAGTAGGCGTCCTGAAGTTCTCGTCCGAAACTCCAGACAACATCATCGCAACGCCCCACCTGCTCCAGCGACATCACGATTTTGTCGTTCAGGTATCGAACGAAGAATGCCTTACACGCGCTCCTGACACTCTCGTTGCGGCTGTGCATCCCGAGGAACAGGGAAGCGTCAATAAATACTTCACTCATACTGTTCCAGAACCTCCCTCAACGCGAATATCGCAGTAGAGAACTGCTCTGGGTCACGGGCGAGTGCGATCCGGATGTACCGCTCACCCAGCTCCGGCTTACTCCAATAGAAGTACGTGCCGGGGAGTACATAGACACCGTTTTCAACGAGGACGCGCTGCAGTTTGGTCGCACTCAGCTCGGGCGATGTGATACGGAACCACGCGACACTCACGTTAGCCACTGGATTCTGATGCTCGAGAATTGATCCGGCCAGAACGTCAACGGCTGTCTGGCGGTTCTGGTGAGTGATGTCCCGGATCGACGTGAGTCCATCGGCAATAGAATCGCGAATGTAGTGCTTTACCAAATTCAACACGAACGGAGAGACGTTGAGCAGGATACTTGTGTGGATATTGTTGACATCGTTCCAGATGTCGTCGCTCGTGGTGAGGATCGCGCACTTCGCATCCTGGATGGGCCATGTCTTTCCGGTGTCTTCCAGCGCGACGTACCTGACCCCGGACTCCTCAAGGATTTCATACAGATCGAAGCGGCCAAGATTCTCATCACACAGCGCGAAGGCCGCGAAACAAAGATCAATGATGAGTAGTTTGTCGTGGTCGACACAGTAACGGATCACTTCTCTGAAACCACGCCGACGGTCTTTCAAGAGAGTAAATCCGGTGGGGTTGTTCGGGTCGACCAGAAACACCGCATCCGTGTGTACCCGCTGGGACAGCTCCTGATACAGATTCTCGGTGTCGTGCAATACACTCTCCGGCAGCGGCGAGAGCTGTACCCCGACATTCTTCAGCACTTCGTAAAGATTGTCGAAACAGGGCTCCACCAACGTGACCGACATCCGCTGCTGGTTGAGGTACATCGCAACAGCCAGGGTAGAGATCGAGGCAGCGTACGACAGGAGACTCTTCCGTACCCGCAAAGCTGTGTACTGCCCGTGCAGTCGGAAGAAGGCTTCGATCAACTCCCTCTCGAAGTCAGCCTGCAAGCGACTCTCTGCCTCGTACCACAGCTCAGGAAGCCGAGCCACGATGTCACGTTGCGTCGGCGACTGACGTTGGTGGGTGTGCGCGTCGGCGAGGTTGAATTTTGTCCGCAGCGCTTCTATCTCGTGTTGTGTGAGATCAGCGAGCTGGATCTTTGAGTCCACCTTAGACATGCTTCATCCCCATTCTCCGGGCATTACGAAGCTGCTGTTTGAAATTTTCAGGCGACCGATTGTTAGTTCACGTCAACCGCGAGAGCACTTCCGGCGGCTGGACACATGACCCCAGCAGCTGACGTAGGCCCCGTCTCAGGACACCCGTGCGGGCATCGGACTGCAGTCCGGTTAAGATCTCAGTATACGAGACATAACTCCGGCGTGACAAGGCTTAGACTGAACCATGCCCACTTTTCTCAATATCGGTAAAGGTCCGCCGCAGGAGCGGGCGGACGCGGCACGCAACCGTGTCCGGATACTGGCGGCGGCATCCAGACTGTTCTCGAGACACGGCATCGACCGAGTCTCATTGGACGCTATAGCGGCCGAGGCTGGCGTGGGAAAGGGCACACTCTTTCGGCGCTTCGGGAGCAAGGCCGGTCTTGCTGCGGCACTACTCGACGAACGTGAGCGGGGGTTGCAGGAGGCGATGATTGCTGGACCCCCACCGCTTGGGCCCGACGCCGATCCCGCCGTCCGCCTACGGGCATTCTTCGATGCGTACCTTGTCTTTTTGGAGAAGAACCTGGAACTCGTGTACGTTTCCGAGACCGCAAGTCCACGTGCCCGCTACCAGGTTGGCGCCTACCGCTTCTGGTATACGCACGTCCGAATTCTGCTGGCACAGATCTACCCGCACATCGACGCGGCATATACGGCCCACGCGCTTCTTGCCTCAGTGGCGGCGGACCTGGTCAGCGCGCTGATCGAAGACGGTTTTACCTTCCCTCGTATTCGCAGCGGCATTGAGGCGCTCATGATTCAATTGTGTGCCCCTGAACAGATTGCCGAGCCTCCGAGATTGCCGGCCCATTAACCGCACCCCGGCCCCGGGGCTGTCCAATCGGTTGCTCAACCATGTGCGACTCCAGTGAGGTCGACTGAAACCCGGTCAGTAGCTCAATTGATGGCCGCCTATCGATCTAGATCTAAAAAAACCGTACACGGCGGTTGAGCGTTCATCTAGTGACACTCGACACAGACCGGTCATCGCGCACCGGACTTAGTGCGGTATCGCAAAACCGGAGAATATCCCAAACCATGATAAAGGGCGATTACTTCTGAGTTTTCAAGTTTCCTCAGGGACCCGGATCCAATAAGGCACCGGATCTCCACAGCGTCCCGGTACGGATCGATGCCCAGGGTACGTATGAGAGCCCAGGTCAGCGGCACACACATCCCGGTCGAGAAATCCCGCGATGTACAGCCGGACCTGCCTGACCGCACCCGCCCCCAATCGCGACGTGCCAGGGAACCGGGCTTCGTCCACTGACTCCATGCCGATGGCACACTAATCGATCATGACCTGGAATCACAGCGTGCCGTAGCATCGCAGTACCGCCTCCGCATTTCGCCAGAAATGGACCGTGTGGTCGCGCATCCAGCTCACCGATGTGGTGCGATCGGGAACGTGGCAGACCGAAGGAGGACCAACGTGCCGGCCGTGACCCACGATGATCCGTACCGTTGGCCGTCCAGCATCGGCGAGTTGGACCTGCACCTGATCGCCGAGGGTCGACACGAACGGCTCTGGACGGTGCTCGGTGCCCACATCCGGTGCTTCGACGGGGTGGACGGTGTGTCGTTCTCGGTATGGGCGCCACACGCCCGCTCCGTCCAGGTGATCGGCGATTTCGTCGGCTGGGGACCACCCGACGGAGCACCGATGCGCAGACTCGACGCGGGGGTCTGGGAAGCTTTCGTACCCGGCGCGGCACCCGGACAGCACTACCGGTACCGGATCGAGGGGGCCGACGGGGTGTGGCGGGAAAAGGCTGATCCACTCGCCACCGCTACCGAGATCCCGCCGAAGAGCGCCTCGGTGATCCATCGGTCGGACTACACCTGGAATGACGGGGTGTGGCTGGCACAGCGGGAACGCACCCCCTGGCACGCCAGCCCGATGTCGATCTACGAAGTGCACCTGGGTTCGTGGCGGCCGGGCCTGTCGTACCGGCAACTGGCCGACGAACTGACCCGGTACGTCTCTGACATGGGTTTCACGCACGTGGAGTTGATGCCGGTCGCCGAGCACCCGTACGGCGGATCCTGGGGCTACCAGATCACCTCGTACTACGCGCCGACCGCCCGGTTCGGATCCCCGGACGACTTCCGCTTCCTGATCGACAGCCTGCACCAGGCGGGGATCGGGGTGATCCTGGACTGGGTGCCGGCGCATTTCCCCCGGGACGACTGGGCTCTGGCCCGGTTCGACGGCACCGCGCTGTACGAGCATCCGGACCCGCGCCGTGGCGAGCATCCCGACTGGGGCACATATGTGTTCAACTACGGTCGCCCGGAGGTACGCAACTTCCTGGTCGCCAACGCGCTCTACTGGATTGACGAGTTCCACATCGACGGCCTGCGGGTCGACGCCGTGGCATCCATGCTCTACCTCGACTACTCCCGACGACCCGGCGAGTGGCTACCCAACCCGTACGGCGGCCGGGAGCACCTGGAGGCCGTGTCCTTGTTACAGGAGGCCAACGCGACCGCGTACCGGACGCACCCCGGCGTGGTCACGATCGCGGAGGAGTCCACCGCCTGGCCAGGGGTTTCCAAGCCGACCGCCGCCGGAGGGCTCGGGTTCGGTTTCAAGTGGAACATGGGCTGGATGCACGACACCCTGCGGTACTTCGCGACCGATCCGCTGTACCGGCAGTTCCACCACAACCAGTTGACGTTCGCACTGACGTACGCCTGGAGCGAGAACTTCATCCTGCCGATCAGCCACGACGAGGTGGTACACGGCAAGGGATCGCTGTTCGGCAAGATGCCCGGGAACGATTGGCAGAAACTCGCCAACGTCCGGGCGTTGCTCGCGTACATGTGGGCGCATCCCGGCAAG
>DASUSI010000183.1:0-30875 GCA_036375165.1 Micromonosporaceae bacterium | reverse complement strand
CGGGAGCTTCTCGACCTTGTGCTGCCGGAGCAGACCCAGCGCGGTCTCAGAGGCGACGCCCACCGGTGCGGTGATGAGCGGCATCTGGGTCATCACGTCCCGCACCAGAGTTGATTTATCTGTGACGAATCGCATGTCCCGGTTGGTGACGATACCCAGCAGGATTCCGCGGGTGTCGACCACAGGGACCCCGGAGATCCGATAACGACCGCAGAGCACATCGACGTCGCGCAGCGTGTCGTCGGGGGAGCAGGTGACCGGATGGGTGACCATCCCGGCCTCCGAACGTTTCACCAGGTCCACCTGAAGCGCCTGGTCCTCGATCGCGAGGTTGCGGTGCAGCACCCCGATGCCCCCCTGCCGGGCCATCGCGATCGCCATCCGGGCCTCGGTCACGGTGTCCATGGCACTGGAGACCAACGGCACGCGCAGCGTGATGGTCCGGGTCAGTCGGGCACTGGTGTCCACCGCGCTGGGCACCACATCCGACTCGCCGGGCAACAGTAGTACGTCGTCGAAGGTCAGCCCCAGTGGCAGGCCGGGATCAGCGCCCGTTGGGGTGGCGGTTACGCTGCCCACCGGCAGCGGGACCTCCGCGGGGTGCTGGGGCGCTGGGTGCATGAGGAGAATCCGATCTGTGGTGGCGGTCCGGCAATCCTATCGGGTTGAGGACTTCGTCCGCCCGCGTACCGGGATACGGTGGAACCGTGCAGGAAGAGCCTGTGGATCCGTTCGCCGGTGATCCGAACGACCCGGCGGCGACATGGCGGGAGGAATCCTCGGACGAGTCCCTGAGTACCGAGGAGCGTCAGGATGTCCTGGACGATCTGGCCGACCTGGAGATCTACCAGGTGCTTCTGGAGCCGACGGGCATCCAAGGGCTGGTTTTCGACTGTGACGACTGTCGGGAACCGCACTACTTCGACTGGGACCTGCTCCGCGGCAACCTGCAGCACCTTCTGAACTCAGGTCGGCACCGGGTGCACGAACCAGCTTTCGACCCGGACCCCGAGCGGTACGTCCGGTGGGAGTACGCCCAGGGCTATGCCGACGGCGTACACGACGCTCTTGCCGAGGCGACCGGTGAGAACCGTGACGCCTAGGTACTGACCGTGATTCTCCGATTACCTCAGAGTGCTGAGGGAGATCCCGTCAGATCGCCGGAGGTCGGCTCCGGGCTGCTGGCGTCGAATCCGTCCTCGCTCGACTGCTGACGGTTCCCACCACCGGGTCCGCCCTTGCCCTTGTTGTCCTTCGCTCCCGTGCTGGTACTCGGTGCGGGAGGTTCCGGGGTTGGCGAGAGACTTCCGCCGTCTGTCGGTGCTTCGGGCGCTTCCGGAGTTTCTGACGCCTCGGTCACCGACGTGTCGGTCTGCTTCTGCTCGATCTGCGAGCGTACGGCGTCCAGATCGTCCCGCAGCTTGTCGGACTCACGGGATCCGACAGCGCCGGCTCGGCGGTTGGCTTCGTCCAGATAGCGTTCCGCGTCCTTCACCCGGCCTTCGGCGAGCGCCTGCTTGGCCCGGTCCAACGCGGCCTCGGCGTCCGCTTCCGCCTGGCGTTCCGCCGCGGCGTCCGAGTAGATCACCTTGGTGATCGGCCACAGCGGACTCCCCGGACCCGCGTCGGCTGCCGCCACGGCGACTCCGCTCAGACCGGCTGACAGCCCGACCGCGACGGCGGCGATCGTGGACCGCCGCCGGCCGGGACAGCGTCGGTGCCGTGCCCGGTGACCGGTGCCGTCTCCGCCGGATTGTGTCCGCTCGTCCCGCCGCGCGGTGCCGGAGCGGATCCGACCGTTCTGGCGGTGGCCGTTCCGGGTCACCAGCGCTGACCTGTCAAGCTCGGTCGAGAGATCCAGGCGCCAGGCGTACAGCGCCTCGATCACCGGGTCGGTGGCGGCCGGGTGCCCGCCTGACCCGAGCAGGTCGAGTAGTTCGTCGTCGCGGGACACCGCCTCCGTGTCAAGTGGACGCTCCCTCACAGCACCTCCCCAGGCACTTCTGGGGACCGCGCCGTGCTCACCTGGTCCCCGCCGGAGTGGAGGTTAGCCGACATCTCCCGGCGCTCCCGGCTCCGCTTCGTACCGGAGTCGCCCCGGGGGGCTTCGTCGAGCACCCCGACGGCGAGGGAACGCAGCCGATTGAGCGCCCGGTGCTGGGTGACCCTCACCGCGCCGGCTGACATCCCCAGGATTTCCCCGACCTCCTCCGCGCTGAGTCCAACTGCGACCCGCATCAGGAGAATCTCACGGTGGGTCGGTGGCAGGTGATTCAGTACGGTGGCCAGCTGGCGTGCGGTTTCCCGGGCCAACGCACGGGGTTCGGGCCCGTCGCTGGGGTCAGTGCGTTCCGGGAGTGCGTCGACCGGGTCGGCGAGGTCTCGCGACGCCCGCCGATGGGCGTCGGTAATCTTGTGTGCCGCGATCCCGAAGACGAATGCGGCGAACGGCCGGCCGACATCCCGGAAGCGTGGAAGGGCGTCAAGCACCGCTAGGCACACCTCCTGAGCGACGTCGTCGGCCGTCGTGTAAGCACCACTTCGGGTTTGTCCGAGCCGTGCCCGGCAGTACCTGACCACCATGGGCCGGATCCTGCCAATCAACTCGGCGACGACCTCGGTGTCACCCGCCGCAGCGCGGGCGGCGAGCTCAGTGAGCTCAGCCTCCTGTGGAGTCATCGCGCGCCTGCACCCTCCCGTTACCGACGCAGGGAACCGTAACCTGACTCGCCCCTCTGGGGCGAGGGGTAACGAATCACACAAACAGCATTTCTGTGGTTGCCCGTCGTCGGCGTGCCTGGCCCCACCACACTGACACCTTTCACCGGATCAGGTGAGGCTAGTCGTTCAACCGACAACTACTTGGAGCCGGGGGCGATTGGCAAGGCCGTTCAGGAAATCGATGCCAGTGAGCGGGTGCTGGAAAGGGTCGCCGGGGCGTCGCACGATTGGGAAACCGCCGGATCACGGTGCGGAACGGCTCGTTCACACGGTTTGCCGTACCGCCGTGCTGGGTAGGCAAGAGTGATCACCGAGGCCGTACGAAGGAGGGTTCGATGGCGGACACTCGCCGCCTGCCCGGTCCCATAGCGGACTTGTGGGACTGGCAGTTGCGCGGCGCCTGCCGCGGTGCGGACAGCGCTCAGTTCTTCCATCCGGACGGTGAACGTGGCCCGTCGCGGGCCCGGCGGGAAGCACGGGCCAAGTCGGTCTGCCGTACCTGCCCGGTCAGGGCCGAGTGTGCCGCGCACGCGCTGGCGGTACGGGAGCCCTACGGCGTATGGGGCGGCTTCAGCGAGACCGAGCGGGAACAGATCCTCGCGTACGGCTGGGACGACCTGCTGGATCAGCGGCGTGGCCGGGTGGACATCCGGCGGTTGGAGAGCCGGCTGACAGGTACGGGTGGCGCGTTGGCGCACGCGAGCTGACCGACAGGCACGAACGAACCGGCCGGCCAGATCTCCCATCGAGACCTGGCCGGCCGGTTTCTACCGGTTACGGATCTGGGGCGACCTAGAAGCCGGGCCCGTGCTGGTGCCCGTGCCCGTGGCTGTGCCCGTGGCCGTGGCCGTGACCGGATGCCGGCTCCGGTTCGGCTGGCTTCTCGACCACCAGGACCTCTGTGGTCAGCAGCAGGCCCGCGATGCTGGCGGCGTTGGCCACCGCGTTGCGGGTCACCTTGACCGGGTCGATGATGCCGGCCGCGACCAGGTCGGTGTACTCGCCGGTCGCCGCGTCCAGACCCTGGCCGTAGCCCAGGTCGCGAACCTTGTTCACCACCACGTACCCGTCCAGGCCCGCGTTCTCGGCGATCCACCGGAGCGGCTCGTCGAGGGACTTGCGGACGATCGAGACCCCGACACCGAAGTCCACGTCACCGCCGAGGCCCTTGTCCAGCGCGGTGGCCGCGTACACCAGCGCCGACCCACCGCCCGCGACGATGCCCTCGTCCACGGCGGCCCGGGTGGCGGAGATCGCGTCCTCGATCCGGTGCTTCTTCTCCTTCATCTCGACCTCGGTGGCGGCACCCACCTTGATCACCGCAACCCCGCCGGCGAGCTTGGCGAGTCGCTCCTGGAGTTTCTCGCGGTCCCAGTCGGAGTCGGTCTGCTCGATCTCGGCACGGATCTGGTTCACCCGGGCGTTGATCGCCGTGGTGTCGCCAGCGCCTTCCACAACGGTGGTGGCGTCCTTCGTCACCACCACCCGGCGGGCCCGTCCCAGCACATCCAGACCGACCGACTCCAGTTTCAGCCCCACCTCGGGCGTCACCACCTGACCGCCGGTCAGGATCGCCATGTCCTCCAGCATCGCCGTGCGGCGGTCACCGAAGCCGGGTGCCTTCACCGCGCAGGACCGGAAGGTCTTCCGGATGGAGTTGACCACCAGGGTGGACAGCGCCTGGCCCTCCACGTCCTCGGCGATCACCAGCAGCGGCTTGCCGGCCTGTACCACCTTCTCCAGCAGCGGCACCAGTTCCTCAACCGCGCTGATCTTGGTGTTGGTGAGCAGGATGTACGGGCCGTCCAGGACGCACTCCCCGGCCTCCAGGTCGGTGACGAAGTGCGGAGAGACGTACCCCTTGTCGAACTGCAGGCCCTCGGTGACCTCCAGTTCGGTGCTCAGCGTGGAGCCCTCCTCGACGGTGATCACACCGTCCTCGCCGACCTTCTCCATGGCCTCGGAGATCAGTTGGCCGATCACCGGGTCCTGTGCGGAGATGGTCGCCACCTGGGCGATCGCCTCCTTGGAGGCGACCTGCACGGCCTTCTCCAGCAGGATGTCACTGACCGCCCCGACCGCCGCGTCCATGCCGCGCTTGATCCCGAGCGGGCTGGCGCCCGCGGTCACGTTGCGCAGCCCTTCGGCGACCATGGCCTGCGCCAGCACCGTTGCCGTGGTGGTGCCGTCACCCGCGACGTCGTTCGTCTTCGTCGCCACCTCCTTGGCCATCTGGGCGCCGAGGTTGGCGTACGGGTGTTCGAGCTCGATCTCCTTGGCGATTGTCACGCCGTCGTTGGTGATGGTTGGCGGCCCGAACTTCTTGTCCAGCACCACGTTGCGACCACGCGGCCCGAGCGTCACCCGGACCACGTTGGCCAACGCGTCCACTCCGTGCAAGAGCCCCGACCGGGCAGCGTCGGAGAAGCTCAGAATTTTCGGCATTGCGTTCCCTTCGCGCCTGCTATACGTATCCAGCGGCTCCGAGTTCCAGCCGGCTCTGCAGTTCCAGCCGGCACTGCAGTTCCAGCCGGCAACGACAGCGCCCCGGTACGACTCACGGTCGGACCGGGGCGCTGCTCAGTCGGCTGTCGTCACTTGTCGAGGACAGCGAGGACGTCCCGAGCGGAGAGGATGAGGTACTCCTCGCCGGCGTACTTCACCTCGGTGCCCCCGTACTTCGAATAGATCACGGTGTCGCCGACCTTGACGTCGACGGGGATCCGCTTCCCCTTGTCGTCCACACGGCCGGGGCCGACAGCGAGGACGGTGCCCTCCTGCGGCTTTTCCTTGGCGGTGTCGGGAATCACGATGCCCGACGCCGTCGTGGTTTCGGCTTCGTTGGCCTGGACCAGGATCCGGTCCTCCAACGGCTTGATCGCAACCTTGGTCGCGGTGGTCACGGAAAGACCCTCCTGGGGTTGCTCGGTTTGGATGCATGCTGTCCACGTCGGGCCCATCCGCCGTCGCGGGGGTCGGATCGGCCGAGTGGCTGACTTCTGGCACTCTCAGACCGAGGGTGCTAATCAGGAGACTATTCCGCGGCTGGCACTCCGTCAAGGAGAGTGCCAATGTGCCGGTGTCTCCGGGGCCTTGGCGTCGCCTGCTGAGCCGGCCCAACCGCTGCGGTATCAGGGACTCCGTGTTTCGATGGACAGGAACGTCGCGATACGGAGGTGAACGACGATGCAGGCAATCGTCGGTGACCGGTTGCACGTACACAGTCACGCTGTCGGGATACACGACCGGGTCGGGGAAATCCTGGAGGTACGTGGCCCGGATGGAACGCCGCCGTATCTGGTGCGTTTCGAGGACGGCCACGAGAGTCTGGTCTTTCCTGGCCCCGACTGCGTGGTGGAGAAGCCCACGGAGCGGAGCGGCTGAGCCCGCACTAGCGTCTGGCGGGTGATCAGCGCACTGCGTACCGCCGAGGGAGTGGCGGCGCTCGCCCAGGCCAGCCTGTTGACGGACGCCGACCCGCTGGCCGCGGTGGCGGCGTTGCGTGCGTCCGGGCACGCCCCCCACGTGGCGGCCGAGGCGCTGCGCCAGGCAGGGCTGCGGGCGCGGGCAGCGGACAAGTTCGGCCCCGACGCCACCCGGATGTACTTCACTCGGGACGGGCTGCAGCAGGCCACCCGCCGGGTTGTCGCGGATCGGCGTGCCGCACGACTCGCCGCCGATCCCGCGGTACGCCGGGTCGCGGACCTCTGCTGCGGGATCGGCGCTGACGCGATCGCCTTCGCCCGCGCCGGCATGTCGGTGCACGCGGTCGACGCCGACCCGGAAACCGTCGAGGTGGCGCGGGCGAACGTCGGCGCGCTGGGCCTGTCCGACCGGGTCCGGGTGGACCGGGCCGACGCGGGTGACGTGGACCTCGTCGGCTTCGACGCCGTCTTCTGCGACCCGGCACGCCGCTCGGGTGGCAGACGGGTGTTCGACCCAGCGGCGTACTCCCCACCCTGGGGATTCCTGACAGGGCTGCCGGAACGGGTACCCCGTACCGTGCTCAAGCTCGGCCCCGGAATCGACCATGCGTTGATTCCCGCTGGAGCCGAGGCGGAGTGGGTCTCGGTGGCCGGCGACGTGGTGGAGGCGGCACTGTGGCACGGACCGCTGGCAGCCGTGCCTCGGCGCGCGACCGTGATCGGCGGTGACGGTGCCGTCGCGGAGTTGACCGGCACGGGGCAACGCACCGGCCGGGTGGCGCCGGCCCGGGAGGTTCTCTACGACCCGGACGGCGCCGTGGTCCGGTCCCACCTCGTGGCGGATCTGGCGGACCGGTTCGGCGCGACATTGCTCGACCCCGCGATCGCGTACCTGACCGCTGACGCGGCGGTGGCCACACCGTACGCCCGGGGGTACGCCGTCCGTGAGGTGCTTCCGTTCTCGCTGAAGCGGCTGCGTGCCGCGTTGCGGGCGCGGGACGTCGGGCGGGTGACGATCAAGAAGCGCGGTTCGGCGCTGCTCCCCGAGCGGCTCCGCCGTGACCTGCGGCTCGCCGGTGACAAGGAGGCGACCGTGGTGCTCACCCGGATCGCCGGCCGCCCGTACGCGCTGCTGGTCGACCCGATCGCGGGCTGAGTGGTCAGCCCAGTGGAACCGGGGCCACCACGCAGAGCGGGGTGCGTTCGTTGCCCTGGCCCAGCGGGTTGTCCGCGAAGACCTCCTCGAAGAACCGGTCGGGACGGTCCGTGGCCTGGCCCATCACGTTGCGGCCGAGGTCGTTGGCATCGATCACCACCACACCGCGCAGCGTCTCATTCGCGGGGAATGGCAGACCCGCCCGCAGCGCCTCGGTCAGCTCCCGGGACACCTTGGCCGGCTGCGCCGGGGCCAACTTCGCCGACACGTTCGCCGGGTAGGCGGAGTACTCCGTGGGACCGTCGATGGCCCGTACCGCCGGCCCGGCCACCCGGTAGAACCAGCCCCGCCGCCCGATCGCTTTGCCGACCACGCTCACCGCGCTGGCCAGCAGTATCCGGGCCAACCCGACCTCCCGCAGGGCGAGCTGCATGGTCCACGGACTGCCCAGGCCGATCCCGTACGGGGTGCGCACCACGTACCGGGACAACGTGCGGGCCCACCAGTCCGGCTGGATTTCCCAGATGAAGTACGACCGACCCTGCGCGATCGCCACGATTTTCTCGGAGACCACCAGGTACCACGGCCCGGTGAAGATGTCCCGGCCCTCCTCGGCGGCGGCGGTGACGAGGCCGGACACGTACCCGGTGATGCTGGCACCCAGCTCATCGCCCTTGGCGAACAATTCGGTACGGATCGGGAACCGCAGCCACCGCTCCCCGGCCACCGTGATCTCCAGCTGCTTGTCCTGGTTGGGGGCGAACGGCCCTTTCTCCGGGACCTCCACCGGCTCCGGCTCACCCTCCAGGACGACCCTCGCCCACTGTTCGGCGAGGTACAGCCGCCAGAACCGGTCGGTGTCCCCAGCGACACCGTTACTCCGGATGAACTCCTCGAACCCGGTTATCTCGGCGGCGGCGTCCAGCCACCGGCGAAGAGCGAAGCTGTCGGACAGGAAACTGCCGTAGATCCGGTTCTTCAGCCGCAGCAGCACCTGCCCGGTCGGTGCCGGCGGCGGCGCCTCGGTGTGGGCAGCGGCCCAGCGGCGGTACCCGTCCGGAGCGGTGGGGGGTAGACCCGTGTCGTGCAGGAACCGCCACAGGTCCCGGGTCAGCGCGTCGGCCAGTGCCGCGACGTCGGTCAGGTCCGCGGCGGCGTCCGGACCGACGGCCGGATCAACCGCCGACTCCGTTGCGTCACCGCCGACCTCGGCGGCGAGGATGCCCTGACCGGTCGCCAGTCGCACGGTCGTGCCCGGGGCCACCAGCCCGATCCCGAGCAGCAGGCTGCCGTCGATATCGCCGGTGTCCACGAACCGGCGGACCGCGTCCGGGTCCGTTGTGACCGGCATCTCGAATTCGGCCAGATCACTGACGGCGTGCACCTCGCCGTTGACCGACGCGTACCAGAGGGCGGGTCCGTCGATCGACCGGGCCAGGGTGAGGGTGCGCTGTCCAAGATCGACCACCGCCGCCGCGTAGCCTCCGTGGCCTGACAGCAGCGCGGCCGAACCCTGCTCGGCGTACCCCTTGAGTAGCCCGGCCAGCTCGACGTCACCGCAGCCGACGGCGGTCAGCGAGCCCTCCTCCACCGGTGGCTCGGCCGTGCTGAGCGTCGGTGGGCCGTCCGGCCCGAGGCGCACGACGAGACCGGCGGGTCGGGAGGCTGCCACGGGTTGCTCCTTTGGTTCAGCGGTCGACGGGGGAGAAGTCCCAGAAGTGCGGTTCGCGGGCCACCAGATGCTTCGGAGGTGCCCCCAGCGGTGGTGGGTTCGTCCGCCACTTGGAGACCACCACAACCCGGTGGTCCGCGGAGCTGAACACCTCGCTGGAGATGTGCGCCGGGTCATGCTCGTACGTCGGCACCACGTGATCGCACACCCAGGACAGCAGGTCGGTGAAGCCCTCTGGGTGGGCCCGCGCCTCCCACATGCGTACGATCACGCCTGCCACCCTATTGCCCGACGCTGACCGTGGTCACCGGGAGTGCCGAGTCGGCGGGAAGCTCCAACGGCGATGCGGCCACTCCGGCCGCCACGAGATGGGCACCGAGCGCGGCCACCATCGCCCCGTTGTCGGTGCACAGTTTCGGACGCGGCACCCGGGGTGTGATCCCGGCATCCGCGCAGCGCCGCTCCGCCATCGCCCGCAGTCGGGAGTTCGCCGCCACACCGCCGCCGATCAGCAGAGTGTCCACGCCGTTCTCCCGGCAGGCGTCGATCGCCTTGCGGATCAGCACGTCGCACACCGCCTCCTGGAAACTCGCGGCGACATCGGCGACCGGCACCGGTTCCCCGGAGCGTTCCCGGGCCTCCACCCAGCGCGCCACCGCGGTCTTCAGCCCAGAGAAGGAAAAGTCGAACCGGTGCCGGGCAAGGTCTCTCGGGCCGGTCAGGCCACGGGGGAAGTCGATCGCCGTCGGGTCCCCGTGCCGGGCTTCCCGGTCGATCGGCGGACCACCCGGGAACGGCAGCCCGAGCAGCCGCGCCACCTTGTCGAACGCCTCTCCCGCCGCGTCGTCGATGGTCGCGCCGAGCGGGCGTACCCCCCGGGCCAGGTCGTGGACCAGCAGCAGTGAGGAGTGGCCGCCGGAGACCAGCAGCGCCACCGCCGGCTCCGGGAGCGGCCCGTGTTCCAGCCGGTCCACCGCGACATGCGCGGCGAGGTGGTTGACGCCGTACAGCGGCTTGCCGGCGGCCAGCGCGTACGCCTTCGCGGCGGCCACCCCGACCAGCAGGGCCCCGGCCAGGCCGGGGCCCGAGGTAACCGCGATCGCGTCCACGTCACGCAGCGTGACGCCAGCCGTGTCCAAGGCGCGCCGCACCGTGGGTGCCATCGCCTCCAGATGCGCCCGGCTCGCCACCTCGGGCACCACGCCGCCGTACCGGGCGTGGGTCTCGACACTCGACGCGATCGCGTCCGCGAGCAGGGTGTGGCCGCGGACCACCCCGACCCCGGTCTCGTCGCAGGAGGTTTCGATGCCGAGTACCAGCGGCTGGTCTTTCACGGTCTATCGGGCCTTCCCGCGGATCATGGTCAGTGCGTCGGTGTTGCTCGGTTGGTAGTAGCGGCGCCGGATCCCGGCCGGTGCGAATCCGTGCCGCCGGTAGAGCCGCTGCGCCGGTTGGTTGTCCACCGCCACCTCCAGGATCACCCGGTGCGCCGACCGCCGGTCGGCCTCGGCCAGCAGGTCGGCGAGCAGCGCCTCACCGATGCCGTGCCGTTGCCGGTCCCGGCGAACCGCGAGGTTCTGCACCGCCGCCTCGTCGGGTGTGGTGACCGCCAGTCCGGCGTAACCCACCACCTCGCCGTGCTGTACCGCCACCCGGTAGTAGTGGCCGTTGGCGAGTTCGTTCCAGAACATCGCCGCGCTCCACCGTTCCGCGCCGAACAGGTCGGCCTCGATGGGGAGCAGCTCCGCGATCTGCCACCACCGGAGCTCCCTGATCACCACGGGTGACAAGGGTACGGCGCGGCCCGCCGGCCGGTTCAGGGGAGCCTGGCCTGGTACATCGCCCGGAACCGGTCGGTGCGTTCGGCGGACTCGTTGGGCTCGGCGGACCTGTTGGGCTCGGCGGACCCGGTCGCTCCGCCGAGCTGGGCGAAGCACTGTTCGAGCCGGGCGTGCCACGCCGCGAGCACGTCCGCCCGAAGCCTCGCGTGTGCTGCCGGCAGCGTCTGGGTGAGCACCACCCGGTGACCGAGTTTCGGATCCACGGTGAACTCCCAGCGCACCCGACCCACCGGGACCCCCTGGTGTCGCCACGCGTACTCCAGGATGCGCGGCGGGTCGATCTCGGTGACCTCGCCCGGTACGACGTGCCGGTTGGTGAAGCCGTGCGGGGGAGGACCTCCGAGGGTCGGCCGCTGCGATCCCGCGAGCATGCCCCATACCTGTTCCAACGGCCGCCACACCAGGTCCCGCTGGAACCGCACCAGGAAGCCTTCGCCGGTCTCGGCGACGTCGCCACGGTCCAGGCCGTACCGTTCGAGGTACGCCGCGATCCGCTGGAACATCTCCTCCAGCGGCTTCAGGTCACGTCCGTCCAGGTACGCCGCGAGCGCTTCCAAGCAGGTGTCCCATCCGGCCGCGTTACGCCCAGCCGCGAGGGCACCGCCCATGGAGTCGCTGATCACGTGGGTGAACAACAGCCGACAACCGTCGCCGTCGGGTACCAGTTCGAACCGCAGTACGTCGTCCTGCCACCGGAGACTGAACAGCTTCGGTGGCTCGTACTCCAGGATCTCCCCGGTGGTGTCGGTGTCCTGGCCTTCGAACCTGAAGCGGACGCCGACGCCCGGCCTGGGTTCGGTGGCGTAGGTCACGGCTGCCGGGAACCAGTGCGCCAGTTCGGCGGGGTCGCTCACCAGCGACCAGACCCGCTGCGGTGGGTGTGCCAGGTGTCGCTCGAAGCGCAGCACCGACGTGCCTCCGACGGTGTCGAGGGTGGCCCAGTTCGGGTCCATCACAGCGCCTCCTCTCGTGATGCCTCATCAGCGATCACGTCCAGGCGCCGTTCCAACGCGTCGAGCCGGTCGTTCCAGAATCGCCGGTACGGCGCCAACCAGTTGTCGATCTCGGTGAGTGGCTCCGGGCGCAGCCGGTACCACCGGCGTTGCGCGTCCTGGCGGACTTCGACCAGGCCGGCTTCCCGGAGCACTCTGAGGTGCTTGGAGACCGCAGGCTGGCTCAGTGCCAGGCGTTCCACCAGTTCGCCCACGGGCCGCTCGCCTGCTCTCAACAGGTCCAGGATCTGGCGACGCCGCAGGTCGGCCAGCACCTCGAAGGTAGTTGCCATAAGGGCAATATAACTCGCTGGGAATATTTGTGCCGGTTAAGGGAGCGTGATCTGTGTCGGCTGGGGGGGTCTGATCAGCGGAGTACGGGTTTGCGACCCGCGGGCACCACGGCGTCAGGACGGCGCAGGTACAGCGGGGCCAGCGGCTCGCTCGGCGCGCCGGAACGCATCCGGTCCGCCGCGATCCCGGCCAGGGTCAGCGGGTCCGGAAAGCGCGGCTCGCCGGCTGGTACGCCCAGCGCGTCGGCGTACCGGACCCCACCCTCACCCGCCGCGCGGGTCACCCCGAGCACGGCGATCCGGCCGGCCACCACATCCGGCCGGTCCACCGCCGGCTCGGTGACCGGCATCGCCTTTTCGTACACCCGCCAGTAGATCTCGTGCCGCCGGGCATCGGTGGCGGCGACCAGCCTGCCGGGCCCCGGATCGGCTCCGCCGATGCCGTCCAGCGAACACACCCCGTAGCTCGGAACGCCGAGCACCTGGCCGATCGCGATGGCGGTGACCAGTCCGACCCGCAGCCCGGTGTACGGCCCCGGTCCGACACCCGCCACCACAGCGCCCAACTCGGGCATGGCGACACCGGCCTCCGCCAGCGCCGCCCGGATCCCCGGAGCGAGCAACTCGCCGTGTGCCCGCGGGTTCACCGTGGTACGAACCGATCGGACCGTCACAGCGGCCCCGGTGAGCTCCACCACCGCCGCGGTCACCGCCGGCGTCGCGGTGTCCAGTACCAGCGCGTACACGGCAGGCAGCCTAACCGGGCCGGGCCGGAGCACCGGTGGCCGCCAGTACGGCGACCCGCCGCGCCCAGTCACCGCCGTGACCCACCAACTCGGTGGTTCGGATGTCGTCGTCCGAGGACCGCTCGATCCGTACCTCCAGCCAGGCGTCGGTCAGGTGCTCCACCAGCCCGCCACCCCACTCGACCACGGTCACCGACTCCTCCAGCGCCGCGTCCAGGTCCAGGTCGTCCACCTCGCTGACACCGCCCAGCCGGTACGCGTCCACATGCACCAGTGGGAACCGGCCCCCGCGTGCCGGATCCGGCCGATGCACCCGGGCGATCACGAAAGTCGGACTGGTGATCTCGCCGGTCACCCCGAGGCCGTCGCCGAGGCCCTTGACGAACACGGTCTTCCCGGCACCCAGCCGGCCCACCAGGACCACCAGGTCACCCGGGCGGAGCAGTGACGCCACCTCACGCCCCAGCCGCCGGGTGTCCTCCGGCCCACGTAGGGTCCACAGCAGTTCTGGCCCGCTCATCGCGTTTCCCCGTCACCCAACATCTTGGCGGCCAGCGCCAAGTCCTCCCGCAGTGCCGCCATGGGGGCGCCACCGGGCCCGAACCGGATCGCCGCCGATGGATGGTACGTGGCGAGCACGGACACCGTCCGCTCGCCCACCGCGACCCGATGCACCGTGCCGCGTGCGCCCGCCAGGCTGGTACGCCGGCCGAGGAACCAGGTCACCGCGGTCAGGCCGAGCGCCACCACCAGTTCCGGTGCCACGACGTCGAGTTGCCCCGTCAGCCACGGTCGGCACTGGTCCACCTCGCCCCGCCGGGGCGTACGGTTGCCCGGCGGGCGGCACTTCACCACGTTCAGCACGGTGATGTCGTCACGTACCAACCCGGCGTCGGTGAGCAACAGATCCAGCAGTTGACCGGCCCGACCAACGAACGGCCGACCAGCCACGTCCTCCTGTGCGCCCGGTGCCTCCCCGACCAGGGCCAAGCGGGCACCCGCTGGTGCCTCCCCGACCACCACCTGGCGGCGTGCGTTCGCCAGTTCTGGACACTGCTGGCAGTCGGACACCCGCGCGGCCAACTCGCGCCACCTCCGGGCCTGGCTCACTGTGCCCGCCTGCGGAAGGGGCGGCGCGGGAAACGCCGCCGCCGGGGCGGTTCCAGCGAAGGCACGGCGCTGGCGCGGGCAGCCCGCCGGAGAAATTGCACCAGGTGTTCGGTGACCTCCTCGTGGAACTCCATCAGCACCATGTGGCCGCCACCCCTGACCACCACCAGTTCGGCACCGGGCAGCAGCCGGGCCACCTCCTCGGAGTGCGACGCCGGGGTGATCAGGTCCTGGTCGGCGCCCACCACCAGGGTCTCGATGCCCTGCAGAGTCTCCAGCGCTTCGTGCCGCAGGTGTTCGAACAGCGTGCGCAGATAGCCGACGATCACCTCGACGGTGGTGGTGGAGTTCATCTGTTCCACGTACGACACCAACGCCTGGCTCGGTGATCGGCTGCCGAAGCCGTACCGGCGGGTGAGCAACCATGCCAGGTCGCTGGAGATCCGGCGGGCGCGTTCCACCACCGTGGGGCTGAGCCGGTTGACACCGGTCAGCACCGGCACCAGCGGCCGGCGGATCCGTGCGAACACGTCGGGCAGGCCGAAGTTCACCTGGTCCAGGCCGCCCGCCGAACTGGAGATGAACGAAACGCCGACCACCCGCTCGGCGAACAGGTCAGGGTGGTCCTCCGCCAGCGCCATGATCGTCATGCCGCCCATGGAGTGCCCGACCAGCACCAGCGGTCCGTCCGGGGCGACTGTCTCGATCACCCGCTCCAGCGCCTTGCCGAGCGCCTCGAGGGTGTACTCGCCCGCGGCCAGGCGCCCGGACTGGCCATGACCTGGCTGGTCGTAGAAGACCATCCGGACCCGCGGGTCGGTCTGGTCGGCCAGCGCCCGGCGCTGGAAGTGGAAAGTGCCCAGGTTCAGGCAGAACCCGTGCACGAACACCACCGTCAGGTCCGGGGGAAGCCCGCCGGGCGGTTCGACGATCTCCACGTGCAGATCGACGTGCTCCGGAGGCCGGTCACTGTCCACCCGTACGGTGAGCGTCCGGTCGGCCGGAAGCCTCCCGAACGGCTCATGCGCGTACGGATCAGCCAGGCCACGTGTACGGTCCATCACATACCGTTCCAGGACCACGCCGGCCACCACGCCGACAGCCGCACCGAGTACCGCGCTGGCCAGCCCCGCACCCCGCGCGACCGGCCGGCCGCGCGACGTGGAACGGCCCTGACGGCCGTCTGGCTCGCCGCTCACGTACCGGTCTCCGACCGTTCTCTCCCATCGACATCGACCTCACCGTCGTACACCCGTGGCACCCGGGGACCGATACGGGTCACGACCTCGTAACTGATCGTGTCCAGCACCTCGGCCCAGTCGTCCGCAGTGGGTTCACCGTGATCTCCCGGGCCGAAGATCGTGGCCATATCCCCCGCGCTGACCTCGTCGTCGCCGACATCAACGACGAACTGGTCCATACACACTCGCCCGGCGATCTGTCGCCGCTTGCCGCCGAGCAGGAGCGGACCGGCGTTTCCGGCCGCTCTGGTGATCCCGTCGGCGTATCCGAGTGGGATCACGGCCACTGTGGTCTCCCGCGGTGTGGTGTACGCGTGCCCGTAGGAGACCCCGGAGCCGCCGGGGACTCGCTTGGCGAGCATCACCCGGGCGCGCAGGGTCATCGCCGGTCGCAGGCCGTACGCGGCGGTGGTGCCGTGGATCGGGGACAGCCCGTACACCGCGATTCCGGGCCGTACCAGGTCGAAGTGGGCTTCGGGGAGGGTCAGTGTGGCAGCGGAGTTCGCCAGGTGCCGGTATGCCGGGCGTACCCCGAGGCGTGCCGCCGCCTCGAGTGCCTCCCGGAACACCGCGATCTGGCGGGTGATGGTCGGGTGACCCGGTGCGTCCGCGTACGCGAAGTGGCTCCAGATTCCGACGGTCTCGATCGCGCCGTCCGCCTGCGCCTTGGCGACGGCTTCCAGCAGCGTGGGCCAGTCCGCGACGGTGGCACCACCCCGGGTCAGGCCGGTGTCGACCTTCAGGTGGACCCTGGCGGGCCGGGAGACCCGGCGGGCGGCTGTCACGACCTCGTCCAGCAGTCCGCCGCTGGCCACCGACAGGTCGACGTCCGCGGCCACTGCCCGGTGCAACTCCAGCCCGGGGCTGACCAGCCAGGCCAGCACCGGTGCGGTGATGCCGGCGTCCCGGAGTGCGAGCGCCTCCTCCAGGGTGCAGACACCGAGCCAGCTGGCACCGGCGGCGAGCGACGCGCGGGCCGCCGGCACCATGCCGTGGCCGTAGCCGTCAGCCTTGACCACCGCCATCAGTTCGGCGCTGGTGCCCTGCTTGAGCCGGGCCACGTTCTGCCGGATCGCAGCGAGATCGATCCGGGCTTCCGCCTGCCACATATCACAAGCGTACTGATCGGTAGGGACGGAAACACCCGACCACCACCAGCAAGATCGTTATTTGGTACGGAAGTGGAATGCGACTTCGGCCCGTACCCGGATCCGCGATCACGAGGGGAGAGGGCTGGGACGCGTGGCGTGGCGGGTGATGTCGCGTACCACGTACCGAAGTTGTGTCATTACGTGCTGTGCCGTCACCGGGCCACTGGCGGCGGCCCGCCGTCCTGCCAGGCCATGCGCGAACGCTCCGGCCACCGCTGCCCGCTCTGCCGGGATCCCGGCGGCGAGCAGGGAGCCGATCAGGCCGGAGAGCACGTCCCCGGTACCGGCCGTGGCCAGGGCCGGGGATCCGGTGGGGTTCGCGTACGCGAGGCCCTCCGGTGTGGCCACGATCGTACGGTCGCCTTTGAGCAGCACCACCACGCTGAGCCAACTCGCCAGGCGTAGCGCCGCGGCCACCCGCCCGGCATGGTTCGGGCGCTCCCCGCCGAGCCGGGCGAACTCCCGGTCGTGTGGGGTCAGGACCGTGGGTGCCCGCCGCCCGGCCAGCCAGCCCGGAGGGTCCGGGGCGATCAGGGTGAGCGCATCGGCGTCCAGGCACACCGGTACCGGCGCGGCCAGCACCGACCGGAGTTCCTGGACCGCCTGTTCGTCGGTGCCCAGGCCCGGCCCGACCACCCACGCCTGCACCCGTCCGGCGTCGGCGACCCGCTCGGTGATCACAGCCTCCGGCCACCGCTGCCGTACCTGGTCGGCAGCGGCACCGGCATACCGCAGGAATCCCGCCGGTCCGGCCAGCGCACCGCCGGTCGAGAGCACCGCGGCCCCGGTGAACGGCGGCGAGCCGGCCGCCACACCGACCGCACCCCGGGTGTACTTGTCGTCCTCGGGCCGCGGCCGACACCACCATCCGGCCACGTCCGCCAGGTCGGGGACCCGCACCACCGGGTCGCCGGTGAGGTACGGCCGCAATCCGATGTCGACCAGTTCCACCTGTCCCGCGTACGCCGCCGCCGGCCCCACCACCAGGCCCGGCTTGAGACAGCCGAAGGTCACCGTGATGTCCGCGCGGACCGCCGGACCGGTCACCGTGCCGCAGTCCACCCCGATCCCGCTGGGTACGTCCACCGCGAGCACCGTGGCGTCGTCCGGCAGTGCCTCCAGGGTCGCGGCGGCATCCGGGCGCAGTCCGCCCTGGCCGCCGATCCCGACGATCCCGTCGACCACCAGGTCGACCCGGTCCGGAACCCGTGACGCCACCCGACCGCCGGCCGCTCTGAACGCGGCCAGACCGCCCCGGTGCGCCTTCGCCGGGTTCAGCAGCCGGGCGTGTACCCGCGCACCGCGCCGCGCCAGTCGCGCGCCCGCGTAGAGCGCGTCGCCACCGTTGTCGCCGGAGCCGACCAGCAGCAGCACGGTGGCGCCGTACACCCGGGGGAGGGTGAGCGCGCATCTGCGGGCCAGCCCGGCTGCCGCCCGCCGCATCAGCGTGCCCTCGGGCAGCCGCGCCATCAGGGCCTCCTCGGCCTCCCTGACGGCCGAGACCGACCACGCCGCACGCACCTCAGTCTCCTTCCGCCACCACCATGGCCGACGCGATGCCGCCGTCGTGGGACAGCGAGAGGTGCCATCGGGCGATCCCGCGTTCCGCGGCGACGGCGGCCACGGTTCCCGAGACGGTGAGCCACGGCCGGCCGTCCGGGTCGTTGATCACCTCGCAGTCGTGCCAGTGCAGCCCGGCTGGTGCGCCGAGGGCCTTGGCGACCGCCTCCTTGGCGGCGAAGCGCACGGCGAGCGACTCGGCGGAGCGCGGGTTGCCTTTCGCGGTGGTGCGTTCGTCCGCGGTGAACAGCCGCTCGGCGAGCAGCGGGGTGCGGGCCAGTGCCCTGGCGAACCGCTCGACGAGCACCACGTCGATCCCCACCGCGACGATCATTCCGCGACTCCCAGGTCGCGGTTGTGCGATGCCACGGTGCCGGGCGTACGTGTGGCGCACGTCATGGGCTCACCCTAGTGATCGCGATGGCCCGGCGGTGCCTCGGTCGCTGTGATCCGTGGCATCAGGAACCTTCACGCCCCGTGTCAGTTGTGTTACTTTTCGGCAAACCCGGCGCGGGTGGAATGCACCCACGCTGTCGGGACCTGGGGAGGCACCACATGCGTACCAAGATCCTCGTGACCGCAGCCGCCGCGGTCGCGATCACCCTGACGCCGTCGGTGGCCACCGCGGCGCAGGGGCACACCGCACCGTTGCTGGGCAGTAGCGGCACCGGGGGTTACATCGTCGTCCTGAAGCCGGGCGCATCGCCCGGCACCACTGACGCGGTCGCCCGCCGGGCCGGCGCCACTGTCGAGCACCGGTACTCGGCCACCATTACCGGATTCTCGGCGAAACTCACCGGCACCGAACTCGCCGTCGTACGACGTGACCCCGCCGTGGCGTACGTGGAACACGACCGGGTCGTGCGCGCCGCCGCCACCCGGACCGAAACCGCGGCCGTCCAGGCCGATCCCGGGACGTTGACCAGCGGTTCCCAGAGCCCGGTCCCGTCCTGGGGACTGGACCGCATCGACCAGCGTGCCCTGCCGCTGAACAACACGTACCGGTGGCTCAGCACCGGCCGGGGAGTCCGGGCATACGTCATCGACACCGGGATCCGGGCCAGCCATCCAGACCTCAGCGGACGGGTGCTGCCCGGCTACGACGTCATCGACAACGACACGAATGCGGATGACTGCAACGGCCACGGCACCGCGCTCGCCGGGATCATCGGTGGGGAGACGCACGGCGTGGCGAAGGACGTCTGGTTCGTTCCGGTACGGGTGCTCAACTGCTCCGGCTCAGGGACCTACTCCGGGGTGATCGCGGGCATCGACTGGGTCACCCGCACCCGCGTCAAGCCGGCGACCGCGATCCTGGCGCTCGGCGGGGGTCCCAACACCTCCGTGGACGACGCGGTGAAGCGTTCCCTCGCGGCCGGGGTCTCGTACTCGGTCGCGGCAGGCGCCAGCAACGCCAGCGCCTGCAACTACACCCCGGCCCGGGTACCCGGGGCACTCACCGTGGCGGCCAGCGACCGCAACGACTATCGGGCATCGTTCTCCAACTACGGGCCGTGTGTTGACCTGTTCGCACCCGGGGTGACCATCACGACGACCTGGTACACCGGGGGTACGAACACCCTCAGCGGGACTTCGTTCGCCACCGCGCACGTGACCGGCGTGGCAGCGCTCTACCTGGAGTTCCACCCCGCCGCGACGGCGCAGCAGGTGCACGACACGATCAACGCCAACGCCACCATGGGTGTGATCAAGAACCCTGGTGTCGGCACCCCGAACCGGTTGCTCTACTCGCTGCTCACCTGAGGCTCCGGACCTGCCGGCCTGACCGGTGACCCGGTCGGGCCGGCAGACCGGCCGCTACTCGACGGTGACGGACTTCGCGAGGTTGCGGGGCTGGTCGACGTCGTGGCCCCGGCTGGACGCGATCTCACACGCCAGCACCTGCAGCGGCACCGTGGTCAGCATCGGGGCCAGCAGCGTCGGTGCCGCCGGTACGGGGATCAGGTGGTCGGCGTACCCGGACACCGCCCGGTCGCCCTCCTCCGCCACGGCGATCACCCGGGCACCGCGCGCCTTGACCTCCTGGATGTTGGAGACCACCTTGTCGTGCAGCACGGCCCGGCCACGCGGGGAAGGCACGATCACCACCACCGGGGTGCCGTCGTCGATCAGCGAGATCGGCCCGTGCTTCAACTCGCCGGCCGCGAACCCCTCGGCGTGCATGTACGCCAGTTCCTTCAGCTTGAGCGCGCCTTCGAGGGCCACCGGGAACCCGACGTGCCGGCCGATGAAGAGCACGGAGTCCGAACCCGCCAGGTCCCGGCCCAACTGGCGTACCGGATCCATCCGGCGCAGCACGGCGGAGATCTTGTCGGGCATCGCGGCCAGTTCCGCGAGCACGGCACCGACCTCGTCGGCGTACTTGATGCCCCGGACCTGCGCCAGGTGCAGGCCCACCAGGTAGCAGGTGACGAGCTGGGTGAGGAACGCCTTGGTCGAGGCCACCGCGATCTCGATGCCGGCCCGGGTGTAGAGGGCGGCGTCGGACTCCCGGGGGATCGTGGAGCCGACCGTGTTGGAGATCGCCAGCACCCGCGCCTTCTGCTCCTTGGCGTGCCGAAGTGCCATCAGGGTGTCCATGGTCTCCCCGGACTGGGAGATCACCACGGCCAGCGTGGACCGGTCCAGCACCGGGTCCCGGTACCGGAACTCGCTGGCCAGCTCAACCTCGCAGGGGATCCGGGTCCAGTGCTCGATCGCGTACTTGGCGACCAGCCCGGCGTGGTACGACGTACCGCAGGCGATCACGAAGATCTTGTCGACGTCGCGCAGGTCCTGGTCGGACAGCCGGACCTCGTCCAGCAGGATCTCGCCGGACTCGGTGAGCCTGCCGCGCAGGGTGTCAGCCACCGCGCGGGGCTGCTCGTCGATCTCCTTGAGCATGAAGTAGTCGTAGCCGGCCTTCTCGGCGGCGGCGGCGTCCCAGTCCACGTGGTAGTCCTTGCCCTCGGCCGGCCGGCCGTCGAAGTCCGTCACCACGATTCCGCCCGGGGTGATCTCCACGACCTGGTCCTGGCCCAGTTCGACAGCGTTCCGGGTGTGGGCGATGAATGCCGCGACGTCGCTGGCGAGGAAGTGCTCACCGTCACCGCGTCCCACCACCAGTGGGCTGTTGCGCCGTGCCCCGACCACCACGTCGGGGTGGTCCGCGTGCACCGCGAGCAGGGTGAACGCGCCCTCCAGCCGGCCGCAGGCGCGGCGCATCGCCTCGGCGAGCGAACTCGGCTCGGCGGGCAGGGTCGAAAGTTCCCGAGCCAGCAGATGGGCCACGGTCTCGGTGTCGGTGTCGCTGGTGAAGTCGACGTCGCCGGCCTCCAGTTCGGCGCGGAGTCGGGCGAAGTTCTCGATGATCCCGTTGTGGATCACCGCGACCTTCCTGTCGTACGACAGGTGCGGGTGGGCGTTGCGGTCGTTGGGCGCACCGTGCGTGGCCCACCGGGTGTGCCCGATGCCGGTGCCGCTGCCGTCGAGACCCGCACCGCCCTCGCTGAGCGCCTTTTCCAGGTTGCCGAGCTTGCCGGCCCGTTTCTCGGTCAGCAGCCGCCCGCCGTCGACGATCGCCACACCGGCTGAGTCGTACCCCCGGTACTCCAGTCGGCGCAGCCCGTCGAGGACCACGGAGAGAGCGGACTGCGTACCGACGTACCCCACGATGCCGCACATGATGTCGGAGCGTAGCCCAGCACCGGAGACCGCACCTCCGGACCGGCCATGGGGTTCCCGAAGTGAGCGGCCGGTGTCCGCAGGCCCCGGAAACACTCAGCAGTACGCCGCGGCGCGCACCGGACGAGCACCCGGCCCGATGGGCTGGCGCGCGGGTCCGCCGGCGGGGAGCGGGGATCCCCACCGGCGGACGATCCGTGCGGTCCTCTAGAAGAAGACCCCGAAGGAGTCGCCGGCTTCGGCGGTTCCCGGTACGCCGGGCGAGTCCTGTGAGAACGCCTGGGCGCCGGTGCCGGTGAGCCCGGTACCGGTGCTGTGGATCACGGTGAACGCGCCCCGGTAGCTGTTCTCGCCGTCGGCTCCCACGACGAGTGAGGCGTACCCGGTGCCTTTGATGTCCGCGAACCGAAGCGAGTTACCCCACCAGTCACCGGACTCGCTGCTGCCCGGGATTCCGGACGAGTTCTGGGTCCAGCCCCGGGCGTTCGCGTACACCAGTCCGCTGGAACCGCCCGGGACAACCGTGACGTACGTGTCGCCGGGGCTGAAGATGGCCAGTTCCGACCTGCCGTCGCCGTTGACGTCGCCAGCCGCCAGAGTCCATCCGAAGTAGTCCTCGTATCCGGCGGTGCCGGGCATCCCGGCGGTCTGCTGGGTCACCTGGACCGCATTGACGGTGCCGATCCGGGTGCCGTCCGAGTAGAGAACCGTGACGGTTCCGGCGTCCCGCTTGCGTACCCCGTCGACGCTGACCGGTGAGCCGGGAGCGCCCACCGCGAGATCTGCCTTGCCGTCACCGGTGAAGTCGGACAGCGCCACCTGGAAACCGAACCCATCCGGGTCGTCCGTGGTGTCATTGAACGACCCGCCGGATCCCGGTACTCCAGGGGTCTGCTTGCTGAACCGCTGTCCGTCCGCGTTGGAGTTCAGCCCGGCGGCGCTGCCGTACAGCACGGTCGCCGACCCGATCGGCCAGCCGAGGTCCTCCCAGTCGAGGAATGCCCCGACCACCAGATCGGTGCTGCCGTCGCCGTTGACGTCACCGGCGGACAGGGCCGCGCCGAAGGAGTCGTACTGGCCCGCCACGCCTGGCACGGTGCCGCCGCCCTGGTAGAACTCCTGGTACGCGGTGGACAGTCCGCTGGCGCCGCCGTTGAAGACGAAGGTGGATCCGGAGTCGAGCCCGGGGCCGCCATCGTGCCAGGGACCGCCGACCGCGAGGTCGTCGTGGCCGTCGCCGTTGAAGTCGCCCGATGTCAGCGCGTTGCCGAAGAACAGCTCCCAGCGCGCGATCCCGAGGCTGAGCACGTTGTCGGTGCGCAGCCCGGTGGCCGAGCCGTAGAACACCAGGACCAGGCCGGCGTCCACGACCGAACCCAGCGTCTCGGTGTTGGCGGACACCGCCACGTCGGCGTAGCCGTCGGCGTTGAAGTCGCCGCTGGTGTTCGCGTAGCCGAACTGGTCGTAGTCCTCCGGGGATCCCGGAACCCCGGGGGTGTCCTGGTGGATCACGATGCTGCCGGAGCCGGTGAGTCCGGTGGACCGGCCGTAGAACACGTGGAACATGCCGGCGTCGGTGTCCGGGCCGAGGTTCTCGCCCGGTGCCCCGATGACCACGTCGCGGTAACCGTCGCCGTTGATGTCGTACGGTGCCGCCTTCACCGCGGTCGCCACCGCCGGCCTGGCCGCTGGTCCGCGCACGGTGGTACCGACCGGCTTGGCGGCCCCGGGGGCCACCGACGCGTCAGCCCGGTCGGGAGCGCCGCCGCGGGCCTGGTTGGCCAGCACGGAGGCCACCCGGTCGGGACGGTCGCGCAGCGTGCCGGGCACTGTGGGGTTTGCCAGGGGTCCCGTGCCGTGCGCTGCTGTCAGGCTGGCACGGCTGGTTACGGCGTCGCCGGCCGTGGCCGGCGTGCTGGCGATCATGCCGTACGACACCGCGAGTGTGGTAGCGACAGTGGCCGCCCGTAGAACTGGTTTCATGCCAGATCTCCACTGTAGGGAATGGGGGAATGTGCGAAGGCCGCGCCAACGTCAGCGTCAGGCGCGACAACTTCCACCAATTGTTGATAGTGGAGGGAAGAAAACCATCACCCAAGTGGGGGATGTGATTGACGTATATCCGATTGCAACCAAACACCGGAGTCAAACGTCGGAACCGTGGAGAGTTGTCCAGATATCCGGTTGAAAGGGCGGCCTGACCTGCTGATTCATCCTTACCCCAGGAGCCCCGGGCAGGCGGCGGATTTGAGACAAGGAAAGATCCGCCGGCAGGGTATGGGCCCCACCGGCGGACGATTCGTGCGGCCGGTCAGAAGAACGATCCGAAGCCGTCGCCGGCCTCGGCGGTGCCCTCCACGCCGTAGGTGTCCTGGGAGAACGCCTGGGACCCAGGGCCGGTCAGCCCGCTACTGGTGCTGTGGATCACGGTGAACGCGCCCCGGAAGTTGTTTTCCCCGTCTGCCCCGACGATCAGGGACTGGTATCCGGTCTTTTTGATATCTGCGAATCGCAGCGAGTTGCCCCACCGGTCACCGGATTCATCGACGCCGGGGATTCCGTAGGAGTCCTGGGTCCAGCCCTTGGCGCTGGTGGGCAGGAGTCCGGTGGCGCTGCCGGGGATCACGGTGACGTAGCCGTCACCCAGGCTGAACATCGCGAGTTCGGACCTGCCGTCGCCGTTGGCGTCACCGCTGGTCACGACCTCCCCTAGGTAGTCGTAGTCGCTGGGGATTCCCGGGATGTTGGCGGTGGCCTCGGTGATCTCGATCGCGTTGTCGGTGCCGATCTGTGTTCCGTTCGAGTAGAGCACGGTGACGGTGCCCGCGTCGGGCTTGCGGACGCCGTTGTAGGTCACCGCGGAGCCCGGCGCACCCACTGCCAGGTCGGCCTTGCTGTCACCGTTGAAGTCAGCGAGTGTGACGTCGTACCCGAAGTCGTCGAAAGACTCGTCGGCGGACGATCCGCCGTCGCCGGGCACGCCTGGGGTCTCCTTGCTGAACCGCTGCGCGTCGTGGTTGGCGTTCAGTCCGGAGGTATGGCCGTAGAGCAGGGTCACCGACCCGATCGGCCAACCGAGGTCGTCCGAGTCACCGGCTGCCCCGATGGCCAGATCGTCGTGGCCGTCGCCGTTGATGTCACCCGCCGCCAGAGCCTCGCCGAAGTACTCGAGATCTGCGGAACTGCCGGGGACGTCGCCGCCCTGGATGAACTCCTGGTATGTGGTGGACAGTCCGGTGGCTGTGCCGGGGTACACGAACACGGAACCGGCAGCATTGTCGTTGCCGGGTCCGCCGACCGCGAGGTCGTCGCGGCCGTCGCCGTTGAAGTCGCCGGCCGCGAGTCCGACCCCGAGGAAAAGGTCGAACCGAGGCACTTCGAGGCCGGTGACACCGCTGCTGCGCAGGCCGGTCGCGGAGCCGTAGAACACCTGAACCAGGCCGGTATCCCAGGTGGAGCCAATGTCTTCCCCGATGGCGGATACCGCGATGTCGGCGTACCCGTCGGCGTTGAAGTCGCCGCTGGTGTTGGTCCAGGCGAACCAGTCGAAGTCTTCGGCCGAGCCGGGCACGCCGTAGGTGTCCTGGTGGATGACCTTGTCGCCGGAAGTGGTGACGCCACCGGAGCTGCCCTTGAGCACGTGCAGCATCCCGGCTTCGGTGTCGTAGCCGAGGTCTTCACCGACCGCGCCGACGACCGCGTCGGCGTCACCGTCGCCGTCGATGTCGTACGGCTTCGCCGCTGCCGTGGTGGCCGCCGGTTGGGAGGTGCGGCTGTCCTCAGTGGCCGCCGGGCGGCCGGTGGTCGTGGTGCCTGTGGCGGGCATCGTGGCCTGAGCCGACGCCCGTGCCGCTGAGCTGCGTTGCCTGCGGGAGGGGTCCCGGTACGGCAGGGTGTTCAGCTTTCTGGCTTCGTTCGCCTTGACCGGGTTGTCGGTCACGGCGACGGAGGATCGGGTGGGGTTGCGGCCGTCGGCTGTGGCTGGGCTGCTGGCGATCATGCCGTATGACACCGCGAGTGTCATAGCGACAGTGGCCGCCCGTAGAACTGGTTTCATGCCAGATCTCCACTGTAGGAAAGAGATGGATGTGAGTGTCATGCCAAGAATCGACGCTCGTGTGACACGCTACGTCAGTTATTTACGATTGCCACCGAAAAACGTCACCGGAATCGAGTGACGCGACTGACGAATATCCGACTGCAACCGGACACCGGAGTAAAGCGTGAGGACCGCGAAGAGTCGTCAAATATCTATTTGAATGCCGGTCCGACCTGCCGATTCATCTCAATCGGACGTGGGGCTTCGGGGTGCGGATCTTGCTGCGGTCGAAGGGGAGACAGGTTCTGCGGACGGAGCGAATTGTCACTAAGCTGTCGCTGTCACGACACATAGGCCGCCGAAACGGCGGTTTCCGTCGGGTCGTTGTTCTGGGCGTGGTGAAGTGATCACGTGGTGACCGATCAACTTGAGCCGCTGCCCACGGACTGGCGGCGGGCGCTCGCGGTTGTGGCACACCCGGACGATCTGGAGTACGGCGTGGCCGCCGCCGTCGCCGCGTGGACCCGGGCCGGCAAGGAGGTGGCGTACCTTCTGGCGACCCGAGGGGAGGCCGGCATCGACGGGATACCGCCCCTGGAATCGGCCCGGATCCGGGAGGCCGAGCAACGGCGCAGCGCCGAGATCGCGGGGGCCTCGACGGTCGAGTTTCTGGCCTACTCCGACGGGGTGATCGAGTACGGCATAACGCTGCGCCGGGACATCGCCGCCGCGATCCGCCGACACCGCCCTGAGTTGTTGGTGACCGGAAACTTCCACGACACCTGGGACGGCAGCTACTGGAACACCCCGGACCACCGGGCGGTCGGCCGGGCCGTCCTGGACGCGGTGAGCGACACCGGTAACCGCTGGATTTTCCCGGATCTCGTAGAGCAGGGGCTGAGCCCTTGGTCCGGGGTGCGTTACGTCGCGGTGGCGGGCTCGCCGTACCCGACGCACGCGGTGGACATCACCGACACCCTTCCGGTCGGTGTTGAAGCGCTGCGGGCGCACCGCACGTACCTGGTAGGACTGGGGGATCACCCGATGGCCGACCCCGAGGGGTTTCTGGAGACCGTGGCGTCGTTGGTGGCACCCCGGTTCGGTGGCCGGATGGCCACCGGGTTCCAGCTCTACACATTCTGAGAGCGTCCGGCGGTGCTCTCCCGGATCTCCAGCCGGTGGGCGGCGACGAGTTCCCGGGGCGGCGTGTGCCGGTCCCCGGCGAGCCGGTCGGCCAGCAGCTCCACCGCGAGGCTGGCGATCTGCTCCTTGTCGGGCCGTACCGTGGTCAGGCTCGGGGTGGCGTACCGACCGTCTTCGATGTCGTCGAAGCCGACCAGCGCGACGTCTTCCGGCACCCGGACGCCTCTCCCGAGCAGGCTGCGCAGGGCGCCAAGGGCGAGCAGGTCGTTGAAGCAGAACACCGCGTCCGGCGGCTGCGGCAGGTCCAGCAGCGCCGCCATCGCTGCCGCGCCGTCGGCCCGGTGGTACGCCGTCGCAGGGCGTAGCAGCGCCGGTTCGACGTCGATGTCGGCCTGGTTGAGTGCTTCCCGGTAACCCCGCAGCCGGAGTCTCGCGGTCTCCCCGGACGGCACGGCCTGCACGCCGATCGCGGCGATCCGGTGTCGTCCCAGGTCGACCAGGTGTCCGGTGGCTTGTCGGGCGGCGGCCACGTTGTCCACCATCACGTGGTCGGCGATCAGGTCCTCGCCGCCGATCCGTTCCCCCAGCAGCACCATCGGGGTGGAGTCGCTGCGTTCCGCGAGGTCCGCCCCGGTCAGCGCCAGCGGACTGAAGATCAGGCCGTCGATCAGTTCCCGCCGGATCCCGTCCGCGACCACCCGTTCCCGGTCCCGGGAGCCTTCGGTCTGGTCGATCAGCACAGTCCAGCCGCGCTGCTCGGCCGCGGTCACGATGTGGCGGGCCAGTTCAGCGAAGTAAGGCACGTCGAGTTCCGGGAGCGCCAGCGCGACCACGCCGGAGCGGGCGGCCCGCAGGCTGCGTGCCGAGAGGTTGGGTCGGTACTGGAGCTCCCGGATCGCCTGTTGGACCCGGTTGCGGGTGTCGGGACGAACGTGGGCGTAGCCGTTCACCACGTTCGACACGGTTTTGATGGATACGCCAGCACGTTCCGCGACATCCTTCAACCGAGCCCGCACCCCGGCCTCCTCCTGCTCCCCGATGGTTCTGCATCGTTCCACAGGCAAGCCTTTACAACGTTGTAAGGACCCGGTAAGAGTAACCGGCATGGACTCCGGCCCGCTGACAGCCGACGTGGTCATCGATCCCGACTTCCGGGTGGCGGACGTGAACCGGCGACTGTTCGGGTCGTTCGTGGAGCACATGGGCCGGTGTGTGTACGGCGGCGTCTTTGAGCCGGGCCATCCCACCGCTGACGAGCACGGGCTGCGTCGCGACGTGCTGGAACTCACTCGGGAACTCGGGGTGAGCGTGGTGCGCTACCCGGGCGGCAACTTCGTCTCCAGCTACCGCTGGGAGGACGGGGTGGGTCCGGTCGGCGAGCGGCCAAAGCGACTCAACCTGGCGTGGCGCACCCTGGAGAGCAACGCGTTCGGACTGAACGAGTTCATGACCTGGGTCCGGGCCGCCGGGGCAGAGCCGATGATGACCGTCAACCTCGGCACCCGGGGCGTCCAGGAAGCGTGCGACCTGCTGGAGTACTGCAATCACCCGTCCGGCAGCCAACTGTCGGACCTGCGCCGCGAACACGGCGTCGAGGCACCCCACAACATCCGGCTCTGGTGCCTCGGCAACGAACTGGACGGGCCGTGGCAGGTCGGGCACAAGACCCCGGTCGAGTACGCCCGGTTGGCCACCGAGACCGCGAAGGCGATGCGGCTGGTGGACCCGGACATCGAACTGGTCGCGGCCGGCAGTTCCAACTCCCTGATGCCGACGTTCGGGGAATGGGAAGCCACCGTGCTGGAACACGCGTACGACGAGGTCGACCACATCTCGCTGCACCACTACTTCGACCCCGGCGAGGACACCCCGGTCCGCAGGCGGGAATTTCTCACCTCGGCCGTGGTGATGGACCGGTTCATCGAGGGAGTCATCGCCACCTGCGACCACGTCGGCGCGAAACTCGGCAAACGGAAACGGATCCAGCTCGCTTTCGACGAGTGGAACGTCTGGTATCAGCACGAGTTCACCGAGCCGTCGGACCGTGGCTGGTTGCTCCCCGACTCCGACCGCTCGGATCTGGACCTGCCGCCGCTGATCGAGGACGACTACACCGCCACCGACGCGGTCGTGGTGGGGGACATGCTGATCAGCCTGCTGCGGCGGGCTGACCGGATCACGATCGCCAACCAGGCGCAACTGGTGAATGTGATCGCGCCGATCCGGACCCGGCCGGGCGGACCGGCCTGGCGGCAGAGCATCTTCCACCCGTTCGCGCTGACCTCCCGGCTGGCCCGGGGGATGGTGCTGCGTACCGAGCCGAGGGCCCCGCTGCATGATGCCGGTCGGCGCGGCGACGCACCGCTGGTCTCGGCGGTCGCCACGTTCGACCCGGAACCCGGTGAGCTGGTGCTGTTCGCGGTCAGTCGGGCCGAACAGCCCATGAACCTGCGGGTGGACCTGCGGTCGCTTCCCGGCCACCGGCTCACCGAGCATCTCACGCTGCGCCCGGACGGCGACCCCGGTGCCGTCAACACGCCCGAGGCACCGGAGCGGATCCGGCCCGTCAGGCTCCCGCCGGCCACGGTGGACGGTGGTCGGGTGACCGTACCGCTGCCCGCGACCTCCTGGAACGCGCTCCGCTTCACCACACCCCCCACCTCATGAGAGGGCGAAGACTGATGACCGCACCACACCAGCGCGGCCCGTTGACCAGACGCCACTTCCTCGGCCTCACCGCCGGACTCGGTGCTGCCGCCAGCCTCGCGGCCTGCTCGGGTGGTTCCGAGGCACCCTCCGGCAGCGGAGCGGGGTACACCGGCCCCAAGGTGGACCTGAACTATTGGAACGGCTTCACCGGCGGCGACGGCCCGGTGATGAAGGACCTGGTGCAGAAGTTCAACTCCGAGCACAAGAACATCAACGTGAAGGTCACGACGTACGAATGGGCCTCGTACTACGAGAAGGTGCCGGCCTCGGTGGCCAGCGGCAAGGCCCCGGACATCGGGATCATGCACGTGGACAGCCTCGCCACCAACGCCGCCCGCAACGTGATCCTGCCGCTGGACGACCTCGCCGAGACGCTGAAGCTGGGCGCCGGTGACTTCTCCGAGACGGTCTGGAAGGCCGGTGAGTACAAGGGCAGGCGGTACGGCATTCCGCTGGACATGCACCCGCTCGGCTTCTTCTACAACAAGAAGGTGATGGCGCAGGCCAAGCTCGACCCCGAGAAGCCGCCGCAGACCGCCGACGAATACCTGTCGGCCCTGGACGCTTTGAAGGGTGCCGGGGTCAAGGGCATGTGGATGACTCCGTTCGTGTTCACCGGGAACATGGTGTTCCTGTCGCTGCTGTGGCAGCACGGCGGCGAGATGTTCAACGCCGACGTCAGCGCGGCCACGTTCGCCGAGGACCCCGGCGTCGCGGCGCTCACCTGGATGGTGGACCTGGTCCGCAATGGACACAGCCCGCGCAACGTCGGCCAGGACGCCGACGTGACCGCGTTCCAGAACGGCAAGACCGCGTTCAACTGGAATGGGATCTGGGCGACCAACACCTTCAAGGGCGTCAAGGATCTGGAATGGGGCGTGGCCCCGCTGCCCCAGATCGGCAGCCAGCAGGCGGCCTGGGCCGGCTCCCACAACTTCGTGCTGCTGCGGCAGCGCCAACCGGACAACAACAAGCTGTCCGCGGCCAAGGTGTTCATCAACTGGATCAGCCAGCAGTCGCTGGAATGGGCGAAGGGCGGCCAGGTGCCGGCCCGCAAGACGGTCCGAGAATCCAGTGAGTTCCAGGCGCTCACCGAGCAGGCCGCGATCGGCCGGCAGGTGGACTACCTGCACTTCCCGCCGCCGGTACCGGGCATCGGGGACGCGATCGGGCCGGTCAACACGGCGATCAGTGAGGCGGTACTGCTGAAGAAGGACCCGGCCAAGGCCCTCGCGGACGCTGCCCGCAAGTCGGGCCAGATACTCGAAGAGAACCGCAAGAAGTACCAGTGATGGCGACAGCCATATCCTCGGTGCCACCCTCCCGGGCCGGCGATGCCACCGCCGCTCGCCCGGGAGGGTCCCGGCGGGGCCGCGGCCGGGCCCGTGCCCG
>DASUSI010000182.1:0-9352 GCA_036375165.1 Micromonosporaceae bacterium | reverse complement strand
CAGACCGCCAGCTGCGTGACCTGCGGTTTGCCGGACCATTGCGGTGGGCAGGGGCGGGGTCGAACCGCCGACCTTCCGCTTTTCAGGCGGACGCTCGTACCGACTGAGCTACCTGCCCCGGTGCGTGCCGGGCCCATGCTACCCCGTACCCCCTTGGCCCGGCAGACAGGGTTTCCAACTCAGCCGTCGGGCGACTCGGCCGGACCTGGCTCCCCGACGTACGCCTGCCGGGTGTTCTCCATCGCGGCGGTCGCCTCCTGGAGGCTCGCCCCGGACGCCTTGTGTGCGGCGCCCCACGCCCGGCTGCTCAGGGTCATGAGCTCCCGCGCCTCTGCTGACCGGCTCCACTCGTCCGGATCGTCGATCGCCCCGCCGCGCAGGTGCAGCCCCAGCCCGAGCACTGTGAGGTCCCATCCGACACCGACTGCCCCGGGTCCGAACCGGCCCCAGTGCTCGGGGTCGAGCGGCAACGCGTGCTCCAACTCGAACCTTGTGCCGCCGCCGTCGCTGGCTGACAGCCGTACCTCGACCTCGCTTGAGCTGTCCCCGAAGATCCAGCTGACCTTGAGCAGCCGGGGTGGCTCGCAGCGCAGGATCTCACCGTGGGCGTTGCCTTTGAGCTGGTACGTACCGCCGAGCCGGAGATCGCCACTGACCGGTAGGAACCAGCGGGTGATCCGGTCGGGGTTGGTGATCGCGTCCCACACGTCGTCAACCGGTGCGTCGTAGCTGCGGCGTACCCGGACGGTACGGCCCTCCCCAGCGCCGAACGCTCGCTCGCCGACCTTCCGCTGGATCGCATTGATCTCGTCAGGTATGTCGATCATCGCTACATCCTCTTTTCGGGTCGCTGCGGGTTGTCGGCGGGCGCGCGTCGTGGGTGAGGCGTCGTTCCCGCTCGCCGCGTGCCAGTTCCGTACCCAGTGCGTCCAGGCGTTGGCTCCAGAACCGGCGGAACCGCTCCAGCCACATGTCGATCTCCCGCAGGGCGGGGGAGTCGATCGAGTACAGCCGGCGGGCCCCTTCGGCTCGTACGGTCGCGAATCCGGTTTCCCGGAGCACCCGCAGGTGCTGCGACACCGCCGGCTGGGAGATGCCGAACTCTTCCCGGATCACGTCGGTGATCGCCCCGGAGGTCTGCTCACCGTCCGCGAGCAGTTCCAGGATCCGTCGCCGTACCGGGTCGCCCAGCACATCGAACGCGTGCACCCGGCGATCGTACTGCTCCACGCTTATATAAGCAACGACTTACCAACGCGGGCACTGTCAGAGAGTGCTGCCGGCGGCGGTTCGGATCAGGCGAACAAGAGCAGGAGCTGCGGTACAAGAACCACCGCGCCGAGCAGCCTTCGGAACGGGTTCGCACCGCGTACCAACTCGTCCAGAGCCCAGACCACAAGCGCGCCTTGACCGACCACCGTGAGGGTCTCGGTGCGTGCCGCTCCGAGTAGGCCCGTCGCCCCGACGATGAGCGATACCGCCGACACCCAGAGGGCGGGGTTCGGCCACTGGGCCAGGATCAGCCTTCCCCGGCGGTCGCGTACCCACCAGTCGAGCGAGAGCACGCGGGGGGACTGGTCACGAGTCGAAGCGGGAGGCACGACGGCGACTCTAACCGCCGGACGGCAGGACGTCTCGTGTCGTCACCCCGCGAGCGTGCCGCCGAACACCTGCCAGGCCAGCGCGGACTTCGCGGTCAGGCTGAGCAGGATGTAGATCCTCTCGCCGAACAGGTAGTCGCGCCACCGCCCCCGCGCCCGGTACTGCAGCCACTGGTTCAGGGCGAAGATGTTGAACAGTACGAACAGCGAGATCAGGATCCCGTACACGAACCCGGGCGGTGACACCGACGCCTTGGACCCCGGCGCGACCACGTACACCAGGATTGCCAGCCAGGGCACGATCCCGGCGATGCACCCGAAAATGAACGGCAGCCAGCCTCCGCGTCCCGGTTCCTCGTACTTTTCCTGGAGCCAGCCGAACAGGATCATCGACGCGTTGACACCGAAGATCGCGATCAGTGCCGCGACGTCCAGGATCCCGACCAGTTGCGCGATCAGCACGATCATCAGCGACGCGGAGAAGGCGTATTCCACCCATCGAGCCGGGTTGCGGTGGCGGGCCAGGTCGAAGAGATAACGCCGCCACCAGACCGTACCGACGATCAGGTGCGCCAGCGCGGACAGCGCCAGGAATCCGGCGACCGCCAGCCCGGTCGGGATGTCGAACAGGGTGACCGGTTCCTGCGGCGACGTGCCCGGCGGACCTTGCAGGTAATTCGCCGTGACCGGCAGCGCGAAGTCGGTCGCCAGCACGAGAACCACAACCGCCTGTACGGCGTGCAGCGCCGCCGCCACGGCGTTGTCACGCCGCAGGGTCCGCTGCCGGTCCGCGGACACGTCCTGCCTGGGTACGTCCTGCCGGATGGTCTCCTGCCTGGTCACGGGCTGACTCCTCCCACCCACCCTGAGTCTGCCGGCCCGGAGGCATCGGATCAGCGGATCGCGAGTTTCCCAGCCCTGCTACGGCTGGGCTACAGGCTCGTCGGCCCGGGAGTAGCGCAGCAGGACCACTCCGTTTCCGAAGGTCCGGGTCTCGGTCAGCCGAAGATCGGCCTTGAAGTCTGACGGCTGGAACATCGGCTTGCCCCGTCCGATGATCACGGGGTGGACGTAGATCCGGTACTCGTCGATCAGGTCGTACCGCATGAACGCCACTGCGAGGTCGGCCCCGCCGAGCACCAGGTCTCCACCGGGCTGTGCCTTGAGTTCCTTCATCTCTTCGGCATCGAACTCCCGCACCACAGTGGTGTTCCAGTCCGCCCGTTCCAAGGTCCGGGAGAATACGATCTTGGGCATGTCCCGCCAGATCCCGGCGAATTCCCGCATCGAGTCGGTGCTTGACGGGTCGGTGTCGGCGGTTGGCCAGAATCCGGCCATCAGTTCGTGGGTGACACGGCCGCTCAGGAACCCGCCCATCACGCTGAGTTGCTCGTTGAAGTGACGGTGCAGTTCTTCGTCAACCTGGTGCCAGTCGATCTCACGGTTCGGTCCCTCCATGAAGCCGTCAACCGACACCGACATCATGTAGATGATCTTCCGCATCGCGGGCTCCTTCCGAAGCGGTCGACGCACGTCGGACCGCCAAACATGGCTGTTCGTGGCGCGGGACGCACCGTAGGGTCCCGGCCATGCGGATCACGATGATCCTGCCGGACTTGGCGGAGGCGACCAGTCCACTGTTCCGCCCGAGCAAGTATTCGTTGTTCCCGCCGTTGGGGTTGACGACACTCGCCGGTGATCAGGACGCGGTCCGCAGGCCGGAAGTACGACACGTGGCCCGGGTGTGGCCGGGCGTCGGGATGAACTCCCAGTCACGTACCACGATGGCCCACCACCTCATGTTGGCCGGATTGTTGGACGTTGAATTGCGGATCAGGCTGGCGGATCGCCAGGCGAGGGCGTCGGAACTTTACGTTCGCTCTGTACTTCGATCACGATGCGGGATTGCTGGCCGGATGGATGGAAGATCTCGTCGGCCACGTTCAGGAAGGTGCCCGCGATCCCACGGCGCCGAGCCCGGGATGCCAGCCATGGCAGGCTGGCCAGGGCGCCGCCTACGGCAACAAAGGCCCCCAGGAGCGGCCAGAACGCGTCCATGCGGCCGAGTCTACGTGCCAACGGGATGGGCTCATTCATCCGATTCTGGGCTACCTGCCGGATGACCCCAGACCATGAAACGGATCTCAAAGCGACCTCCCGGTCAGGCAGCAGGATCGAGCGCCCAACGGGGTAATGAGTGAAATGGCGGCATCCTGCTCGTCGACAGGTGGTAATTTCTCCTCTTCAACGTTTCCCTGGACCAACCGTCATCGACGGTCAGGTCGTCGTCGCAGACCTGCCGGGATGTGACGAACTGCGGCCGGTAGGACACAGGAGACTGTATGACGTCCAGCGAAGTCCTCACCACGATCCCCGTCGAAATGGAGCCAGGACGGGTCGCGATCGCGGCAGACGGGAGCCGAGCCTATGTGGCCATGACCAGGACCACGACTGCGGGACCCGACCTGGGCGCCGTCACTGTGATCGACACCGCGACCAATGTTGTGATCGCGACGATCCCGGTGGGTTCGATGCCGTCCGAGGTTGTGGTCTCACCGAACGGCAGGACGCTCTACGTGCCGAACTGGGACGGGCTCAACCTGCGTGGCGTACTCAGCATTATCGACGTCGCGACGCACACGGTCACCGACTCTGTCGTGGTGAGCGGACCCGGCGGCGGCCCGAAGGGGGCGGTAGTCACGCCGGACGGTGCCCGGGTCTACGTGTCCACCGATAAGGAGCGGGACTCGCCCGACGAGCGGGGCACAGTGAGCGTGGTCGACACGGCCTCAAAGGCGGTCGTTGCGACCATCGCGATCAATCCCTTCCCCTCTGGCATGGGAATCACCCCGGACGGTCGCCAGGTGTATGCGCTGGACACCGAGGGCGATCCCGCCGTGATCGACACCGCGACGCACGAGGTGGCCTTTCCATTCCTCAGCACCCCCGTCGGCGACCGGATCGCCTTCACTCCGGACGGCGCGCTGGCCTACATGGTCCAGGACGCTAACACGATGATCATCGCAATCGAGGTTGCGACGAACCGGCTGGTTACGATCTTGGACACCGACAACGGGCTGGCGACTGACGTGGCGATCACCCCGGACGGGCGACTTGTGTATGTGACTGATCGGACGTTCCGCCTGATCAGCGTTGTCGAGGTTGGGGTCGTTGACAAGCCCGCGACGCACCCTGTCCAGTGGTCTGGCACCGCTGACGGCATCGCGATCACGCGGGACGGCCGGACGGCCTACGTGACCGACCGGAGGTCGAAGGCGGTGCGGGTCATTTCAGCGGCGCGATAAGACCGTAAATCATTCACCCACCAGGTCCGCCGCCGCACCTGTGGCTGGATCATTTTACGGGCAACCAGGTCCGGGATTCTGCGAAACCTCACCGCAAGCGCCAGCCAGTTGCAGTAGTGTGCGAATGGTCAGAACCATGATCGCGCGATCGTGGTTATCAAAGAGGGGATCGTAGCAATGGATGAAATAACCTTCGTTACGCACAGTTCACTCGTGATGAAAGACCCCGGAATGTACGGCATCGAGCGAGTCCTCATTAAGAAACATGTGTTCAGTGCATCCAATCCCATTCTACGAGGTGCTCTGCTCCATGATCAGGAAAGCGGGCAGACCTACTTTGTGACGGACGACGACCTCGTTCGGTACGAGCAACGGCCGGCGGAATAGGCGTGCCGTTCGGAGACGGCGCGCGGTGGGTTGGGAGCACATGCACCGCACCCACGACGGGAGAGGTCTGCGCACGTATCGCGGCTTGAAGCGGTACACCCCCGCGTGCCGAACGACTCGACGAGCGGGCCGGGCCGGCGGTCAGCCCCGGAGATGATGAAAGCCCCTCCGGGGAGGGGCTCTGACCTGGTGTTTCCTTGTGCGGTCCTGACGGGATTTGAACCCGCGACCCCCGCCTTGACAGGCGAAACGACCAGCGGTGAAAGATCAAGGATCATGCTCTGACCTGCGTCTTTACCGCTTTCCACCGTCAACTACCGGCAACCACCGTTGGCAGTTCTGCGGACTCTGTGCGGACTGCCGTCCCCAATAAGGCGGCCCCCGGCAAGCGCTTGCACCGCGAACCAGGGGCCTTGATCGGACAGTGGAGGTCCGACCCGTGAACACCGTCGTGATGGCTGAGGACCGGGAGAACGGGTTTCGGCCCCGGCCGTCCGCGCGCGGGTCGTTCTGGGGCGGGGTTGCCGCGTCGATCGCGGCGAACGTGCTTGCCGCGCCGGATGACCTGATCTCCCGTCTGGTCTCCGGGTGGCCGGCGATTGCGTTGTTCGCGGTGGTGGAAATGCTGGTCCGGCCACCGAAGAAGCGGGCGGTTGCCGTACCGCAGGCCGCGCCGGTCACCCCGGTATCCAAGATCAACACACTCGAGGATGCCGCACCGGCAGAGCCGGCCGCACCCGAGCCGGTGAAGGTGTCCCCGCTGGTCGCCAGCCTGCCGCCAGTGTGGAAAACCAGCGGCGGACAGTCCAACGCCGAACGGGTCCGGTTGACCGCTGCGAGGCTTCCGGCCGATGCCACCCTGACGCAGATCGCGGCGGCGGCATCGGTCAGCGAATCCACCGTGCGCCGGTACCTGCCCGCTGACCATCCCCTGCGGAACGGCAAGGCCCGGAAACCGAGCGGGGCCGACCCTGAACCCGTGGGAGTCGGCACGTAACAGGCCCGCCAGGGACGCGGAACGCCAGGATCTTGGCTTAGAAGCCAAATCCGGGCGTTTCTGCTGGTCGGCCCACGGGCGCGGGGGTCACGTGCCCGTGGGCCGGCTTGAGCCGTTCGGCTACCCGATCCGATCGGACTGTGGCGAGCAGTCGCCGCGCGCGGGCAAGGGTGGCTTTCGCGGCGTCTGGTTCGTTGGCCTGGTCGTACGCCTCAGCCAGATACGACAGGTACAACGCGGCTTCCCGAGGTGACCATTCGTACCCGGCGGTGACCTGCTCCAACAGCGGCACGGCGCGCAACGGCTTGCGCAACTCCACATAGCACCGGCCGCGCATGATCTCGATTTCGGGCGACGAAAGCCAGTAGGCAGCGTCTGGCTCGGCATCGGTGCGCCGGTCCCATGCCTCATCTGCCGCGTCCAACGCCTTATAGCACGCGTCAACGTCACCGGCCCTGGCACACGTCCACGCGAGCCGTTCAGCGGCCAGACACGCCATTGTGGCGGGCAGGCCGGGTAACTGTGTCGCGGTCCGAGCGAGCAGCACCCCGTCAGCCGAACCGGCGAGCAGGTACGCCAACGAAGACAGGCAGTTGGCACCCGCAACCCGGTTCCCGGACTCCGCAGCGGCCCGGACGCCAGCCACGTAATGCCGGACCGCCGCGCCGTTCAGCCGCGCGTCAGCGGCCACCCAACCGGCGAGCTGCGCCACCTCCGCGTACACCGCAGGGTCGGACACCTTGCCCAACGCGTCCGCCACAATCGGGTAGGAGTCCCGCCCGCCTACCTCGTCATCCAGTAGCCGTAGCTGGTGAACCGCGCGGTGTTCCACCACCACGGCGGCCGGGGCCGACGAGGTGAGCAGTTCCAGGGCGACCCGCAATGGCGCGGGTGCGTCCAGCTCCACGCCCAACACGTCACCGAGCCGGGCGAGGATTTCCGGGGACGGTGCGCGTTTCCCGGTTTCGATCTGCGACAGGTACCCAGGATCCACAACGGCGCGGCGCGCCAACTCACGCAGGGTCAGGCCAGCGGCGAGGCGCGCGGCGCGGATGCGGCTTCCAGTCATGGGTGTTGGCAGGGTGTTGGCGGGAGGGTGCTCACGGGTACCGGCGGGGGTCGGTGGCAGCAAGGCTACCCGTGCCGGGGGCGTACGGCTGCCGCTGCCCCAATGGCGCACAAGGCCCGTGCGCCCCTGGCATCCACCACTTCGGACGGGGAATCAGGATGCGCCGACACCGTGACGACGTGCCGACCAGCGCCCCGCCGTGGCTGTGGGTGGTGATCGCTACCGGCTTGCTGGTGATCGCCGGTCTGTGGTGGTGGGCGTCGTGACCCCGGTACCGTGCGCGCACTGTGGTGGGCCGGTCGTAGACACCCCGTGCGGATGGACCCACGTTGACCGGCGCGGCGTACTGCTCGGCTGGCTCTGCCCGTGGCCGAGTATGACGTTGGCGACGGTCGCCAGCGACACGCCAGCAGCACCCGCACCGGACCGTGAACCGGCATGGGTGGCAGCGGCGAAGGTCCCGATGTCGAGGCACGCCTGGTCGTCGGCCGCGCCGGACACGCCAGTCTGACCCCCGCACCCCGGCGTTTCGAGGTGGCCGCGCGCCTGGTGGCGCTCGTCGCCCTGGTCGTCAACAACCCCCGGACGCGCCGGACCCCCGGAGGCAGCATCTTCCCCGGGGGTCCGACTCACCCACCAGCAGAGAGTCAACACGTTCCGGGCCTTCCGCAGCTTGCGGCGGAACGGGTACCGGGCGAGTGCTTCCTTCAACCGGGCGTGCAGATCGTTGCCGGCGGCCGTGGCGGTATAGACCTGCGCACCGGATGGCACCCCGACTGGTAGGTGAGGTGTCCGGCGATCCGGAACCAGGTGGTGACGGTTCCCGGGGTGATCCACGCGGCGAACACGTCGCCGTGGCCCTGGTGTCCGGTCATGCGGACGCCTGCCGGGCGCGGCGACACAGCGCGCACTGTGGGTAGTCCGGGTGGTTGCCGCCCGGGGTGCCGTGTTCGCACTCAGGGCTTCGGCGTGCCCGGTCGATGGCAGCGGACCGTCCGGCGCGGTCGCGTGCTTGGCGTACCCGGTTCAGCCAGTCGGGCAGTTCCCCATCGTTAGCGAGTTTGCGCATGAACGCGGCCGGGTTGTCCGGGTGCTTCTCGCGTTGGATGAGCGCGGCGACTTCGGCGGCTTCCTCATCGTCGGCGTCTGTGTGTTTGCGGATGAGTTGTTCGGGGGTGCGCGGCTGGCCGTAAGCGGGCTGGGGTCTGGCTAGGTCTGGCTTGTGTCCCGCTGTGGCACTAGCGCTAGTCCCGCTCTGAACCATGTCTGGTCCCGCTTTGGCACTAGCTAGTGCCGCTATGGCACTAGTCGGGCCGGTCTCTAGTCCCTCTGTGGCACTAGCCAGGCCATCCTCTGCACTAGCGGCTAGTCCATCTCCCGGACTAGCGGGAACCACCAGGCGGTACCGGGTGCGTTCCTTCTTGGCCCTTGCAGCCGCTACCGCCGGGCGCATCCGGACCAGCCAACCGGCGCGCTCCAACGTGTTCAGGTGCCGCGCCAGGGTGCTACGTCCGTACCCGCTGGACTCGGTGAGCCTGGACAGGGAAGGCGTGTGCGCGGCCGGGGTGGTGCCGGCAGGCCAGTCCGCGAAAACCGCGAGCACATGCAGCAGGTGCCGCGCTGGTGGCGGAAGGCCCGACCCAAGTACCGCCCGCTCGAACTCCCATCGGGACATCACGCAGCCTCTCGCCTCGCAGCAGGGCAGAACTCCGGCGGGTGCACCCGTTCCACTACGGACAACACGCCCGGGTCGTGCAGCCGGTACGCGGCCCGCACCAACGGGCAGCGAAGCCGCGCGGGCAGGCTGGCCAGGCCACCCGATGCGCGTACGCTGGCGGCACCGTCGTTCGTTTCCTGGCCCGCCCGGAGTCCACCCGGGCGGGTTTCTCCATCCCGGCGCATGTCACTTCGCCTCGGCGAGCAGCTCGCGCTCGAATGCCTCGACGTTGGCGACCGGGTAGAGCACCCGCCGTCCAACCTTGATGGACTTGGG
>DASUSI010000181.1:0-4158 GCA_036375165.1 Micromonosporaceae bacterium | reverse complement strand
GTGTGGCGGCACGACATCCTGCCGCTGCTGGTCGAACACCACTACGCGCAGGATGTCGATGTCGAGCAGGAGTACGGGCTGGCCGCGTTGCGCTCCGTACACCAGGCACCGGCTGAGCCGTGACCCGGATTCTGCTGCGGGAAGCCGGCCGGGAACGGCAGATCGCACTGTCCGCGCCCCAGGCCCGGCGTCTCGCGGCAGCCCGGGTCGTCGAGCTTCGTCCCGGCGTGGATACGGACTCCTGGCTGGTACGGGCGGGCCACATGGTCGGTGCCGCGAGGATCGGCGACGTCGAGGTGCGGATCGCGCCGAAGGTGCCGGTCGACCGGTTGCTGTTCCTGATGGGGTACGCGCGACACCCAGACCGCTGGCGCGAAGACCGCGTCAACCTGTCTGAACACCCGGAACTCGTGCCCGCGCTCGCCGGGGCGTTCTGGCGGCAGACCGAACGGGCGCTACGCGGCGGCCTGCTGCACGGATACCGCGAGCGTGACGACACCTCCGTCGTGCTGCGCGGCAGACTCCGGGAGACCGATCAGCTCGGACGCTGGTACGGCATGCCGCAACCGTTGGAGATCCGTCACGACGAGTTCACCGTGGACATCCCGGAGAACCGGATTCTGCTGACCGCGCTCGGCCTGCTGCTGCGCACCCCCGGGGTGGACCGCGCCACCCTGGCCGTCCTGCGTCAACAGGCGCACCGGCTGGCGAGTGTGACTCCGCTGCGTCGAGGCGAACCGCCGCCTACCTGGCAACCGTCCCGGATCAACGCCCGCTACCAGCCGTCGTTGCGATTGGCCGAACTCGTGCTGGCGGGAAGCTCGGTGGAAAGCGGCTTCGGCGGTGTCACGGTCAATGGATTCCTGCTCGACATGGCGGTGGTCTTCGAGGACTTTGTGTCGGCCGCGCTGCGTCGCTCTCTGCAGACCCGGTACGGCGGACGCGTCACCTTTCAGCCGCCGGAACATCTGGACATCGCCGACCGCATCAGCCTGCGACCCGACATCCTGTGGCGGCGTGCCGGACGGGTGGCCGCCGTGGTGGACGCCAAGTACAAGGCGTACACGCCCGCGCAGGACGCGTACCAGATGCTGGCCTACTGCACGGTGTACGGGCTGCGCCACGGGCACCTGGTCTACGTGACCGGCGACCAGCCACCGATCCGGCACGTCGTGCGCAACGCAGGGGTCGAAATCGTCTGTCACGCCCTGGACCTGTCAAAGCCGCCTGAGGCACTTCTGACGCAGGTCGATCTGCTCGCCTCGCGGATAGCGGAGGCCGGGGCGCTCACCGCGCCGCCGGTCTGACCGTCTGTAGTTCGCTCTGTGAGCCTAGGAGCGACGCCGGCAGCAACCCGCTCGGCTCTGCGACCATGCCCAGCCACAGCACATCCCGGGCCCGGCTCATCGCCACGAAAAGCTGCCGCCGCAAGAGGTCGAGCCGCTCCCGGTGCATGTGCTCGTCCTCGTCAGGCCGGCAGGCCTCGCGTAGACCCTCGGCGTCCAGCCGGGGAAGGAACACCTGTTTGAACTCCAGGCCCTTGGCTCGCAGGTACGTGCCGATCTTGACGAAGCTGTTCGGGTTGCCGTCGTAGTCCTTCAAGGACTGGGTCGGGAGATCCAGCTCGGTGAGAAGTTCGGCGTACCGGTCAGCCAGCGAGTGCGTGGGCACCAGCACCGCGAGATCCCCCGGACCTGTACCCGAATCCAGGGCTGCCTCCACAGCGGAGGCCAACGCCAGGTCGTGGCTTTCCTCGGTCGGCTCGGTCACGATCACCGGTCGGGGTCCACGGCGGGACAGCTCCGGCACCGGCTGGCCTTCGTCCTCAGGCAACCTCGCGGCCTCGACCACCGCGTGCGCGGTGGTATAGATCTCGTACGTGTTGCGGTAATTGCGGGTCAGCACGTGGGAACGGCCGACCACCTGCACTCCCAGCGCGGACAGGTTGAAGCCGCCCGGATACACCGACTGTTGGCCGTCCCCCACCAGCAACAGGCCGTTGGGTTGGTCGCCGACCAGGGCGTACAGCAGACGAAGGGCGACCTCGGTCAGGTCCTGTGCCTCGTCGACGATCACCGCGTCGTATTCGTGCTTATCTGAATTCTTCGCCAGGCGGTAAGCGTCGAGCAACACACGTGTGAAGTCGTGGACACCCTGGGAATCCAGCTCCTCGGTGTAGCGGCCGGCGAGTCGCCACACCTCCTGCCGCAACGAACCCGCCAGTGGCGTCCCGCGACCACTGCGCTCCAACGCCAGGTAGGCGTCGAGACTGTCGATGCTGCGGCCCCGGATCACCCACTCAACCTCGTCTTTCAGGTACGACTCCGTCAGCCGCGCCTTCTTCAGGGCGGAGCCGTCCGTCACGACCTCCCGGAATGCCGCCCGCCATGCCTTTTCCGCTTTCCTCTGGTCGATCCGAGGGTGGACGCCGTTGCGGTGCAGGTAGCGCAGTGCCCAGCCGTGCACGTTCATGAACTCGACCCGGCCCTGCTCGTCCGGTGCCAGCCGGGCGAACAGGTGTTTGTACACGGTCGGGAGGTTGCGGACGTACGTGGTGAACAGAATGCGCTTGCCATCCTTGGCCAGGGCACGTGCCCGGTGCAGGGCCACCACGGTTTTTCCGGTCCCGGCCGCGCCCCGGATTCTCGCTGGCCCGGTGTAGTTGCGCTCGACCAGGCCCTGCTGGGCCGGATCGAGGTAGAGCATCCAGTCCTCAATGGGCCGGGCGAGTACCTCCGCGAGCTGGTTGGCCGGGACGGGAACGAATTCCGTGCTGCGGTTCAGCGCTTCGGTCACAGTGGACTTGGCCGGCGCGTCCGTTGATTCGGCTGAGACCGCGACTTCGGCCGGAGAGTCCTCGTTGGCGTGCGTCTGCTCGCCGTTCGGGTGCCCGTACATCGCAAGGTTCATAGCGGCCTGCCAGGACTCGGCACGCATGCTGCCGTCGAGCGAGAGCAGGTCGTCGTCGGTGTTGAGCCTGCGTAGCACCGCGATTTCGGTGGTCGTGAAGCCGAAGCCGGTCAGCTCGGCGTTGTTCCAGGCCATGAACAGCCGGCCCTCGTCGGCCCTCCGGACGGCGTACGGGACCCGGCCCCCGGTGCCGGGGTCCTCGTCAACCACCCGCAGGATGTTGCGGGTGTCGTCGATTTCGAGGCGCAGCCGTTCGGCCCGGCGGTAAACCGCGTCGTGTTCCCCGAAGAGCAGCAGGACAACGACGTTGCCGATCTGTCGCCAGATCAGCCGGTGTCCCTGATTGGTCACGTAACTGGTGAACGTATTCGGCTGCGCCCGCTTGACAGCATGCGTCTGAAGTCGGGGATTCCCGAACGGGCGTACTGACAACTCGGTAAGCGTGTCCCAGAGCGCGGTGAGAACCTCGGGGCGACTCCGGTAGCGCTGAACGCAGTCCGTGAAGACAGGCGTGTATCGATGGTCGTACGTCGTCAACGGTTGGCCCTCCGACGTCGAGTCAGCGAGCAGCGTACCGGAGCCACAACACGCTGCGGACGCGACCGATCACACCAGGTTGGACAGTCCTGGTTGCCCGTCTTTCACGGTTGCGGCAGCCACCATGGGCGGTCGCCAGGTGGGGGAGGCCAGTCAGGCGGCGCTCCCGAGCCGTCGCCACGCAACGGGATCGGGGTGGGCATCGGCCGGGGTTGCGACCCCCAGGCAGGCTGAGAATGCCGGGCCGCTGCGGGTGGTGCGCTACGAGCGGCCGGCGTCGCCAAGGTCATGTGGGGCAGCGGGCACAACCAACCACCGGTCGGATCACCATTGGGATCGGTGTGGGTCCAGCCGACTTCGGTGTCCACTATCCGGCCGCCGCAGTGAGCACAAGATTGGTCAAACCCGGCTGACACGACGGAGACGCTACGAACGGAGTATCAACCGCAACAGAAACTCAGCGCTGCGTCCTTTTTGGACGCACCCACAATCGGTCGCGAAAATGGCCGAAACTCAGGCCGCGACGCCGAGATGGGTCGCAAGAGCCGCCATCTCCTCCGTCGGTTTCTTCGGACGGGTCTTAAGGATGTCCCGGACAATCTCGTACGCCGATCGCTGACGCCGTAGCCACTCGGGTGCCTGCCGTAGCACCTCGCTCAGCACAGCGGTTGCCCGGTCGATGCTCACGGTCCATGTCCGTAAGCGGTGGAC
>DASUSI010000180.1:0-42239 GCA_036375165.1 Micromonosporaceae bacterium | reverse complement strand
GCCCGTGCGTGTCCGGCTGGACGTGGCCTATGACGGCACCGGGTTCTCCGGCTGGGCGTCCCAGCCGGACCAACGGACCGTGGCAGGAGTGCTTCTGGAGGCCCTGACCCGGCTGTTCGGCTCGCCGACGGGTCTCACGGTGGCGGGCCGTACCGATGCCGGGGTGCATGCCACCGGACAGGTGTGTCACGTCGACGTACCCGCCGAGGTGTGGTGGCGGTTGTCCGACACCGTGCCGCGCAGGATGGCGGGTCTGCTTCCCGCCGACGTCCGGGTGACCGCGGCGAGCCGGGTGCCACCGGAGTTCGACGCCCGGTTTTCCGCGCTGGGTCGCCGCTACGCGTACCGGGTGGCGGACACCCCGTGGGGGGTGCCGCCACTGCGCCGCCACGACACCCTCGCCTGGCCGTGGCCGCTGGACGTCGACAGGATGACCCAGAGCGGACGTGGCCTGCTGGGCGAACAGGATTTCGCGGCGTACTGCCGCCGGAAGGAACACGGCACCACGATCCGCACGCTGCGTCGCCTGGACTGGCACCGTGATGTCGAGGGGGTCGCGGTGGCGGTGGTGGAGGCGGACGCCTTCTGCCAGGCGATGGTGCGCAGTCTGGTCGGTGCGCTGCTACCGGTCGGGGACGGCCGGCGACCGGTCGAGTGGCCGGCATCGCTGCTGTCCCGGCGGCAGCGCGCCAGCGAGGTGACCGTGGTGCCGGCACACGGGCTCACGTTGACCGGGGTCGACTACCCGGTCGACCCCGCACAGTACGCGGTGCGTTCCTGGCAGACCCGCAACCTTCGGGGCTGAGTCGACAGATCAGTTCTCGACGGTGCCCGTGCGTTCCGCCAGCCTGGTCGCGAGGTGACTGATCAACAGGTCGGTGCCCATCACCCCGAGCCGGGGATCCTTGTTCGAGATCTGCTTGCCGTCGCCCCGGCAGATGATCACGTAGACCATGTAGTGGCCTTGTTCCTGCCAGTACATCATCAGCGAGGCCTTGTTGATCTTCGCTGAGGCTCCGGGCCCTTCCAAGCCGGTGAACGAACCCTGGTCCTTCTTGATCACAGGGTCGACGGTGGTGCTGTGGCCCTTCCGCTTCAGGTTGAACACGCCAGCGGTGGCACCGTACTTGCCATCGGCGGAGTTGACCGCGGCCCGTACCACCTGGGTGCATCCGAGCTTCTGGAGCACCGTCGGGAGCTTGCCGGTGACCGCCTTGCCGCAGCCCTGCAACGACTGCGTCTTCACCACCTGATAGCTGCGGGTCTTGCCGGTGTTGTCGTCCTGCACCCTGATCTTCTTGGACCCGAACAGCTCACGCACCGTCAGCGGCCGTGGGTCCGTGGCCCGGGAGCTGATGTCCACCGTGCTGGCCGAAGGACTCGGAGACCCCGAGGGCGGCGCGCTGGCCGCCGCTGAGCTCTCGGCCGCCGGGTCGGCGTGGGGAGCGCCGTCGTCCAGGAACACGAAGTAGCCGCCGACGGAGCACGCGGCGATCACCACGAGCACCGCGAGGATGGTCAGGGAGGTCAGCCAGAACCGCGAACCGCCCTTCGGCGGCGGCGGTGGCGGTCCGAAACCCGGTGGCTCGGAGAATCGGCCGCCGCCGAAACCCGGTGCGGCCGGCGGGTACGGGTCCGCCTGGTCGCCGTACGGCGGTTGCTGCCCGTAGCCGGGTGGCCCGTACGGGTCGCGCCCCGCCGGTCTGTCGGGCCCCGGCGGGCCGTACCCGCCGCCCGGAGGCGGTCCGTGTGGCGGCATGCCGCCGCGGTAGCCCTCTCCGTACGGCTGACCTGGGTAATGATCCCCGGGAGTCATGCGGCCCAGGGTACAAGGAGAAGTGGTGATCCACGGGGACCCGGTGGCCCGGTGTGACGGTGCCGCGAGCGGTTCTCGGCGCGGTGGCGGATCGTCACAGGCTGTGGTCCGTGGCGGCGAGCCAGGTGGGAGAATTCCGGTCATGCCGAGCGCCGAGCAGCAGACCCCCGCCGATCACTATTTCAGCGAGTCACCGGTGTCCGCCTCCGTGCAGCGGTACGTCGAGTTCCCGGTGGCTGGCCGGACGTTGCGGCTGCTCGCCTCCTCGGGCGTGTTCTCCGCGGACCGGCTCGACCCCGGCACCGCCGTACTGCTTCGTAAGGCTCCGTTGCCGACCACCCGTGGTGTCTATCTGGACCTCGGTGCCGGATACGGCCCGATCGCCTGTGCGCTCGCCAGCAGCGCGCCGGCCGCCACGGTGTACGCCGTCGACGTCAACAGCCGCGCGCTGGACCTGCTGCGGCGCAATGCCCGGACCCTGGGGCTGGACGACCGGCTGGTCGCCGGGACACCGGACCAGGTTCCCGGCGACCTTCGCTTCCACCAGATCTGGAGTAATCCGCCGATCCGGATCGGAAAGGCCGCGCTGCACGAGATGCTGGACCGCTGGTTGCCCCGGCTTGACCCGGACGGCGTGGCGTGGCTGGTGGTCGCGCGTAACCTCGGCGGCGACTCACTGCAGGCGTGGCTGGCTGGCCGAGGGTGGCGGGTCGACCGGCAGGCCAGCCAGAAGGGCTACCGGGTGTTACGGGTCCGACCGCCGGGCTGACCGTCTCGGCCGGGTGGCCGGAAAACCGGGCGACGTGGGCCCGCCAACTCACCACAATGATTGAGCTGTGGGATACGTCGACGTGACCGGTGTGGGGCACACCCTGCCGAACGGCAGGGTGTTGTTCCAGGACGTCTCCTTCCGGGTGGGTGAGGCGGCCAAGGTCGCCCTGGTGGGCGCCAACGGCACGGGAAAGACCACCCTGCTGCGGCTGGTGGCCGGCGAGCTCAGCCCGCAGGCCGGCACCGTCTCCCGTTCCGGCGGGTTGGGTGTGATGCACCAGATGCCGGCGACCCGTGACGCGGTGACCCTCGGCGATGTCGCCTTGCGGCTGTCCCCACCGGCGGTACGTACCGCCGGGGAACGGCTGACAGGCGCAGAGCGGGCCCTGGGCCGGGCGGAGAGCCGGGGCCGGTTCTCGACGGAGGCCCAGCGGGCGCAGTTGCGGTACGCCGACGCGCTCACCGCCTGGGGCGAATCCGGAGGGTACGACGCGGAGGTGCGGTTCGACACCGTCGCCACCCTGGTCCTCGGCCAGTCCTGGGATCAGGCACGCCATCGCCGACTCGGCACCCTCTCCGGCGGAGAGCAGAAGCGGTTCGCGTTGGAGTTGCTGCTGCACGGCCCGGACGACGTCCTGGTGCTGGACGAACCGGACAACTTCCTCGACGTGCCGGCGAAGCGGTGGCTTGAGCAGCGACTCACCGCGTCGGACAAGAGCGTGCTGTACGTGAGCCACGATCGCGAATTGCTGGCACGTACCGCCGACCGGGTGGTCACCCTCGAAGGTGGCACCGCCTGGATCCACGGTGGCGGGTTCGCCACCTGGCACGAGGCGCGGGTGGCCCGGCACGAGCGGCTCGACGAGCTGCGTCGACGCTGGGACGAGGAGCACGCGAAGCTGAAACAACTCGTCGTCATGTACAAGCAGAAGGCGGCGTACAACTCCGACATGGCGAGCCGGTTGCAGGCGGCGAAGACCCGGCTGGCGAGGTTCGAACAGGCCGGTCCGCCGCCGCCGCGACCGAAACCGCAGGACATCCGGATGCGGCTGACCGGCGGCCGTACCGGCAAGCGCGCGCTGAGCTGTGAGCAACTGGAGATCGACGGTCTCACGTACCCGTTCGATCTGGAGGTCTGGTACGGCGACCGGGTCGCCGTGCTGGGTGGGAACGGAACCGGCAAGTCGCACTTCCTGCGCCTGCTGGGTGGTCTCGGGAATACTGGCGCGGTCGCGATGACCGCTGACGGGCAGGCGTTGGCACCGGTCGCGCATCAGGGGGTTGCCCGACTCGGGGCCCGGGTTCTGCCGGGACACTTCTCGCAGACCCACGACCGGCCGGAGTTCGCTGGCCGTACCCTCCGCGACATCCTGTGGCGAGGTGACGACCACCGCGACGGTCTCGACCGGTCGGCGGCGATGAAAGTCCTGAACCGGTACGACCTGACTGGTCAGTCGGAGCAGGTGTTCGAGACCCTCTCCGGCGGCCAGCAGGCCAGGTTCCTGGTGCTGCTGCTGGAACTGTCCGGGGCCACCCTGCTGCTGCTCGACGAGCCGACGGACAACCTGGACCTGGCGAGCGCGGAGGCGCTCGAAGCCGGGCTGGCGGACTTCCAGGGCACAGTGATCGCGGTGACCCACGACCGGTGGTTCACCCGCGGTTTCGACCGGTTCCTGAGTTTCCGGGGAGACGGTGAGGTGGTGGAGGCGGCGGAGCCGGTCTGGGACGGTTGAGTCAAGCCGACCGGATTCAAGGATCAGCGGATGCGGCCGGGCTTCGACGGCTTCGGATGTGGCCGGTTTCCTGGTCCGTTGTCGGCGCCCGCGGTGGTCCCGTCCGTGGGAGTCGGTGTGGCCGACCCGGACGGACTGGCGCTGCCGCTCGGGCTGATACTCGGGCCTTCCGAGGCTGCCAACGTGGCGTCCGCCTGCGGGGTGGGACAGCCGGGTGTCGGGGCCGGCTGGGCGGTGTCACAGCCGCTCGGCGATCCGCCGCCGGACTGACCCGGCACCACCCCGTTCGGCTGGAATCTGCCCTGCGGAGCGTCCTGGCCGGCCACGAAGCCCACGAGCAGTGCCACGCCGAGCGTGACCGTCGCCGTGGCCACCGCACCCAGCGCCAGAACCCGGGTCCGCTGGGTGATGTCGTGCAGTGCCGCGTCCGCCAGGTCCACCGGCTCGGCCCGCTTGGCGATGTCCACCAGCGCGGTGCGGATCAGTTCGTCGAACGTTCTCACGCCGGTACCTCCGGGGCGCCGGGCCCGGGGACACGGTCCGGTTCTCCGGGTTGCGGGTCCAGTTCGTCCTCCGGCGCGGACAGCTCGGCCAGCAGGTCGCGGAGCCGGGCCCGAGCCCGGTCGGTACGGTGCCGTACCCGCTTCTCGGACCAGCCCAGCACCTGTGCCGTCTCCTCGGCGGTGAGGTCCTCGTACTGTTGCAGGGCGATCACCACCCGTTCCGGCCTGGGCAGGGAGCGGACTGCCCGTCGCATCGCGCTGTGCAGTTCGGACCTGTCGGGTTGGGGATCCGGGTCCGCGACACGGTCTGCCGGAGCGCTCGGGAGACCGTCGTCTGGCCGGAGCCGGGTCCACCTGTGCCGCCATCCGGCGTGGTCGCGGCAGAGCGCCGACAGGATGTGGTGTTCCGGCGCGGACTGCGCCACCTGCCAGCGGCGGGCGGTTTTCGACAGCGCGTGCCGGAGTGCCCGTTCGGCCCCCTGCTGGCTGCCGGTGATCAGATACGCGAGGCCGATCATTGTCGGGGTGCAGTCCGCCGCGACCTCCCTGAACCGCCGGCGTTCCTCGTCGTTCATGGGACTCCCGTCATGTTGCGGTGGCGTGCCGTGGCGAGCGGTCGTGGAGCTTCGACACAAGGGGCCACGCGAGGGAAGGTACTCCGTACCCGACCACGAGCTTCATCGGACTTCCCGCCCGCTCCGTCAGGTTCTGCGCCCCGACCGTCCCACAACCGGCGACTCCAGCGGTTCCGGAGACGGCGGTGGGCGGGCTAGAGTCCATGGAGTAACCCACGGGAGCCCGGTGGACCGGGCTGAGAGGGGGGCTGGACGACCCGGCGGCGATGCCGGGTGTGTCAGAGCCTCCGACCGTCGAACCTGATCCGGGTAATGCCGGCGCAGGGAGGAGGCCACATGTCCGTACTGGGCAGATTGCATCTGGTCACAGATTCGCGTCCCGGCCGAGACACCCTCGGAGTGGTCCGCGCCACCTTGCGAGCCGGAGCGGATGCCGGTGCCGCGCCGGTGATCCAGATACGGGTCGAGGACGACGTCACCGACCGCGACGCGTACCAGTTGGCCCGGCAGGTCACCGAGATGTGCCGCGAGGCGGGCGCCAGCTGCCTGGTCAACGACCGGCTGCACATCGCGTTGGCGGTGGCGGCGGACGGTGGGCACGTGGGCGCGGACGACCTGCCGGTCGACGCGGCCCGCCGGGTACTCGGCCCGGCCGCCGTGCTGGGCGCCACCGCGCGGGACCCCGCCACGGCACGGGCATGTGTCGCCGCGGGCGCCAGCTACCTCGGGGTCGGCCCGGCGTTCCGGTCCCCGACCAAGAGCGGACTCGGTGAACCGCTCGGGCCGTCGGGGGTGGCGGCGGTGGCGTCCGCCGTTGCCGTACCCGTGATCGCGATCGGCGGCATCACGGCCGACCGGGTCGGCGAGTTGCGGGCGGCCGGCGCCCACGGGGTCGCCGTGGTCGCTGCTGTCAGCGCCGCGGCGGACCCGTACGGAGCGGCCCTGGAACTGCTCAAGGCGCTCGGGGAGACCCGGTGAACGCGCCGGACGTCGCCGTGGTGGGCGGTGGCGTGATCGGGCTCGCCATCGCCTGGCGGTGCGCGCAACGCGGGCTGCGGGTGACGGTGCACGACCCGGATCCGGGTTCCGGTGCGTCGTCGGTCGCCGCCGGGATGCTCGCCCCGGTCACCGAGGCGCACTTCGGCGAGGAACCCCTGCTGCGACTCGCGCTCGCCGCCGCGCGGGGCTGGCCGGAGTTCGCGGCAGAGCTTTCCGAGGCCGCCGGCGAGCCCTTGGGGTACCGGACCGACGGCACGCTGCTGGTGGCGTACACCGACGACGACCTGCGGGAGATCCAGCGGCTGCACCGGTTCTACGAGTCCCTCGGGCTTCCCGCCGAGCCACTGACCGGCCGGGAGGCCCGCTCCCTGGTGCCGTTGCTGGCTCCCCGGATCCGGGGCGGCATGGTTGCTTCCGGGGACCACCAGGTCGATCCGCGCAGGCTTTCCCGGGCGCTGTTGCGGGCGGTGGCACGGGCCGGGGTGTCGGTCCTGCGGCAACGGGTGGAACGGCTCGCCGATCTGGCGGCTGGCCGGGTGGTGCTGGCGGCCGGATGCTGGGCCGGCCAGCTCGCCGATCTTCCGGTACGGCCGGTGAAAGGGCAGGTGCTGCGGTTGCGTACCCCGGGGCCGCCGGAGTTCCGGCTCACCGTGCGGGCCCTGGCCGGTGCCCGGCCGGTCTACCTGGTGCCCCGCGACGACGGCGAGGTGGTGGTCGGGGCCACCATGGAGGAGCGGGGGTACGACGTCTCGGTGACCGTCGGTGGGGTGTACGAGTTGCTGCGGGCCGCGATGGACGTACTACCGGAGGTGGGCGAGTACCAGCTCGTCGAGACCTGCGCCGGGCTGCGCCCCGGCACCCCGGACAACGCCCCGTTGCTCGGGGTGACAGCGGACCCTCGGTTGATCGCGGCGACCGGCCACCACCGGCAGGGGATCCTGCTCACGCCGGTGACCGCGGACGCCATCACGGAACTGCTGGTCACCGGGAGCCCGCCGGAACTGATCGCTGCCTTCGACCCGCAGCGGTTCCGTCGGGTCAGCGTGGAGGTGGGTGAATGAACGTGCGGCTCAACGGATCGGACCGGGCGTTGGCCGAGGACGCCACCGTGGCCGACGCGGTCGCTGTGTTCACCACCGCTGCCACCGGGGTCGCGGTGGCGGTCAACGGAGAGGTGGTGCCGCGCGGTGCCTGGTCCGGTACGGCGTTGCGGGACGGCGACCGGGTCGAGGTGCTGACCGCGGCGCAGGGAGGTTGACAGTGACTGACCACGACCGTTTCCGGCTCGGCGGCACCGAACTCGGATCCCGGCTGATCCTCGGTACCGGTGGGGTGTCCAGTCATGCCGCGTTGGAGGAGGCGATCCGGGCATCCGGCACCGCGCTGGTGACGGTGGCGTTGCGGCGGGTCGACCCGAACGCGCCGGGTTCGCTGCTCGACGTGGTGAAGCGGTGCGGGGTGCGGCTGCTGCCGAACACCGCTGGTTGTTTCACCGCGGTCGAGGCGGTGAAGACCGCCCAACTCGCGCGGGAGGCGTTCGACACCGAGTGGATCAAGCTGGAGGTGATCGGGGACGAGGACACGCTCCTGCCGGATCCGGTGGAGTTGGTCACCGCCGCGGAACAACTGGTCGGCGACGGGTTCACGGTGTTGCCGTACACCACGGACGATCCGGTGCTGGCCCGCAGGCTCGCTGACGTGGGCTGTGCGGCGGTGATGCCGCTCGGGTCACCGATCGGTTCCGGGATGGGTATCCGCAACCCGTACAACATCCGGCTGATCCGGGAGGCGGTGAGCGTGCCGGTGATCCTTGACGCGGGAATCGGCACCGCGTCGGACGCGGCACTGGCCATGGAACTGGGATGTGACGGGGTGTTGATCGCGTCGGCGGTCACCCGGGCCGAACATCCCGCGAGGATGGCCGAGGCGATGCGGTACGCGGTGACCGCCGGCCGGCTCGCGTACCGGTCGGGTCGGATTCCGCGCCGGCTGTACGCACAGGCGTCCAGCCCGTTCGAAGGCATGGCCCAGTGGTAGTGACCCTTCCGGCGCTGCTGGTGCTGACCGACCGGACCCAGACCCGGCGTCCGCTGTACCGGACTGTCGCGGCAGCCGCGGCGGGTGGTGCGCGGGCGGTCGTACTCCGGGAGAAGGATTTGTCCACAGCGGACCGGGAGGCACTGGCGGCGCGGCTGTGGCAGGTCCTGGCTCCGGTAGGCGGCCTGTTGATCGCGGCCACGAAGCCGGTCGGCCCGGCCACCGGGCTGCACCTGGCCGCGGCTGACCCGCCGTCACGCGCCGCTGTCGTGGGTCGCTCCTGCCATGACGGGTCCGACGTGGATGCCGCTACGGCCGAAGGCGTCGCCTACCTCACGGTGTCACCGGTGTTCGGCACCGCGTCCAAGCCCGGGTACGGCCCGCCGCTGGGCGTCACGGGCCTGGCGGGGCTGTGCCGGCGTACCACGGTCCCGGTGTACGCGCTGGGTGGCGTGACCGCCGGAAACGCCGCTGCCTGCCGGGAGGCCGGCGCGGCCGGGGTCGCGGTGATGGGTGAGGTGATGCGGGCGGACGACCCGGCGGCGACCGTCGCCGGAATCCTGCGCGCGTGGGAAGCCGGGGCCCCGCCTCGGCAGGTGTCCGGAATTTCGGAGAGAACGGGAGGTGGGCGATGACACCGCCGGTCGCTTTGACGATCGCGGGCTCGGACTCCGGAGGCGGCGCCGGGATCCAGGCCGACCTGAAAACGTTCGCCGCTCTGGGGGTCTTCGGGACCACCGCGGTTACGGCGGTCACCGCACAGAACACCCGCGGCGTGGTCGGGTTTGTGGCGCTCGCCGCCGGGTTCGTCGACGAGCAGATCGGGGCGGTGCTCTCGGACCTGCCGGTGCGCGCGACCAAGACCGGGATGTTGGCCAGCGGCGAGATCGTCGCGGCGGTCACCGAGCGGGCGGCGGCCGGTGAACTTCCGAACCTGGTGGTGGACCCGGTGCTGGTGGCGGCGAGCGGCGACCCGCTCGCGCTCGGTGGGGTGGCCGAGGCGTACCCGAAACTGTTCGCACACGCCGCCGTGATCACCCCGAACCTGCGCGAGGCGTCGTTGCTGCTGGGCCGGACGCTGTCCACCGTGGACGAGATGGTGGCCGGTGCCGAAGAACTCGCCGGCACGGGTGCCGGTTGCGTGGTGATCAAGGGTGGGCACCTGCCGGGTGACCACAACGGCGGGGACGCGGTGGACGTGGTGTGGCGGGACGGTGAGACCAGTTTCCTGCGGGCCCGGTGGGTGGACACCGCCAACAACCATGGCACCGGTTGCACCTTCGCGTCCGCGATCACAGCCGGCCTGGCGACCGGCAAGCCGCTGCCGGAGGTGTTGCGGCGGGCGAAGGAGTACGTGACGGGGGCGCTCGTCGGCGGTGCCGCCTGGCGTCTGGGCGGGGGACACGGCCCGCTGAACCACTTCAACTGGGAGGCCTGATGAGCCAGAGCACGATGAACCGCCGGAAGGTGTATGTCGCCGGCTCCCGCCCGGATATCCAGGTGCCGTTCGCGGAGGTGGACCTTTCCAACGACGATCCGCCGGTACGGCTGTACGACACCTCGGGTCCGGGCAGTGATCCCGAGGTCGGGCTGCCACGGCTGCGGGCGCACTGGATCCACGAGCGGGATGACGTCGAGGAGATCGACGCGCAGGGGCCGGCCAACGCGGGCAGACGGGTTTTCCGGGCCAAGCCAGGGCGACGCCCGACCCAGCTTCACTACGCCCGGCAGGGCATCCTCACCCCGGAGATCGAGTTCGCGGCGATCCGGGAAGGGCTCGACCCGGATGTGGTACGGGAGGAGATCGCGGCCGGGCGGGCGATCCTGCCGAACAACGTCAACCACGCCGAGAGCGAGCCGATGCTGATCGGTGAGCGGTTCCTGGTGAAGATCAACGCCAATATCGGAACCAGCGCGGTCAGCAGCTCGATCGCCGAGGAGGTGGACAAGCTCACCTGGGCCACCAAGTGGGGCGCGGACACCGTGATGGACCTGTCCACCGGGAAGCACATCCACGAGACCCGCGAGGGCATCGTCCGTAACTCCCCGGTCCCGATCGGCACCGTGCCGATCTACCAGGCGCTGGAGAAGGTGAACGGCGACCCCACCGAGCTGACCTGGGAGATCTTCCGGGAGACCGTGATCGAGCAGGCCGAGCAGGGTGTCGACTACATGACGGTGCACGCCGGGGTGCTGCTGCGTTACGTCCCGATGACCGTGCAACGGGTCACCGGGATCGTCTCCCGCGGTGGGTCGATCATGGCGGCCTGGTGCCTGGCGCACCACCAGGAGAACTTCCTTTACACCAACTTCCGGGAACTCTGTGAGATTTTCGCGGCGTACGACATCGCGTTCTCGCTCGGTGACGGGCTGCGGCCGGGCAGCGTCGCGGACGCCAACGACGAGCCGCAACTCGCCGAGCTTCGCACCCAGGGGGAGCTGACGAAGATCGCCTGGGAGTACGACGTCCAGGTGATGAACGAGGGTCCGGGCCACGTGCCGATGCACAAGATCAAGGAGAACGTGGACAAGCAGAAGGAATGGTGCGGCAACGCGCCGTTCTACACCCTCGGCCCGCTGACCACGGACATCGCGCCCGGGTACGACCACATCACGTCGGCGATCGGCGCGGCGATGATCGGCTGGTACGGCACCGCGATGCTGTGCTACGTCACCCCCAAGGAGCACCTCGGCCTGCCGAACCGGGACGACGTGAAGACCGGCGTGATCGCGTACAAGATCGCGGCGCATGCCGCCGACCTGGCCAAGGGCCACCCGACGGCGCAGGCATGGGACGACGCGTTGTCCAAGGCCCGGTTCGAGTTCCGTTGGGACGACCAGTTCAACCTGTCGCTGGACCCGGACACCGCCCGTGCCTTCCACGACGAGACGCTGCCGGCACAGCCCGCGAAGACCGCCCACTTCTGCTCGATGTGCGGACCGAAGTTCTGTTCCATGAGGATCAGCCAGGACCTCAAGGCGTACGCCGAGCAGGGGATGAAGGAGAAGTCCGAGGAGTTCCTCGCCGCCGGGGGCCAGGTGTACCTGCCGGTGGTGTCGTGACGGTGTGATCCTGGGGGGCCGCCGCGGCCACCTCGTGGTGGCCCCCCAGGGTCCGGCGTGCCCCTGACATCCCCGGCCGGGCCTGTTGGTACCGGGCCTGTTGGTACCGGGAAAGGATCAGTTCGACCATTGCTGGGTGCCGACCCAGCGGGCGACTCACCGCATCCGCCCCCGTGGTCGCCAGGGACCTGTGGAAGTGCCCGTCGGCGAGCAGCATCGCGGCGACCACCACGCGCCCGGCGCCGGACTCCCGCAGCCGCGCCACCGCCTCCTCGACCCGGGGGCGGGCAGCGCTGGCGTAGCCGGGCAGCACCGGCCGCCCGGTCGCGGCGGCGAGGTCACCGGCGACCCGGTGGACGTCCGCCCCCGCGCCGGGGTCGCTGGATCCGGCCGCCGCCAGCACGATCGCGTCCGCGTCCAGCCCGCCGACCTCGGCCAGCCGCGCGGTGAGCGCCACGGTGAGCGCGGGGTCCGGGACGAACGGGCGGGCTGTCACGACGGGTGTCCCGCGCACCGCGTCCGGGATGTCGACGCGTACGTGGTGGCCGGTGGCGAACAACAGCGGCACCGCCACCGCCGGCCGGTCCAGCCCGGCCACCACGGCATGCAGGCTCGGCCGTTCGATGTCCAGGTACGCCACACGGACGTCCAGGTCCGGCCGCCGTCGCCGGACCGCCGCCACCAGGGCACGTACCTGAGCCTGGCCGCTGGCGTGCCGGGTGCCGTGGGCGACCGCGAGCAACGCCGGCCGGCTCATCCGGGTTCCGGGTCGACCCGCAGCCGGTAACCCCGTTTCACCACGGTCTGGACGATCTCGGGGTGGTGTACCGCGCTCCGCAGCCGCGCCACCGCCATCTCCACCGCGTGCCCGTCCGCCCCCCGGGGCAGTGCGCGCAGCAGTTCGGTCCTGGCCAGCACCCGACCGGGCCGGCGGGCCAACTCCCGCAGCACCGCCATGGGCGCCGGTGGCGGCCGGATCAGTTCACCGTCCAGCACCACGGCGTGGCCGCGTACCGCGAGGGTGTGGCCGGCGACCCGCAGTGCCGGGGCGCGGCGTACCGACAGTTCCTCGACCACGGTACGCACCAGGGCCCCGAGCCGGCCCCGGCCCGGCTCTACGGTCGGTACGCCGAGCCGCCGCAGCGGCGCGGAGCACACCGGGCCCACGCAGGCGGCGAGCACGTCGTCGCGGAGCGCGTCCACCACGGTCCCCGCCGGGTCGGACCGCAGCAGCGACTCCACGGCCGGTGCGCTGGTGAAGGTGATCGCGTCGACCTGGCGCGCCGCGATCTGTTCCACCAGCCGGCGCAGCGGTTCCGGGTCGGCCGGCGGTTCCCACCGGTAGACCGGGATGGTGATCACGTCGGCGCCGGCCCGGCGCAGTCCGGTCACCAACCCGGGTTGTGGATCCCCGTGCAACTGCACCGCGATCCGCTGCCCGGCGACGCCGTGGGCCAGCAGGTGCTCCAGAACCTCGGCCGCGGACTCGGACTCCGGCGACCACTCCTCGGTGAGCCCGGCGGCCCGCACCGCGCCGCGCGCCTTGGGCCCCCGGGCGATGATCCGGGCCGCGGCGAGCCGGGCCAGCAGCGGCCGCGACAGCCCCCAGCCGTCCGCCGCGGACAGCCAACCCCGGAACCCGACCCCCGTGGTCGCCACCACGACGTGCAATTCGCCGTCCAGGCAGTGTTTCGTCGCATCCAGGCAGTCGGCGTCGTCGGGCAGCGGCACGATCCGTACCGCCGGGGCCCGCACCACCCGCGCTCCGCGGCGTTCCAGCATGGTGCTCAGTTCCTCGCGTCGCCGGTCCGCGGTCACCGCGACGGTGAACCCGGCCAGCGGCGGCGGCGCGTTCACGGGCCGCCGACCTCGACCACGCCGCCGCGCACCCGTACCGGACAGGTCGGCACGCGAACCGCCGGGTCGTCCAGGCACGTCCCGGTACGCAGGTCGAAGACCTGCTTGTACATCGGTGAGGCAACGGTCGGGACGGTTCCGCGACTGCCCACGATGCCGCGGCAGAGCACGTACGCACCGCTGAACGGGTCCAGGTTTCCGATCGCGTACACCCGGTCGTCGTCGGTGCGGAACAGGGCCACCTGCTTCCCGTCGACCAACGCGGCCACACCGCGCTCGGGAAAGATGTCTGCCAGGCGGCACACGGCTGTCCACTGTGGGCTGAGAACGGCGGTACTCATCGGACCTCCTCGGACCGGGTGGACGGTTCCTGCTGGGGCTGGTCGGTGCGTACGGCCAGCGATGGCCCGGCGATGAGCGCCGGCACCGGCTGGCCGCGCTCGCTGACGAACTCGATGCTCGGGTCCGGGGCCTCGGGGGCGTTCACAAAGGACGCGAACCGCCGCAGCTTCTCCGAGTCGTCCAGGACGCCCGCCCATTCGTCCGCGTAACCGGCGACGTGCCGGGCCATCGCCTCGTCCAGTTCCGCGCCCAGGCCCAGCGAGTCGTCCACGATCACCTCGCGGACATGGTCCAGGCCACCCTCCAGCGACTCCAGCCAGGCGGCCGTCCGCTGTAGCCGGTCAGCGGTGCGGATGTAGAACATCAGGAACCGGTCGATGTAGCGGACCAGGTCCTCGGAGGACAGATCGGCGGCGAACAGGTCGGCGTGCCGGGGCCGGAAACCGCCGTTGCCAGCCAGGTACAGGTTCCAGCCGTTCTCGGTGGCGATCACCCCGACGTCCTTGCTCCGGGCCTCGGCGCATTCCCGGGCGCAGCCGGACACCCCGCACTTGATCTTGTGGGGTGCCCGCAGGCCCCGGTACCGCAGCTCCAGCGCGATCGCCATGCCGACCGAGTCCTGCACCCCGTACCGGCACCAGGTGGAGCCGACGCACGACTTCACGGTGCGCAGCGCCTTGCCGTACGCGTGGCCGGACTCGAAGCCGGCGTCCACCAGACGTCGCCAGATCGCGGGCAACTGCTCCACCCGGGCCCCGAACAGGTCGATCCGCTGCGCCCCGGTGATCTTGCTGTAGAGGTTGAAGTCCCGCGCGACCTCGCCGATCATGATCAACTTCTCCGGCGTGATCTCCCCGCCGGGGATCCTGGGCACCACCGAGTACGTACCGTTGCGTTGCAGGTTCGCCAGCACATGGTCATTGGTGTCCTGCAGCGCGGCCTGTTCGCCGTCCAGGATGTGTCCGCCGCCTTGGCTGGCCAGGATCGACGCCACCACCGGCTTGCAGATGTCGCAGCCGCGTCCGGTGCCGTACTCGCGGATCAGCTCCGAGAAGCTCCGAATGCCGCGGACCCGGATGATCTCGAAAAGCTCCTGCCGGGACTGGCCGAAGTGCTCGCACAACGCCTTGCTCATCGCCACGCCCGACTCGGCGAGCAGGCTCTTCAGGAGCGGCACACAGGAGCCGCAGCCGGTGCCGGCCTTGGTGCAGGCCTTCAGCGCCCCGACATCAGAGCACGCCTGCTCGGTGATCGCCGTCGTGACGGCGTCCTTGGTGACCCCGTGGCAGGAACACACCTGCGCGGTGCCTGGCAGTGCGCTGCCTCCGCTGCCGCCGGAGGCACCCGCGCCCAGCAGGTCCAGCGGGCTGCCGGCCAGCGGCTGGCCCAGGCTCGCCCGAAGCGTGGGGTACGCCGAGGCGTCGCCCACCAGGACCCCGCCCAGCAGCGTGCCGGCGTCATCACTGACCACCAGCTTCGCGTACCGGCCGGCGACCGGGTCCGTGTAGACCACATCCAACGCGCCCGCGGTGGTCCCGAACGCGTCCCCGAAGCTGGCCACGTCCACCCCGAGCAGCTTCAGCTTGGTCGAGGTGTCCGCGCCGGGGAACGTGGCGTCCCCGCCGACCAGCCGATCCGCCACCACTTCGGCCATCGTGTACCCGGGGGCGACCAGGCCGTAGCACCGGCCGTCGACGGCGGCCACCTCACCGATCGCGTAGACCTCCGGGTCACCGGTACGGCACGCCGGGTCGACCAGTACCCCGCCTCGTTCCCCGACCGTGAGACCGGTCGCGCGGGCCAACTCGTCGCGAGGCCGTACCCCGGCGGCGAACACCACCACGTCGACGTCGATCCGCTCCGGCCCGGCGCCGTCGAGGACCATGCGTGCCACACCGCCGAGCCGGCCCGGCTCGATCCGCTCGGTGCGGGTGCCGACGTGGACGTGCAGCCCCAGGTCCCGGACGTGCTGGGCGAGTACCTGACCCCCGGCGTCGTCCACCTGCAACGGCATCAACCGCGGCGCGAACTCCACCACGTGGGTCTCAAGGCCCAACAATCGCAGCGCGTTCGCCGCCTCCAGACCGAGCAGGCCACCGCCGACCACCGCGCCGATTCGCCTGCCGGCGGCGTACTCCCGGATCCGCTCCAGGTCGTCCAGGGTGCGGTAGGTGAAGCAGCCCGGCAGGTCGTGGCCCGGGACCGGGGGCACGAACGGGTACGAGCCGGTGGCCAGCACCAGCACGTCGTACGGGTGCTCGCCAGCCGTGCTGGTGACCAGCTTGCGGACCCGGTCGATCCCGGTCGCGGCGACCCCGAGGTGCAGCGACACGCCACGCTGCGCGTACCACCGCGGCTCAGCCAGGCTCAGCCGCTCCGGCGAGGCACCGTCGAAGAACGAGGACAGCGCCACCCGGTCGTACGCCGGCCGGGTCTCCTCGCTGAGCACGGTGACCTGCCAGCGTCGATCGGTGTCCCGGTCGGTCAGCGCTTCCACGAACCGCTGGCTGACCATCCCGTTGCCGACCACCACGACTCGTCGTGCCACGGCGCTCACTCCTCTCTGGGGACTTCCGGCGATCCCGGGGTGCTGTGGTTCGACCGAGTCGGTCCGGGCGTCAACGGGCGGGCCGGCGTCGCTGGCGGCCAGCCAGTCGCAGATCCCGGCCACGGCATCGCGGCAGCTGCCGCAGCCGGTGCCGGCCCGGGTCACGTCGATGACCGTGTCCATGTCGCCGGCACCGTCCAGCCATGCCTTCGTGATCGCGCCCTTGGTGACCGCGTTGCAGCGGCACACCACGGCCCGGTCCGGGATCCGGGCGGGTGACTCTTCGACAGCGTCCGAGGGCCCGGTGGTGACCCCGGCGAGCAGCAGCGCCCGCCGGTCCGCGGGCACCGCGGTGCCCCGGTCGTAGAGCCGCACCACCGAGCCCACCGTGGGGTTGTCGCCGAGCAGGATCGCGGAGTGCACCCGCCCGTCGCGGATCACGACCTTCTGGTACGTGCCGCGCGCCGGATCCGAGAACGTGACGATCTCGCCGTCCGGCTCCGCCAGGTGCGCCGAGTCGCCCAGCACGGCGAGGTCCACACCGGCCGCCTTCAGCCGGGTCACCAGCCGGGAACCCGGGTACCGGGCGTCACCCCCGGTGATCACCTCCGCCGCCACCCGGGCCTGTTCCCACGCCGGGGCCACCAGGCCGTACACCACCCCGGCGTGCTCGGCGCAGTCGCCGACCGCGTAGATGCCCGGATCCGAGGTCCGCAGCGCGTCGTCCACCACCACCCCGGTCTTCACGATCAGGCCGGCGGCAGCGGCGAGTCTGGTGTCGGGGCGCACCCCGCAGGCCACCACCAGCAGGTCGGCGGTCAACTCGGTGCCGTCAGCCAGCCGGATTCCGCGCACCCGCCGGTCCCCGACCACCTCAGTTGCCAGCGCGTCGGTCCGCAGCGCGACGCCCATCCCGCGCAGCGTGCGGGCCAGCACCTGCCCGGCGTCCGGGTCGAGTTGGCGTTCCATCAGGTGTCCGGCGGCGTGGACCACCTCGACGGCGAGGCCACGCTCGGCCAGGCCGCGGGCCGCCTCCAGGCCGAGCAGCCCGCCGCCCAGCACCACGGCCTCGCGGGCACCCGCCGCCCGCGACCGGATCTCGCGGCAGTCGTCGAGGGTACGGAACCCGACCGCGCCATCGAGCAGAGCGCCGTCGGGTGACAGCCCGGCGACCGGCGGGAACCATGGCCCGCTTCCGGTGGCGAGCACCAGCGCGTCGTACCCGACGACGCCGCCGTCGCTGCCAGTGACCGTGCGGCGGGCCGGATTGATCGCAACCGCCGTGACGCCGCGTCGTACCTCGACGCCGGCCGGTTCGGGGAGCGTGATGTCGGGTTCCCGGGCCTTACCGGCGAGCAGCGACGAGAGCAGGATCCGGTTGTACGGGCGGTGCGGCTCTGCCGCGAGGACCGTCACCTCCGCGCCCCGCCGTCGCAACTCGTCCGCGACCCGGCCGCCGGCCATGCCGTACCCGACGACCACAACCCTCATGACACCTCCACACAGGAGTCGTCCGCCCTGAGAGCGCGCCGTTGCGCCGCTGACACGTGGACCGCGCAGACCTTGAACTCCGGCATCCGGGAGGTGGGGTCCAGCGCCGGGTTGGTGAGCCGGTTCGCGCCTTCCCAGTGGAACGGCATGAACACGGTGTCCGGGCGGATGTCGTGGCTGATCCGGGCCGGCACCGTCACCGTTCCCCGGCGGCTGGTCACGGTCACCGGGTCACCGTCGGCCACGCCCAACCGCTCGGCCAGGTCCGGGTGCAACTCCAGGTAGCTCTCGGGAGCGACCTCGGTGAGCTGGCGGATCCGCCGGGTCTGTGCCCCGCTCTGGTACTGCGCCAGCACCCGACCGGTGGTCAGGTACAGCGGGTAGCGGGTGTCGACGTCCTCGGCCACCGGCCGGAAGTCCACCGGTATGAACCGGGCCCGCCCGTCCGGGGTGGCGAACCGCTCCGGGAACAACCGCGGGGTACCGGGGTGCTCCGGGTCCGGGCAGGGCCAGAACACCCCGTCCTCGGCCTCGATCCGTGGGTACGAGATCCCCGAGTAGTCCGCCGGCCCGCCGGCACTCGCCCGCCGCAACTCCTCGAACACCGTTTCCGGGTCGGTGGCGAACCGCTCGCCGTGGCCCAACCGGGACGCCAGGCCGTGCAGGATCCGCAGGTCGTCCCGTACCCCCGGGGGAGGGGCCAGCGCCGCCCGGCGGCGGATCACCCGGCCCTCCAGGTTGGTCATCGTGCCGTGCTCCTCGGCCCACTGCGTCGTCGGCAGCACCACATCGGCCAACTCGGCGGTCTCCGACAGCACGAAATCGGCCACAACCAGCAGGTCCAGCGAAGCCAGCCGGTCGGCGACGTGCCGGGACCGGGGCGCGGACACCACCGGGTTGGACGCGAACAGCAGCAGCGCCTTCGGCCCGGCGTCGGTGCCCAGTTGGTCCAGCAGTTCGTACCCGCTCGGGCCCGGCTGCGGCAGGCTGTCCGGGTCGACACCCCAGACCGTGGCGACGTGCTCCCGGGCGAGGGGGTCGTCGAGCCTGCGGTAGCCGGGGAGTTGGTCGGCCTTCTGCCCGTGCTCCCGGCCGCCCTGGCCGTTGCCCTGGCCGGTGATGGTTCCGTACCCGCTGCCAGGGCGGCCCGGCAGCCCCAGGGCGAGGGCCAGGTTGATGAACCCGGTCGCCGTGTCGGTGCCCTTGCTGTGTTGTTCGGCTCCCCGGGCGGTCAGGATCATCGCGCGGTTGGCGGCGGCCAGCCGTGCCACCACGGCGTACTGCTGCGCCACCGGGACCCCGGTGATCCGTTCCACCCGCTGTGGCCAGTACGCCATGGCGGTGGCGCGTACCGTGTCGTAGCCGGTGGTGCGTTCCGCGATGTAGGACTCGTCGACGTGCTGCTCCAGGATGGCGATGTGCAGCAGGCCGAGCGCCAGGGCGAGGTCCGTGCCCGGGGTGACGGCCAGGTGCAGCGACGCCTGAGCGGCGGTGGCGGTACGCCGCGGATCGGCGACCATCAGTGCCCGCGGCCGGAAGTAGCTCATGATCGGCGGCATCGTCTCGGCCAGGTTGCCACCGACCAGCAGCACCGCGTCGGCCCCGGCGATGTCGCCGACCGGGAACGGCAGGCCCCGGTCGATCCCGAACGCCCGGATCGCCGCCGCCGCGGCCGAGGACATGCAGAACCGGCCGTTGTAGTCGATGTTGCGGGTACGCAACGCCACCCGGGCGAACTTGCCGAGGCTGTACGCCTTCTCGTTGGTGAGCCCGCCGCCCCCGAATACGGCGACCCCGTCCGGGCCATGGTCGGCCTGGATCCGGGTGATCCGGTCCGCGACCAGGTCCAGCGCGGTGTCCCAGTCGGTGGGCCGCAACGGCTGCCGCCTTCCGGCGCGTACCAGCGGGGTGGTCAGCCGCTCCGGCGAGTCGAGCAGTTCGGCCGCGGTCCAGCCCTTGCGGCACAGCCGGCCCTGGTTGACCGGGAAGTCCCGGGGACCGACCCGTACCCCGGTCCGGGGTGAGCCGGATGTGATGCGGGCGTCGACTCCGTTGCCGACGCCCGCACCATCCCCCACCGGGCCATCGGCCGTCAACGACATGCCGCACTGCAGCGCGCAGTACGGGCAATGGGTCTGCACCCGGGTCGTGACGGTCGGGGCCTCGGACATGTTCCGAGACTGGCCGGAGCCGGTTTCGCCGCCGATACCCGTCTGTTTCGGCGCTGCTACGAAGCTTTCACAGGTTGCGTCGCACCACGACAGCAGTCCGAGAGCGCCGGCGCGGCGTACCGCTCTGTGTCGGTGTTCCTGTCGGACCCGCTATGGACCATGGGAGGCACTTCAGCAAGGTGGTATACATCACATTCACTTACACGACGTTAGGTTGGGGTCGAAATCTCTGAGCGTACGACCCTCCGGCGCTATCACGGTGAGTGCTCTCGATGGGTGCTGAGCGGGTGGTGGTCGCGGCCCGTGCCAGGTGTGTCATCTCCTCGTAGCCTCTCGGTCGATCACCGTCCTGACGTCACGATCCGTGTTGTCCGCACCGTGCCCGTCGCGTTGTATCGGCTACCAACTGTCACGTTTTTGTGAGTCAAAATTACCTCAAGATCATACTGTCTTGACATCTCAGATATCACCAAGCTAGCCTCCATTGTCATGGTTTGGGCATTTCTGGGGGTAAATGACCTTGTGAATGGGTTTGGCTATTCTGCTGAATCCGCCGCGACGCGCGACGCTGAATCCGTGTGATGGTCTTCGTCTACGGTGCTCTCACCGTGGTCTGCTGGGGAACGTGGATCGGCGTCTCCCAGATGGTCGACGCCCGTCACAACGAGATACGGACGTTCTATGTGACCCTAGGCAATTTTGTGCTGGCCGCATCTGTTCTCCTGATGCGGTGGGACGCCCTTTCCGACCTTTCCTGGAAAGCTCTCGTGCCACCGTTGGCGGGTGGTGTGTTGTGGACTCTGGGAAACCTCTGCGCATTCTCTGGCACGACCCGCATCGGAATAGCGCGCGCGGCCGGAGTGTGGACCCCGTTGAATATCGCCATGGGATTTTTGTGGGGAGTGCTGCTGTTCGGCGAATTTTCGCGGGTATCGGCCGGCGAGGTTACCGCGCTGGCGGCAACGGTGTTAGCCATCATCCTTGGTCTACTCCTTATTGTCTTCGCGAAGGGTGGGAACTCTGGACAAGGCAGCGGAACTCTCCTTGGCGTGGCGGCGGCCGGCGGGGCTGGCCTGTTGTGGGGTACGTATTTCGTGCCGGTGAAGGCTTCCGCCGCTTCGTCCTGGGTGGCGAATTTCCCCCTGGCAGTTGGTATGCTCGCCGGCGCGACAGCACTCGTCCTGTTTTCACGGACCCGGCCGGTGCTGACCAGCCGCCGTGACTACCTGATGCTGTCGTTCGCCGGGACTCTGTGGGGTACCGGTAATCTTGGAATGCTCTTCCTGGTAGAGGCGGTGGGCGCGGGTAAGGGTTTCACCATCGCTCAGTTGAGTCTTTTGCTCAACGCGGTGGTTGGCATCTATTTCTTCCGCGACCCGCCACCTCGCAGTCGAGCCACCGCGATTACCGTCTTCGGCATCCTGCTCGCCGGGAGTGGTGGCGTCCTGCTTGGCAACCTGAAATGACATCGAGCGTGACCTGTCACTCAATGCCGTTGCATCGCGCTCAACATGATTGGACCTCTGACGTGAAGATCCTGATCACCGGAGTAACCGGATTCGCTGGCAGCTATCTCGCCGAGTACCTGGTCGACAAGGCGGATGTTGAGGTTTACGGCCTGAAGCGATGGAACAGTCCACTGACTGACATCAGTTCTGTCATGGACCAGATCACGTTGATCAATTTTGACCTCGGTGACCCCCACGCGGTGTACCAGGCGGTGAAGGAAGTCCAGCCGGACCGCATCTTCCATCTGGCCGCCCAGTCATATGTGCCCATGAGCTTCCGTGCTCCCGTGGACACGATTCGGGCCAACGCCCTCGGAACTGTGGCGCTACTGGAGGCGGTTCGGGAAATCGGAATTGATCCCGTGATACACATCTGCACGTCGTCTGAGGTGTACGGCGAAGTGCCGCCAGAGGAATTACCGATCGTCGAGGAGACAAGATTCAGACCACAGAGTCCGTACGGTGTGAGCAAGGTCGCCGAGGACATGATCGGCTATCAGTACCACCAGTCCTACGGCATGCGGATCCTGCGGACGCGGTCCTTTACCCACACCGGACCGCGCAGCAAAGAAGTATTCGTTGCCCCGGCGTTCGCCAAACAGATCGCTGAGGCGGAGGCCGGTTTGCAAAAGCCGGTGATCCGGGTCGGGAACAGGGACTCGATTCGCACCTTCCTCGACATCCGCGACATGGTGGAGGCCTACTGGCTGCTCACGGAGCACTGCCCACCTGGCGAGGTCTACAACGTCGCTGGTACGCACACCTGCACCATCGGTGAAATGTTGGAGCTGCTGCTGGGGATGACCGACGTCCGACCGGAGGTCATGGTCGATCCACAGCTGCTCCGTCCTTCCGACGTGACCCGCCAGATCCCCGATACCACGAAGTTCCGCGAGGCCACCGGCTGGGAGCCCAAGATCCCGTTTGAGCAGACGCTGCTCGACATCCTCGAGTACTGGCGTGATCAGGTCCGTCAGCGGCGCCTCGCCGTCGTCCGATGAGGATCAGACAATGACACAGCACACGTATGTGATCGCGGAGATCGGCAAGGCTGGCAATGGCGATCTCGCGCGCTGTTTCGAGTTGTTGCGTGCCTGCAGGGAGGCGGGTGCCGATGCGGTTCGGTTCCACCATTATTCGCTGTCCGACAGTGTGCACGATCATGCCTTGCGTCGTTCGGCAGAGCGGGCCTGGTCGTTCAAACTGCATCTGCCGTTCATCGATGAAAAGCTGTTCTCGGCCGAGGAGTACGGGCAGATCATGCGGCGTTGCGACGAGTTGGGTCTTGACTTCGTGGCGACCCCCTGGGACCTGCCGTCATTGCGGCTGTTCCAGGCCCTCGGGGTGGGCCAGTACAAGATCAATTCATTGAACGCCTTCAATGTCCCGTTGGTCTCGGAGGTACTCGCGGCGGGTACCCGGACATACCTCTCCACCGGAGGATTGTCCGAGGCCGAGATCGAGACACTGTGCGGCAGGCTCCGGCTCGGTGAGTACAACCTGGTGCTGTTGCACGCGGTCACGGCCTATCCGGCGCCGGCGTCGGTGCTCAACATGCGTGCGCTGGATGTGTTGCGGAGATACCACTCAGCGGTCGGATATGCCAGCAACGACCAGTCCGGGACGGCGGTGCTGGCAGCTGTCGCGTTGGGCGCGACTGTGGTGGACAAGCATGTCCATCTTTTCGACAGTGTCGATGACGTGCACAAGGGGTCGATCACCGCTGAGCGATTCGCTCAACTCATACGGGACATCCGGGAGTTGGAGACAGTGCTCGGCCGCCCCAGTAGGCAGGAGTCCAGAGGCGAGATGGTCAACCAGGATCTGCTCGCCAAAGGGCTGGTGCTGGCAGCGGACGTCCCGGCAGGGACCACGCTGTCCGCGAGCAACCTCACGATGCGGCTGCCCCCACGCGGGATGACGGCCAGACGTTGGTTTGACGCGGTGGGCAGCCGAGCCGCCAGGGACCTCAAGGCCGGTGACTACCTGTTCAGCACCGATCTGGTGACACCCGTGGCGGACGATTCGCTTGACGGGTGGGCGACGCCGGGCAGCCGTGGCGTCGTGGTGCGGCTCAAGGACATCGATGAGATGGTCGCCGGCCGTGAGTACGACTACGTCGAGGTGCATTACGCGGCGGGTGACCTGGAACAACCGGACGTCTGCCCAGACTACGACCTGGACCTTGTCGTCCACATGCCGGAGTACGCCTCGGGTGTGCTGCTCGACCTGGTGTCGTACGACGAAGCTCTCCGACGGTTTTCCATCGAGGTCATGAATCGCGTCATGGCCAAGACACGCGCCATCAGACGGCACTTCCTGAAGTGCCAGGGCGATGTGAAATTCGTTCTGCATCCCGGGGCACTCACCTATCCGGGCCGGCTACCCGATGCGGAGTGTCAATACGACCTGTTCCGCGACTCGCTGAGCAGACTGGACACCTCCGGTATCGAGGTGCTGGTCGAGAACATGACTCCGTATCCCTGGTTCCTGGCGGGTGACTGGTCCCCGAAACAGGGTGTGAGCAACAGTTTCCTCGATCCAGAACGGATCGCCGCGTTCCTGAGCGAACATGGCTACCGCATGTGTCTTGATCTGTGCCATGCGCAGCTTCACTGCACCCGTACCGGAACCAGCTTGCTCGACTACATGCGCACGGTACGGCCGCACGTCGGTCACATTCACTTCTCGGACGCCACCGGTGTGGACGGCGAGGGCCTGCAGGTGGGAGATGGCGATGTCGACTGGCGCCATGTCTGTGAGGTGTTCGCGGACTATGAGCACGGTTGGACGCCAGAGATCTGGAACGGCCACCACGATCACGGGGCGATGTTCTGGGCGGCGCATCGCAGGCTCGCCAGCAGGTTCGCAGAGTTTCGCAACGTCGGGTCGACACGGACGGAGGTGCCGGGATGAGCCAGATCAGCATGGGTCCGGCGGTGATCCTCGCCGGAGGTCGGGGTACCCGGATCCATCGCCTCGCACCGCATCTGCCTAAGCCGATGCTGCCCATCCTGGGCAAGCCGGTGCTCCAGTACCAGATCGAATGCCTGCGACGATCCGACGTCAAGGACGTCCTCTTGGTGATTGGCCATCTGGGGGAGCGGATCCGAGAGCACTTCGGCGACGGCAGCAGATTCGGGGTTCGGATGGACTACTTCGTGGAGGACACCCCATTAGGCACCGGCGGGTGCTTCGGGGAACTCGCTGCCCGCCTGCCGGAAACCTTCTTTGTGCTCTACGGAGACGTCCTGCTGGATATTGATTTCGCTCGTATGTGGCAGTTCCACCGGAGCCATGTCGGATGCTGCACCTTGTTCGTCCACCCGAACGACCATCCAGCCGACAGTAACCTGGTCGACGTCGGCCGAGATGGTGTCGTGCAGGGGATCTCCCGCAAGGGGCAGCCACGCAGCGGCTGGTATCGAAACTGCGTTAACGCTGGTGTGTTCGTCTTCGACCAGAGCCTGGTGCGCGGATTGCCGGGTGGCATGCTGGATCTGGAGCGAGGCGTTATCGCGCCGAAAATCCAGCAACGCCTGGTCTACGGGTACCGGAGCACTGAGTACGCCAAAGACATGGGCACCCCTCACCGGTATGAACTGGTCACCAGGCACGTCGCCAGCGGAGTAGTGGCCGCACGGAGTCTACGGAACAAGCAGAAAGCCGTGTTCCTGGACCGTGACGGCACCATCAACCACCATGTCGGACTGGTGTCCACGCCCGACCAGATCCAGGTTCAGGAAGAGGTCTTCGAGGCACTCGCCAGACTGAACGGTTCCGAGTACCTCAGCATTCTGGTCACAAATCAGCCGGTCGTGGCGAGGAATCTGTGCTCGATCGACGAACTGGAAGAGATCCATCGCAAGCTTGAAACGGTGCTCGGTGAGCGGAATGTGTACCTGGATGATCTCTATTACTGCCCGCATCATCCAGATCGTGGCTACCCGGAAGAGAATATCGCATACAAGATAACCTGTGAATGCCGTAAGCCCAGGATCGGGTTGGTTGAGCAGGCCGCTCGGCAATACAACATCGATCTGTCCGAGTCCTACTTCGTCGGTGATACGACTGTGGACGTGCAGACCGGCCGCAACGCGGGAACCCGGACGATTCTGCTGTCCACTGGTGAGGGCGGGCGCGATGCCAAATACGATGTGCTGCCCGACTTCAAGGCCGCTGACTTGTTGGACGCTACCGAGATCGTATTGAGTTAATCGAGCTGACGGAGGAGTTCCGCCATGACCATGGCGAGTCGCAGTACGACTCAGGACGATCTGGCAGGGGGCATCCGAGGCTACCTGGCCGGGCTCAAGAACGCCATAGACATGATCGATGTCGACGAGGTGACTATGGTGATGGACTGCCTTCTCGACGTATATCGCCGTGACGGCGCGGTATACATTTTTGGCAACGGTGGCAGCGCGTCCACTGCGGCACACTTTGTCAACGACTTCAACAAGGGTGCCAGTGAGACTCTCACCAAGAGATTTCGTTTCTACTGTCTCAACGACAATGTGCCGACCGTCATGGCGCTCGCGAATGACATGAATTACGATCAGGTGTTCGTCGAACAGCTGAAAAACTATCTGTCCCCGCAGGATGTCGTTATCGCGATTTCCGGAAGCGGGAACTCCAGGAATGTGCTGGAGGCGGTGCGATACGCGAAACAACGCCGAGTCGAGACCATTGCCCTGGTCGGTTTCGACGGTGGTCGGCTGAAGCGACTGGCGGACCGCTGCATCCATGTTCGGGTGAACGACATGCAAAAGGTCGAGGATCTTCACCTTGCGATGAACCATGCGATGATGACCGTGCTGAAGAAGCGACTGGAAAAATGGCTACCGTGATCGTCAGCCAGACGCCGCTGCGGGTGAGTCTGTTCGGGGGTGGCACCGATCTCGCGGACTACTACAGACTGCACGGGGGTGCGGTGCTCAGTATTGCTATCAACAAATACATCCATGTGATGGTGCGGCCCCGGTGGGATGGGGATATAGTGGTCAACCATTGGATGCAGGAGCGGGTTCGACGGGTCGAGGACATTCAGCATGGGATTGTCCGTGAGTGTCTGTCGACAGCCGGGATCTCCGGCGGCTTCGAGGTCGCCTGCACCTCCGATGCGCCGGCGGGCGGCAGTGGGCTTGGTACATCGAGTGCGTTGACCGTCGGGCTCCTCAGGGCTTTGTTTACCTACCAGGGCCGGAGCTGCGACCGTGCCGAACTCGCGGAGTTGGCGTGCCACATCGAGATCAATCTTCTCGGTGAGCCGATCGGCAAACAGGACCAGTACGCCGCAGCGTTCGGCGGTTGCAGAGAATACCGGTTCAATCCGGACGGTGATGTCGCCGTCCAGGATGTCGCCATCTCGCCGGAATGTGAGCGGGAGCTGTACCGCCACGTTGCGGTTTTCTACACGGGCCGGACCCGGCAGGCGTCGGAGATACTCAGGGACCAGAAGGCGAAGATCCCGGCCCGGATGGAACAGCTACACGAGTTGAAAACGAATGTGGTGACCGGTAGGAAACTGCTGGAGCTGGGCGACCTCAAGCAGCTTGGTATCCTATTGCACGAGAGCTGGCAACAGAAAAAGAAATTGTCCGAGAAGATTCATGACAGGGAGCTGGACAGCGTCTATGACCGGGCGCGTGGAGCCGGTGCGTACGGTGGCAAGTTATTGGGGGCCGGCGGCGGTGGTTTCTTTCTCTTCATATGCCCGCCGGAGCGGCGGCCGGCGTTGCGGGCAGCGTTGTCCGGTCTTCGCGAGCTTCCGCTGCGTATTGACCGGCTTGGCAGCTCCATCTTGTTGCGAAGTTGAGCCCAACCCATACACAACCCCGGATGGCCTCGCCCTTCGTGCAGCTGCCAGGGGACGGGTAGGATCCGCGCCATGAATGGGCAGATTGCTGCGGTGATCTTTGACCTCGACGGCACGCTGGTGGATAGCGAGCCGAACTACTTCAAGGCGGAGCGGAGACTTCTCGCTGAGTTCGGGATCGAGGACTTCGACGAGGAGATGAAACGGCAGTACATCGGCATGGGGACGCAGGAGATACTTGGGGATCTGCGGCGCAAGCTTGGCATCAAGGAGTCTGTGCGAGTACTGGCCCAGCGTAAGAACGACTACTATCTGGAGCTTGCCCGACAGCAGACTGAGGTTTTTCCTGAAATGCGGCTGTTACTCGAGTTGCTACATCAGCGAAACCAGTTGATGGCAGTGGCTTCCGGGTCTTCTTTTCCGGTCATAGAGGCCGTCCTCGAGGTCGCGGACTTGGCCAGGTATTTCTCGGTGGCGGTGTCTGCCGATTCGGTGCCGCGGGGCAAACCCGCCCCGGATCTGTTTCTGGAGACCGCACGTCGACTCGGTGTGCGACCTGAGAACTGTGTCGTGGTGGAGGACGCCCGGTACGGGGTGACAGCGGCGCGCCGAGCTGGCATGCGCTGCATAGCCATTCCCTACTTGGTGGAAGAGCCGGTGTCAGCCGAGTTTTTGACCGCTGACCTGCTGTTTCCCGGTGGGATGGGGTCCTTCTCAGCGAAGCTGGCTTTCGATTGGATCACAGGAAGTCCTGAGGCTGTGACACCGAACGCGCCGTGACATTACGTCGTCGCGCAAAGTCGTGACATCAGGTCGTGGCGTGCCATCGACAGTGACCTGCCCGAGTGACGCGTCGCCTCCCTGCGGACAGTCTGTGACGGCGGGCAGAGGTTGGCCCGATACCGGGGACCGGTCGATGGTGGGTGGGCGGTCCGGCGAGGGGTGATCCGGACCGCCCGGGAACGGCGTTACGCCAACACAGCCGATGCCGTGGTCACACCGAGGCGTACGCCAGGCTGGGGGCGCGGGACACCAGAAGGCCGCGCCGCAGGTAGTACCACCAGGTGACAACGACCATCAGCGCGTAGCTGGCGAGGAAGACGTAGAGCGCGACGGTGATTGAACCGGTGGCCGCGATCGACATTCCGAAGCCCCGGGGGATCAGGAAGCCGCCGAACGCGCCGATCGCCGAGACCAACCCGATCACCGCTGCTGCCTCACGCCGGCCTCGTACCAGTGCCCGCAGTTTCGCCTGGTCCTCGGGGCTGTCCTCGGACAGTTGGACGGCCCGCAGCGCCTCTGCTCGGAAGATCGCCGGAATCATCCGGTACGTGGACCCGTTGCCGAGTCCGCTGGTGACGAACAGCACCAGGAAGCTGGACAGGAAGAAGCCGAAGTGTCGGGCGTCGAGTGCGGCGAGCACCCCGGCCACGCCGAGCGCCATCAACCCGAAGTTGCTCATGGTCACCCTGGCCCCGCCGATCCGGTCCGACAGCCAGCCGCCGAACGGGCGGGCGACCGACCCCACCAGCGGACCCAGGAATGCCAGGTACACCGCTGGAACCCCGGGGAACTGCGAGCTGATCAGCAGCGGGAACGCCGCCGAGTAGCCGATGAAGGAGCCGAAGGTGCCGATGTAGAGGAAAGACATCACCCAGGTGTGCTTGTTGCGTAGCGCGGTGAGCTGCTCGGCGATGGTGGCTTTCGCCGCGGTCAGGTTGTCCATGAACAACCAGGCGCAGGCGGTGGCGGCGAGCACCGGCAGCAGCCACAGCAGGGGGGCGTTCTGCAGGTGTACGCCCGGAGCCTGGGCGGTGCCCACCAGTGCGACCCCGATCACCAGCGGCACCAGTAGTTGCACGACCGCGACTCCGATGTTGCCACCGGCGGCGTTGAGCCCGAGCGCGGTGCCTTTGTACCGCTCCGGATAGAAGTACGAGATGTTGGCCATGCTGGAGGCGAAGTTGCCGCCTCCGAGGCCCGCGGTGGCGGCGGCCACCAGGAACATCCAGTACGGCGTCGTTGGATCGGTGACGCAGAGGATCATCAGCCCGATCGGGATCAGCAGCAACGCGGCGGAGACCGTGGTCCAGTTCCGGCCACCGAAGCGCGCCACCGCGGCGGTGTACGGGATCCGCATGAACGAACCGACCAGGTTGGGCACCGCCACCAGCCAGAAGAGCTGGTCCACGGAGAACGTGAAACCGGCGGCAGGCAGGCTGACCGCCACCACACTCCACAGCAGCCAGACTGAGAAGCCCAGGTGTTCGGCGAAGATCGAGTAGACCAGGTTGCGGCGTGCCACCGTTTGCCCGGTGGTCTGCCAGAACTGTTCGTCCTCCGGGTTCCACCGATCGATCCAACGGCCCCGGCCAAGCGATATCGTCACGGGCAACCCTCCGTGGTGAGTAATTGCCCGGGACGTTAGGAACAGAGTGTTTCACGAGAGTGTCAGGGCGGTGCCGGCACTCGTGAACGAGCCCTCACGACCGGAACGGTGAAGCTGTGAGGGCCGTGCAGGGGTCGCTTTGACCGTTCGGTGAAGTCACAGGTATCGTTGGCTGCTGCTGTGCGTGTACTCACGCAGCGACCATCCGCATGGTAAGCCTCTGGTGAATCTGCAGGTGGCACGGTGTCCCGGCGCGCAGCGGTTCCGCATTCCGACACGAGATGGACAAGGTAGACCTGTGCGTACGTACAGCCCGAAGCCGGGCGAGATCACGCGCCAGTGGCACATCATCGACGCCGCTGACGTGGTGCTGGGACGGCTCGCGAGCCACGCCGCGCAGCTGCTGCGGGGAAAGCACAAGCCGATCTTCGCGCCCCATGTGGATACCGGCGATTTCGTGATCATCGTCAACGCCTCCAAGATCGCACTCACCGGCAACAAGCGCGCGCAGAAGGTCGCCTACCGGCACTCCGGCTATCCGGGTGGCCTGAAGCAGACCGGCTATGAGGAGCTGCTGAGCAAGCGCCCTGACCGAGCCGTGGAAATCGCGGTGCGCGGGATGCTGCCGAAGAACAAGCTCGGCCGGAAGATGATCAAGAAGCTGAAGGTGTACGCGGGACCGGACCACCCCCACGCCGCGCAGCAGCCCGAACCGTTCCAGATCACGCAGATCGCACAGTGAGCCATTCGGCCGGCGGATCCCTGGCACGATGCCGGGATCTCGGATGTCGGCCAACCCCGGAACCACGCTGACCCAGGATCCAGGAGAGACGACCGCCACCATGGACAACACCGACGCGCAGGACCTCGCGGCCGTGGAGACGCCCGCCGTGGCCGCCCCGACCCCGGCTCCGCCGGTAGCGGCGCCGAAGACGGGCCGGACCGGCAGGAAGGGCGCTGGCGAGCGGCCGGTGCAGACGGTCGGCCGCCGTAAGGAGGCGATCGTCCGGGTCCGGCTGCTGCCCGGTGCCGGCAACGTGAAGTGCAACGGGCGGGACATCGCCGACTACTTCCCGAGCAAAGTGCACCAGCAGGTTGTCAAGGAGCCGTTGGTCGCCACCGAGACCCTCGATCGGTACGACGTGATCGCCAACCTCCGCGGCGGCGGGGTCACCGGCCAGGCGGGTGCGCTTCGGATGGGGATCGCCAGGGCCTTGGTGGAACTCGACCAGGAGACCCGGCCGACCCTCAAGAAGGCCGGCTTCCTGACCCGCGACGCCCGCGAGACCGAGCGGAAGAAGTACGGCCTCAAGAAGGCCCGCAAGGCTCCGCAGTACTCCAAGCGTTAACCAGACACCGCGAACGGCCGGATTGCCCTCGGTTAGGCGTCCGGCCGTTCGTTGTGCTTCCCGGTGCCGGCGGTCGCCTGCCCGGCGCGAGACCGGATCGCAGGACCCGGTCGTGGCAGCCCGGTCACCGGGAGCCGCTGGGATCGGCGGACCGGCGGGTACGTCTCGTGTGACCATGTGATCCGACGGCGAGGTGGTGACGATGGGCCGGTTGTTCGGCACCGACGGGGTACGCGGCAGGGCCAATGACGACCTGACTCCGGAGTTGGCGCTGTCCCTGGCGGTGGCGGCGGCTCACGTGTTGGCCGAGCGCGACGTCTCGCACCGCCCGGTCGCCGTGGTCGGACGGGACCCTCGGGCCAGCGGCGAGATGTTGGAGTGCGCCGTGGTGGCGGGCCTGGCCAGTGCCGGAGCCGATGTGCTGCGGCTCGGCGTGCTGCCCACTCCCGCCGTCGCCCACCTGGTCGCGGACACCCGGGCGGATCTCGGCGTGATGCTGTCCGCGAGCCACAACCCGATGCCGGACAACGGCATCAAGCTGTTCGCTGCCGGAGGTCACAAGCTGCCCGACGAGATCGAGGACGAGATCGAGCGGGTCGCCTCACAGGACCGGGTCCGGCCCACCGGGGCTGGCATCGGCCGGGTGCGTGACCTCCCCGACGCGGCTGAACGCTACGTCCGCCACCTGGCCGGTGCCCTTCCCCACCGGCTGGACGGGCTTCGCGTCGTGGTGGACTGCGCCAACGGGGCGGCGTGGCAGACCGGGCCGGAGGCGTACCGCAGGGCCGGCGCGGAGGTGATCGCCATCCACGCCGACCCGGACGGCCTCAACATCAACGAGGGCTGCGGTTCCACCCATCTGGAGTCCCTTCGCAAGGCCGTGATCAGCCAGGGTGCCGACGTCGGGATCGCCCATGACGGGGACGCCGACCGCTGCCTGGCGGTCACGTCACACGGCTCGGACGTGGACGGGGACCAGATCATGGCAGTCCTGGCGATCGCCGCCAAGGAGGCCGGCACGCTCACCGACGACACCCTGGTCGCCACCGTGATGAGTAACCTGGGGCTGCACCTCGCGATGCGGGAGCACGACATCAGGCTGATCACGACCGCGGTGGGCGACCGGTACGTGCTGGACGAACTGCGCGGCAAGGGCCTGTCGCTGGGTGGTGAGCAGAGCGGACACGTCGTGATGCCGCGTTACGCCACCACCGGGGACGGCGTACTCACCGGCCTGCACCTGCTGGCCCGGGTGGCGGCCACCGGCAAACCGCTCACCGAGCTGGCGGCTGTGGTGCGTCGGCTGCCGCAGGTGCTGGTCAACGTGGCGGTGGCGGACAAGGGTGCCGCGGTCGCGGCGCTCGATGTGCGCGCCCTGATCCGGGAGGCCAAAGCCGAGCTGGGGGACACCGGGCGGGTGCTGCTGCGACCTTCCGGCACCGAGCCGCTGGTCCGGGTGATGGTGGAAGCGCCCACCGAAGAGCAGGCGAACACGGTGGCGGGGCGGATCGCCGCCGCGGTCGCCGCGGCGAGTCCGGCCTGACCCCCGCCCCGCCGGAGCTGACCTTCCAACCTGACGGTGTTGGTTGTCCGCCGGGTTGCCTGGCAACCCGGCGGGTATCCCTCGGACGTGATCTTCGTCGGCACTTCCGGCTGGCAGTACGACCACTGGCGCGGTGGTTTCTACCCGCGTGACGTGGCCAAGCGGCGGTGGCTGGAATGGTTCGCCGAGCGTTTCGCCACTGTGGAGTCGAACAACGCGTTCTACCGGCTGCCGGAACGCAAGACGTTCGGGGAGTGGCGTGCCCGTACCCCGGACGATTTCGTGTTCGCGGTGAAGATGAGCCGCTACCTCACCCACATCAGGCGGTTGAAGGATCCGGCGGAGCCGGTCGCCCGCTTCCTGGACCGGGTCGCCGGGCTGGAAGGCAAGCTGGGGCCGGTGCTGCTGCAACTGCCACCCACGCTGCGTGCCGCGCCGGACCTGCTCGCCGCCACGTTGGAGGAGCTGCCCCGGACGGTACGGGTGGCGGTGGAACCCCGGCACGTCTCCTGGTGGGGTGACGAGGTACGCGAGGCGCTCACCAGGCACGGCGCGGCGCTGTGCTGGGCAGACCGGCGCAGCCGTCCGGTCACGCCACTGTGGCGTACCGCCGATTTCGGCTATCTTCGGCTGCACCAGGGGCGGCTGCGCCCCGGGTACGGCGCGGGAGCTCTGACCAGTTGGGTGAACCGGATCGAGCGGGCCTTCCCGGCGACCCACCAGGTGTATGTCTACTTCAACAACGATCCGGAAGGGGCGGCTCCGGTGGACGCCGTCAGGTTCGCCCGGATCGCCGCCGACCGAGGGCTGGCGGTGTCACGAACCGGGTGACCATTCTGGAGCGGTGGATTGCCCGGGTGCGCGGCTGGCTCTAGGTTCGAAGCCGAAGCGTTCTCAGGTCGTGGCCCACCGTTCGACAGGAGTGCCCATGCGCCGACGGCTGCTCACCCTGATCACCGCCCTCCTGTTGCCCGCCGGACTCGTCGTCGGGGCTGCCCCTGCCAGCGCCGTCGCCGGTCAGCCGACCCCGGTTTCCGGGTTGCTCGCCGCGGCCTCGGTGACCCGCGACGTCGACGGGATCGCCCACATCCGGGCCACGAACGAACATGACCTGTTCTTCCTGCAGGGCTGGGTACACGCCAGCGACCGGTTGTTCCAGATGGACGTGACGCGCCGGCAGGCCTCGGGGACCCTCGCCGAACTCCTCGGTCAGGCCGCACTGCCCGGCGACGTGGAGGTACGTACCATCGGCCTGCGCCGGGCGGCCGAGCGCAGCCTGCCCGTGCAGTCGAGGGCGGGTCAGCGGGCCCTTCAGGCGTACGCGGCCGGCGTCAATACCTGGGTGGCCAGCCACGACCTGCCGGCCCAGTACGCCGCACTGGGACTGACCAGGGTCGCCCCGTGGACACCGGTCGACAGCCTGGTGATCGGCAAGGCGATCGCGTTCGGTCTGTCGTTCGACCTGGACATCGAGCTGACCCTGGTCGCGCTGACCTACCAGGCCGCCGGCGCCGCGGCGGGCTTCGACGGGAACGCGCTGTTCCGCGATGACCTGTTCCGCACGCAGCCGTTCAGTGACGCCTCAACCGTGCCGGACGCGACCGCCCAGAGGATCGACGGTGGCGGCCCCGGAACCGGCGCGTCCCGGAAGGTCCCGAACGCCGCGCTGCGACTGGCCGAGGACTACCGGGCCAGGGCCGACACGGTGCCGTTCCTGGCCCAGGCTGCCGACCGGTCGTTCGCACTGGGCTCCAACGAGTGGGTGATCTCCGGTCGGCACACCGCGACCGGCCGGCCGATCCTGGCGAACGACCCGCACCTCGCGCTGGACACACCGTCGACGTTCTACCCGGTCGCGTTGCGGGCCGGCCGGTTCGACGTGCAGGGAGAGGGCTTCGCCGGAACGCCGTACGTCATCCTGGGGCAGAACCGGCGCGTGGCCTGGGGCGCCACGACGAACCCGATGGACGTCACCGACACCTACATCGAGCGGGTACGTCCCGACCCGACCTCGCCGAGCGGCCTGTCCACCGTCCACCGGGGACAGTTGGAACACGTCGTCGCGATTCCCGAGACGTTCCGGGTGAACCTGCGTACCCCCGGACAGCCGGACTCGGTTGCCCCGGTGCCGCCGGGCAGCGGCGTGCCGGCCGCGACGTTGATCGTGCCGCGCCGCAACAACGGGCCGATCATCGCGCTCGACCAGGGCGCGGGCATGGCGCTGTCGGTCCAGTACTCCGGTTTCTCGCCGACTCGGGAACTCGACACGTTCCGGATGTTCAACCAGGCTGAAAACCTCGAGGACTTCCGGAAGGCCCTGACCTACTTCGACGTGGGCTCGCAGAACTGGGCGTACGCCGACGTCGACGGGCGGATCGGCTACTTCACCAGCGCCGAGATGCCGCTGCGGGAGGATCTGGAAGCCGGGACGGTACGCGGCCTGCCACCGTACCTGCTGCGTGACGGCACCGGGGGCAACGAATGGCTGCCGGCACGGACCCGACACCCCGGCCAGGCCCTGCCGTACGAGATCCTGCCGCCTGCGGAGATGCCGCACCTGATCGACCCGGCTGCGGGCTTCTTCGTCAACGCCAACAACGACCCGGCCGGCACCACCCTCGACAATGACCCGCTCAACCAGCTCCGGCCGACCGGCGGGACCTACTACCTCAATGTCGGCTACGACGGGTTCCGGGGCGGGCGGATCACCGACCTGGTCCGGGAAGCGATCGGGCACGGCGAGAAGCTCACCGTTCAGGACGTGAAGGACCAGCAGGCCGACGTCACGCTGCTGGACGCTCAGTTCTTCACGCCGTACCTGGTCGATGCCCTGGACCGGGCGAAGCGGAGCGACACGCCGGAACTGGCGGCCCTGGCCGGCGACCCGCGGATCCTTCAGGCGGTGGGCCGGCTGGCGCGCTGGGACCACACCACGCCCACCGGCATCCCCGAGGGGTACGACGCCGCCGACGTCAACGGGCGACCTGGCGCACCTTCGGCCGAGGAGGTCGCGGACAGCGTGGCCGCCACCATCTACTCCGTGTGGCGTGGGCAGTTCATCAAGAACGTGATCGATGCGCACATCTCCCGGTACGGGCTGCAACCGCCGGGCGGCGACGAGGCGATGAAGGCGCTCAAGACGCTGCTGCTGCGATTCGACGAGCGTCACGGGGTGGGACTGTCCGGGGTGGACTTCTTCGCCGTGCCCGGGGTAGGCGACCCGGCCGAGCGTCGGGACGTACTGCTGCTGAAGAGTCTTGGCGACGCGCTCGCACTGCTCGCCGGGCCGGCGTTCGACGCTGCCTTCCACGGCTCCACCAACCAGGACGACTACCGCTGGGGAAAGCTGCACCGGGTGGTGTTCGACGCGGTGCTGGGTGAACCATGGTCGGTGCCTCCGGCCGGCGGCGGATTCCCGGCACCACTCCCGGGCCTGGCCGGTGTCCCCACCGACGGCGGGTTCAACACCGTGGACGCGTCCAGCCACAACGCGAGGGCGGATTCGGTCAACGAGTTCAGGTTCGGTGGCGGGCCGGTACGCCGGTTCGTCGCGCAGCCAGTGTCGGGTGGGATGTCCGCCGACAGCGCCCTGCCCGGCGGCACCAGCGAGACGCTCGGCAGTCCCTACTACGGCAACCTGCTGCCGGGCTGGCTGACCAACGAGACGTACCCGGTCCGGCTGCGACAGGACGACCTGGCGCGGGCGACCGCCTCGGTGTTCGACGTGGTACCGGCCTGACGTCTGAGCGGTTCAGCCTGGTTGGGGCAGGCGCAGCGCGGCCGGAGCGTGCTCCGGCACCACCGGCTGTTTCGGGGACACCGGTTCGACCCGCCGGTACGGTTCGCTCAGCGCGGGCCGTGGGTCCGCCTCACCCTGGTTCGGCCAGAACGACATCGCCCGCTCGGCCTGCGCGGTGATCGTCAGCGACGGGTTGACGCCCAGGTTCGCCGACACCGCGGCACCGTCCACGACGTGCAGGCCGGGGTGCCCGTACACCCGGTGGTACGGGTCGATCACCCCGGTGTCCGGTGAGTCGCCGATCACCGCACCGCCGAGGATGTGGGCGGTCATCGGAATGTTGGCGATCTCCAGCCAGGTGCCTCCGGGGAACCCGTCGATCTTGTCCGCCATCCGGCGGGCCGCGTCGTTTCCAGCCGGGATCCAGGTTGGGTTGGGACGTCCGTGGCCCTGCCGGCTGGTCAACGTACGCCGGCCGTACCAGGTGCGTCTGGTGTAGACGGTGATCGAGTTGTCCAGCGACTGCATCACCAGAGCGATGATCGTCTTTTCCGACCAGCGCCGTACCGAAAGCAGCCGGGGCAGCCGGGGGAACTGCCGGCCGGCTTCGCGGAGCCATTGCCGGGACCGTTGCCAGCGGGTGCCGCCATCGGTCAGGAAGGTCTGCAACAGGCCCATCAGGTTGGAGCCCTTGCCGTAGCGGACCGGTTCGATGTGGGTGTTCCCGTCCGGGTGGAACGAACTGGTGATGGCCACACCCTTGGAGTAGTCCACGGTGGACCGGTATGCCTTGGCGCCCAGGATGGCCTCGGAGTTGGTCCGGGTCCGGTGGCCGAGCCGGGGGGACAGTCCGGGCAGGATGCCGTTGTCCCGCATCCGGTGTAGCAACCGCTGGGTCCCCAGTGCCCCTGCGGCGAACACCACCTGGTCCGCCCGGAAGCTCCGGCGCCGGCCACGCAGCCAGGCACCGGTGCGTACGGTGTCGATCCGGTATCCGCCGTCGGGCAGCGGGCGTACCTCGGTGGCCGTGGTGAGCGGGTGCACCACCGCGCCGGCCTGTTCGGCCAGCCAGAGGTAGTTCTTCACCAGGGTGTTCTTCGCGTTGTGCCGGCAGCCGGTCATGCATTCGCCGCACTCGATGCAGGTGTCCCGGACCGGACCGATTCCGCCGAAGTACGGGTCGACGCCGGCTTCGCCGAAGTACACCCCGATCGGCGTGGCGTGGAAGGTGTGGCCCGCACCCATGTCCTGGGCCACCTCACGGATCACGGTGTCGGCCGCGGTGGTTCCCTGGTAGGTGACCACCCCGAGCATGCGCTTCGCCTGGTCGTAGTGGGGGGCGAGTTCGACCCGCCAGTCTGTGATGTGACCCCACTGGGGGTCGCTGTAGAACGGGGCGAGGGGCTCGTAGAGCGTGTTCGCGTACACCAGGCTGCCGCCACCCACGCCGGTACCGGACAGCACCAGCACGTTGCGCAACAGGGTCAGCTTCTGGATGCCGAAGCAGCCGAGCCGGGGTGCCCACAGGAAACGACGCACCCGCCACGAGGTCTCGGGCAGTTCGTGGTCCGCAAACCGCCGTCCCGCCTCCAACACCCCGACCTGGTAGCCCTTCTCGGTGAGCCGGAGTGCCGCGACGCTGCCGCCGAAACCGGAGCCGATGACCACGACGTCGTAGTTGGTGTCCATGGCCGTCCCTCCAGAAGTTACCGACGGTAACGATCTCGAAGCTACGACTCCGGGAGGGCCACGTCAACCTGCTCCCACAACGGGGTCTCCGCCGGGATCTCCGCCGAACCCGCTGATCCGTCCGCATGACAGGGCAGCGCCGGTAACGACATCGGGGCCGGTCGTCTTGCGACGACCGGCCCCGGGAGCCACCGTGGCGGCCCTGGTGTGAACCACGCGGCAGGTGGTGACCACGTGGCACTGGGCGGCGGTGCCGCCACGGTGGCGGGTGCTACGTCGTACGGAGTTCCTCCCCAGGTCCCGACGACAAGCCGGCGTGATGCCGACATCCGGGCGACGTGCCCCGGTGCTCAAACTGTGCCGCGCGAGCTACCAATCGGTAAAGACCCCGTGAGAAAACTTCAGGAGCACTTAAGGAATCCCAGGGAATACCCGTCGCAGCCGAAACACTCCGGAAATGGATTCGCCGTTCCCGGCGGTCGCGGGACCGCGTGGCCAGGGGCGAGCCGGCGGGTGAGCGGCCGGAGTGGTGTACTGACCAGGGTGGCGACCGGGTGCCGGCTTACACGCTTCGCCCGTACCGGTACCGGTCAAGGACTGACCGGCGAGGAGCACCGCGATGACGACCGACCCGACCCGCGAGGCGGCTGTGCTGGGCGCAGTCAACAAGGAGTTGTTCATCGGCGGCAAGTGGCGGGGCGCCACCGAGAGCGCGACCTTCCCGGTGTCCGACCCGGCGACCGGTGAGGTGCTCTGCGAGGTGGCTGACGCCAGCCCGGCCGACGGCGTGGCGGCCTTGGACGCCGCGGTCGAGGCGCAGCCGTCGTGGGCGGCGTACCCGCCCCGGGAGCGGGGGGAGATCCTGCGCCGGGCGTACCAGATCCTGGTGGACCGCCAGGACGACCTCGCGCTGCTGATGACCCTGGAGATGGGCAAGCCCGTGCCGGAGTCCCGGGCGGAGATCAGCTACGCCGCCGAGTTCTTCCGGTGGTTCGCCGAGGAGGCGGTACGGATCGACGGCGGGTACGCCGTCGCGCCCAACGGCACCGCCCGGGTGCTGGTGATGAAGCAGCCGGTGGGGCCTTCCTTGCTGATCACTCCCTGGAACTTCCCGATGGCGATGGGCAGCCGCAAGCTCGGGCCCGCGATCGCGGCGGGCTGTACGTCGGTGATCAAGCCGGCGGCACAAACCCCGCTGTCGATGCTGGCGCTGGCCGGGATCCTGGTCGAGGCAGGGCTTCCCGATGGCGTGGTCAACGTGGTCACCACCAGCCATGCCGGTGCGGTGATGGAGCCGCTGATCCGGGACGGCCGAGCCCGGAAGCTGTCGTTCACAGGTTCCACCGAGGTCGGCCGCGGGCTGTTGGAGCGGGCGGCTGGGAACGTGTTGCGTACCTCGATGGAACTCGGCGGCAATGCCCCGTTCCTGGTGTTCGAGGACGCCGACCTGGACGCCGCCGTGGCGGGCGCGATGGTGGCGAAGATGCGCAACATCGGGGAGGCCTGCACCGCCGCGAACCGGTTCCTGGTGCAGCGCGGGGTGGCCGAGGAGTTCGGCCGAAGGCTCGCCGAGCGGATGGCTGCCCTCAAGCTGGGGCGGGGCACCGAGGAGGGGGTCACGGTCGGTCCGCTGATCGACCAGGACGCGATCGACAAGGTACGCGGTTTGGTGGCCGACGCCACCGGGCGCGGTGCCAGGGTGCTGGTCGGCGGCGCGGCGGTGGACGGCCCTGGCCATTTCTACCCCCCGACAGTGCTCACCGGGGTGCCGCGTGAGGCCCGGATGGCCCGCGAGGAGATCTTCGGCCCAGTGGCCCCGATCAGCGTCTTCGACACCGAGGATGAGGCGGTTGCAGCCGCCAACGACACCGAGTTCGGGTTGGTCAGCTACGTCTACACGGGCGACCTGAAGCGGGCGTTGCGAGTCTGCGAGCGGCTGGAGACCGGAATGATCGGGCTGAACCAGGGGATGGTGTCGAATCCGGCCGCTCCGTTCGGCGGTGTGAAGCAGTCCGGCATCGGCCGGGAGGGTGGCACGGTCGGGATCGAGGAGTTCCTCGAAATCAAGTACGTCGCGGTCGCCCTCTGACGTGGTCCCGGTGCCGTGGTTCGGTCGACTGTGCGCCCTCGCAAGTGGGCCACTCAGGGCGCTGAATGGCCAGGGATCTGGCCTAGGAGTCGAGGATCAGCTCGACCTTCTGGAACTCCTTGAGGTCGGAGTAGCCGCACTTCGCCATGGCGCGGCGCAGCCCGCCGAACAGGTTCATGCAGCCGGACGGGTCGTCGGCGGGGCCGTACAGGATCTGCCGTAGTTCGCCGAGCGGGGCCTCAGTCGGGCGGTACATGCCCCGTGGCAGTTTGGGGTGACTGGCGGCGGAGTGCCACCAGGCGCCACTCGCCGGGGCCTCCTCGGCCAGCGACAGCGGCTCGCCCAGCATCACCGCGTCCGCGCCGCAGGCCAGTGCCTTGGCGATGTCCCCCGACGTCTGGAGCCCGCCGTCGGCGATCAGGTGGACGTACCGGCCGCCGGTCTCGTCCAGGTAGTCCCGCCGTGCCGCCGCGGCATCGGCGATCGCGGATGCCATCGGAAGCCGGATCCCGAGCACCGAATCCGTGGTGGACCAGTCGTCCGCGCCCATACCGACGATCACACCGGCGGCACCGGTCCGCATCAGGTGCAGCGCGGTCTGGTACGAACTGCAGCCACCGGCGATCACCGGAAGGTCCAGATCCGCGATGAACTCCTTGAGGTTCAACGGCTCGTCCACACTGGAGACGTGCTCCGCGGAGATGATCGTTCCCTGGATCACCAGGATGTCGATCCCGGCATCGAGGATCACCGGGGCCAGTGTCAGGGTGTGCTGCGGGGAGACCCGCACCGCCACGGTGACGCCGCCCTCGCGAAGTTGCTTGATACGTTCGCCGATCAGCTCCGGCTTGATCGGTTCGGCGTACACCTCCTGCAGCCGAGGGGTGGCGAGGTCATCCTCGTCCAGCTCGGCGACCTCGGTGAGCACCGGGATCGGGTCCTCGTAGCGGCACCACAGACCTTCCGCGTTGAGCACCCCGAGACCACCCAGTCGCCCGAGGGCGACCGCCGTGTCCGGGCTCATCGTGGCGTCCGAGGGATGTGCCACGCACGGTATCTCGAACGGGTACGCGTCCAGTCGCCACGCGGTGGACACGTCGTCCACGTCTCTGGTGCGGCGACTGGGGGACAGCGCCACGTCTTCGAGGTGGTACGCCCGGCGTGCCACCTTGCCCTGTCCGATCTCCACGTCACGCACCGGACCTGTCCTTTCGGTAACTTCCGGGCCACCACGGAGTGGCGGCCTGTAGCCCGGCAGAGCCTAGCGCGACTGGTAGTTCGGCGCTTCGACGGTCATCTGGATGTCGTGTGGGTGGCTTTCCCGCAGCCCGGAGGCAGTGATCCGGATCAGCCGTCCCCGCCGGTGCAGTTCATCGACGGTCGGGGCACCGACGTACCCCATGGCCTGGCGCAGGCCACCGACCAGTTGGTGGGCCACCGAGCTGAGCGGCCCGCGGTACGGCACCTGCCCCTCCACACCCTCCGGGACCAGCTTGTCGTCGGAGAGCACGTCATCCTGCAGGTAGCGGTCTTTGGAGTACGAGCGCGTCTGGCCACGGCTCTGCATCGCCCCGAGCGAACCCATCCCGCGGTACGACTTGTACTGCTTGCCGTTGATGAAGATCAGTTCACCGGGGCTCTCTTCGCAACCGGCCAGCAGCGAACCGAGCATGACCGTGTCCGCGCCGGCCACCAGCGCCTTGGCGATGTCACCGGAGTACTGCATGCCGCCGTCCCCGATCACGGGGATCCCGGCCTGCCGGCAGGCCCGCACCGCCTCCATGATCGCTGTGACCTGGGGCACGCCCACCCCGGCCACCACCCGGGTGGTGCAGATCGAGCCGGGTCCCACGCCCACCTTCACCGCGTCGGCACCGGCCTGGACCATGGCGAGCGCCCCCTGGTATGTGGCGACGTTTCCGCCGATCACCTCGACCTGGGTGTCGTGTTTCACCCGGGACACCATCTCCAGCACGTTGCGGCTGTGGCCGTGGGCGGAGTCCACGACCAGCACGTCAACGCCGGTGTCGACCAGGGTGCGGGCCCGCTTGTACGCCTCCTCGCCGACCCCGATCGCGGCGGCGACCCGCAGTCTGCCGGCCGGGTCCTTGGTGGCCTGCGGGTACTGCTCGCTCTTCGCGAAGTCCTTCACGGTGATCAGGCCACGCAGGCGTCCCGCATCGTCAACGATCGGGAGCTTCTCGACCTT
>DASUSI010000179.1:0-23503 GCA_036375165.1 Micromonosporaceae bacterium | reverse complement strand
AGATCGCGACGCCGCATTTCTACGGTCCGACAGCTTGTCTGAGTGATCGCGATATCGCCGCCATCGATGCGGCCCCGAACCGGAGATGTCGTGAGGCGTGCCGCGTCGGGAAGCGCTACTCGGCGAGGAACTCCCGGGCGTCAGCCTCGATGACGATCTCCCGCAGCCTCATCCGCAGTCGGGTACGTAGGCCCTCCGGGGCCACCTCCTGGCTGCAACAGCGCGCCACCAACGCCTGGATCTCGCGCTCCAGCCCGTACTCCCGCAAACATGGCGCGCACTCGTCCAGATGGTGGCGGATCCGCTTCTGGCGCTCCGTATCGCACTCCAGATCCAGGTACAGGTAGACCTCCTGGAGCACTTCGCGGCATTCAACTTCGTGTGGGTCGCCGCAGCTCACGCCGATCACACCTCCTGGCCAGCCGGTTCGTCGACGGGGCGAGTGAGGCCCCGCTCGGCGGCGTACTTCTCGAGCAACCGGCGAAGACTGCGCCGTCCGCGATGCAGCCGGGACATCACGGTTCCGATCGGCGTGTCCATGATGTCGGCGATCTCCTTGTAGGAGAAGCCCTCCACGTCGGCGAGGTAGACCGCGATCCGAAACTCCTCGGGCAGCGACTGCAGCGCTTCCTTCACGTCGGTGTCGGGCAACCGGTCGAGCGCCTCGGTCTCCGCCGACCGCAGCCCAACGGAGGTGTGTGACTCGGCCTCTGCGAGTTGCCAGTCGGTGATCTCCTCGGTGGGACTCTGCACCGGCTGTCGTTGCCTGCGCCGGTAGGAGTTGATGAACGCGTTGGTGAGGATCCGGTACAGCCACGCCTTGAGGTTGGTGCCCTCCTGGAACTGGTGGAAGGCGGCGAAGGCCTTCAGGAACGCCTCCTGCACCAGGTCCTCGGCGTCAGCGGGGTTTCGCGTCATCCGCAGTGCGGCGGCGTACAACTGGTCCACGAAGGGAAGCGCATCACGTTCGAACCGCGCGCGCCGCTGCTCGGGCGTCTCCGCTCGCGCCAAATCCTTCTCTCCCCTCGGCCGCGCCTGGGCCGAGGATACGCTGCCCCGGAAAGCCGGTGCCGTCGGAGCATCGACCGTCGTCTCCTGGGACCACGCCGGTCCGGTCAGCAGCCGCTGCATCCACTCACCGTCGCCGGGCAGGTCCGCGAGAGCACGCCGCTCCCGTACCGTGATCGTCAATGCCCCTCCAGCCGATTCCGCCGAACCGACACCGATCGGTTCCGCTGGGTGCAACGCCCCGGCATGTCCTGGGCATTCCAGAACCGGGTAACCGTTCGTAACCGGCACCGACTGGACCGGAACCTCCGCGACCTCGGCGAACCACTGCCCGATGACCGTCGCCCAGCTCCTACTGTGACATGGATCACGTCGATCGCGCCCAACCGTGGCGGGACAGCCAGCCGACGACGAGCGCCGCGACCCGGTCGGTGACCCCGCGCAGTGAATGATCGCCACCGATGAGTACCTCCACCTGGATGCCAGGGCGAGGCTCCGGTACCCCGAACGGATCCCGATCGCCGTTCACCACGATCGTGGGTATTCCGGTGTTCAACTCGTCTGCCCGGGTGCGCTCCGGCCGGCCCGGTGGGTGCAGCGGGAAGGCCAGCGCCACCAGCCCTGCAACCCTGGCCTGGACCGCGGTACGGCAGGCCACCCTCGCGCCACTGGACCGGCCCCCAGCCACGACCGGCAGGTCCTGACAGCCGTCCCGGGAGCGCAGCGCCGTGAGCACGGCGAGCCACGCGGCGTCCAACTGCCGGGCAGGTGCCGGGGCACGCCTGCCCGCCACCCGGTACGGCTGGACCACCCGGGCCACGGCCACGCCGCTGGCGACGGCAAGGTTACGTACCGCGACCAGGTCAACGGCATCCACGCCACCACCCGCACCGTGACCCAGCACCAACTGGCTCACCGGCCGGGGCGGCGTGTAAAGCGCCACCTCGGCCCGACCGACAGGAGTGTCGACCTCGAATCGCCCGTCGTCAGACCGCACAACCGAACCATAGGCCGATGGCGGACCGGTCAGTCGCAATCCTCGGTTGTCCGCCAGGCGACCAGCATCGCCCGGCGTTCCCTCGGAGTGGTCCCGCCCCAGACACCGTTGCAATCGCCGGCGTCCAGAGCCCACGCAAGACACGCGCCCTGCACATCGCAGGAGCGACACATGGCCAACGCGGCATCGGCCGGCTCGCTGGGAGCCGGGAAGAACGTCTCAGGGTCCACTGTCCGGCAGCGCCCTCGGGCCCGCCACGCACTGTCGTCGCCTCGCTCGTGGGCAGCCCTGAGAAGTCTCGGGTCCCGACGTGCGGCGGCAACCTCGTGCGGACGAGGCATCCGCGCCCGGGTCATGTACCCCCACCTCCCCCGTGGGTGGTCGGTTCACTGTGATGTCCGCGATGGCGGCATTTCGCAGCCACGGCGCTGTGTTCTACTCCACATCGTCACGCCGAGCAAGGGGCTGCGGGCGCGCCGGAACAACTCCTGAGTATTTGATGAGGCAGGAATGCCGCTAAAAACCTAGAAAAGCGTCAGATCTACCGGGTCAACCGCATTAACGGATGGTTTCCTATCGGTTACGGATTCGATCAACGCTGGCGAATTGTTTCGCACGTTTCCGACCGCCGGCCCCACCCGGCGGAGTTCGATTCTGGAGACCCACCCCTCCCCGGACGGTTCCAGCAACCCGGCTGCCTCCAACGGACCACCGCGCAGCCACATCGCCCACCGGTCCGCCGGGAGCACCAGTGGCATCCGCTCGTGGATCGTCGCCAGGTCGCCCACCGCCCGGGTGGTCAGCACGGTGGTGGTGAGCAACCGGTCCGGCCCCCAGAGCTGCCAGAGACCGGCGAACGCGAGCACGTCACCGTCACAGGGAGTAAGGTAATACGCCTGCTTCGCGCCGCTGTTGGGCTGTCGCAGCCATTCGTACCAGCCATCCGCCGGCACCAAACAACGCCGCGACTCGAACGGACCCCGGTACGCCCGCGAGGTCCGCACCGTCTCAGCCCTGGCGTTGATCATGCGAGCCCCGGCCCGGACGTCTGTCACCCACGGTGGCAACAGTCCCCAGCGCGCCACGCTGACGACCCGCTGCCCAGCAGCGCCGGAACCGCTCCGGATCACGTACACCGGATCCGTCGGGGCCACGTTGTAGCTGGCCGCCAGCGATTCCTCGACCATGGCGTCGGAGGCGTCGAACATCGTCGCGAGATCCCGCGCCCCGCGCAGGGATGCGTACCGGCCACACATGGCGATCACGCTACCGGCGTACCGCCCGGTCCGGTCGGCAGTGCAGACTGATCCCGTGACGCAGACGAGCGGATCTCAGGGGCTCCCTGACGAGAGACGGCCGAACCATCGTGGCCGGGGTGGCCCTCCGGCCACCCAGCCCTGGGCCGCACCCCGCGCCAGCGATCCGGTTCGGGCCACGATCGCCCTGCCCGGCTCCAAATCGATCACCGCACGGGCACTGATACTGGCTGGCCTCTCGGTCGGCTCCAGCACGCTGCGCCACCCGCTGTCCGCACGGGACACCGTCCTGATGGCCGGCGGGCTACGGGCCCTCGGCACCCACATCAACACCATTGACGACGACCTGTGGGTGATCCGTCCCAGACCCCTGCACGGGCCGGCACACGTGAACGTCGGACTCGCCGGAACCGTGATGCGGTTTCTGCCGCCGGTCGCCGGACTGGCCGACGGCCCAATCACCTTCGACGGCGACCCGCGGGCCCGACAGCGTCCACTCGCACCACTCATCCAGGCGCTCCGGCAAGTCGGGGTGGAGATCAACGACGGAGGCCGGGGGGCCTTGCCACTCACGGTGCGTGGCACCGGGCGGATCCGGGGCGGCCAGGTGACGATCGACACGTCCGCCTCCAGCCAACTGGTTTCCGGTCTGCTGCTGGCCGCCCACGACTTCGACAAGGGCGCCGTGGTACGACACGAAGGCCCCCCGGTGCCGAGCACGCCGCACATCACCATGACCGTGTCGATGCTGCGGGCGGTGGGCGCCGCCGTGGACGACTCCGTGCCCAACACCTGGGTGGTGGAACCGGGACGGATAACCGGTCGCGGCTGGAGCATCGAGCCGGACCTGTCCAACGCGGCACCGTTCCTGGCCGCAGCGCTGGTCACCGGCGGCAGTGTCACCGTGGCCGACTGGCCATCCCGAACCGCCCAGCCGGGAGACGCGCTCAAGGTGCTGCTCACCGCGATGGGAGGGCGCTGCACAATGAGCCCGCAAGGGCTGACGGTGACCGGCGCCGACACGATCCGGGGCATCGACGCGGACCTGTCCGCGGTGAGCGAGCTGGTGCCAGCCCTGGCCGCGCTGGCGGTGCTCGCCGACTCACCCTCGAAACTGCACGGGATCGGGCACATGCGCGGCCACGAGACCGACCGGCTCGCGGCACTGGCCCGGGAACTCACCAAGCTCGGAGCCAAAGTGGACGAACTCCCCGACGGGCTCACCATCACCCCGCAACGGCTGCGCGGCGCGGTCTTCGAGACCTACGACGACCACCGGCTCGCCACAGCAGCCGCGATCATCGGCCTCGCCGTGGACGGCGTCGTACTCTCAGACGTGGCGTGCACATCCAAGACGCTGCCGGCGTTCCGGTCACTGTGGAGCCGGATGCTCAGCGGCTCCACGTCGCCCGGCCACGAATCCGAGGCGTGAGCATGCCGGTCCGGTACAACACCGGCTGATCGGGAGGCGAGGCTGAGGCGACGCCGCGAGTACGACGAGGAGGACGTCCGGGTGCGCCCCGGGCGTGCGTCTCGTCCACGCAGTCGGATCCGGCCCCGGCACATCGACGCGGTCCCCGGTCTCGTGGTCGGGGTGGACCGCGGTCGCTACACCTGTGCCTTGGACGACCGGTCGGTGGTCGCGATGCGGGCCCGGGAACTCGGTCGCAAATCCGTGGTCGTCGGCGACAAGGTGGACCTGGTGGGGGACACCGGCGGCGGGCCGGGAGCGCTGGCCCGGATCGTACGGATCCAGCCGCGCCGGTCGGTGCTGCGACGCACCGCCGACGACGACGACCCGACCGAGCGGGTGATCGTGGCCAACGCGGACCAGTTGGTGATCGTCTCGTCGCTGGTCGACCCGCCACCCAGCACCGGGTTCATCGACCGCTGCCTGGTGGCCGCCTACGACGCCGATGTCGAGCCGCTGCTGTGCCTGACCAAGTCAGACCTGATCGCTGGGCCGCCCCCGATCCTGGACTACTACGCCGATCTGGACCTGCGCCACGTCACCACCCGAGTCGACCAGCCACCCGAGCCACTCCGGGAAGAACTCACGGGTCGGGTGACGGTGCTGGTGGGTCATTCCGGGGTAGGCAAGTCGACCCTGGTCAACCGGCTCGTCCCGGGCGCCGGACGAGCGGTGGGCGAGGTGAGCATGATCGGGAAGGGCCGGCACACCTCGACCAGCGTGCTCGCGCTTCGACTTCCCGCCGGGGGGTGGATCGTGGACACTCCAGGATTGCGCTCGTTCGGCCTGGCGCACGTGTCGGCCGCCAGCCTGCTGCACGGGTTTCCCGACCTGGACGCGGGCACCGAGCAGTGCCCCACAGACTGCGACCACACCGCCGCGCAAGGCGAGTGCACCCTGGACGACTGGGTGGCGGCAGGCCACACCGACCCCCGCCGCCTGGCGTCGTACCGGCGGCTGCTCGCATCCCGTACCACGGATGAGTGAACCCCGGCGGAAATGGCCGGCAGCCAGCCGAGATGCCAGCGGGGCGACGGGACTTGCCGGGGACTGTGGGTTAGGTTTCGGCCATGAAGGTCGGTCAGCGGTTTCACCCGGTCCCAGGCGGGATGCGGGGTCCTGAGGCGGTCGGGCGGGGCAGCGGATGAGCGGGTACGGCGACGACATGTCGCTCGCGCACGTCCTCGCCGACACCGCGGACAGCATCTCGATGTCGCGGTTCCGCGCCGGTGACCTGAGGGTGGATTCCAAGCCGGACCTCAGCCCGGTCACCGACGCCGACACCGCCATCGAGAAGGCCCTACGACGCACCATCGCGCGGGCACGCCCCCGCGACGGGGTGCTCGGCGAAGAATTCGGGACCAGCGAGCCGAGTGCCTGGCCGGCCGCCCGGCGCTGGGTCATCGACCCGATCGACGGCACCAAGAACTTCGTACGCGGAGTACCCGTGTGGGCCACCCTGATCGCGTTACTGGCCGGCGACGAGCCGGTGGTGGGACTGGTCAGCGCACCGGCGCTCGGACGGCGCTGGTGGGCCGCGAAAGGCACCGGGGCGTACGCCGGCAAGCATCAGCACACCGCAACCCGGATCCGGGTGTCCGAAGTGAACCGGATCGAGGAGGCGTCCCTGAGCTACTCCTCACTGAGCGGCTGGGACGAACAGGGCCGGCTGCCGGGGCTGCTGGACCTCGCCCTCGCCGCGTGGCGTAGCCGCGGATACGGGGACTTCTACAGCTACATGCTGGTCGCGGAGGGGGCCGTGGACATCGCCTGTGAGCCCGAAGTCTCACTGTGGGATCTCGCCGCGCTGGCGCCTGTCGTCACCGAGGCCGGGGGCAGGTTCACCGACCTGGAGGGTCGTCCGGGTCCGGCGGGCGGCAGCGCCGTAGCCACCAACGGAAAACTGCACGAAGAAGCCCTTCACCTGCTACGACCCCGCTGACCCGGCACACCGCCGCACTGTGCCACGGCGGCCACTGCCGCAGCGGACTATCCTCGCCGGGTGATGACTGCGGGTTGGCTGTTCCTGACGGCGATGATCGCCGTGTACGGCGTGGCGAACTTCCTGCAGGCGATGGCCGCCGCCCGGGTCACCATCCACCACACCATGGATCCGGCTCTGCTGGTGAAGCTGGCCGGACACAAGGCGTACCTGCTCGGCATCGGCTGCCAGGTGCTGGGTTACCTGCTGGCAGTGTTCGCCCGGCGGGACCTTCCGCTGTTTCTGGTACAGGCGAGCGTCGCGGCGGGGCTCGGGGTCACGGCGTTACTCGGGGTCCTCGTGTTGAAGTGGCGGCTGCCGCGTGCCGAGGTGGCGCTGCTCGCCCTGTTGATCGTCGGAGTGGTGGCACTGGTGCTCTCGGCGCATCCCGGCCCACCGCACAAGGTCACGGGTGCGGTGCTGATGGGCCTGGTGGCCGTCCTGGTCCTGGTCCCGCTGGCCGGCCTGTTCGCGGCCCGGCTGCACGGCCCACCCGGCGCGGTGGCGCTCGGCGCACTGGCCGGCGTGGCCTTCGGTGCCGCCGCCGTGGCATCCCGGCCACTGGTCAACCTGGATAGCCTCGACCAGGCGCTCTCCGACCCGCTGCTCTACCTCCTGGTGGCCCACTCGATAGTGGGTCAGCTGCTCTTCGGTCTCGCCCTGCAACGCGGCAGCACCACCTCAGCGGTGGCGGCGATGGACGCCGCGTTCGCGGCGCCCCCGGCGGCTGTGGGGCTGCTGCTGCTCGGAGACCGGATCGAGCCGGGACGGGAATGGTTGGCCGCCGTTGGCTTCCTGGTGACCCTGGCTGCCGTGGTGGGACTCACCCGGTACGCCGAGCCCCAATACCACCACCAGGTGGCCAGGGAACCGGAGCGGGTCCCGGTGGCACACTAGGCAGCCACAGCATGAGATTAGTCACTCCCGGACCCTGCTCCCGTCCCCTTAGGGTGGCCGCCATGGCACGACTGACCGGCACGTTCCTGTGGCAGTTCGCTCGCAGTCCGTTCGCCACCGGCAGCCTGGTCCCCAGCTCACGATGGCTGGCGACCGAGACGGTGACCGCGATCCCGTCCAAGGGACAGCCGCTGGTGGTGGAACTGGGACCGGGCACCGGAGCCATCACCCAGGCCATCCAGAGTCGGCTGGCCGGACGTGGGAATCACCTGGCGGTCGAACTGAATCCCCGGTTCGCCGAGCTGATCGAGTCCCGGTTCCCAGCCGTGGACGTGGTGAACGCGGACGCCGCCCGGCTTCCGGAACTGGTGCGCTCGCGGGGGTTCGGCCAGGTGGACACGATCGTCAGTGGCCTGCCGTGGGCGATGTTCTCCGAGGAGCTGCAGGACAGCTTGCTGGAGGCGGTCGTCGCATCGCTGGCACCAGACGGGGGGTTCGCCACGTTCGCGTACCTGCACGCGCTGTGGACGCCTCCGGCACGCCGGTTCCGGGAACGGCTGCGGGCCAGCTTCGACGAGGTGGTGGTGGGAGGGACGGTGTGGCGGAACGTACCGCCAGCCCTGGTGTACTTCGCGCGCCAGCCCCGGATACCGGCCAATCTCCAGATGGCCTGAACCGCAGCGGTACCCGACGCTTCTGGACCGGCCGGTCAGTGCGACACCCGCTCGGCCAACTCCACCACGGCGGTCACCAGATCCGTTCCGTTCAGCAGCGCGGGGTCGTTGTGATCCGCACCCGGGACGCGTACCACCCGGGTGGATCCTGGCGCAGCCTCGGCGACCCGGCGACTTTGATCGGGTGGCACGACCGAGTCCTCGGAGCCGTACACCACGACGGTCGGCACCGATACCTTCGAGAGGTGCTCCACGAGCCGGAACCGGTCCCGCAACAGGGTCCTGACCGGCAGGTACGGGTAGTGCACCCGTCCCACGGCGGCGAGGTCCACGAACGGCGAGCGCAGCACCAGTCCGTCCGGCGGATACTCGCTCGCCAACTCGGTCACCACCGCACTACCGAGACTTTCCCCGAAGAACAGCACCGGACCGTTCGGATGCGCCGCCAGGAACCGGTACGCGGCGCGGGCGTCCCGGGCCAGGCCCGCCTCGCTCGGAGAACCGGGGTTGCCGCCGTATCCCCGATAGTCGAACAGCAGGACCGACAACCCGCGCGCAGCCAGTGCCCGCGCCAGCGGTGCCCGGCCTGACCGGTTCCCGGCGTTGCCGTTGGCGACCAGCACCGAGCCGGTCCGGTGCGGCCCGGCCGGTGTCGCGTACCAGGCGTCAAGCGTCAGTCCGTCGCTGGTCCGGAGCCGAACCTCCGTGGCTCCCAGGATCACGGCGGCGGCCGGCGGCGGAGACGCGGTCTCCGGCAGGTAGATCAGGTGCCGCTGCAGCGACCAGAGCAGGGCCATCAACACCACCACGATGCCCAGTGCCACGAGTCCGGCGCGAACCATACGTCCAGTCTCCAGGCTCCGAGACCCCTCCCCATGCCAGACCGCGACGTCGCAGCCACCAGTGGACGCCGCACCCGGCGGCGAGCAGTGCTCCGAAACCAGCGACCCAGCCGAACGCACCGGACACCCCGACCGCTCCCGCTGCCTGCCCCACCACAGCCGGGCTCGCGAGAAACCCGAGATACGACACCGTGGTCACGGTGGCGAGCGCGGCCCCCGGACGGTCGGCGACACGTCCCACGGCGGCGAGCACCGTGGGCAGCGCCGGAGCGACAGCCAACCCGGCGAACCCGAATCCGGCGAGCGCCAGCGCAGGGTGCCACGCGGTCGCGGCGACTCCCACACCGGCCGCCCCGCCAGCACCTGCCAATGTCACCGCCCGGCGCGGCGTCAGATTCTCCCCGTACCGCTGCGTCACGAACCGGCCCAACGACAGGGCCGCCATGTATCCGGCGGGCCCAAGACTCGCCAGGAACGCGCCGACTGCCAATTCCTGGTCGAGCAGCACCGCGCTCCACTGCTCCACCGCGTTCTCCACGAACAGCACCGCCGCGCCAGCGATGCCGTACATCACAAGCCCGCCGGACAATCGCAAGCCACGGATTCGGGGCGCTGCCGGCACCCGCCGGCCGGCGAGGTTCGGCACCGCGCTCGCGGCCACCAGCACCGCGACGACGAGCAGGACATCGGCCGGGTCCCATCCGGCTTCCCTGGCCGCGCCCGCCAACGGTGCCCCAACGATCATGGCGACCGGGGTGACGGCGTGGACCCGGTTGAACAACCGCCGCCCGGTGGTCGCCTCCGCCGCCGCGGTGGCGGCGTTCAGCGCCACCTCGATCGCGCCACTGGTGGCCCCGACAAGGAGCAGCGATCCGGCCAGCGGCACAATCCCGGACGCGAACCCCGACAGTGCCGAGGCCACCGCGAACAGCACCAGCGTCACGCCGAACGCCGGACGGCCGTACCGGTCGAACACCGGTCCCATACCGAGCATCGCGGGGAACGCCCCGACGGGAACCGCGAACAACGCCAGTCCCAACTGACCGGCATCCGCGCTGACCTGGTCCCTGATGCCAGGGAGCAGGGCCGCCCAGGCCCCCCAGAAGAGCCCCCAGGTGGCCGACCCGGCGAGCAGTCCGATCATGGCCCCCCGTGCCCTCCCCGGTGATCCGATGTCGCTGACCCGCGCGGCGCGGCACCACAATAGAGGGATCCCGGGGAAACCGGGTTACCGACGGTGTGTCACCAGGTCACGGCACCGTCCGCTCGATGGCCGACGGGCCTTCCTCCGCCAACCGGCGGCGGGCCCGCTCGACGTTCTCGGGTGTCGGGTCCCGGCCCTCCGCCACGGCCAGGTCCTCCGGGTCCCACGGCTGGTCCGCTCCGGTGCGCGGCTGATGCCGCGGATGACGTCGCTGGTCCGACTCGTCCGCTCCCGTCATCGTGGGTCACCTCCGTTCCGGCTCGCGCTGGATTCATCTGCTGCTGCTTCGGCGTGGGACTCGCCAGCCGACCCCGGTGGGGTCGCCGGAAGCCGGTTGCCCCACCGGGGCCCTACCCGCCACGTGACGGGGCAAACGGCGTACTCAGCTTTCGGGTCGAGGCGGCCTGGAGCCGGCGAAGGCGTCCAGGAAGACCCGGTCCACCCGGGGCAGCGGGGCGGGTGCCGGGCCGGTCAGCGTCACCCGGTCGTCATCCAAGCTGACCCAGGGCTGCGCGGCAAGGTACGCACGGAGCGCATCCCCGGAGGGGGGCTTGAAGTCGGCGACCGTGTACCGGTTGGCGTACCTGAGCCGAATGGCGTCCAGGAGCGCCGACACCGTCTGAGGGCCCGTGGTCAGCATGCTCACCACGATGTCTCCAGCGGAGGAGAGCCGGTCCCGGCGCCAGACCACGGCGCCGTCGGATGAGCATTCCAGCCTGGGGTCGCAGGTCAGTAGCGATGCGGCCAGTTCAGGGGGCACCTGCTCCGGAGCCGGGAGGTCGGCCAGCCGGACCGGAACGATCATGGTGGCGACCACGAGTCGGCTGCGCCAACGCCGGACGGCGGCTGTCAGACCAGGAGCACAGATCAACCTCCGGCCGCCCGTCACGCCCAGGGTTTCCGGCACCGGAACCGCGAGCCTGAACAGCGCGGCCACCATGGCGATGGCTTCCAGGGTGAGCGGTTCCGCGAGCAGACCGTCCGCCAGCAAAGCGGTCACCACGTCGTCCTCAAAGCTGACGGTGATCACCGCCAACCGGTCCGACACCGCCCGCAACCCCACCGGCGCACCGACCTGGGCGGCGGCCCGGGCGAGCGTCCCGTACGCCTCCACGACCCGGCCCCGGCTCAGCTTGTAGTCCCGACCCAACTGGCTCACGCTCACGGGAGCACCGTCTGCCAGACCGAGGTACCGCGCCATCATCTCGACACGCCGGGGACGGATCGCGTACACCCGCCACAGCAGTCGCCAGGTGGCGATGTCAACCGGCCCAGGTGGCGGCGTGGCGGGCAGCGGCGGCTGGTTCCGCCACCGGTACACCCGCACCGACACCGGGGGATCCATGCAGGTCACCGTAGGACCGCGACGCGAGCGCACGGACCGGCCACCCGAGTGTCGGTCGGGCTTCGCATATCGGATTTGCAGGATATCTAGCATATTGCGGCTGTATGGGAGAGACGGTTGGCGGGCAGTCTCATCGCCGCCTCGGGCGACGAGGAGTATCACAGTGAGAATTCTGGAGGCGGGCGTCCCAGGACCACAACGCCGTGGACGTGGTCCTCGGTGACTGCAACGGGCACGGCACGCACGTCGCCGGCACGATCGGGTCCCGGACGTACGGCGTGGCGAAGCTGGCCCGGCTGCACGGGGTGAAAGTCCTCAACTGCGCCGGCATCGGAACAAACTCCGCGGTGATCGCCGGGATCGACTGGGTCGCCGGTAACCACGCCTCACCGGCGGTCGCCAACATGTCCCTGAGCGGCGGTCAGTCTGACGCGGTGAACACCGCCACGAACAACCTCGCCAACACGCCGGGGTGTTCGTCGCCGTGGCGGCCGGCAACGACGACTCGGACGCCTGCGACTGCTCGCCGGCCAGCGCCGCCAACGCCACCACCGTGATGGCCAGCGACCAGACCGACCGCAAGGCATCGTTCAGCAACACCGGCAGCTGCGCCGACCTCTACGCGCCCGGAGTCGGCGTCACCTCGACGTACCTGCTCGGTGGCACCGACACGCTGAGCGGCACCCTCCACGGCGTCACCGCACGTCGCCGGAGTCGCGGCTCTGTACAAGGCAACCTTCGGGGACGCCAGCTTCGGGACGGTCCGCACCTGGCTGCTGAACAACCGCCACCAGCGGGCTGATCAGCGGCAACCCGTCCGGCACCGGCAACCTGCTGCTGTACAAGGGCACGCTGTGAGCCGTCACGGTCAGGCAGCAGACAGCAGCCAGGACGCGGCGTGATGGGCACCGGGCGGGAGCACCACGAGGTCCACGCCGGAATTGAACGCATCAGGCGGGCAGGTCATGGGCTCGATGGCGAGTCCCACCCGGTTCAGCCCCGGTTCCGGCCGGTCGGCGGTGTGCACCTGCACCCAGGGACACGACGCGTCCCATTGGATCCGCACCCCGTCACCGGACGCGGTGAGCAACCGGGCGGTCGCCAGACCGTCTGGGTCGTACCGGATACCGGTGAACGCGTGGTCGACGGTGACATCGCCGATCCTCCTGGCCACCCGGAAATCGAACCCGGTGCCCGCGACGTCAGCGATCCCGCGCGGCAGCAGCCGGTCCGGGGTCACCTCCAGGTAGCGCTCCGCCGGCAGTTCCAGCAGCCAGTCATCCACACACCCGTCACCCGGCCTCAGGTACGGATGAGGCGCGCAGCCGTACGGGGCTTCGACGTCCCCGGTGTTGCGGGCCGACACCCGCCAGGTCAGCCCGTCCGGGCCCAGGATGTAGCTCGCTTCCAGGTCGAGTCGGAACGGATAGCCCTCACGCGGGTGGAGCCGGTGGCTCAGCACCACCCGGTCAGCCGTGTGGTCGACCATCCGCCACGATTCCCAGCAGACGAAGCCATGCAGCGCATGGCCCCGGTCCGGTTCTGTCAGTGGAAGCTGGTGCACGGCTGCGCCGAACTCGTACCGGCCGTCCACGATCCGGTTCGGCCACGGGGCGAGCACCGCGCCCCGGTACACCGGTCTGAGTTCGGTCGCCTCAAAGCCGACAACCAGATCCCGGCCACCATGCCTGAGGTGGCGTAGCGTCGCACCCACCTCGGTGACAACCGCCGAGTACGGTCCGGACCGGATCCCGAATTCCTCGCCGCCGTACCGCACGCAGTCTCCCCCTCACCACTCTGACCGGGCCTGCTCCCCCGGTGCCCGGTCACGTCGCCATTGATCGTCTGGAGCTCGGAAACAGCGCCCGATACCTTATGGTGGACCAGTCGCCCGTCCCCACGGCGTGGTCCGTCCAGAAAGGACCGGTCATGCATCGGATCCGGTACATCAGCCGCTCTCAGTTCCCACGATGGGTGATCGCCGTCGTGGTCGCCGTCACCGCTCTCGGGATGACACCCGGTCTCGCTCAGGCGGAAACCGGGGCGAAGGTCACCGTGATGACCCGCAACCTGTATCTGGGCGGGGACCTCACTCCGTCCATCCTGGCCCCCAACCTGCCGGCGTTCCTGGCCGCCAACGCGGCACTGCTGGCCCATGTGGACCGGGTGGACTTCCCGGCCCGCGCCAAGCTGATCGCGCGGGAGATCGTCGAGCACAAGCCGGACGTGGTAGGGCTGCAGGAGGTGGCGCTCTGGCGTACCGGCCGGTTGGGTGATCCAGCCTCAGCCACCGAGGTCCGGTACGACTACCTGGACCTGTTGCTGCGGGAACTCGCCGTCGCGGGCCACCCGTACCAGGTTGCGGTGGTGCAGGCAGAAGCGGACCTGGAAGCCCCGGCGGGTGCCCCGTACCACCTCGACGTGCGGCTGACGATGCGGGACGCCGTTCTGGTACGCCAGGGCGGCCGGGTGAGGGTCACCGGCACCGCGTCCGGGAACTTCGAGAACAACCTGGTGTTTCCGCTGCCCTCGGTCGGGAGCACGGCCACCAGCACCCGTGGCTGGACAGCGGTGGACCTGGTACATGGCGAGCGGGTGTTCCGTGTGGTCAACACCCATTTGGAAGCGTTCCACCCCGGAATCCGGGTGTTGCAGGCGAGGGAACTGCTGAGCGGGCCGCTGGCCGGCGGTCCCGGTGACGTGGTGTTGACCGGTGACCTCAACACCGGACCCGAGCTGCCGGTTCCGGACAACCGGCTGGCCTATTTCGTGCTGGTACAGGCTGGCCTCATCGACAGCTGGCCGATCCTGCACCCGGGGGATCCCGGCTACACCGCCGGGTTGGGTGACGAGTTGACCGAGCCGGCAGACGATGTCGAGCACCGCATCGACATGGTGATGTATCGGGGAGCGTTCACTCCGGTGCGCAGCGAGGTGTTCGGCACCGATCGGCAGACCCCGGACGGCCGGTGGGCGTCTGACCACCTGGGTCACGTGGCGACCCTGGCGCTGTCCTGACCGCGCCTGATGTGGCCGGACCTGGCTTGGCGTGCCGGTCCGGCCACATGGGATGCCAGCGTCAGGAGCCGAGCCCCCAGAACCGTCCGATCCAGTACGAGGCACAGATGTTTTTGTCGGGGAAGTACTGCCCCGCCACCCCGCACTGGGTGGCACCCGTGCCCGGGTCGACCGGCTGGCCGTGCGGCATGCCGGTGATGGAGTAGCTCTCCACCACAGCCCGACCCGAACCGTCCCGGTACACCTTGTGCGGGTATCCGAGGACCGTGTCACTGGTGTCCGCGACCGTGTCGGTGCGGTGCACGTTCGTCCACTGCTCCATGATCTCGGTCAGGTTCATCGGGTGCACGGTGGTGTCACTGGTGCCGTGCCAGACCGACATGGTCGGCCGGGCTCCGGTGTAGTACGGGTGCGCGGCGCGCACCTTGTCGCCCCACTGCTGGGGGGTCAGGTTGACACCGGGATTCATGCAGCTGAAGGCCGCGGACAGGGTTCGGGCACAGTCGTACGGGAGGCCGGCGACCACCGCGGCACCGCGGAACACGTCCGGGTAGGAGGCGGCCATGGCGGAGGTCATGGCGCCGCCCGCGGACAGTCCGGTGACGTACACCCGAGCGGCGTCGACACCGAAGTCGCTCTTCATCCGGTCCACCATCTGTTTGATGGACGCTGCTTCGCCGTAGCCACGGCTGAAGTCGGAGGACTGGAACCAGTTGAAGCAGTAGTTGTAGTTGTTCAGGCTCTGCTGCTGCGGCAGCACCAGGGCGAACCCCCACCGGTTGGCGAACGTGGTCCAGCCGGTCTCATTGTCGTACCCGGCGGCCGACTGGGTGCAGCCGTGCAGGGCGACCACGAGTGGCCGGCCGGTGGGCAGGCCGTCGGGGACGTACCGGAACATCCGGAGGTTTCCGGGGTTGCTGCCGAACCAGGTCACCTCCTGCAGGGTGGCGGCCTGCGCCGGTATCGCGTTCAGCCCCACAACCAGAGCGACCAGCGCGGATGCGAGGGCGGCAACCGCGAGCCGTACCCGTCTGAGCCCAGGAATCGACGAACGCATCAGTGCCTCCTTACGAGATTCGGTCGAAAGTGCTCGGGGTGGCGTGGGCCCGAAACGCCACTCCCGATGCGAGATGTTAAGCGGACATTACGCGTCGGTTACCGGGTGGAACATGGCGAACACATACACTTTGTCCGGGTAACTGGGGTGCGCGACCTCTACCGGTGGCCTGCGCGTCGCCCTCGCGACTGTGGAGTTGGCGTCACGGCAGCCGTTGACCTTCATCGGCGGGGGCAGGACTCGCGCCCGCGAACCGCTCGGCGTACCACACCGGGTTGCCAGTGCTGCCGTGGCAAGTGGTCTTGGCGTCGAGCGGCTCGATCGACAGTGCGAGAGCCAGGTCGTTGGCAACCCTCGGCGCAGATGGGCGAAACGCCCCCGGAGAGATCTCTCCGGGGGCGTTTCATGTGGTAGCGGGGGCAGGATTTGAACCTGCGACCTCTGGGTTATGAGCCCAGCGAGCTACCGAGCTGCTCCACCCCGCGTCGCTTGGACTATGTTAGCCGCTGCCGCATCGGGCACCAAATCGGGGGTGGCGACGACACGATCCGCGGGCCGCGTGGGGAAGCGCCCGCGACGGCGCTCCCCCACGTGCTTCCCCAGGAATTCGTCACGGCGCCAGGCCGTCCAGTGTGGCGTTGAGTTCGGATATCGCGCGCAGCGCGGCCGACTTGTTGGGGGCGTACCGAGCGGTGGTGGTCCAGCCCGTGCCGTAACACCAGGAGTAGCTGCCCGACACGCACTCCGCGTACACCGTCGGGGCCTGGTGGGTGAACCCGACCCCGTGGTTGCGCAGCAGCCAGGAGTTTCGGAAGTCACCCGTGGAGTTCACGATCCGGTCGTACCCGTACGTCCCGGAGGGGTAGCCGGAGTACGTGGCGGTGTGCGACAGCACCTGCCGCACGGTCCAACCCGGGTACAGGCGTACCGCCGTGGCCTCAGTGGAGGTCAGTGAGTAGTTACCTTCCTGGACCGCCGCGATCCCGATCTGCCAGCAGCACGACGGGTAGCAGTTCGCCACCGGGTCGATGTGCGTCCCGTCGCAGTTGGAGTACGGGTGCGGGTTGGCCAGTCCCAGCACGCCTTCCTTGAGCGTCCACCAGGTGACCCGGGATGCCTTGGTGAGCCGCTCGGAACGGGTGCCCTCGATCCGAGGCATGGTGTTGCTGGCGATCCACCGCACGTTGGCACTCTCATTGGCGGTCAACTGGTAACCGTTCGCCCAGAGCCCTGAGAGCGCGTTCCAGTACGCCCCGTGGGTCCAGCCTCGCCGACCCTGGAAGTTGACGTAGTAGAAGCCGTTCTGCGGGTTCGGGTCGAGCACGGTCGCGGTGTAGGCCGGGGGCACCGTCGTGATGACGGCGTACGACGTGGACGGACCGGTGCGCAGGTTGACCGCTTCGACGGCCCGGATGGTTGTGCCCTTGGGCGGGTTGGTGAGGGCGGCGTGCGCCGTGCTGGCCGGAAGCACAAAGGCCGCCGCGACGGCTGCCACCGCGGCGAGCCGGACGATGATGCCGACGACGCACCCGGCAGCGCCGGGGCTGGCCGGCCGGGGCGGGCGTCCTGCGAGCAATGAACGGGGAGTCATCGGGCGCTCCTCATCGCGCTGGGGGCCGGCCGAACCGGTCGGGCAGACCGACCGATGAGGGCTTGGCCCGGTGGGCTGACTCACGGCCGAACCACGTGGCACCCAGCCGCGCGGGCACGGCCCGGAACACCCGGATTCCGAGTCGGTTGTGTGGCAGCGCGTACGGGGACGGAGGGCTTACAGGGGGGATCTGGGCGTACCTTCCCATGGCTGGACTCCCGAACCGTGTGGGGGATTCGCGCCGTTCGGCGGGTGCCGTGGTTGGCGTGACGCATGCCATGGGCCCATGGCTGTTAGTACGATATGGGACATTCGAATCCCAACTCAAGGATTCTGGGCAGAAATCCCACCCCAAGTAATCACTAAGGGACATAACGTAGCCGACCCTGATCACAGGGAAGTACCGCCGCGAGCAGTCCGCAGCCGCCATGCGCTACCCGGACGGCTCCGGTGACGATGGACGAACCTCAGGGTCCCGTGCCGGCCCCAGGGGTCCGATCAGCCGCCGGGACTGGCTGTCGCGGGAGACCCCGTGGGCGACGGCGGCGGCGTGGTCACCGGCGCCCTGGTACCGGTGGCCTTCTCGAACTCCCTGGCTGCCTTCTCCAGGGCCTCCAGCGCCTTGCCATACGCCTCGAAGTCCCCGGAACGCTGTGCGGCCCGCAGATCGGCGATCGCCTTCTGCAGGTTGTCCACGGCGCGCGCAACGTCCGGGTCCGACGTGTCGGGTGGTGTACCGCCGGGCGAGCCGTCCGGACTCGGGGTAGGCACGACGGGCGGCGCCTCGCCATCACCGTCGGGACTCTCCCCGCTGCAGTTGCGGCGTTCCGAGAGCGCGGTGAGCGCTTCCCGCAGGGTCGGTTCGAAAGCCGTACAGCCGCCATACACCAACAACACCCGCTGCAACGTCGGGTACGCGTCCTGATGCTTGCTCTTCAGGTAGAGCGGTTCGGCGTAGAGCAGGCCACCACCCACCGGCAAGGTCAACAGGTTCCCGAACACCACGGTCTGGGACCGCTGGAAGTCGGATATGTCCTTCGCCCCGAAACTTCGGATCTGCTGCTGCACCAACAACGGCCCGTCCACGGTGTCCACGGGCAGTTCCAGCACCAACAGCCGGGGCTTGTCGCCGTCGTAGTAGCCGCTGATCAGGGCGGACAGGTTCTGCCGCTTGTTGGCGTTCATCGCACTCGTGAGCTGGAACGTCGGCTGACCCTGGTGCGTTTTGGACAGATCCGCCAACAGGTAGAACGGCGGTTGCTTGCCCTCACCGTCCTGCTCGGTGGGGTCCTTGGGCACCTGCCAGAAGTCATCGGCGCTGAAGAACTCGTTCGGGTCGCTCACGTGGAACCGGGCCAGCAGGTCCCGCTGCACCTTGAACATGTCCTCGGGATAGCGGAAGTGCGCCTTGAGTTCCGCCGGGATCGACTCCTTGGGCCGCACCAGACCGCCGTACACCTTGTCCCAGGCTCGCAGCACCGGATCCTTGTTGTCCCACTCATAGAGCGTCACCGCGCCGTCGTAGGCGTCGACGACCGCCTTCACCGAGTTGCGGATGTAGTTGACGTTCCGACGGACCTGCGCTGCCGTGCCGGTGCCGGTGAGCGCGTCACTCGCCGCGTCCTCCAGGTTCACGGGCTCGGAGTACGGATACGAACTCGCCGTGGTGTACCCGTCCACGATCCATACGACCCGGCCGCCGACCACCGCGGGATAGGGGTCTCCGTCCAGGGTGAGGAACGGCGCGACCTTCTGCACCCGGTCCCTCGGGTCGCGGACGTAGAGCACCTTGGAGTTCTCGTTCAGCACATCGGAGAGCAGGAAGTTCCACTCGCCGTAGTGCCAGCCGTACAGCATCCTGCGACTCAGCGTGTTGACCGGCACACCGCCCTTGCCGTCGTAGGTGTTGCGGACCTGCTCGCTCTCCCCGCCGGAGGCCGCCGGGCGGTCGAACTCGCGGTCCTGGACGGCCGACGATGCCTTGCCCACGATCGAGTAGTCGCTGACCAGTTCCCCGTAGTAGATCTGCGGCCGCTCCACCGCGAAGATCGGCGAGCGTTCCACACACTCCGCAGTCTCCTGGCTCCCCGATCCGGACTCGTCGCTCAGGAACCCCGACACGAACCGCGGCCGGGTGCCGCACGGATCGTTGGCGGGTGCCGCGACGAACCCGTATCCGTGGGTGTAGATCGTGTGCCGGTTCTGCCAGTTGAGCTGGCTGCCGGACAGGTCGTCGGGTTCCAACTCGCGTACCCCGACGACGTAGTCGCGCACCGTACCGTCCGGCTGCCGGTAGCGGTCCACGTCGAGCTTGTCGTTGAACTCGTAGAAACCACGTACCTGCTGCAGCCGGCTGTAGGTCTCGGGGACCACGCTGGGGTCGAGCAGCCGGACGCTGTCCCTGGCCGCCAGGTTCTTGTCCAGGTCCGCCGGCGGCACCGTGTTGGTGACCGGGTAGTTCTCGCGGATGATCGTGTCCTGGATGTCGTACGAGTACCGGGTGGCGTCGATGGTGCGGGAGATGTACTCAGCCTCCCGGTCCCGGATGTTCGGGCGGACCTCGAAAGTTTGCACCGACCACGGGTAGACCCCGCCGATCGCGATCGCCGACACCGCCACCAGGGCCAGAGCCACCCCGGGCCAGACCAGGTTACGCACCACGGCGTTGGCGAACACCAGCACCGAGACCGCGGCGATGATGGTGATCCAGACCAGGATCTCCTTGGCCGGCAGCAGCGCGTTGATGTCGGTGTAGCCCGCACCGGCGAGGCCGAGCCCCTCGTTGTAGCCGAGCAGCAGCCCGTACCGGTCGAGGAAGTACGCCACGGCCTTGAACAGCACGAACAGGCCGACCAGCGCGGAGAGGTGGGCCCGTGCGGCGGTGGTCATCCGGTCCCCGGCACCCTGCAACCGGACCCCGCCGTAGAGGTAGTGCATGAACAGGGCTCCCAGCACACCGATCACCACCGCGGTGAAGGCCATGCCGAGCAGGAACCGCCAGAACGGGTACTCGAAGACGTAGAACCCGACATCCATCCCGAACTCCGGGTCCTCACGCCCGAAATCCTGCGAGTTCCAGAACAGCAGCCACTGCTGCCAGCGGCCCTGCGCCGAGAGCCCGGTGATCAAGCCGATGAAGCCAGCCGCGAGCCAGGTGTAGAGGCCGATCCGGGGGGTGACCCGCATCCGGTAGCGGTCGAGGTTCAACTGCTCAGGTGAGTTGGGGCGCAACATCGGACGCAACCGGTACGCCAGGTACAGGTTACCGGCCAGCCACGCCGCCATCAGTCCGCCGAAGATCCCGAACAGCAGAGCCCTGGTACGGAACGTGGTGCTGAACACCTCCGTGTACTGAACCTCCTGGTACCACAACCAGTCGGTCCAGATCCGTACCGCCCAGCTCAGCAGGGTGTAGAGCACGATCAGCACCACAACCACGCCGGCCGCAACCCGGCCCCGCCGGCTCACGCGCGGCAGTGGGGTCTTCATCACCACGGTCTATCCCCCATCTACGGGCCCCGAGACGCCAGGGGCCAGCCTACGCGGGGCACAACGGCGGCTCTCGCCCGCCGCGCATCATGTCCAGGGCTTCGACGGCACCCCGCAAGGTCGTGACCTCGACCAGGGTCAGCCCGTCGGGGTTGTTCGCCACCGCCTCCGCGCAGTTGGCCCGGGGAGTCAGGAACACCTGTGCGCCGTCCCGCTTGGCGGCCCGCAGCTTCTGCGGAACGCCGCCGATCGCCCCGACCTCGCCGTCGTCGTTCATTTCGCCGGTGCCGGCGACCACCCGGCCCGCGGTGAGGTCCTCCGGGCGCACCTTGTCGATGATCGTGAGCGCGAAGATCAGACCGGCTGAGGGACCGCCGATCTTCTGGACGTTGCGGTCGAACCTCACGTCGTACCGGCACGGCTGGCGTTGCTTGAGGAACAGCCCCAACAGCTTGTCGGGTGATTCGGACGGCGCCACCCGCACCGTGCCGAGCCGCCCGTCACGCAGGTACGACACCGTGCGCTTGCGCTTCGGGTCCTCGCCGAGCCGGGATTCGAGGCGGTCCACCGAGGTCACCGGTGTGCCGTCGATCCGCCGCAGCACGTCACCCTTGCGAAGATCGTCGGCGAGCGGCGAGCGTTTCGTGAAGCCGCTGACCGTGACGTACACCGGGCACCCCAGTTCCCGCAGGGCCGCGGTCTCGGCGCTCATCTGCGAGGAGACGAACTGCTCCTTGCTCTCGCTGGCGATCTCCTTCTCGGACTTGTCCGGTGGGTAGACAAACTCCCGGGGAACCACCGCGTAGTCGTCGGAGATCCAGTACCACAGCGCCTCGATGAGCCGGGGCCGGTCGATCACCGACACCGTGACCATCCGAAACTGGCCCTTGGAGCGGGTGTCGATCACGCCATCGACCCGGACGATCTCGTCGCCACCCGACTCACCGCTGTCGGTTCGCAACGCATCAACGGTCGGACCAGGTACATATGCCACGTATGGGACGTCCACCCAGAGCACCACCCAGGTCAGGATGGCGACCAGACCGGCCCCGACGGCCACAGTCCACCCACGACGCTGCATGCAGGGGAGCGTAAGCCATCACCGGAAACGCACTGTTCACCGCCAACGGAAGCGGGCTGTGAACGCGGACGCGGAGGCGGGGACGCACTTGGCGTACCTTTGGGACGTGACCTGGTTGGTGACCACACCATGACCGAGATCCCGTTCGGCTTCGGGCTTCCGGGAGGCGTGCCGGATCCCAACGATCCGCAGCAGATGGCCCGGTTCATGGCGCAGTTGCAGCAGATGTTCGCAGCCCCCGGCTCGGGACCAGTCAACTGGGACCTGGCGCGGCAACTCGCCGAGCACCAGCTCACCGACGACGACCCGGTCCTGGGCGAGCCGGACCGCAAGGCGGTCTCCGAGGCGTTGCTGCTCGCCGACCACTGGCTGGACCCGGGCACGGTGCTGCCCTCCGGCGTGCACACCGCCGTGGCATGGACCCGCCGGGAATGGATCACCGCCACGCTGGAGGTCTGGCGCAAGCTGTGCGACCCCGTGGCGGGTCAGATGGTGAACGCGATGAGCGACCTGGTGCCGGAGCACATGCGCGAGGCGGTTGGCCCGATGGCGACGATGATGCAGTCGCTGGGTGGCACCCTGTTCGGCGGACAGCTCGGGCAGGCGCTCGCGTCGCTCGCCACAGAGGTGCTCTCGGCGAGCGACATCGGGCTGCCGCTGGCACCGGCCGGTACCGCGGCGCTGCTGCCGACGAACATCGAAAGGTACGGGCAGGGTCTGTCAGTGCCCGACGACGAGGTACGGCTGTACGTCGCGCTCCGGGAGGCCACGCACCAACGGCTGTTCAGCCACGTCGGCTGGCTGCGGGCACATGTCCTGACCGCCGTGGACGTGTACGCACGGGGGATCCGGGTGGACCGCGAGGCGGTCGAGGAGGCGATGGGCCGGCTGGACCCGGAGCGGCCCGAGACCTTCCAGGACCTCAGCATCGAGGGCGTGTTCACCGCCGAGGACACTCCGCAGCAGGCTGCCGCGCTGTCCCGGTTGGAGACCGCCCTGGCGCTGGTGGAGGGTTGGGTGACCCACGTGGTGACGCAGGCCGCTGCGGACCGGCTGCCACACCTGGTCAACCTTTCAGAGGCGTTCCGGCGTCGCCGGGCGGCCGGCGGGCCCGCGGAGCAGACCTTCGCCACCCTCGTTGGGCTGGAACTGAGACCGCGCCGGCTTCGCGAGGCCGCGGCGCTGTGGGCCGCGGTGGAACGCCAGCGTGGCATGGACGGCAGGGATGCGATCTGGGACCATCCGGACCTGCTGCCCACCGCCGAGGATTTCGAAGCTCCGGAAGGGTTCGCGTCCAGTGCCCTGGACCTCACCGCGCTGGACCTCGGCGACGACCCCCGGGACGGCTCAGAAGCCGGCCCCCATTCTGGCGACCAGCCCTGAGGCGACACCCGCCGCCGGGATTTGTCGCCGGTGCCGCGGGGTAGCTGCGGGTCATGGGGACGGAGTGGAGCGGGTATCACGGTGACCTGTTCGGGGAGGCGCGTGCCAGCGAGGACTTCCGCCGGGTGCTCAGCACCGCCAAGCACGTGCAGCTGGTGCTGATGACCATCCCTTCCGGTGGAGAGATCGGCTCTGAGGTCCACCTCGGT
>DASUSI010000178.1:0-126838 GCA_036375165.1 Micromonosporaceae bacterium | reverse complement strand
CGCAGCACCCCCGGCCGGTCGCCAGGAACGAAGTTGCCGACCAGGTCGGCCTTGGCGGTGATCGCCCGTACCACGCGGCGTAGCGGGAGATACTCCGCGAACGGCACCGGGTGTTGTTTGACGTAGCGGTCCCTCGGTCCGCTGTCTGGCAGCCACACCAGGCCGACGTTGCGCACGGAACCAGCTTCGTCCCGCAGCAGGGTTCCCACGAGAATCGGTGCCTCGACGGCGTCAGCGGCCTGGGCTATGCGCTGATACGCGTCCGGGTTGCGGAACGGGTCGATGTCGCTGGCGTTCTCCGGCCAGATCACCAGGTCCGGCTGGGTCGCCTGACCGCCCGCCACCTGGCGGGCCAGGGCGAATGTGGCCTCGACATGGTTGTCCAGCACCACCCGCCGCTGGGCGTTGAAGTCGAGTCCCAGCCGGGGCACGTTCCCCTGGACGATCGCCACAGTGACCGGGGCTCCGGCGGGTGCCTGGTACGGCACGGCAAGGCCGCTGAACAGCACCAGGAGCGTCGTACCAGCCAACGCGAAGGCGCGCGCCGCGGCGGTCTTTCCCGGACCGGTGGCGGGGCGCTGAGCAGGTCCGCGCAGGCCTTCCCAGGTATGCCAGGCGGCTGCGGCGACCAGGCCGCCGGTCACTGCCACGCCGAACGTCACCAGTGGCGCCCCGCCCGCCGCGGCAAGCCAGGCCAGGGGCGAGTCGGCCTGGCTGAACGCGAGCCGACCCCAGGGGAATCCACCGAACGGCAACCGCGAACGAAGCGCCTCGTCGGCGACCCACAGCACGCCGATGAGCAGCGGCCATGACCACCAACGACGGTCGGCGAGGCCGCCGCACCACGCCGCTGCCGCGCCCAGGGCGGCCACGAAGCAAGCCTGGAACACCGCCAGCAGCAGCCACGGCCACCAGCCGACGCGGGCGTCCAGCGCGGTCCACTGCAGCAGCGGCACGAACCAGGCGACACCGGTGAGCAAACCCAGCCACGCGCCGGTCCACGGGCTGCGGCGACGCACCGCGATGGCCAGCAGCGCCACCCCGATCGGGGCGGTCCACCAAAGGTTCAGCCCAGGGAACGCGGCGTACAGGGCCAGCCCCGCGGCGACGGCGGCCCCTGTCGCGATCAGGGTCCGGGGTGTTGGCAGTGTGGTACCGGCGGGCACGGATTCCGCCCGTGGTACGGCACTGCTCGCAATGGCCACCCATGTCTCCGTTCCGCCCGGCGCCCGGCGCGCCGGCACCTGGTCGATTCTCCCAGGTTCCGCCGCCTCGGCGGGCCACGGCCCTCACCGCACCGGGCAGGACCCGACCGGTGTCACGTCCGGATCACCGGTCCTGATCTGTGGAGCATGACCACCCACTGTGGATTGTCCCGCACGGGCTTGAGCCGCTGTGAAGGCAACAGCCACGGTGAAGGCAAGAGGGGCGCGGCTTGAGCCGCGCCCCTGCACTCCCAGGCCCGCTTCGGCCGACGCGTCAGGAACGTCCCAACGACCTTCGGACCGGTTCGCTACGGATTGGACACCCGCACCGGACCGTTGTCTACTGGCCGCCCGCACCCCCTAGTCCACGCCGGAACGGCAGCCGGTTCGCCACGCCCCGCCGACCCCCGCCCGCTGGACCTGGCCGCAACGGCGGCGCGACCTGCCGTCGTTTTGCCAGCGGGCGAAGAGACGAAGCGAAGCCGAGCCACCCCCAAAGCCGGACCTCAATGACGGTAGCCACCATCCCCCGGAGCCTGTCAACCGGGTCTGGAAAATCCGTCCCAGCCAGTCGAAATCCGATGCGGAATTCGGCTGCGCGGACCCTCCCGGAGGGGTCAGCGCCGTCGGGAGGGTTCTTCCGGGGCGAGAAGTCGGGTGTGGATCAAATGCGTTGCCACATCCGGGTGATCGTCGGCGAGCAGGCCGGCCGCGGCCAGCACGTACCTGTGATCGACAACGTGTCGTGGCCGACGTGGCAGGGGCCATCCGCCGGCGTGGTCACTGACCGCGGTACCCAGCAGAGTCGCCGCCAACGACGGTGCGGCATGGCGTAGCACTCCACCGGATCCGATCACGAGCCGTACCGGTCCCAGGTCCTTGCCGCCACGGCGGGGAGCGGTTGGCGGACCGATCCGTTCCCCGCGGGCGTGCCGGCGCAGAGCGATGGTGATGGCCAGTTCCGCGAGGCGTTGGTCCACTCGCAGGTCCTTTGTGTCCTCGCCAACCAGATTCGGCTGTGCCGCACGCAATGCCGCGCCGTCATGCAGTGCTGCGGCCTCGTCCGGCGCGAGCAGCCCCTCCGTCACGGCGGCGATGACGACGCCGGGTGCGTTCCACCGCACCCCGAGGTCACCCTCGACGGTGCGGCTTCGCCACAGGGTTCCGGCCACGTCCCTTTCCGGCGCGGGGTGTTGCGGATCGGGAGCGAGTACCGAGTAGACGTCCGTGGTGGCCCCTCCCACGTCAACCACCACGACCCCTGGGTGCTGCCCGCCCGAATCCGGGACATGGGCCACCTCGGACGGTAACCGGTCGGCCAGCAACTCGACCGCGGTGAGCACCAGGTCGGGGGTGGCGCCTCGTACCAGGTGAGCGAAGCGCGGGTCCCAGGACAGCTTCTTGCCGCCGATCACGTGCCGCAGGAACACCTCCCGGATCGCGGCCCGCGCCGGTTGCGGGTGCAACACGCCGATCCGTGGCAACACGTTGTCCGTGGGCAGCACTGTCTTTCCGTGGGAGCGCAGCGTGCCGGCGACGTCGGCTCGGGCGTCAACGTTGCCGGCGAGCACGATCGGCGTGGCCAGCCGGGACGTGGCGAGTTGGGCGGCGTTGTGCCGCAGCACGTCCTCGTCTCCGCCGTCGGTGCCCCCGACCAGCAGCACGATGTCGGGTCGGGCGGCCAGCAGTCCGGCGGTCGCGGCGGGGTCGAGCCTGCCGGCGGCGACGTGCACCACTCTCGCCCCGGCCGACAGCCCGACCCGCTGACCGGCCTCGGCGGTGACGAGTTGTTCGTACCCCACGACTGCCAGGCGGAGTCCGCCACCTGCGCTGGAGCACACCCGGATCCGGGACAGGTCAGCTTCGGGGTACCGGGCGGCGATCGCGTCGAGGGCCTCGTCAAGACCGTCCAGTACGTCGCTGTCCAGTGTGGTGGGACAGTCGGCGGTCGCGACGAGGTCCCCGCTCGCCGTGTCCACGACAGCCACCTTGGTGTACGTGGACCCGACGTCACCGCAGACCACCAGGTCGCGGTCGGTGGCGGTGGCCGGGTCGGCGTACGGACGTACCTGGGTCATCGTGGCGGCACCACCACAGTGCCGGTGGCGACGACGACCACCACCGGCGGATCGAGCACCTCGGCGGCGGATTCCGACACGTCGGGTCGGCCCCGGCAGACAACGGAGCAGGAGAACTCGATGGTGCGGCTGCGGTTGCCGACCCGGGTGACGCTGCCGGTCGCCTCCAGCACGTCGCCGGCCTTGATCTGAGCGGTGAACCGGATGTCGCTGTACCCGGCGAACAGGCCTTCGTCGCCGTCGGTACGGATGCAGATCTCGGTGGCGACGTCTCCGAACAGGCCCAGTGCGTAGGCGCCGTCAACGAGATTACCGGCGTAGTGAGCGTGGTCGTACGGGACGTAGCGACGGTGGGTCACGGTGAGTCCGAGACGGTGGTCGTTCACGTCATTTCCTCCGGCCGCAGACAGCAGCTTCGAGACGCTCGGCCGGCGTCCTGGCATCGGTGTGGGTGGCGGCACGGCCGCCGCTGACCAGGGTGTGTACCAGGTAGCTCGCCACCTCGCCGGGTGTGGTGCCACGTCCGAAGATGCGGTCCACACCCAGTTCGGGGGCGGCGAGTTCGTCGAATCTGGGGCCACCAACCACCAGCAGTGGGCGGCGGTGCTCTCCGAACGCCTCCCGGAACGCGGCGGACATTTCCCGGACGTTGTGCAGGTGCGCGTCGCGCTGTGTGACGACCTGGCTGACCAGCACGGCGTCAGCCTTCTCGGCGCGGGCCCGTTCCACCAGTTCGGGTACGGGAACCTGGGCACCGAGGTTCACCACCCGAAGCTCCCGGTGGTACTCCAGGCCCTTCTCCCCGGCGAAACCCTTCACGTTGAGGATCGCGTCGATGCCGACCGTGTGCGCGTCCGTGCCGATGCATGCGCCGACCACCGTGAGCTTGCGCCGTAGGCTCCGTTTCACCAGGGCGTTGATGTCCTTCGCGGACAGCAGTGGGAAGTCCCGCTCAGCGACTTTCACCTTGTCCAGTTCGACCAGGTGCCGCACGCTGCCGTACACCACGAAGAAGGTGTGTGACTGGCCCATCGGCTTCGCGTGCACCAGCATGGCGGGGTCCAAGCCCATCTTGCCGGCGAGTTGCAGCGCGGCACCTTCGGCGCGCTTGTCGTGGGGTATGGGCAGGGTGAACGAAATCTGCACCATGCCGTCGCCGGTGGTGTCCCCGTATGGCCGGATGACCTTGCTCATGATGGTTGCTCCAGGTGTCTTTCGACCAGCCGCCAGACCCCCGTGGACGGGTTGGCACCTACATCGGTGCCGTCTGGGTGCAGTTTTCTCGCCCGCAGGATCGCCTCACCGATGCCCAGGGAATGGTCAGCGAACCGCAGCGTGGTCTTGTCGTAGTCGGGCACGTGTTTTCTGAGGCGGGTTGACATGAACCGGAGGGCGTCAACCAGGTTCGACGTGCCCGAGGCGTTGGCGCCGAAGATCCCCGCTGCCGGCACCGCAAGGTGGGACTTCTCGTAGGCCCGCGTGAGCAGCAGTTCGGCCTCGTCACCGAGGGATTTGTGGTTCGCGAAGCGGAAACTGCGGAGCACCCCACCACCCCCGTGGAAAACTTCGGGCGTCGTCCCGCGAGTAAGCCGCACAAATGGCGGGCTAGCTGTCGGCACCGGCGGCTTCCAGGATCTCGGTGGCGGGGTTGTAGTAGTCGTCGGCCGTGCGGGCGACGCCGTCGAGGCCCTTGCCTGCGTCGGCTGGTCGCTTCATGAAGCCGAAGGTGCCGTCGGCGATCGCGTTCAGCATCGGGATCTCAGTCCCCTGGTCCGCGACGATCCGTTCCAGCAACTCCACCGCCTCCCGCAGCACCTGTTGGGCACGGCGCTGGATGAACCCGCCCGTTGCGGGCTGAAAGTCTTCGTGCAGGTTTCCAGCTGCGTTGAGCACGTATCTCACGTTCTGCAGCGCGATGTCCCGGTCCGACAGCCATGGCGTGACCACCGCCTCGGTCATCATCCCGACCAGCAGAATGCCCTGCCCGGTGAGCGTCCCGACGAGGTTGAAGAAACCGTCGAGAAGGTTGCCCCGGAACACGTCACCGGTCATGTGCTTGGTGGGCGGCATCCACTTCAGCGGAGCGTCCGGGAACAACTCGCGGCCGAGCAGCGCGTGGGCGAGTTCCAGGCGGAACGAGTCAGGGATGTCGGGATTGATCTCGAAAGCGTGGCCGAGCCCGAGTTGCCAGTCGGCGAGGCCGGCCTCCTTGGCGAAGTACTCGTTGAGCAGTTGGGACACGGTGACGGTGTGGGCCTCGTCCACCGCGTCGGCGGTGGTGAGGTAGTTGTCCTCACCGGTGTTGATGATGATCCCGGCACGGGCGTGGACCTGCCGGGAGAACCGCTGGTCGACGAAGGTGCGAACCGGGTTGATGTCGCGGAACAGGATGCCGTACATCGAGTCGTTGAGCATCATGTCCAGTCGTTCCAACCCCGCCAGCGTCGCGATCTCAGGCATACACAGGCCCGAGGCGTAGTTGGTGAGCCGGATGTAGCGGCCGACCTCCCGGGAGGTCTGGTCGAGAGCGGCGCGCATCAGCCGGAAGTTCTCCTGGGTGGCGTACGTGCCGGCGAAACCTTCCCGGGTGGCGCCTTCCGGTACGTAATCCAGCAGCGACTGGCCGGTGGAGCGGATCACCGCGATCACGTCGGCACCCTCCCGGGCCGCCGCCTGGGCCTGCGGGATGTCCTCGTGGATGTTGCCGGTGGCGACGATCAGGTAGATCCACGGTCGGCGTGGCGGGTCGCCGACCTGCCGGATCAGGCGGTCACGTTCGGCTTTCCTGCGGTCGATGCGGCTGATTCCGGCCCGGACCGTCCGGAGGGCTGCCCGCCGGGCGGCGCTGGCGGCCTGACCGGCGGGCAGTTCGAAGCGCACACTGCCCGCGGCGGCCTTCTGCGCCAACAGGGTCAGATCGGAGATGCCTTCCCGCCGCATGGCGTGGAACACCGGCTGCACCACCCCGTGCTCCAGGCCGACGTCGGCGACCACCGCGTCTACCAGCCGGTTCACCCAGGGAATCCCGTCAGGGTCGGCCCCGCTGACCCCAGCCAGCCGCAGCACCGCACGCTCCACGGACACGGTGGTGTGGCCGCGTGCCAGTTCCACCACCGGCTCGCCCACCCGGCGGGCCAGGGTCCGGGCCCGGCGTACCAGTGCCGCGTCGAGGGCCAGTTTCGTACCAGTCACGTCGTCATGCCCCCCTGCTCGTGGATGGTGATACCCCGGAGCACCGTACGGACGCACGCCGGCAGCGGATCCTCGCCGCCGAGGGCCGGCAGGCCACCGGGAAGCTCCCCCGTGGTGTGCCAGACCGCGAAAGTGGCCGGACCGCCCGGGACCAGCACCCCTTCGTCGTCTCGGTGCACTGCCCGCCAGCCGCCCCGGGTGTGCGCGGCGAAGGCGGCGCGGACTGTGATCCGCTGGTGCGGGTTGTGGTGCCTGGCCGCGGCCCGCACACTGCCCCAAGGGTCGATCGGAGTGACCGGGCTGTCCGAGCCGAACGCGAGCGGCACCCCCACCCCGGCGAGGGAACCGAACGGGTTCGACGCCAGTGCCCGCTCCACGCCGAGTCGCAGTGCGTACATCCCGGTCGTCCCGCCCCAGAGCCGGTCGAACCCGGGTTGCATGCTGGCGACGATCCCGAACTCCACGAAGCCGCGGATCAGCTCCCGGTCGAGGATCTCGGCGTGTTCCACCCGGTGTCTGCCGGCCCGCAGCCGCTCCAACCCCACTTTGTCGGCGGCCTTGGCGAAGCCGCGTACCACGGTGCCGATCGCGGCGTCGCCGATCGCGTGGAATCCGCCCTGCAGGCCATGATTGACGCAGGCCACGAGATGCTCGGCGACCTGGTCGGCGTCCAGGTACGCGTGACCTTGGCCATCGGTGTCCCGGTACGGCTGGGTCAGGCACGCGGTCTGTGAGCCGAGCGCGCCGTCCGCGTACAGGTCACCCCCGGCACCGATGGCGCCGAGTTCGCGGGCCTTCTCGACCGCGTTCAGCTCACCCCAGTATCCGTAAACCTCGGGCAGCGGTTCAGTGGCGGCCAGTGCGAGCAGCCCGGTGAAGTCCTCCTCGGCAGACGTGCCAGGCCCGCCACACTCGTGCACGGCGGCGACCCCGCGGGCGGCCGCCCGCGTCAGCGTTGCGCGTTGCGCGTCCCGGCGTTGCGGCGGCGTGATGGAGGCGTATGCGGCGGCCCGGACCGCGTGGTGTGCCATGACCCGCTGCCAGCCGTCGGGCCGGTGACCCTCAATTCCGGCCAGGCCGGGCACCGCCGCCATCAACCCGGTGGAGCAGGCTGCGGAGTGCACGTCGATGCGGGACAGGTAGACCTTGCGGCCGCCGCCGGCCTGGTCCAGTTCGGTGGCTGTGGGGGGCCTCCGCTCAGGCCAACCGGTCTCGTCCCAACCGTGACCGAGCAGCGTGGCGTCGGGTGGCAGGGTCGCCCCGTACCCCGCCACCCGGTCGAGCAGGTCGGTGACGGACCGTGCGCCGGACAGGTCCAGGCCCAGCAATGTGACCCCGGTGTCGGTGGCGTGCACGTGGGCGTCCACGAACGCGGGTGTGACCAGGGCACCGTGAAGATCTACGACGTCGGGAGCCTGCGGTGCCTCGTCGTCCGGGCCGAGCCAGGCGACCCGGTCCCCGTCCACGAGCAGGGCCGTGGCCCGCGGGTCGGCCGGGCTGTAGACCCGACCGCCGCGGTAGAGGATGGCTGTGCTGGGCGTGGCGGTCATGGGTTCAGTCTTCCGCGCCGGGTCCCGGCTCGCGGACACCAGGCTCGGATGTCGGCTTTCCGGACTCGCCGAGTCGGGATTCGAACAGGCCTCGGACGCCTGGTTCGGCGGACAGTAGCTGTAGTGCGTACTCGGCGTGGCCCGGCACGTACCCGTTGCCGATCAGCATCGTGACGTCGGCCGCGAGACCTTCGGCGCCGAGTGCCGCGGCGGCGAACGAGGTCGCCATGGAGAAGAAGATGACAGTGCCGCCCTGGGCTGTGGCGAGGATCGCGCCGTGCTCGCAGCCGGGTACATCGACACACACCACGCAGATGTCAGCCGGCCCGCCGAGGGCTGCGGCGACGGCGGCGGACACCTGAACCGGGTCGCGGGCGTCCGCGACGGCGACCTCGTCGGCCAGTCCGCTGGCCAACAGCCGATCGGCTTCCGCCTGGTGCGGCACCACTCCGATGGTGCGTGCCGCACCGGCCCTGCGGGCCGCCGCGAGCGCCAACGACCCGCTTTTTCCCGCGCCGCCGAGCACCGCCACGGACGGCGCGGTGGCGCTCCCACCCGAGATCCCCTTCCCGACCACCCGGGCGGTCAGCGCGGGCGCGCCGCACACGTCGAGTACGGCGAGGGCGAGTTCCGGGTCAAGGTGTTCGGGAAGCGGCGCGGCGATGGAGCGCGCGAACAGGATCGCGTGGCCGGCACACGGCACCTGTTCGGACAGTCCGTCCCAGCTGGCGAGGTCGTCGCGGATGGCGAGCGGGGTGAGGGTGAGGGAGATCAGGGTGGCGACCCGCTGTCCGGCTTCGAGCCCGAGCGGGGACGCTGGCCCGACGTCCGCCACGGTGCCGATCAGCATCCCGCCGGAGCCGGTGACCGGGTTGTGCATCTTGCCACGGGTGCGCACGATGTCGAGCACTTCGGCGCGAACCGCCGCGCCGTCACCGTGGTGCTTGGTGTGCAACTGCCGGTAGCTGGCCGCGTCGAGGTTCAGTCGTTCCACCTGGATGCGCACCTCGTCCGGCCAGATCCCGGGCCGGTTGTCCAGTCGCCACGCGGCCTGGGGGAGCACGCCGGCTGGCTCGATCACGCGGTGCAGCCCGACGTTCGAGCTTTGATGATGCGGTGGCGTCATCTGAACACCTTCCGTGATGTTCGCGTTTGATCCGGCATTACTCGGGAAATCCTCCGGCAGGATAGTAGTTTGACAGGACGTCTTTCACTATCCTTGCTCGCGACCCCCGGGGTCGCGAGCACGAGGAGGCCGTGTGACCGGGCACAGTGCTGACAGCAGCGGGCAGGGCATCGGCCATGGAGCCGGTACAGCGACCGCCCAGGTGGGCGACATCGCCGAGCAGCCCTACGAGTACCGGCGCCGGGAACTCACCGAGCCGGACTGGACACGCCTGCCTGGCTGGCGTGGGGTGACCCGCGAGGAGTGGGAGAACGCCCAGTGGCAGCGGGTCCACTGCGTGAAGAACATCCGGCAGTTGCGCGGGGTGCTCGGTGATCTGGTCGAGGAGCGGTTCTACACCGACCTGGAGACCGACCAGCGGGAACGGGCGACAATGTCGATGCTGCTCCCGCCGCAGATGATCAACACGATGGTCCCGGATCGGGTTCCGGACACCGACTCCTGGTATGCCGACCCGGTGCGCCGCTACATGCTCCCGGTGCTCTCCGACCGCCGTACCGACTGGTCCAGCCATCCGTACGCGACCCGCGACTCGCTGCACGAGCATGACATGTGGGTGGCCGAAGGGCTCACCCACCGCTACCCGACGAAGGTGCTCGCCGAGTTGCTCTCCACATGTCCGCAGTACTGCGGACACTGCACCCGGATGGACCTGGTGGGTAACTCGACGCCGGTCGTGGACAAGTTGAAGCTCACGCTCAAGCCGGTGGACCGCCATGACGCGCACATCGAGTACCTGAAGCGGCATCCAGGGGTACGGGACGTGGTGGTCTCTGGCGGCGACGTGGCGAACGTGCCGTGGCGGCAGCTCGAGTCGTACCTGATGCGGCTGCTGGACCTCGACAGCATCCGCGACATCCGGCTGGCCACCAAAGCACTTATGGGCCTGCCGCAGCACTGGCTGCAGCCGGCCGTGGTGGAGGGACTGGAGCGGGTCGCCCGCACCGCCGCCAGGCGGGGTGTGAACCTCGCCATCCACACCCACGTCAACCACGCCAACTCGGTGACCCCGCTGGTGGCGAAGGCCGCACAGACCGCTCTCGACGTGGGGGTCCGGGACGTGCGTAACCAGGGGGTGCTGATGCGGGGGGTGAACGACACCTCGGAGGACCTGCTGGACCTGTGCTTCGCCCTGCAGGGCGAAGCAAGCATCCTGCCGTACTACTTCTACATGTGCGACATGATCCCCAACTCCGAGCACTGGCGGCTGGCCGTGTGGGAGGCACAGCAACTGCAACACGCGGTTATGGGATACCTGCCCGGGTACGCCACCCCGCGGATCGTCTGTGACGTGCCGTTCGTGGGCAAGCGGTGGGTGCATATGGTCACCGAGTACGACCGGGAGCGCGGGATCTCGTACTGGACGAAGAACTACCGTACGGCACTGGAGCGTGAGGACCCGGACGCACTGAGCCGCCGCTACCCGTACCACGACCCAATCCATACGCTGCCGGAGGAGGGCCAGCGGTGGTGGCGTGAGCACTATCCGCCGGACGAACAGGCCACGGCCGCGGCGGCAGCCACCTCCCGGCGGATCGCCGAGGCCGAGGCGGTCGGCGTCGGGTGAGGCCCTCGCTAGGTACCGGGCGGGCGACCCTCGTACGGGGTTGACAGCACCACCGTGGTACGGGTGGTGACGTTGGCGGCGGAGCGGATCCGCTGCAGCAGCCGCTCCAGTGCAACCGGCCCGGCCACCCGTACCTTCAGCAGGTAGAAGTCGTCGCCAGCGACTGAGTAACAGGACTCGATCTCACGGAGATGGGCCAGCCGCTCCGGGGCGTCGTCGGGGGCGGCCGGGTCCAGCGGACGGATCGCGATGAACGCCGTCAAGGGCAGCCCCAGTGCGTCCAGGTCGACGCGTGCCCCGTACCCGTGGATCACCCCCCGCTGCTCCAACCGTCGCACCCGCTGGTGGACCGCGGACACCGACAGTCCAACCTTCTCGGCCAGATCGGTGTAGGACAGCCGCCCGTCCTCGATCAGCGCGGCCACGATCGCCCGGTCGATATCCTCCACGTCCAGAAACGCTACCGGGTACGGGCTGCGATCCCGCGCGGCTGGTTCGCCCGGGTGTGGGGCGATGCCATGGGATCCGCTACCCTCCGTCCCCAGCGCTCACCGTCCCCCGACTGGCATCTGGAGAGAATTTCGTGGCTTTTTCCACCTCAGTGCTGCGAGAAGCGAACGACCGGACAGCCGAGCCTGCCAGGCCGGAACCCCGGGTCGCCGCCGCCGAGGCACCGACGTCCCGACGGCGGGACTCGCTGTTGGACAATGCCAAGTTCCTCCTGATCGTCCTGGTCTTCGTGGGACACGCGATCCGTCCAGGTGAGAAGACCGGGGTTGGCCAGGCCCTTTACTACTGGATCTACCTGTTCCACATGCCGGCGTTCGTGCTGATCAGCGGTTACCTGTCGAGGTCGTATGACGGTTCGGCGCGGAAGGTGGACAAGCTGGTCACGTCGCTGGCGTTGCCCTACCTGATCTTCTGGGGCATCTACGCGCTGCAACTGCTCTCCGAGGGCCGCAACCTGCCGGGGGGTCCGTTGGACCCGCTGTGGATCACCTGGTTCCTGGTCGCGTTGCTGGTGTGGCGGCTGACCGTGCCGGTGTGGCGGCGGCTGCGGTGGCCGGTGCTGACGTCGTTGGCGATCTCACTGGCCGCTGCCTTGGTGGAGACCGACGACGCCCTGGGACTTGCCCGAATCCTGAGCCTGCTGCCGTTCTTCGTGGTCGGCTTGGTCCTGCAACCTCGTCACCTGGACCTGTTGCGGGGGCCCGCGGTACGGGTCTGCTCCGTCCTGGTGGTGGTCGCCACAGCGGTGCTGACCTACACCCACCTGAGGGGGCACAGCCGGGCGTGGGTCTACTGGCGGGAGACCCTGGCCGACCGGGACATCGACGTGTTCCCGTACGGAATCCCGGCCCGGCTGGTGTTCCTGGGGTTGGCCTTCCTGCTGACCGCCGCGCTGCTGTCCCTGATGCCGAGGCAGCGCACCTGGTTCACCCGGTTCGGCGCGTTCACCCTGTACGTGTACCTGCTGCACGGACTGGTAATCCGGGTCAGCACCCAGTTCGGCTGGTACGAGTACACCGGTCAACTGTTGGGCGGACACGCGGAACTGCTGCTCAACCTGACCCTGGCGGTGGCCGGGACACTCCTGCTGTGCACGCCATGGGTGCGCAAGGCCACCGGGTGGGCCGTGGAGCCGGACCTGAACTGGATCCTGCGTCGCCCGGATCCGGCTGACACCAGCGCGATCAGCGGGCCAACGCCCGCGAGATGACCAGCCGCTGGATCTGGTTGGTGCCCTCCACGATCTGCAGTAGTTTCGCTTCCCGCATCCAGCGCTCCACGGGGTGGTCGGCCACGTAGCCGTATCCGCCGAGCACCTGCACCGCGTCGGTGGTGACTCGCATCGCCGCGTCAGTCGCGAACAGCTTCGCCTGTGCCGCGTGGACACTGAACGGCCGTCCGGCGTCTTTCAGCCGGGCGGCGGCCAGCGTAAGCGCGCGTGCGGCGTTTATCTGAGTCGCCATATCAGCGAGCAGGAACGCGAGGCCCTGGAAGCCGATGATCGGCTGGCCGAACTGGTCCCGCTCCTTGGCGTAGTCCACGGCGTAGTCCAGGGCGGCCTGGGCCAGCCCGACCGCGCAGGCGGCGATCCCGAGCCGGCCACAGTCCAGCGCGGACATCGCGATCCGGAATCCGATGCCTTCGTCACCGATCAGCCGGTCCGCGGGTACCCGGGCACCGTCGAAGACGATCTGCCCTACCGGGGATCCGGTCAGTCCCATGGTGCGTTCCGGGCGCTGCGGCTGGATCCCCGGGTTGTCCGCGTCCGCCAGCAGGCAGGAGATGCCCTTGGGGCCGGGTTCACCAGTGCGGCAGAAGATGTTGTAGAAGTCGGCCACCCCGGCGTGGGTGATCCACGCCTTGGTGCCATTGACCAGGTACCCGCCAGCGTCCTTTGTGGCCCGCGTGGTCAGCGCCGCTGCGTCGGACCCACCCTGCGGCTCGGAGAGACAATACGCGCCGAGCATCTCGCCGCCGAGGAATTCCGGCAGGAAACGCTTGCGCTGGTCTTCGGAGCCGTAGCTGGCGACCGGGAAACAGGCCAGCGTGTGCACCGAAACCGCCTCCGCGACGGTCAGCCAGCGGTACGCCAACTCTTCCAGAACCTGCAGGTAGACCTCGTACGGCTGGCTGGCCCCTCCGTACTCCTCCGGGTACGGAACCGAGAGCAGCCCGGCCCGGCCGAGAGTACGCACCAGGTCCCGGGGGAATTCGCCACGGGCCTCGAAGTCGCTGGCGCGAGGTGCGAGCTCGGCGTCGGCGATCTCTCGGGTCAGGCCGAGCAGCGCCCCGGCATCCTCGGTCGGCAGGATCCGCTCCACCGTCATCGCAAACCCCATCAGTTCGGGTGCCACTGGGTTTCCCGATCGCAGCTTAACGCTCGTTCGGGTGTTGGTTCCACCGAGTGGGATGTCCGATTTCCGGGTACCGACGGCCACGGGTCCGGATGGTACGGTCCCGCCCCGGGATGGCAGGCTCGGGGTTGTGGACCGACCGTTGCTGCTCGTGGACGCGCCGAGCCTGTACTTCCGCGCCTTCTACGGTGTACCGGAGTCCATCGCGGCACCAGACGGCACCCCGGTCAACGCGGTACGTGGTTTCGTGGACAGTCTCGCGATGCTGATCCGTAACCGCCGTCCGGACCGCATGGTGTGTGCCCTCGACGCGGACTGGCGGCCCGCGTGGCGGGTGGACCTGATGCCCTCGTACAAGGCGCATCGGCTCGCCTCGGACGGCGGCGAGCAGGTGCCCGACACCCTCGTGCCGCAGGTCGAGGTGATCCTGGACGTGCTCGCCGCGATCGGGATCCGCTCGGTCGGCGTGGCCGACCACGAAGCCGACGACGTACTTGGCACCCTGGCCAGCCGGGGACCCGCACCGGTCGAGGTGGTCACCGGTGACCGCGACCTGTTCCAACTCGTCGATGACACGATTCCGGTGCGGGTGCTCTACACCGGCAGGGGCGTCGCGAAGCTCCAAGTGCTCGATGACGCCGCGATCCGGAGCAGATACGGGGTGCCGGCTGCCGGGTACGCGGACTTCGCGGTGCTGCGGGGAGACCCCAGCGACGGGCTGCCCGGGGTGTCCGGGGTCGGTGAGAAGACCGCCGCCCGGCTGGTGACCCGCTACGGCAGTCTGGAAGGCATCGCGAGCGCCCTGAAGGATCCGGATTCCGGTTTCGCGCCCGGACTACGCGCCAAGCTGAGCGCCGCCGGCGGGTACCTGGCCGCGGCCGCGCCGGTGGTCCGGGTGGTACGCGACGCGCCGGTGCCCGAGATCGACGCGACCCTGCCACGGGCACCGCTGGACCCGGATGCCTTGGTCGCGCTCGCTGAGAGATGGAATCTGGCAGGTTCGCTGCGTCGTCTGGTTGACGCCTTGGCCGCGGTGGCGTGAGACCCGGTTACCAACTGGGGCCGCGGTGCGGTCCCGGCCGCCGGAGGGTGAGTTACGCGACACCGGTGTAGCCGACCACTCCCCGGTTCAGTGTGTCGATCGCCTGTTGGGCGACCCTGCTCAGTGGTTGGCCGGCCGCCGCCTGGCTGACCTGGCCGAGCAGGTCGATCACCTGACGGCCCCACCGTACGAAGTCCCCCGCCGGCATCTCGCCGTCGACGGCGTGTGCACTGGCCAGCACCTTCTGCAGAGGTTCCCCGCGCGCCCAGCGGTAGATCGGCCACACGAATCCCAGGTCCAACTCCCGGGTCAGCGACAGTTGGCGACGCGACTCGTCGTGTTCGATCCGCTCCCAGAGCCGGAGCATCTCGCCGATCGCGTCGGACACCGGGCCCCGCGGCACCCCGGCCCGGTCCTCACCTTCCCGACGCGCCTCATACACCACTGTGGACACCACGGCGGCGAGGTCCGCCGGGCCCAGCCCTTCCCACACCCCACGCCGCAGGCACTCGGCCACCAGCAGATCCGCCTCGGTCCAGATCCGGGCGAGCACCAGACCCGCGTCGGTGACTCCGTCCGGGCCCAGGTAGCCGCGCGTGGTCAGCACGTCGCAGACCCGGTCGAAGGTCCGGGTCAACGAACCGGTACGGCCCGCCACCCGCTCCCGGACGGATTCGGTCTCGCGTTCCAGGCGCACTTTGCGCTCCGCCCACCGGGCGTGTTCCTCCCGGTCGGCGCAGCCGTGGCAAGGGTGGCGTCGCAGCGCGGCACGGAGTTCGGTGAGCTGTTCGTCGTCGCCGGCCGCCGATCGGATCCGCCGGGGTCGACGGCCCGGTTCGCGCTGCAGACCGGTGTTACGCAGCGACGCCGCGAGGTCCCGCCTGGCCTGGGGCGAGCGGTGGTTGAAATGACGAGGCAGTCTTACTTTGCCCAGGGGCTCCACCGGAGAGACAAAGTCCGCCGCCGGCACCCGCCCGGCCCACCGGTCCGCGGTAAGCACCAGCGGGCGGGGTTCGCCGAACCCGTCGGTGCCCGGGTCGATCACGACCGCGAGCCCGGCCCGTTTTCCGCTGGGTACCCGAATCACGTCACCCGGCCGCAACTTCTCCAGGGAAGAGACCGCCGCGGCCCGGCGCTGCACGGCACCTTGGCGGGCCAGGGCACGCTCGCGTTCGGCGATCGTCACCCGGATCCCGTGGTACTCGGCGAAATCGCCGAGGTGGCAGCGTAGTTTCTCGGAGTACTCGGCGATGGTCTGCTGGTTGCTTTTCACCTGTCGAGCCAGGCCGACCACGGAACGGTCGGCCTGGAACTGCGCGAAGCTGGACTCCAGCAGGTTCCGGGCGCGGTCGGCGCCCACGGTGGCGACCAGGTTCACCGCCATGTTGTACGAGGGCCGGAAGCTGGACCGCAGCGGGTAGGTGCGGGTGGACGCCAGCCCTGCGACGTGCCGCGGGTCCATGTCCGGCGCCCACACCACCACCGCGTGGCCCTCAACGTCAATGCCCCGACGGCCCGCGCGCCCGGTGAGCTGGGTGTACTCGCCGGGTGTGAGGTCAACGTGCGCTTCGCCGTTGAATTTCACCAACCGTTCCAGCACCACGGACCGGGCCGGCATGTTGATGCCGAGCGCGAGTGTCTCGGTGGCGAACACGGCTTTCACCAGGCCACGTACGAACAGCTCCTCCACCACCTCCTTGAAGGTGGGAAGCAGCCCGGCGTGGTGCGCGGCCAGCCCTCGCTCCAATCCGTCCAGCCAGTCCCAGTAGCCGAGCACCTGCAGGTCCTCGGCGCTGATCGCTGCCGTGCTTCGTTCGGCGATCTCCCGGATCTCCAGGCGTTCCTCCGGGGTGGTCAACCGCAGTCCGGCGGCCATGCACTGGGCCACGGCGGCGTCGCAGCCGGCCCGGCTGAAGATGAAGATGATGGCGGGCAGTAACCCGGCGCGGTCCAGCCGGTCCACGACATCGAAACGGGCCGGAGGCTGCCAGCGGCGTCCCCGCGGGCCGCGGCTCCGGGGGCCACCGTCCCAGCCGATCCGACGGGTCAACTCCCGGGCGTAGCGCAGCAGCTGGGGGTGTACCTCGTGCTTGGATGCCGCCTCCGGGTCGTGGAACAGGTCGAACATCCGCGTACCGACCAGCATGTGCTGCCACAGCGGCACTGGTCGGAGCTCGTCAACGATCACGTCGGTGTGACCCCGGACGGTGACCAACCAGTCGGCGAACTCCTCGGCGTTGGAGACCGTCGCCGACAACGATGCCAGGGTCACCGATTCCGGCAGATGGATGATCACTTCCTCCCATACCGCCCCCCGGAACCGGTCGGCGAGGTAGTGGACCTCGTCCATCACCACATACCCGAGGCCGTCGAGTGCCCGGGAACCGGCGTAGAGCATGTTGCGGAGCACCTCGGTGGTCATCACCACCACCGGGGCGTCGCCGTTGATCGCGTTGTCGCCGGTGAGCAGACCCACCCGGGCCGGGCCATGCACCCGCTGCAGATCTGCGTACTTCTGGTTGGACAACGCCTTGATCGGCGTGGTGTAGAAGCACTTGCGTCCCCTGGCCAGGGCCAGGTGCACGGCGAACTCCCCGACAACCGTCTTGCCGGCACCGGTCGGCGCGCACACCAGCACCCCGCTGCCTCGCTCGAGGGCCTGACACGCGTCACGCTGGAAATCGTCGAGCGTGAACTCCAGCTGGGTTGAAAAGTCGGCGAGCGCTGGGTACTGGGCCCGCCGGCGGGCCGCAGCGTACCGCTCGGCGGGACTGCTCATGACCCAAGGCTATGCGAGAGATCGCGAAACGGCTTGAGCAGATGATTCCCAACTCGGTCGCACGATCATCCCGGCGAGGTGGCTGGCGTGTCGGACCGGGTCAGTTTTCACCCGGCGGCAACACGGGTCCGGACTGTACCGATGCCCGCAAACGTGGAGTGCGGTTCGTCTCCGGGTCCAGCCACTGCTCCCGTGACAGACCTCGAACTCGAGGTGGACGTACGGCGCTACGGCCGCGAAGTCACCACGAGCGGATGAGCGGGGCGACTGCCTTGTGGGTCACCCGCTGTGACGTTGCGCCGGACGGTGTGGAACACGGGTTGACACCGCGACCTACCACGGGCGGTGCCGGGAGCAGGCTGTCCCCAGCTTCATCCACCTGCTGCGACAGCAGAAGGTGCAGGCGTTTCACCACACCGCGAAACTCCCGGACCGCCTGCAATAGCGATGTGAGGTACTCAGGGTTCTTCCGGGCTTCCATCGCTTGATCGTTCCATGCCACCGTGGCTGCCGTCGGTCCCACGACTAATTGCGTGATGCATCGGCCATGCGTCTTGTCGCCGCGATCGAGAGGGCGAGGCTCCTCACATAGTGGGCCAGTACGAGGCGGCGGTCGTACAGGGGTCGGGACCGGCAGGTTTCATTGATTGAGTAGTCGGTATTCCCTGTGCGTGACCGCGAGTGGTCACCGGCTGCGGTGGCCGAGCGCGTAGGTCTTCCAGGCGCCGCCTGGGTCGATCCAGACTTTGGCGATGTGCTTGTCGTGGTAGCCGAGGGCGTCGGCAATGACCGGTGCAGGTGCTTGGAGGACGAGCTGGCACAGGGCGGCTACTCGGATGGCCTGCGCGGGGATGCCGAGTTGGTGGATGAGCGGCAGCAGCGTTCGGGGGTGGAGTGGCTGGCCTGCCCGTTTGCCGGGGAACAGCCAGCGGCTGTCAGAGTTGGTGGCGCTGTTCATGTTCTGTCGGTTGTTGATGAGTTGGAGCAGGATGCCTGCCAGTCTCGACCCGGTACACGATCGCGGCCAACACCGCCTGGTCGTCCGCCCGCCGACGGCCGCCGCTCTGCCGACGCGGCGGCGGTACCGGGATCAACGGCTGGGCGGTCTCCCACAGGTCATCGGCGCCCACGTCCGGACCATATCGTCGATCACGAATCAGACCTGCTGCCGCAGACCCGCCTCCCTCCAGATGAGACACGCTCTTAGCCGCGCTCGATCCGATACGCAAGTTGCCAGTAGCCGAGGGTCTGCGGATCGATGGGCAGCTCCTGGCCGGGCCGGTACGCGCCGAGCCAGCCGGCGGGCCCGCAGCGGAAGATCCTGGTGTACACACCCAGGTTGTCGTCGGGATCGAGGGTGTCGCGCTCCATGACACCGATGCGCAGTGCTAGGTGGTCGTGCACGATGCCGTCGAATATCTCGATCTCCAGCGGGAGGGTGCCGCCAGAGGATGCCGGGAGGTGACCGTGCTCGGGTAGCCGCAGGTGGCGCTGCTGGCCGCCGTTGTCGGCGCTGTACACGAGCACGTCGAGGTCGATCTCGCCAGCGCCCTTCAGCCACGGGTCGCGATCGTCCAGGATGGTGATCTCCTCCAGCACGATGCGCACGCGCTCACCCAGGACCGGGTGCGCGTTGCCGTCCGGGTCGGTCCAAGTCGTCGGATCTGTCCATGGCAACCCCAGCTCGGCGGCGAGGCCGATCGCGCGCCGCCGCTCGGTGTCGACCCTGCGCTCCAACACGGGCAGCCACCGGTCGCCAGGCCGCAGTGTGTTGCGGCGTTCGTGCAGCAGCGTCAGGCCGCGCTCGGCCCGTGGCAGCAGCGCCTCGGCATGGCCGACCACGATCTGTACCTGGAAGGCGCCGTTGGCGACCGCCGAGCCTGCCCGCAGGTGCGCGACATCGACCGTATAGCTCGTGCCGGCCTTCACCCCGGAAGGCAACCGCACGGTCAACACCGCGGCCTGACGTTCGCCACGTGGTGGCGGGATCGGCAGGTAGGTGGTGCCGCCGACGGCCAGTCCGAGGGCGGACGGGGCGACCGCCCACACGGTCGCCGGCGCGTGCCGGACGTTGCGCAGGGACAGGATCTCGGAGACGTCCATGCCCGGCAGGAACAGCTCCGCGGTCGAGCCCGCCGGCAGGTCGTGCCAGCGGATCTCCAGCTCGTCCAGCATTCGAGTGGTCTGCGCCCATCGGGTCGGGTGTGCCACGAAAGGGTGGCGGGCAGACACCAGCGCAGCCGCCCGGCGCCCGAAGCGTTCCAGCACTGCGTGGTGACCGTGCTCGAACATCAGCCGCATGCCCTCGGGGTCGCGGAAGGCCAAGTCCATCGCTTGGTCGAGCAGGAGCTTCTGGAACTGGAAGGTCGAGATGACCTGACGGGGATCGTCGGGCAGCAGCGGTACGCGCGCGCCCAGCCCGGCGCAGTGCGCGCACAATAGGTCGTCGTCCACGTCATGATCGCCACATCCCCGGCAGGGTTCGCCGTGATCGACTCCGTGGTCCACAGCGACGTTCTCGTCATCGGATTGGTCGATATCGGGGCCTAGCGCAGGACGGTGAAGGTCGATCTCGAAGCTGTGCTCGACGGTGCGGGTCCACACATCGCCGGGATTGTCGCTTTCCAGCACGACCAGATTGCGTTGCGCGAGGTTGTCCGACTCGAAAGGAGAGGCCAGCGCTGTCGTCGGGTCGGCGTCAAAGCAGATCTCGGCGACCAGGCACTGATGGAAGTCGGTCATAAGGGTGCAGATCGAACGCATCTGCCCAGCGGTGAACGGGCCGTCGGGATTGGCCGCCACGTACACCTCGGGGATCTGCACCGACGGCACGTTGACATCCAGCCAAGCGCCGAAGTACCAGACCTGTTCGCCCGCGGCACCGCCGAATTCGTGGACGTTGGTCGGGTCGGTCTGGTCGGTCATCGGCGATGCGGACAGCATCAGCCGCGGGCTGCCGAAGAACGGGATCGAGGTCAGCGCGGCGCCGTTGGTCTGTGACTCGAACCCGACCAGCGGTATCACCCGGCCCAGCCCGTCGGCGAAGGACCGGTAGCCGCGCGCGGTGTCGAACAGCAGGCTGGGTGCGGCGTAGCGGAACAGCCGGAAGAACAGCCGCACTCCTTTTGCCCCGGCCTGGGTCGCGATCCGCACCCTGGCCAGCGCGAAGTTGCGGACAGGTGTGGCCACCCCGGTCTGCGGGTTAGGCACCTGTGGGGCGTACTCCAGAGCGGCCGCGACGCCCTCGGTCGGCAGGTCGCCGAAGGTCTGCCCGCCCGTGGTGCCGGTGTTCAGGCGGTTGAGGTAGCCGGTCAGCAGGTCCAGTGGGTCACGGCCTGCGGTGTAGGTCTCGCCGAGTCTGGTCTGTCCTTCCAGCACGTTGAACACCCTCGTGTCGATGGACAGCCAGGGCACATTGCCGTCGAGCATGTACGGGTTGGCGTCGACGAAGAGCCGAACGCTGGCCTGGGCGCTGACCGCGTTGCCGGCGCGGTCGCCGGTGCGGACCCGCAGCAGCACCTCACGCTGCGTGCCGGTGGCCAGGTCGTCGAACGCTGCGCCGCTGGCGTCGAACACCACCGAGTACCGCCATGTGTACCGCTGCGGCACCTCCGGCGGCAGGGTCGGGTCTTCCTTGTCCGGCGGGCCGGCCAACACGACCGTGACTCCTGGCACCACCGCCGAGGTGGCCGGGTCAAACAGCTCCACGGTGGGCTGGTGTGCTGGGTCGTCGAACAGGCCAGCCGACGGCTGCAGGCCCACCAGCAGGCCCTTGACCTCGTCGGCGACCGCGGCCGGCCAGGCCGGCGTGGCCTGCGCGGGCGAGGTGCGGTCCTGCACCGCGACCAGGAACGAGTGGGGAAAGCTCGCTGTGGGCCCACCGCCGAGGGTGGCGTTCACCTGGTCACGCGAGAAGCTCGACCGGTTGAGGTAGAGCGTCACGTCCGGTGCCTGCTTCTCCCGCACCAGATCGATATAGGTGACGTCCTCGTGCACGAACCCTGGATCGTGTGAGGTCGTCGGGTCATCCGGTGTGGCGGTGTTCGGGACCCACAGGTTACCGGTGATCCGGATCCGGGCGGCGAGGAAACCGACGGCGGCGTTGACCATGGTGGGATCGTCGGAGGCGAAGGCGCTGGCGAAACTTATGGTCTCCAGGAACTCGGTATCCAGCGGGTGGTCGCCACCGGTGCCGATGGTTCGCAACACCGTGACGGTCTCACCGACTGCTCCGTTGAAGTCGAGTACCTCGGCGATCAGCCGCATCCGCAGCGTGCGATCGAACGGGTCGCGGACGTACAGCCGCATCCGCAGTGACCCGGCGCCGGTGGTCAGGTTCAGCCCGCCGACGGCGGTGGCCGGGTACACCTGGTCGGCGGCCACGGCGGGATCCCGGACGATGGACAACGCCGGCAGCCCCGGCAGGTCGGCACCGTTCTGTAGGACGACACGGAAGAACCGCTCCCGCTCGCCCGTCGTCGGGTCGGAGCGCACGAACCTCGGTTCCCGCCACCACCACTGCGCGTCGATCCAGCCGTGCCAGTTGTGGAACCGGGGGACGTAGTTGTTGTGTGACAGCGGTCCGATGTCGGTGTTCTGCCCATGACCGGTGACGTGGTAGCCGAACTCGATATCGCCGATCTGATTGATGCTGGTCTGGCCCTGCAGCGGCGATCCGGGCGAGACCGCGTTCTCGTTGGCGGCGTACGGCGACGGTGGCACGTTGGGTCCGCTCTCCGGCCATCCGCCCGGCCCGCCCATGTCGACCGGCAACAGGTGGGCCTGGCCTGTGCGATCCAGCCAGCGGTGGAACAGATTCATGTGCTCGCGGTGGAAGCGCAGGAAGTCCTCGCCCCTGGCGGACACGATGCCGAGTCGAACGCGTTGCCCCACCGTGGTGCGAAACCCCGGCGTCGGGGCCACAGGTGCGTTTGGCGAGATGTGCCAGTTGCGGTGCAGATCGTTGAACACGTCGGTGAATGACACAGCCGACAACTGCGTGCCGTCCCGGTCGACCACCGTGCCCACCGGCATCACCTGACGGCCCAGGAACCGCTCCCGAATGGTCCATGCCCAGCGCAGGTAGCCCCAGAACCGGTAGCTGAACGGTGCCTTGCGCTTGCCGATGAGTTCTGGGGCGTCCAACGCCACGGCTTTCAACCGCGCGGCCAGTGCGGCCCCCAGATCGTCCAGCGTTGCGATCCCGGTCCAGGTGCCGTTCAGGCCACCGGTCAGCGGCACTGTGTTGGTCGGGTCCCAAGGCGTCGGAAACTGCCCGTCCCAGGCGGTTAGTGGTGGCAGCTGCCCTGCGACCAGCCAGCTTTCGAACGCTGGCAGCATCCGATCGAGGTGATGCGCGAGCCACTGCGTGCCCGTAGGCGATGGCTTGGCGATCGTCCAGTCCCCGTGGTTCTGCGCTGGCGCCAGCGCATTGCCATAGACCAGGGACTCCACAAACGGTATAAAAGCGACCATAACGCCCAACTCCCTCAATGCGACGTTATATTCACAGAGTCGCCGTGAAGCGGCGAAATACATCGGGTTCGGCGAACTTAGGCAGGCAGGGATAAGCTATGCACCGGGGATGTCGCTGTACCAAGCCGGCCATCGAGTCGCATTCGCCTACTGCGCTGTCAAGCCGTTCTCAGCAAGAGGGGTGAAACACGTGGTGGAGCGTGCGATCGGCAAGTACCTGGCCGTTGAGACTGGCAGGCTCCATTGATCGAGTAGTCGGTATTCCTCTCGCGTGACCGCGAGTTAGTGGTCACCGACTGTGGTCGCCGGGCGCGCAGGTCTTCCAGGTGCCGCCTGCCTCGGTCCAGACTTTGGTGATGCGCCACAGCTTTGGTACCGACTTGATCCGCTCCGGCACCGACGTCGTCACTGTCGCTGAACTCCTTGGCCACGCCTCGCTGGACTCCACTCGGATCTATCCGTGCGACTAAGCGGCGGTCCCCCTCCGCTGTCCGCTGACCGGTGCGGCCGAAACGGTCCCGCCCTACCGAGCGCCCGGAGGAAGCCCGGGGTCACTCTGATCGCTTCGGCGGCGGTGCCCATCGGGTACGCCGCGTGCTGGGCGTCGCTCAGCAGGTCCCCGCTGTCCCGTTGCCGTGACCCGGCGGCGGGGCGCGGTGGCGTGAGGGTCTCTGGCGACTCACCGCGTGGTGAGAAGGCGTCGCCAGCCCCCGGCTCAGCAATGTACGGATCAGCTTCCAGCCAACCCGGTTACCGGATCTCGGTGGCTTCGCGGGAGTTGGTGCTCGACGAGTCGGTCACCTCGCCCGTGATCACCTTGTGCTGCCCGCCCCGGCTGATCTGGATCTGGCGGGGCTTGGCTTCCTCGGCGACCGGGATCGTGACGGTGAGCACTCCGTCCCGGTAGTCAGCATGGATCCGGTCGGTATTCATGCCCTCCCCGAGCACGAGTTGCCGGGCGTATGTGCCCGCAGCGCGTTCCGAGACCAGATAGCTGATGTCCTCACTGTCGACACGACGTCGCTCGGCACGCACTGTGAGGGTGTTGTTCTCTGTGGTGACCTCGAGTGATTCGGGATCGATGCCAGGCAGGTCGAAATGAAGCACGTACTGATCACCCTGGCGGTAGCAGTCCATGGGCATCAGATCCGGGGTGCGGGCCGCGCCGAGCACCTGGCTGGCCAGCCTGTCGAAGTCCCGGAAGGGGTCAAAGCGCAGCGTCATGGTCAACACCTCCACGTCAAGACGTAACGGCTCGCGGAGCTGGCCCGCCCGCCCCACGCCCGGACGCGGTGCGAGCGGTCAGCAGCTCTGTCCTGGACGTACGGCAAAATTCTAGCGGGGCCGTGACAGATTTCAGGTCGATCCCGCTGAGCCGGCCTCCACCGGAGGAGATCATCGGGATCACGTCATGGGCGGAGTAACTTCAGTGCTGCCGGCACCAGCCGGACGGTGACCGGCAACTCGCCGATGTAGTCGCCGTCGCCGCAGACCGGCACCGGCCGTGCCGCCTCGATGGTGATCGCCTGAGCGGTCATTACGGAGATCTCCGGTCGGCGTACGTGCCTGCCTTCGGTGGCCTCACGGATCACGGCCGCGATCTTCCAGCGGGACATGTCTCCGGCAACCATGACGTCGAAGACCCCGTCGTCCACCACCGCCGAAGGAACGATGTCCAGTCCATGACCGTACGTGCCGGAGTTGCCGACCACGATGGTGTGCCCTCGCACCGACTGTGTCCGGCCGTCGACGGTCAGTCGGAAGTCGACCGGATGCCACCGCAGCATGGTCACCACGGGCGCGAGCCGGTACAGCAACGGTGCCGGGATCCATCGCCTCGCGTTGATCATGGCGTTCGCGGTGGAGTCGATGCCCACGTACAGGTTTCCCGGGATGATCCGACCGCCGCACTCCAGGACGTCGATCCTGCGGGGCTCACCGTCCAGCAACAGCTTCGCGAGTGCGGTGGGCTCGGTCGGAATGCCGACCTTGCGGGCCAGGTCGTTGCCCCGTCCGGCAGGGAGGATCCCCATCACCCCGTCGGCGGGTACCACGGCGTCGGCGACATCTCGTGCCAGCCCGTCACCACCGGCCGCGATCACCACATCTCCCGCCCGAGCCGCCGCACGTGCGGCCTGTGTGGCGTGGCTGGCGCTCTGGGTCACCACCTCGCGTACTGTCGCTCCCGCCCCGCGCAGCAGATCCGCGACCGGCCGGGTGCGTTGCGGGGCTCTGCCGTCCCCCGAGATCGGATTCACCAGCACCGTGAAGGAGCGCATCACTCCGCTGTCGCCTCGCTCTCACCGGGCATGCCGAAACCGGCAGGGTCCCGGAACCCGCCGGCAGTCACAGACCCCAGCAGTACGCCGGGATTGAGGATCCGCTCAGGGTCGAACGTACGTTTCACCGCACGCAGGGCCTCGATGGCCAGTGGGCCGACCTCACGCAGGTAGCCCGGCTGGTGGTCGAAGCCGACGGCGTGGTGGTGGCTGATGGTGCCGCCAGCGTCACCGATCGCCGTGTTCACGGCGGCCTTGGCCGCCCGCCACTGGGCCACCGGATCCTCAGTCTGGGCACAGACCACCGTGAAGTACAGGCAGGCTCCGGTCTCGTACACGTGAGAAATATGGCAGAGAACCAGCGGCGGTGTGCCCTCGCCCGACAGGGAGCCGGTCAGCGCATCGGTGACCGCCTGCCGCAGCGGGTGCAGGTTGGACCAGAAGGTAGCGGTTTCCAGGGTCTCCACCAGGGCACCAGCGTCCAGCAACGGATCCCGCAGGTACGGTGCCCGGTACCGGCCTTCCCGCCAGGCTTCACCCGGGCCGGTGCCCAATGCCTGACCGCCCGCGTCGCGCAGCACGACAGCAGCGCCTTCCCGACGGTACTGGACGTCGCGGGCCGTGCCTTCGTAGCCGCAGACCGCCAGGCAACCACCCGTCCCTCCGGTCAGCGCCTGTGCCGGGTTGGCGAGGTTGACCGCGGTCTCCGCCTCATCGGACAGGCGCAATACGGTCGGTAACGGTCCGTCCTGCGCGAGACGGCGCAGCGCGTCAGCCCCGGCCTGGAAGGAGTCGAACCGCCATCCCTCGTACACCCGCGACTGCGGCCGGGGCCGGACCCGGACGGTGACCGACGTGATCACCCCGAACACGCCCTCTGATCCCAGGACGAGCTGCCGCAGGTCCGGCCCGGCGGCAGAGCGCGGTGCCAGGCCCAGGCGGAGGCTGCCGCGCGGTGTGGCAAGGGTGACCCCGAGGACCATCTCGTCAAACCGCCCGTAGCCGGCGGATGCCTGTCCGCTGGAACGGGTGGCGGCGTACCCTCCGATCGTCGCGCCCTCGTATGATTGGGGGAAGTGACCGAGCGTCAGTTCGTGTGCCGCCAGCAACCGCTCAGCCCGTGGCCCGCGCACACCGGATTCGAGCACCGCGAGACGGGACTCCTGGTCCACCGAGAGCAGCCGGTCCAGCCGCCGCAGGTCCAGCGTCACCACGCCGGCGAAGCCTTCCCGCAGCGGTGCCAGACCACCCACCACCGACGTACCTCCGCCATAGGGCACCACCGCCAGCCGGTGTGTCGTGCAGACCCCGAGCAGCGCGAGAACCTCATCATGGGAGCCGGGAAAGAGCACAGCGTCCGGCGCGTCCACGGTGTCGCCTGACCGCAGCCGCAGCAGGTCCGGTGTGGACCAACCCATGGTGTGCCGGACCCGTTCACGGTCCGTGACGCTGATGTGCGCTGCCCCGATGGTCGCTTCCAGAGCCGAGCGTGGCCCCTCCAGGAGCGCGCTCGGCCGCAGTGCGACCTCCTCCGGTGCCACCGGTGGCCTTGCCGGCTCGCGGATCCCGAAACCGCGCAGCGCCGCCAGCACCGGCTCGGGCAGGTGTGCCTGCCGTGCCGGATCCCCCCAGCGGTACGGGTGCATCTCGACGACGGGGATGTCGGACTCGCTCATGGCTCGCCTTCGGTGGTTCGGTGGTCAGTCGGTAGCTGCTGATACATTGAGGCACATGATGTCGCAGCGTGGCAACACCGCCACCGGCACCACCGTGGCACCGAACGCCATCGACGAGGAGCGGATCCTGCATGCCGCGTACCAGATGCTGCTCGCGGTCGGGATGCGGCGGGTGACGATGGCCGACATAAGCCGCCGCGCTGGGGTGTCCCGTGCCACCCTGTACCGGCGCTGGCCCAACGTCCGGGCCGTGGTGGCGGCCCTGATGACCCGGGAGTCGGCCGCCGTGGCGGCGGCCAGCTTCGACATGCCGGGTGGCAGTGCCCGGGGCCGGCTCGTGGAAGGCATCGTCTCGGCGGTACGCCGCACCCGGGCGCACCCACTGCTGCGCAAGATCGTGGAAGTGGACCCCGAGTTCCTGCTGCCCTACCTGCTGGAACGGCGTGGCAGCAGCACGGACACCCAACTGGCGGCGATCGAGGACGTGGTACGGGCCGGCCACGTGGACGGATCAGTAAGGCCGGGCGACGCGGCCTGGCAGGCACGGGCCCTACTGCTCGCCGCGATGGCCTTTGTGCTGAGCGGGCCCATCATGGCCACACCCGGGGAGCGTGATCTGCTGGACGCGGAACTTCGGCTGATGCTGGACCGCTATGTCGCCCCCTGAGCCAGGCCCGGCCTCGCTGAACGCCGCTCGCCGGGAGCGGGAACTGGCCGAGTTGCGCGACACCGGGCTGGTGGACGTGCTGGTGATCGGGGCCGGAGTGACCGGGACCGGAGTCGCCCTCGACGCGGCGGCGCGGGGACTGTCCGTGGCCCTCGTCGACCAGCACGACCTCGCCTTCGGCACGAGCCGGTGGAGTTCCAAGCTGGTGCACGGCGGACTGCGGTACCTGGCCTCCGGTGACGTGTCGATCGCGTACGAGAGCGCGCTGGAACGCGACATCCTGCTCCGCCGTACCGCCCCACACCTGGTCCGGCCCTTCCCACAGCTCGTGCCGCTGCTGCCAGGGGTGCCTCGCACCGTGGTCCGGGCCGGGTATCTGGGCGGCGACCTGCTGCGGCGAGCCGCCGGCACCAGCGGTGGGCTGCTTCCCCACTCCCGGCGGATCAGCCCCGCCGAGACCCACCGGTACGCGCCGACGCTGCGTGCCGACCGGCTGCGAGGCGGCATCCTCGGCTGGGACGGCCAGCTCTACGACGACGCCCGGCTGGTGGTGTGCCTGGCCCGCACCGCCGCGAGCCTCGGTGCCGTGGTGCTCACCCGGTGCGCCGCTGAACAGGTGACCGGAGACGGTGCCGTGCTGCGGGACGGACGCAGCGGAGAGCGGTTCGACGTGGCGGCCCGGGTGGTCGTCAACGCGACCGGGGTGTGGGCCGGCCGGGTGGCACCGGGTATCGTGCTGCGGCCGAGCCGCGGGTCGCACCTGGTGCTTGGACAGGAACGGTTCGGTGGACTGTCCGCCGGGCTGACGATTCCGGTACCCGGGGAGCGGAACCGCTTCGTGTTCGTGCTGCCCGCTCCGAACCGCCGGGTGTACCTGGGGCTGACCGATGAGGAGGTTTCCGGCGAGGTGCCGGACGTACCGGAAGCCACCGAGGCGGAGATCGACTTTCTGCTCGCCACGGTGAACCGGGCGCTGCGGGTCCCGGTGTCCCGAGACGACGTGATCGGATCCTTCGCCGGACTGCGGCCACTGCTCGACACCCGCGGTGGGCGCACCGCGGACCTGTCCCGCCGGCACGCCGTGATCACCTCACGAGACGGGCTGGTCACCGTGATCGGTGGCAAGCTCACCACCTACCGGAGGATGGCGCAGCACGCCCTCGACACGGCCCTGACCCGCCACGGTGTCACGGCGGGCCCCTGCGTCACCCACCGGCTGGCCTTGGTGGGGGCAGCCGGCCACACCCGGGTGGTCGCCGCCCCGCGGTTGATCCGCAAGTACGGCGGTGAAGCCCTCGCGGTACGGGCCGAGTCCGGTGGAGATCCAGCGCTGCTCGCGCCGATCGCGGAAGGCATCGACACCACCCTGGCGGAGTTACGTTTTGCGGTACGTCACGAGGGCGCTCTGGACGTCGCGGACCTGCTGGACCGCCGTACCCGGATCGGCCTGGTGCCGGCCGACCGGAAACGGGCGGTACCAGCGGCAGAGCGGGTGCTTGCCGAGCGGTGAGGCTCACTGTCAGGTGATGTCGTCGGTGTTCCGTTCACCCGGCTCGTCGATCGGGGTCGGTGGCGACACCGGTGCCGGTTCCTCAACCGGGGACCCCTGGTCGATCGGCGACGCCTCGTCGTCAGACAGTGCGGCGAACTCGTCCTGACGGGCACGACGGCGATCATTCAGGAACGCCACCCCGACAGCACCCATGTAGAGCAGGCTCATCGGGACTGCCAGGGCGGTCATGCCGAACGGGTCCGGGGTGGGGGTGACCACCGCGGCGAACGCGAAGCACAGGAACACCGCCACCCGCCACCAGCCGAGCAGCCGCTTCGCGCTCACCATGCCGACCAGGTTGAGTGCCACCACCGCGAGCGGGAACTCGAATCCGAAGCCGAACAGCAGCATCATGTTCGTGACGAATTTGAAGTACCCGCCGATGTCCAGCGTGACGTCGTACGCGTTGACCATGCCCATCAGGAACTCCATGCCCTTTTCGACCACCAGGTAGGCGAGCATGGCTCCGGTGATGAAAAGCGGCGTGGCCGCGCCGACGAAGTAGTACGTGTAGCGGCGTTCGTTCCGGTGCAGTCCGGGGGCGATGAACGCCCACAACTGGTAGAGCCAGACCGGGGCGCTGACGATCAGCCCGGCATACAGGGCAACCCGCAGGTTCAGCAGGAAGGTGTCGATCGGTGACACCGCGTTGAAGCCACAGCGGCTGATGTCCTGACCGCGCGACGCTCGGTACTCGCAGTACGGCGCGTTGAGGAAGTCGAGGATCCTGTCGGCGAAGAACAGGCAGAACACCATCCCGACGAGAATCCCCAGGCAAGCCTTGAACAGCCGGCTGCGCAGTTCCCGCAGGTGATCCATGAGGGTCATGGACCCGTCGGCCGCCATGGCGAACCGGGACCTGTCCCGGCGGCGAAGCAGCGGGCTCACGTGTCAGCGCGTGGTGTGGGCGACCGTCAGCGGTCGCGTTGTGGATCGGCGGTCGGTGCCTGCTGGCCAGCCGGCTTCGGCTTCGCCTCCCCGTCGATCGTCGGGGACAGCGGCTGACGGCTGTGCTGAGCCTCCGCTTTCACCTCGACGTCGTCGTCGGAGAGATTTTTCGTCTCGGCTTTCAGGATGCGCAGCGAGCGACCCAGGCCACGCGCCGCGTCCGGCAACCGCTTCGCGCCGAACAGAAGGATCAGCACCACCACCAGAACGATGATGTGCCATGGCTTGACAACACCCATGGGAGGAACCTCCAGGCGGGGACGACGAGGCCCATCGTACGTGGCTCGGACGGTGACGTCTCCCCGCCGTCCGGTTGTCGACTCTGCGTAGTCGTCGCCGCCGGGTCAGCCGCGGCGAATACCAGCCCGTAACAGGTCCATTCCCTCCCGTATCTCTGCAGACCGGGCGTCGAGCCCCTCGGCCCGCCGCTGGAGTCGCTCAGCCCGGCCCCGCAACCGTTCCAGGGTGGCCGCGTGCCGTTGCAGCCGCAGCACGCCGCGCCGCAATCCGGTCAACCGTCGCAGCAGGGGGACAGCCGCCAGCGCCATCACCACGACGGCGAGCACCACCATGCCCGCCACCAGCCACCACACCAGGTCCAAGCCCCACACCACGCGGTCCACCGCCGCACCCTACCGGTACGCGGCCAGTGCCGCCCTCGCGTCGGCGCCGATCGCGTCCCGCAACTGTCCGGGGGCGACCGCTTCCACGCCGGGACCCAGTCCCAGCACCAGCCGACGCGCCCAGGTCAGGTCCGAGGCCCGCAGCGAGACCCGCCACCGACCGTCCGGCTCCTCCACCACGTTCTCGCACGGGTAGTACTCCGTGATCCACCGGGCGTCCCGGCCGACCAGCAGGGTGACCAGCGGCAGCTCCGGGGTGGGCTGGAAGATCCCGTCCGGCAGTCGGGTCGGCTGCGCCTGCGGCGGCGGACTGGCAGGTTCGTCCAACTCACTCGCCGCGTCGATCCGGTCCAACCGGAACAGCCGCACCGCCTCCACACGCCGGCACCAGGCCTCCAGATAGGCCCGTCCCGCCGCGAACAGCACCCGCATCGGGTCAACCACCCGGTCGGTGGTCTCGTCCCGCCCGGCGGTGTAGTACGTGATACGCAGCGCCCGACCGCGCCGTACCGCCTCCTGGACCCGCCCGAGCCGGTCAGTGTTCGCCGGGAGCCGTACCGCGACCCTGCCGGCGGTGTCGGCGGCGTCCCCGGCAGCGGATTCGATCTTCGCGAGGGCCCGCTCCACCGAGCCCCGGTTTGGTAACGCCGGAGTTTCGGCGAGCAGCCGCAGCGCCACGATCAGCGCGAGTGCCTCGTCCTGGGTCAGCCGCAACGGCCGATCGATCCCGGCGTCGTACGTGATCGTGACGGTATCCCCGTCGAACGACATGTCGATCAGGTCGCCGGGGCCGTACCCGGGCAGGCCGCACACCCACAGCAGCTCCAGGTCGTCCCGGAGCTGCCGTTCACTGACCGCGAGGTCGGCCGCGGCGTCCGAGAGCCGGATTCCCGGCCTGCCGAGCAGGTACGGCACCAGGTTCAACAGCCGCGACAACCGGTCCACGCTGGCGGTCATCGGGATTCCCCAGACCAGGCGGGCGCGGCAGGCAGGTCCGTAGCCGCGCTCGTTGTCTCGGGGTAGCGGGCGGCGGTCCGCTCCAGCAGTGCCACCACGGCGTCGCAGACCTCCGGCGGGTCGAGCACCACCACGTCCGCGCCGTAACCCACCAGATACCCGGCGAGTGAATCCGGGTCGGAGTACCGCAACACCGCGACGTCGCCGTCGTGGTGGGCGGTGACCCGCTCGGCCCAGCGGCGGATCCCAGCCGCCCGGCCGTGTCGTAGCCGCACCCTGGCGTGTCCCCGGTGTTCCGGAGGGCCCGACCAACGGGCCACGTAGTCGATCAGGTCGATGCCCTCCGGCAACTGGTACGCCGCCGCCGGACCGGTACGGCGCACCTCGCCCACGATCCGGGACAGCCGAAAGCAGCGTGGCGCGTCCCGGTCCAGGTCTTTACCGACCACGTACCAGCGACCTCGCCAGCACACCACCCCCCAGGGCTGCAACCGGCGGCGGGTCGGCGCGTCGGCCTCCGGCGCCCGGTACTCGAACGTGACCGCCTGACGGTCCGCAGCGGCCCCGGTGAGCGGGGCGAAGGTAGGCTCCACTGTCACCACCGGTTCGATGCCGAGGGTGGCCTGTGAGTCCACATCGACGCCAGCGGCCCGCAACTTCAACAGGCCGGATGACGCCGCCGAGGCCAACCCGGCGTGCTGCCACAACCGCGCCGCGATCCCCACCGCCGCCGCCTCGTCCGGTTCCAGGATCACGTCCGGCAGCGCGTACGCGGGCCGGGCGATCCGGTAGCCGGGCTCGGTGTCGAAGACGCTCGCGGTGCCGGTTTCCAGCGGGACCCCGAGTTCCCGCAGCTCAGCCTTGTCCCTTTCGAACTTGCGTTGGAACGCCTCGTGTTCGCGTGGCTCAGCCGCGTTGTGCTCGTACCCGGGCACCGTCTGCGCGATCTGCGCGGCGGTCAGGAACCGTCGTGTGGCCAACAGGCAGATCACCAGGTTGACCAGGCGTTCGGTACGGCTGCGCGACACGTCCCCGACGCTAGCAGCGTTCCCGCTGGTGCCGAGGCAGGTATCCGATCCCGGCCCCCGGCGTGGCGGTGTCCAATCGCCCAGGCCCAGGACAGGTCCGCGCCACAACCGGCGTCGGCTACGGTGCTGGGCGTGGTGCGATGGAGATCAGGGACCGTCACCGGGCTGGGTCGCTCCTGGCGGGGTGCCGTGGAATTGACCGTGGCGGTGCAGCGGCGGTCGGAGCGGGAACCCGGTGAGGTGCGGGCGTTGGCCTACCCACAGCTCACCGGCGCCCCCGAGGTGGGTGACCGGGTGCTGCTCAACGTCGGGGCCCTTGCGCTGGGCCTGGGCACCGGAGGGTACGCGTTCGTGGTGGCCATCCCGGACCGGCTGCCGCCTGACCCCACCGGTCCGGGACATGTGGTCAAGGCCCGATACACGCCACTGCAGCCGATCGTGCTCGGGGCCGACGAGGAGAACTCTCCGCACCGGGCCGTCCTGGAAAGCGCCGACGCTCTGGACGGCATGCCGGTGGTGGTCGCGGACCTGCACTCCGCGCTGCCCGCCGTCCTCGCCGGTTTGAAGACTGACGCCCCGGACGCACGGGTGGCGTACCTGATGACCGACGGCGGTGCGCTTCCCGCCTGGTTCAGCCGCAACCTGGACGCGCTTCGCGGGCACCTCGTCGGCACCGTCACCGTAGGCCAGGCGTTCGGAGGCGACCTTGAGGCCACCAACGTGCACGCCGGGCTTCTGGCGGCCCGGCACGCACTGCGGGCGGACATCACGGTGGTCGCCCAGGGGCCGGGCAATCTTGGCACCGGTACCCCATGGGGGTTCTCCGGCGTCGAGGTCGGCGAGACGGTGAACGCGACAGCGGCACTCGGCGGCAGACCGGTGGGCTCGCTGCGGATCTCCGACGCCGATCCCCGGCCGCGTCACCGTGGGGTATCACACCACAGCCTCACCGCGTACGGCCGGGTGGCGCTCGCTTCGGCGGACCTCGTGGTGCCCTCCCCGTTGGAACCGGACCTCGCCGCCATGGTGGAGACCGCACTCAAGCCGCTGCACGAGCGGCACCGGGTGGTGCATGTGCCCGCTGACGGCTTGCTGGACGGATTGCGGCGGCTTCCGGTGCGGTTGTCCACGATGGGGCGTGGTCTGGACCAGGACACGGCGTACTTCCTCGCAGCGGCCGTGTCCGGTCGCCACGCCGCACGACTGCTGGCCTGACCTCAGGTCTGGTTGGCGTAGATGATCACGGCGGCGAGCCCGGCCAGCATGGTGACCAACGCCAACGCGAGGACCCAGGTTGGCACCACGTACTCGCCGCGGCGGTTCGCCTCGATCTCCTCACGGATCCTCTCACGCCGACTGTTACGCGGCCCGACCTCGTAACCGGGTCCGCCGGGGGGAATTTCGACCATCACATGCTCGCGATCAGCTTCTCCACCCGCTCGTCGTGTGCTCGGAACGGGTCCTTGCACAAAACCGTACGCTGCGCCTGGTCGTTCAGTTTCAGGTGCACCCAGTCGACGGTGAAGTCGCGTCGCTTCTCCTGTGCCCGGCGAATGAACTCACCCCGCAGTCGGGCCCGGGTGGTCTGCGGTGGTGTCTCCTTGGCCTCGAAGATCTCCAGGTCGGTGGCCACCCGGTCGACCTGTCGGCGGCGCTCCAGCAGCCCGTACAGGCCCCTGCCGCGACGCAGGTCGTGGTATGCCAGGTCCAGCTGTGCCACCCGGGGGTTGGACAGCGGCAGGTCGTGCTTGGCGCGGTAGCGGTCGATCAGGTCCTTCTTCGCCACCCAGTCGATCTCCCGGGCCACCCCGGACGAGTCACCGGACTCCACCGCGGCGAGCACGCGACCCCACAGGTCGATCACACGCTTGGCGGTGGCGTCACCGCCGCGTCGGTCGACGAAGTCGGCGGCCTTGGTGAAGTACTCCTGTTGGATCTCCAGGGCGCTGATCTCCCGGCCGCTGGCCAGCCGCACCGTACGCCGGCCGGTGATGTCGTGGCTGACCTCACGGATCGCCCGGATCGGGTTCTCCAGTGTCAGGTCGCGCATCACGGCCCCGGACTCGATCATGCGCAGTACGATGTCGGCGCTTCCCACCTTCAGCAAGGTGGTGACCTCGTTCATGTTGGAGTCACCGACGATCACGTGCAGCCGGCGGTACCGCTCAGCGTCGGCGTGCGGCTCGTCCCGGGTGTTGATGATGGGCCGGGAGCGGGTGGTCGCAGACGACACGCCCTCCCAGATGTGCTCCGCCCGCTGCGACAGGCAGTACACCGCCCCCCGCGGGGTCTGCAGCACCTTGCCCGCGCCGCAGATCAACTGCCTCGTGACCAGGAACGGGATCAGGATGTCAGCCAGTCGCCCGAACTCCCCGTGCCGGCCGACCAGGTAGTTCTCGTGGCAGCCGTAGGAGTTGCCGGCCGAGTCGGTGTTGTTCTTGAAAAGGTAGATGTCCCCGGCGATGCCCTCGTCGTGCAACCGACGCTCGGCATCCACCAACAGCCCTTCCAGAATCCGTTCCCCGGCCCGGTCGTGAGCCACCAGATCGGTCAACGAATCACACTCCGGAGTGGCGTACTCCGGGTGCGAGCCGACATCCAGATACAGCCGGGCGCCGTTGCGCAGAAATACGTTACTGGAGCGACCCCAGCTGACAACGCGGCGGAACAGGTACCGGGCCACCTCGTCGGGCGACAGCCGCCGCTGTCCCCGGAAGGTGCACGTCACGCCGTACTCTGTCTCGAGACCGAAGATCCGCCGATCCATGAATTGACACTACCCGGTAACCGTGAGCCACGACATCACCGAACCGGACATTTGATGCCCGTCCACATTCGACGGTCATTCCTTCACATCCAGTGCTCGGTAGAACTTCTGACACGCACCGTAGTCAGGCAGCCCGCCACGGGCACGCGCCTTTGCGAGGCTCGGCGCCGCGGCGTCCCGGTCTGACAGCAGTGGGGTGGCCACCGGCCAGTCGATCCCGAGTTCCGGATCGAGCGGATGCACACTGTGCTCGCGCCCCGGCGCGTACGTCTCGGAACAGATGTAGACCAGGGTGGCGTCGCCCGTCAGGGCGCAGAACCCATGTCCCAGGCCTTCGGCAAGGTAGATGGCACGCCGGTCCGTCTCGTCCAGACGTACCCCCTCGTGCCGGGCGTACGTGGGGGACCCCACGCGCAGGTCCACAACCACGTCGAGCACCGCACCCCGAGGGCAGGTGACGTACTTGGCCTGTCCGGGGGGCACGTCGGCGTAGTGGATGCCCCGGACCACGCCCCGCGCGGAGGTCGACAGGTTGGCCTGAGCCAGCCGTAACGGGTGCCCGACGTGTTCGGCGAGCCGGTCGAACCGGTACCACTCCAGGAGCACGCCGCGCGGGTCACCGTGCTGGCGCGGGGTCACCAGGTAGGCCCCGTCGATGGACAGCGGCTGGATCTCCACGGTCAGGCCTCCGGCTTGCGGGCCAGCACATTGAACTCGTTGTACGTGAACAGCCGGCCGGCGATGCGCGGGAACGGGAACGAGTACTGCCGTTCCACGGTCAGGCCCACCGACCGGGCCAACGCCGTGATCTCCGGAAAGCCGCAGAACCGCACGTGGGTGTGGTCGGAGACGTACCCCCGCTCCTGGGGGGTGATGAACAGGGCACGACCACCCGGCCGAAGATAGGGCAGGTACCTCCCGACCACCCGCTCGGCGTCCGGCTCGGGCATGTGTTCCACCAGGTGGGCCACCAGCAGCGAGTCAAAGACTCCAGGACGCGCGTACTGCGAGGCGAGGAACTCCTCCACGGTGTAGGCCCGCAGCCCGCGGTGGCGGGCGATCCGGATGGACTCCGGGTTGTGGTCCACGCCGACGCTGTCCGGGCCCAGGTTTCGCAGGTTACGGCCGAGCCCGCAGCCGACATCGAGGGTGCGGCCGAGCGCCAGCCGTCGAAGGTTCCACCGATACGGGGCCTGCACGTCCAGCAGCCGTTTCCACCAGACGTCCTCCAGCCGGCGTAGCCGTTCGGCATAGGCCGCCGCGGCGGTGTCGCCAGGCAGCGGCTCGCCGGCGTTGTCGGCAGGAGTCACGGTCGGTGCCTTTCCACAAGAGTCCTTCCACGCGAAGGCTAGAAGCCGGGAAGGTCGGACACTGTCGGCTCCGGCTCCCGTTCCAGGAGGTCCAGCAGGTAGTTCCCGTACCCGCTCTTGGTGAGCGGCTCGGCCAGTGCCCGGAACTGGTCGTTGTCGATGTAGCCCTGACGCCAGGCCACCTCCTCGATGCAGCCGAGCTTGAGGCCCTGGCGCTCCTCGACGACCCGGACAAACTCGGCGGCGGCGACCATCGATCCGAAGGTTCCGGTGTCCAGCCACGCGGTGCCCCGGTCAAGTACCCCGACCCGCAGCTCACCGCGGCGCAGGTACGCCTCGTTCACCCCAGTGATCTCCAACTCCCCGCGAGCGCTCGGTGACAGTTCGCGGGCGATCTCCACCACCCGGTCGTCGTAGAAGTACAACCCGGGAACCGCGTAGTGCGACTTGGGTTTCTGCGGCTTCTCCTGAATCGACAACACTTTCCCGTCCCCGTCGAACTCCACCACGCCGTACGCCTGCGGGTTCGCCACCGGGTAGGCGAAGATCCGCCCGCCCACCACGTCGGTGGACCGGGAGAGATGGTGTCCGAGCCCCACCCCGTAGAAGATGTTGTCGCCCAGGATCAGCGCCACCGGTCGCTCGCCGATGAAGTCCGCTCCGATCAGGAATGCCTGCGCGATTCCCTCCGGGCGTGGCTGCGCGGCATACTCGAACCGCATCCCGAGCTGGGATCCGTCCCCGAGCAGCCGTACGAACTGCGGCTGCTCCTCCGGCGTGGTGATCACCAGGATCTCCCGGATCCCGGCCATCATCAGGGTGGACAACGGATAGTAGATCATCGGCTTGTCAAAGATCGGCATCAGCTGCTTGGACACCGCTTTGGTGATCGGCCACAGCCGCGATCCGGTCCCCCCGGCGAGGATGATGCCACGCACCCGGGTCACCATACCGGCCGAAAATCACGGGCACCCCGGACTCGCCGGGTGCCCGTGGCTCCAACCGCCGGCAGGGTCGCCGTCTAGACTCCGGACACTGTGAGGGTCCTTGTCACGGGTGGTGCCGGTTTCATCGGCTCCCACTACGTCCGCACGCTGCTGTCCGACGGGTACGCCGGAGGTTCGGGCGACCCTGGCGATGTGGTCACGGTCCTGGACAAGCTCACCTACTCCGGTAACCGGGAGAATCTCGCACCAGTCGCCAACCATCCACGGTTACGGTTCGTCGCTGGCGACATCCGCGATCCGGTGCGGGTGGACGAGGTGATGCCCGGCCACGACGCCGTGGTCCACTTCGCCGCGGAGTCCCACGTCGACCGGTCCATCCAGGGCGCGGCACCGTTCATCACCACGAACGTGGCGGGCACCCAGACGCTGCTGGAGGCCGCGGTCCGGCACCGGATCGGGCGGTTCGTCCACGTTTCCACTGACGAGGTGTACGGGTCGATCGAGACCGGCTCATGGCCGGAAGATCATTTGCTGGAGCCCAACTCGCCGTACTCGGCGTCGAAGGCCGGGTCCGATCTGCTGGCCCGGGCCTACCACCGCACCCACGGACTCGACGTGGTGATCACGCGTTGCTCCAACAATTACGGCCCGTACCAGTATCCGGAGAAGCTGATTCCGCTGTTCGTGACCAACCTGCTCGACGGCGGGCGGGTCCCGCTGTACGGGGACGGCGGCAACGTCCGGGACTGGTTGCATGTCGATGACCACTGCCGGGCGATCCAGCTCGTCCTGTCGCGGGGGCGTGCCGGCGAGATCTACAACATCGGCGGCGGCACCGAGCTGGCCAACAAGGAATTGACCGGGCTGTTACTTACGGCGTGTGGCGCGGACTGGAGCGCCGTGGAGTACGTCACCGACCGCAAGGGCCACGACCGCCGCTACTCCGTCGACGACACCAAGATCCGCACGGAACTGGGCTACGAGCCCCGGGTGCCGTTCGAGGACGGCCTGACCGACACCGTGCGGTGGTACCGGGACCACCGTGGCTGGTGGGAGCCGCTCAAGAAGCGTGCCGAGCTGGTGACCGAAACCGGGTCCGCGGACCAGCGGCGCGGATGACTTCGGGAGCCTCGTTGGTGCGGTGGCTGGTCACCGGGGCCGGCGGAATGCTCGGCCGGGACCTGGTCGCGGCGTTGACCGGTGCCGGCGAGCAGGTCACCGCGGCGCGGCACACCGATGTGGACATCACCGACCCCGACATGGTGTCCGACGTGGTGGCCGGCCACCACGTCGTGATCAACACCGCTGGCTACACCGACGTGGACGCGGCCGAATCCGACGAGCCGACCGCGACCCGGGTGAACGGGCACGGCGTGGAACTGCTCGCCCGCGCCTGCGCGGGCTCCGGCGCCCGGCTGGTCCAGATCTCCACCGACTATGTGTTCCCCGGGACCGCTGAGCACCCGTACCCGGAGAACGCGCCCACGGCGCCGGTCAACGCCTACGGCCGTGGCAAGCTCGAGGGCGAACGCGCGGTGCTGTCACTGCTGCCCACCACCGGATACGTGGTTCGGACCGCCTGGTTGTACGGCGAACACGGCCGCAGTTTCGTCTCAACCATGCTGCGCCTGGCACGCGAACACGACACCGTGGATGTGGTTGACGACCAGCACGGGCAGCCCACCTGGACCGTCGCGCTCAGCCGCCAGTTGCGGGAGCTGGGCACCGGGGCGGTCGCCGGACGGGCACCGGCGGGTGTCTACCACGGCACAGCGTCCGGCCAGACCACCTGGTACGGCCTTGCCCGCGCGGTGTTCACCGCCGCCGGACACGACCCCGACCGGATACGACCCACCACGTCGGACAGGTTTCCGCGCCCGGCCCGCCGCCCCGCCTACTCGGTGCTGGGTCACGACCGGTGGCAGCTCGCGGGGGTCGCGCCGCAGCCGGACTGGGCCGCGAGCCTGGCCGAGGCACTCCGCACCTGGGGCCTGCCGTGAACCGGCCACGGGTGTCGGCGGTGGTGTTGGCCTGGCAGGCCGAGCCGTGGCTGCCACGCGCGGTCGACGCGCTGCTGGCGTCGCGCGGCGTGGACGTCGATGTGGTGCTGGTCGACAACGGCTGCACCAACGACGACGTCGAGCGAATCGCCCACCGGACCGGGGTCACCACGCTGCGTCCCGGCCGCAACCTCGGGTTCGCCGGCGGCTGCAACGCGGGTGCCGCCGCCGCTCGGGGCGACTACATCGCGTTGGTGAACTCCGACTGCGTGGTGGAACCAGAAACCCTCGCCCGCCTGGTCGACACCGTTGATCAGCCTGGGGTGGGGATCGCGGTGGGCAGCGTCCGACTGGCTGAGAACCCCGCGCTGATCAACGCGGGCGCGAACCCGATCCACGTGCTCGGCCTGTCATGGTCTGGGCGGTTTGGTGAACCGGAGACCCGCCACGAGCCGTTCGACACGCCAGGGGCCAGCGGCGCGTGCCTTCTCACCACGACGGCACACTGGCGGCGGTTGGGCGGGTTCGACGAGGCGTACTTCGCCTACCACGAGGACGCGGAGCTGTCGTTGCGGACCTGGCGGGCCGGACAGCGGGTGGTGTGCGTACCGGACGCGGTCGGGGTGCACCGGTACGAGTTCTCGCGGAACGCGTACAAGTTCTACCTGATCGAGCGGAACCGGCTGATGCTGCTGGCCACGATGTGGAGCGGCAGGGCTCTGCTGCTTCTGGCACCACCGCTGCTGGCGCTGGAACTCGCGATGCTGGCGCTCGGTCTCAAGCAGGGCTGGGCCAAGGAGAAACTGCGTGGCTGGACCTGGCTCTGGCGACACCGCGGCCACCTGCGGCAGCGACGCCGGGTGCTGCACTCGGAACTGACGGTGCCGAACCACCTGTGGATGGCGATGCTGACGCCGACCCTGGAACCCGCGGCCATGGATCTGCCGCCGGGCACCCACGTGCTGAACGCGCTGATGCGGGCATACTGGGGTTCGATCCGGCGGTTCGTGTAGCCGAGACCGCACGCCGACACGACGAACCGCGACATTCGCCATGTCGGCAAGCCTCAACGGGCCGACAGCACATCGGAGAGGGGCATCACCATCGGATACCCCACGGGTGGCCGCCGCAGGTCCGGAAAGTCACCGCGCCGCCGTCCGACCCGCCGGTGGACACCGGTGAGCCAGGCCACACACGGAGACCACCTGTGTCTGGTCCCAAACGGCCTGGCCGAACGCCAGGCGGTGCTGTCGGCATTCGTCGGGGACGGCTTGGGGCGCGACGAGCGCGTGCTGTACATCTACGCCGACCCGGAAAGCGCCGCTGGCGTGTTCGGTTTCCTGGAACGCGACCAGTGGCGGCGACATCTGGCGTCCGGTCAGTTGGGCGTGGCGTCCGTGGGTGACGTGTACCTGTCCGGCGACAGGTTCCAGCCGGACCGGCTGTTCCGGATCCTGCGCCAGGAGGTCGAGGCGGCCCTCGGTGCGGGATGGCGTGGCCTGCGGGTCACCACCGAGATGAACTGGGCGTTGCGACACACGCCCGGCATGGGCCGGCTCGTGGCGTACGAGAAAGGCCTGCACGCGGCGCTGGCCAGGCTGCCGGCGATGGTGGTCTGCCAATACGACCGCCGTGATGTGGGGAAGGCCGGGCTGGACCGGTTGCACCCTGGTCAGTTGGGTGTCGACCCGCTCTACAGCCACGGCGGATTGCAGATCTTCCCGAGTTTCGACCCGCCGGGTCTTCGGGTGCAGGGCGCGGTCGACGCGGGGACCATGGACGTCTTCCTCACCGCTTTGAGACAGCTCAACGAGCGGACCGACGACGCTGGCGACAGTCACCTGGACCTCGGCGAGTTGCACTTCATCGACCTCGACGGTTTGCGGCACCTGGCGTGGGCGGCCAGCCAGCTGCCCAAGGGCAGGCGCCTGGCGCTGCACCGGCTCAGCGCCCACCACCGGGAACTGATCGCCCTGCTGCACTGGGACGAGATCCCCGAGCTGCACCTTGACGGGGACCGGTCGTGACGACCCCCCGACCAGCCGCAACCCAGGACCACTGACGAGGGAGGATGGCGGGGTGGGATTCCACCCGGCCCTGGGCCGTACCGCCATCGGGCAGCGCCCTGCCGAGACCGTCGGACCCCACGCATCCCGCCCGGTCACCCGATCGGAAAAGACTCTCGGTGTGTTGCTGTCCGCGCTCAGCGGCGCGGCGTTCGCGGTGCAGTCGCGGATCAACGGGGAACTCGGGGTGCGCCTCGGGGACGGGGTACTGGCCGCGCTGATCTCGTTCGGCATCGGACTGGCGCTGCTGGTGCTGCTCGTGCCGCTGCTGCCCACCGCCCGCAACGGCGTGGCCCGGCTCGGCGCGGCGTTACGGCACGGCTCGCTGCGGTTCTGGCAGTGCCTCGGCGGGATCAGCGGCGGGTTCCTGGTCGCCACCCAGAGCCTGACCGTCGGCGTGATCGGCGTCGCGATCTTCTCGGTCGCCCTGGTCGCCGGGCAGACCGGATCGTCGCTGCTGGTGGACCGGGCCGGCCTGGGGCCGGGCGGCCGAAAGCCGCTGACCTGGCCGCGGGTCGTCGGGGCCGGGCTGGCACTCGCCGCTGTGACGGCTGCGATGTCCGACCGAATCCAAAGCGGGGTCGCGCTGTGGCTGGTCCTGCTCCCGCTGGTCGCCGGAGCCGGAATCGCGGTGCAACAGGCGGTGAATGGGCAGGTCCGCGCGGCGGCCCAGAGTGCGCTGACCGCCGCGCTGGTCAACTTCGCCGCCGGGACCGCACTGCTCACCGTTTCCTGGCTGGTGGTACGAACCGTCCGTGGGACGCCAACGGCGTTACCGACCGAACCCTGGCTGTACCTGGGTGGCCCGCTGGGGGTGGTGTTCATCTGGGTCGCGGCGGTTGTGGTGCGCTGGATCGGGGTTCTGCTTCTGGGTCTGTCCACCATCGCGGGCCAGCTCGTCGGCGCGATCGCCCTCGACCTGGTCGCGCCCGCCGCGGGGGCGCGGCTGCAGGCCAGCACCGTCGCCGGTGCGGCTGTCACGCTGCTGGCGGTCGGAATCGCCGCGCTGCCGGGCCGCCGGATCGGCAGTCCCTCGGCGCCCCGAGCCACCGCCGAGCCAGCGGGTCGAAGCGCTGAGGGGGTCGGCCAGTGAGCCGTCAGCCGGCGAACCGGCCGATCACATCCGCGCCGTACGCCGACAGGGTCTTGTCCTTCTGGTCGTGCATCAGGTAGATCGAGAAGTTGTCGACCCCGATCTCGACCAGTTCCTGGAGCCGGTCGACGTGAGCCGACACCGGTCCCAGTAGGCAGAACCGGTCGACGATCTCGTCCGGAACGAAGTCGGTCGTCGGGTTGCCCGGCTTGCCGTGGTGCGAGTAGTCGTATCCCCTGCGTCCTTCGATGTAGTCGGTGAGCGCCCGGGGCACTGGACCGTCGGTGCCGTAGCGGGCCACCAGGTCAGCGACGTGGTTGCCGACCATGCCACCGAACCAGCGCAACTGCTCCCGCTGGTGGTCCAGGTCCTCCCCCACGTACGCGGGAGCGGCCACGCAGATCGTGATCGCGTCCGGGTCGCGTCCGGCGTCGGTGGCGGCTTGGCGTACCGACTGGATGGTCCACCGGGCGATGTCCGGGTCGGCGGTCTGCAGGATGAACCCGTCGGCCTGCTCCCCGACCAGCTTGAGCGCTTTGGGACCGTACGCCGCCATCCAGATCCCCAGCCGGCCGTCCCGCACCCACGGGATCCGCACGGTGGTGCCGTTCATAACGGCTTCCCGGCCTTCGGCGAGATTCTTGATCACCCTCATCGCCTCGGCGAGGTGCCCCAGCGTGGCCGGTGGCCGGCCGACCACCCGGTTCGCCGAGTCGCCCCGCCCGATGCCGCACACCGTGCGGTTGCCGTACATCTCGTTGAGCGTGGCGAACAGGGACGCCGTCACCGACCAGTCCCGGGTGCTGGGGTTGGTCACCATCGGGCCCACCGTCATCGACCGGGTGGCCGACAGGACCTGCGAGTAGATCACGAACGGCTCCTGCCACAGCACGCAGGAGTCAAACGTCCAGCCGTAGCGGAACCCGCAGTCCTCCGCGACCCGCATCGTCTCGATGACGTCCCGGGCCGGCGGGTCCGTCTGCATCACCACACCGAAGTCCATGGCTCCTCCAGAATTCATCGCCCCGCCGAGTTGCCGTCCCGCGGGGTCGGCCGGGTCAGTGCAGGTACTGACTCAGATCGCGGCTCAAGAACCTGCCGTGGCCGGCACTGCCGTGGAACTCGTCCCCGGCGACCACCACCCGGCCCCGGGACAGCACGGCGGCCACCTTTCCGGTGATCTCCATGCCCTCGTACGCCGAGTAGTCCACATTCATGTGGTGGGTGGCCACCGACAGGATCTGAGTCGCCTTCGGGTCGTACACCACGATGTCGGCGTCGGAGCCGGCGGCGATCACGCCCTTGCGGGGGTAGAGACCGAACATCCGGGCGGGGGTGGTGGACGCCACCTCCACCCAGCGGGCCAGCGACAGCTCGCCGGCCACCACACCCTGGTGCAGCAGGTCCATCCGGTGCTCGACCCCGGGCAGCCCATTGGGGATCTTGGAGAAGTCCCCGCGACCCAGTTCCTTCTGCTCGTTGAAACAGAATGGGCAGTGGTCCGTGGACACCACCGACAAGTCGTTGGTGCGCAGCCCCTGCCACAGCGTGTCCTGATGCTCCCGGGGGCGCACCGGCGGCGAGCAGACGTACTTGGAGCCCTCGAAGTCAGGCTTGGCCATGTCCTCGATGGACAGGTAGAGGTATTGCGGGCAGGTTTCGGCGAATACGTTCTGCCCGGTGTCGCGGGCGGCGCGGACCGCAGCCAGCGCCGGTTCGGAGGACAGGTGCACGACGTACAGCGGCGCGCCGGTCACCTTGGCCAGCACCGCCGCCCGGTGGGTGGCCTCCGCCTCCAGTTCGGCCGGGCGGGTCAGCCCGTGATACACCGGGTCGGTCTGGCCCTTCGCCAGCGCCTGCGCCACGAGTTGGTCGATCGCGATGCCGTTCTCGGCGTGCATCATGATCAGGGAACCGTTCTCGGCGGCCCGCTGCATCGCCAGCAGGATCTCCCCGTCCGTGGCGTAGAACACCCCGGGGTAGGCCATGAACATCTTGAAGCTGTTCACCCCGGCGGCCACGCAGGCGTCCATCTCCTTGAGCGTGGACTCGTTGACATCCGCGATGATCATGTGGAAGCCGTAGTCGATGGCGCAGTTGCCGTCGGCCTTCTGGTGCCAGCGGTCCATAGTGGCCAGCAGCGTCTGTCCTTTCTGCTGCACCGCGAAGTCGATGATCGTGGTGGTGCCGCCCCACGCGGCGGCCCGGGTGCCGGTTTCGAACGTGTCCACCGAGTGGGTGCCCCCGAACGGCATCTCCATGTGGGTGTGCACGTCGATACCGCCGGGCAGCACATACTTGCCGGCGGCGTCGATCACGGTGTCGGCCCGCTGTTGCCACGCTTCGGTGAGGCCGGCGTCGGGGGCTGCGATGGCGGCGATCCGCTCGCCTGAGACCAGCACGTCCGACGCATGCGCCCCGGTGGCGGAGATGACGGTGCCGCCTTTGATCAGAATGCTCATCGGTCGCCTCCGGTCATGGGGTGGTCAGCGAGTCGTACGTCTCGGGTCGACGATCCCGGTAGAACGCCCACAGGTCGCGGACCTCGGCGAGCAACCCCATGTCCAGGTCCCGGACCACGACCTCCTCCTCAGTGTCCGAGGCGGCGGCTCCGACGAACTGGCCGCGCGGGTCGGCGAAGTACGACTGACCGTAGAAGTCATTGTCACCGAGCGGCTCCACACCGACCCGGTTGATGGTGCCGACGAAGTACTCGTTGGCGACCGCCGCAGCGGGCTGTTCCAACCGCCACAGGTACTCCGACAGGCCGCGGCTGGTGGCCGACGGGTTGAACACGATCCGGGCGCCGGCCAGGCCAAGCGCCCGCCAGCCCTCGGGGAAGTGCCGCTCGTAGCAGATGTAGACGCCGATCTTGCCCACGGCAGTGTCGAACACCGGGTATCCCAGGTTTCCCGGGCGGAAGTAGAACTTCTCCCAGAAGCCTTTCACCTGCGGAATGTGATTCTTTCGGTGCTTGCCGAGGTAACGGCCGTCGGCGTCGATCACCGCGGCGGTGTTGTAGTAGACGCCTGGCTGTTCCTGCTCGTACATCGGAACGATCAGGACCATGTTGTGCCGCCGCGCCAGCTCACACATCAGCGTGGTGGTCGGCCCGTCCGGGATCTGTTCGGTGTAGGAGTAGAAGTCGGCGTCCTGCACCTGGCAGAAGTACGGCCCGTAGAACAGCTCCTGTAGGCACACCACCTGGGCGCCCTGGGAAGCCGCGGACTCGATCGCGGACACCGCGTTGTCGATCATGGATTGCTTGTCGCCGGTCCACTTCTGCTGTACCAGGCCGGCGCGAACGATGTCAGGCACGTGCCTCTCCTTCCTGGGTTACGACCGGAGCCGGCGCGGCGGCCGGGCTCGGTGTGAGTCGGGCGAGCACCAGGTAGACCGCGAGCGCGGCGACGATCCCGACCAGCCAGCTGTAGTCGTAGAGCCCACGCAGCGCCGGAATCAGGCCGGCTTCCGGGAACGGGCCGGAGTGGGCGCCCCCGACGGCGAGCACCGCTCCCACCACGCCGGCCACCACGGCACGCCAGTTCCACCCGGCGGTGAACCAGTAGGGGCCCCCCGCGCGGTACAGGCCGGCGAGGTTCAGGCGGGTGCGGTCGGTCAGCCAGTAGCCGGCGATCAGCACCCCGGCCACCGCCGCCAACACTCCGCCGTAGAACCCGAGCCAGGCGAATATGTAGACGTTCGGGTCTGCCAGCAGTTGCCACGGCATGATCGCGACGCCGAGCACTCCGGTGATCAGGCCGCCGGTGCGGAAACTGATCAACTTCGGCAGGGCGTTGGAGAAGTCGTACGAGGGACTCACCACGTTCGCCGCGAGGTTGGTCGACAAGGTCGCCAGGATCACGATCACCAGGCCGGCGAGCACCGCGACCGGGCTTGCGAACCGGTTGACCAACGCGACCGGATCCCAGATCGGCGCCCCGTACACCACCGCGCTGGCCGACGTGATCAGGATCGAGAACAGCGCGATCAGTGACATCGAGGTGGGCAGACCGACCACCTGGCCGACCACCTGCTTGCGCTGCCCAGCACCGAACCGGGTGAAGTCCGGCATGTTCAGCGACAGGGTGGCCCAGAACGCGATCATGCCCATCAGCGACGGAGCGAAGATCTTCCAGAAGTCAGGTCCCCAGCCGAGCTTGGACGGCTGCGACAGGATCGGGCCGAGACCACCGGCGCGTACCAGCATCCACGCCAGAAGCGCCACCAGGCCGAGCATCATCAGCGGTGCCGCCCAGTTCTCCAGCTTCTTCACCGCTTCGATGCCACGCCAGATGATCACCATCTGCACCACCCAGAACGCCCCGAACGACAGCCAGAGCGTCCACGGCTGGCCCGCCACCGGGCTGGCGTCGAGCCACCCGTCACCGCTCAGCCTACCGACGATCGCGTAGATCGCCTGGCCGCCGATCCAGGTCTGGATGCCGAACCAGCCACAGGCGATGAACGCTCTCAGCAACGCGGCCAGGTTGGCGCCCCGGATCCCGAAGAAGGCCCGTGCGAACACCGGGTACGGGATCCCGTACTTGGTGCCGGCGTGGCTGTTCAACAGCATCGGGACCAGCACGATCAGGTTTCCCAGGGTGATGGTGAGGAACGCCTGCAGCCAGTTCATCCCGATGGTCACCAGGCCGGAGGCCAGCAGGTAGCTGGGAATGCAGAACGCCATGCCGATCCACAGGGCCGCGTAGTTGTATGTGGTCCAGTCACGTCGCTCGATCGGCGTTGGCGCGAGTTCGTCGTTGTAATAGGGACTGTCGGCGATCCCGGCCGGGTCAACGAGCTCCACCCGTCCGTCGTCGAGCGTCCGCTGCGCAGGGTGCTGCTCGATCTCCATTTCGGCATGGTGGGCGGACGGCGTGGCACAAGGCAGTGGCAGAGTGTCCGGAATCCCGGTCCGAAATGGACAAACTGTCAGAAGGGCCGGTCAGAGGGCCTGAGTGGACGCCTCCAGCGCGAGCAGCGCCACATGCAGCGACAGCACCGACTCAGGGTCGTCCAGGCGTACCCCGAGGACCTGCTCCACCCGCGCCAACTGCTGGTAGTACGCGGTACGGGACGTGTGTGCCGCCACCGCGGCGGCGGACTTGTTGCCGCCGTGCTCACAGTAGCCGCGAAGCACCTCCAGCAGCCGGTCGGCCTGTGGGGTCTGTCCTGACAGCAGCGGACCGAGTTCCCGTTCCACGAAGGCGTCCAGACGCTCATCGTCGCGCAACAGGTGCAACAGGCCCCGGACCCGCACGTCGGCCAGGGAGTGGTATCCACGTTCGGCGACGGTGTCCGGCTCGGACTGGCGGGTTGCCGCACCGGCGACGTGCACCGCTTCCCGCAGGCTCCTCCCGGCCGCGGAGATCGCGTGGGGCCCCGGCGAGATGGCACTGCCGGCCGCGACCACCACTGGCAACCCTCGCAGCGACCGCGACGCGGCGGCGACCGCCCGCACCTCCCGGGCCATCCGCCGCAGCTGAGCATCGGCCGTGGTGGTGCCCGGCGACGACAGCAGCGCCTGGACACTGGTGTCGTCAACGATCCCGACCAGCGCCGGCAGACCTGCCCGGCGGGCGGCCAGCGCGGTCGCCTCGGCCAGATCACGCAGCACCTCGTGGGTTCCCAGCGAAGGTCGGTCACCGACCGCGCTCGGCGTCGGGTGGGGGCGTACCGCCATCCCCACCAGTTGCCGGCCGGACAGCCGTACCCCCAGCGCGGCGGCGCGGGCGTCGAGGTCTGCCGGGGCGGGACCCGGCGAGAGCAACGCGGTCAGCAGGGTCCGGTGGGTCTGCCGTTCCAGGCTGTCCCGGTCCCGGGCGAGCAACCGGTTCAAAGCGAGTGCGTCAGCCGCTCTTTCCAGCATCACCACGTGGCGCTGCGGCGGCTCGTCCGGGGACATCAGGATCAACCGGCCCCAGTCATCCCCGCGCGCCCCCACGATGGTGGCGAGCCAGCCGGCGCCCGGATGGTACGCGGTACGCCCCGGCAGGGTCACCGCTCGCGACCGCCGTTCCCAGTCGGCGAGCAGGTCGGCGGGCGGCTGGCTGGCCGCGTGATAGCCGAGGACGTGGTGGGCGAGAGTCTCCAGTACCACCGGTAGCCCGGACATCCGGGCCACCTCCTGCAGGATGGCCGCGGGTTCGGCCCCGGTCACGGTGAGCGCGGTGAACCTCTCGTGCACCTGTTGGGCCGCCCGCAACTCGGCCACCTGAGCGTCCATGATCATGGAGACCACCGCTTCCGAGACGCTCACATATCGGATCTCCCGGGCCAGGGTCACCACCGGCAGACCGTGCCGGTCGGCCGCGGCCTTCAACGCCGGTGGCACGTCGTGCTGCCAGCGACGGATCAACTCCACCACCAGACCCGCCGCACCGACGCGGGCCAGGTCGGCGACGTAACCGCTCAACCCCGCGTCGTCGTCCGGGAGTGCGATCCCTGTGCTCAACACCAGCTCACCACCCCGCAGCAGATGTGCGATGTCGGCGACTTCGGCCACGTGCGCCCAGCGCACCCGGCGGTCGAGCCCCACCGAACCCGCCACCACCCGGGCTCCGGCGCGACGAATCAGCGGGAGTGTCAGCACTTCCGAGACGGTCGGGTACACGGCCACCTCCCAGCGTCACCAGGCTGGCGGACACACTGTATCGACCCAGCGTTGGTTTGGATGCATTTCGTCCATGGTTGGGTTCCCCTCGGCGGGATGAGACTCGGGCCATGACCTTGCTTGCCCGCCACCGTGCGGTTATGCCCTCCTGGCTTGCCCTCTACTACGAACAGCCGATCGAAATCGTCCGCGGGTCGGGGCGCCGGGTCAGCGACGACTCAGGCACCGAGTACCTCGACTTCTTCGCCGGGATCCTGACCAACGGCATCGGGTACGACATCGCGGAAATCAGCGACGCGATCCGTGCCCAGCTCGACACCGGGATTCTTCACACCTCCACCCTGTACCTGATCCGGCACCAGGTCGAGCTGGCCGAGAAGATCGCCCGGCTGTCCGGCATCGAGGACGCCAAGGTGTTCTTCACCAACTCCGGCACCGAGGCGAACGAGACGGCGCTGATGCTCGCCACCCAACACCGGCGCAGCAACCAGGTCCTGGCGCTGCGCAACTCCTACCACGGGCGGGCGTTCGCCACCGTCGCCATCACCGGAAACCGTGGCTGGTCCGCTACGTCGCTCAGCCCGGTGCAAGTCAGCTATGTGCATGGCGGCTACCGCTACCGCAGCCCGTTCCGCAACCTCTCCGACCACGACTACATCCGGGCCTGCGCCGACGATCTACGCAACATCATCGAGACCACCACGGCCGGTGACGTGGCGTGCATGATCGCCGAACCGATCCAGGGCGTCGGCGGGTTCACCGTGCCGCCGCCTGGACTTTTCGCCGCCTTCAAACAGATCCTCGACGAGTACGGCATCCTGTTCGTGTCCGACGAGGTCCAGACCGGGTGGGGACGTACCGGAGCCCATTTCTGGGGCATCGGGGCACATGGCGTCACACCGGACGCGATGACGTTCGCCAAGGGACTCGGCAACGGCATCGCGATCGGTGGCCTGGTGGCCCGCCCGGACCTGATGGACTGCCTGCCCGCGAACTCGATCTCCACGTTCGGTGGCAATCCGATCGCCGCCACCGCCGCGAAGGCTGCCCTTGACTACCTGTTCGACCACGACCTGCAGGGCAACGCGGCACAGCGGGGCACGCAACTGATTGGCGGCCTGCGTACCGCCGCGGCCGAAAACGACCTGGTCGGTGACGTCCGCGGGATGGGCCTGATGGTCGGCATCGAGCTGGTGGCACCCGGCGGCACCGAGCCCAGCCCAGCAGCGGCCACGCTGCTGCTGGAGGAAACCCGCTCCCGGGGGCTTCTGGTCGGCAAGGGCGGCCTGTACGGCAACGCGATCCGGCTCGCCCCGCCGATGACCGTCACCTCCTCCGAGGTCGACGAAGCCGTCGGGATCCTCACCGACGCGTTGGCAGCCGTACGGAAGGAGCTGACGGCATGAACCGCGTAACTCACTGGGTCAACGGCAAACCCTGGAGCGGCCCGACGGGCCGTACCGGTGACATCTTCAATCCGGCCACCGGCGCCCTCGCCGGCCAGGTCGACTTCGCAGGACCGGCCGAGGTGGACGCCGCCGTCGACGCGGCGGCGCGGGCGTTCCCGCAATGGCGGGACGCCTCGCTCGCCCGGCGCACTGGGGTTCTCTTCGGGTTCCGCGAGCTGCTCCGTGCCCGCCGCGACGAACTCGCCGGCATCATCACCGCCGAGCACGGGAAGGTGCTCAGCGACGCGGCCGGCGAGGTGCACCGAGCCCTGGAAGTGGTCGAGTTCGCCTGCGGCGTGCCGCATCTGCTCAAGGGTGGCTACACCGAGAACGCCTCCACCGGCGTGGACGTGTACTCGATCCAGCAACCACTGGGCGTGGTCGCGATCATCTCACCCTTCAACTTCCCGGCCATGGTGCCGATGTGGTTCGCGCCGGTCGCGATCGCCTGCGGCAACTCCGTCGTGCTCAAACCCAGCGAGAAGGACCCCTCGGCGTCACTCGCGATCGCGCGGATGTGGGCCGAGGCCGGCCTCCCTGACGGGGTGTTCAACGTGGTCCACGGCGACAAGGAGGCGGTGGACCGGATCCTGGAACACCCGACGGTCAAGGCCGTGTCCTTTGTGGGTTCCACACCGGTCGCGCGGTACATCTACCAGACCGCCGCCGCCCACGGGAAGCGGGTCCAGGCACTCGGCGGCGCCAAGAACCACATGGTGGTACTCCCCGACGCCGACCTGGACCTGACCGCGGACGCTGCGGTCTCCGCTGGCTTCGGGTCCGCTGGAGAACGCTGCATGGCGGTCTCCGTGGTGGTGGCCGTGGAGCCCGTCGCCGACGACCTGGTCTCGAAGATCAAGAAACGGATCTCGGAACTGCACGTGGGTGACGGCATCCGCCCAGGCTGCGAGATGGGCCCGTTGATCACCGCCGCGCACCGCGACCGGGTGCTCGGCTACCTCGACGCCGGCCTCGCCGACGGCGCGGAACTGGCGGTGGACGGCCGCCAGCACCCGGTCGACGGCGCCGCGGACGGGTTCTGGCTCGGTCCCACGCTATTTGACCGGGTACGCCCAGAAATGAGCGTCTACACCGACGAGATCTTCGGACCGGTGCTGTCAGTGGTGCGGGTCGGTTCCTACCAGGAGGCTGCCGACCTCGTGAACACGAACCGATACGGGAACGGAACCGCGATCTTCACTCGCGACGGCGCGGCCGCCCGCCGGTTCCAGTACGAGGTGGAGGTGGGAATGGTCGGGGTGAACGTCCCGATCCCGGTCCCGGTGGCGTATTACTCGTTCGGCGGCTGGAAGTCGTCCCTGTTCGGTGACGCCCACGCGTACGGGCCGGACGGGGTGCGCTTCTACACCCGCACAAAGGCGGTGACCAGCCGCTGGCCTCACCAGCCGGCACCCGAGACACCCTCGGCCGGTTCGGCGGGGCAGAACGCGGCCCGGTTCCCCTCGGACGGGGTCACGTTGAGCTTCCCGCGCAACACCTGAGCCGATCCGCTACCGCCGTCCGGCACGCAACGCCTCGACGGTCAGCTTGATCCCGTCGGCCAGGGAGGTACGTGGCACCCAGCCAAGCACCTCCCTGGCCGCGGACGCGTCCAGCACCATCTCGCGCAGGTCCCCGAGCCTCGCCGGGGCGAACTCCGGTTCGACCCGCACTCCCGCCGCCTCTGCGACCAGCCGGTGCAACTCCAGGTCGCTGGTACGCCGCCCGGTGCCGATGTTGATCCTGCGGCCGGTGCCTGGCCGGGCCGCCGCGACCGCCAGGGCATCCACCACGTCACCGACGTACACGTAGTCGCGGACGTTGCCGCCATCCCCGTACACCCGGGTCGGCTTGCCGGACAGCAACGCGTCGGCGAAGATCGCGACAACGCCGGCCTCGCCGTGCGGATCCTGCCTTGGCCCGTACGTGTTGCTCAACGTCAACACCGTGGTGTCGAGTCCGTGCAATTCCCGGTACTGGTGCAGGTAGAACTCGCCGGCCAGCTTGCTCACCGCGTACGGGGACAGCGGCCTGGGTACGGCGTTCTCCGTGACCGGCAGCGAGACCGGCGGGCCGTACACCGCCACGGAGGACACGAACACCACCTTGCGGACACCGGACCGGCGGGCCGCTTCCAGGACCGCGAGCGTACCGAGCACGTTGCTGGTCGCGTCGTGCACCGGGTCCACCACACTGGCCCGCACGTCGATCTGCGCGGCCAGATGGAACACCGTGTCAGGTGCCGCCTCGGCGATCCGTTCAGTCACGCCCGGACCGGTGACATCCTGGCGCACCACGCTCACCCGCCCGGTACGCAACGCGACGGCGAGATTCGCCTCGTGGCCGCCCCGCAGGTGGTCTACGACCACGACCTCCGCGCCGTCCGCCACCAGCCGGTCCACCAGGTGCGAACCGATGAACCCCGCGCCACCGGTGACCACGACCCGCATGCGCACTCCTCCCAGCCGCTTCCCACCACGCCGGCCACGGACTCGCCACGCACCCGGCCACGATCCGCGCGTGGCTGACGGCCGGACGTGGCACGGGTGGCGATCGCGGCGGTCAGTGAGAGAAGCCGTGCCGCGTCGGACGAGTCGTTAGCATAACCAGTGCCGTGCCCAGAGGGGCACAATCAGAACTGAGGCCAGATGTCCGACAACAAGGATGTCTGGGTGATCGTCCCGGTGTACAACGAGGAAACCGTGATCGCCCAGGTCATCGCCGAACTGCTGCCGGTGTTCCCGAACGTCGTGTGTGTCGATGACGGGAGCCGCGACACGTCCGCGCGGGTGATCGCGCGAACCCGGGCCCACCTGGTCCGTCATCCGGTCAACCTGGGGCAGGGCGCCGCGCTGCAGACCGGCCTTCACTACGCGCTGGCCCGACCGGACGCCCGGTACTTCGTGACCTTCGACGCCGACGGGCAACACCGGGTGACCGACGCGGCCGCCATGGTCGGCCGGGCCCGGTCCGACGACGTGGACGTGGTGCTCGGCTCCCGGTTCCTGGACCGCGCCGACACCGTTCCCCGGGCCAGGCGGCTGGTGCTGCGAGCGGCGGCGGCACTGAGCCGCAGCGGCCGCAAACTGCGCCTCACCGACGCCCACAACGGGCTTCGGGTGCTCACCAGACCGGTCGCCGAACGGCTGCGGATCCGGATGAACGGCATGGCTCACGCGTCCGAGATCGTGGCGCAACTCGCACACGGCGACTGGCGGGTGGCCGAAGCTCCCGTCACGATCCTCTACACCGACTACTCCCGCGGCAAAGGCCAGTCGTTGATCAACGGCGTCAACATCCTGTTCGACCTGACCCTGCGTAACCGGAGGATCTGAACCCGATGCTGATCAAGGTACTGCTGCTGCTCGCGGTGGCCGGCCTGCTGCTCGGCTTCGTCCGCTGGCAGCACGGGGTACGGCTGCAGGCGGGCAAGCGGCTGGGGTTTTTCGCGTTCCTGGCGCTGAACGCATGGGCGGTGCTGCGCCCGGACGACGTCACCGTGGTGGCACAGCGCCTCGGCGTCGGCCGAGGCGCCGACCTGGTGCTGTACACGCTGTTCGTCGCGTTCGTCTTTGTGGTGCTGCACTTTTTCCTCAGGTTCCGAGACCTCGGGGAGCGGTTCACCGAGCTCGCCCGAGCCGTGGCGCTGCGGGAGGCGGAACTGGTGAACCGGGAACGCGGTGTGCTCACCGGACCACCCTCTGGCGAGGGCCTACCGGACAGTCCGGACAGGTGAGACGGGTCAGGTCACTGATCCGGCGGCTTTCGGCGGCGCTGCCAGCGGGCACCGGCCTCGTCGGCGCCGGCCTCGGAATACTCGGGCTGGCCGCGTACGGGTTTCTCGCGATCGCCGGGCACGCCTTGGACCCCGGGGACTACAGCGACCTGGCGGTGTTGTGGATGATCGTCTTCTCTGTGGGCCCTGGGTTGTTCTTCCCGTTCGAGCAGGAACTCGGCCGGCTGGTGGCAGCGCACCGGGCGCGGGGCACCGGAGCTGGTCCGGTCGCGGCGAGGATCACCCTGGTCGGCCTGGCGGTCCTGGTCGTGCTGCTGACCATCATCTTCGCGCTCCGCGCTCCGCTGGCCGATTCGCTGTTCAACGGTGACGCCCGACTGGTCGACGTACTCGCCGCGAACCTGGTGGCGCTCACCGCGGCCCACCTGTCCCGGGGACTGCTCGCCGGGCACGGCGGGTTCGGTCGCTACGGCACCCAACTGGCCCTGGACGGCGTGTTGCGGGTCGCTCTGGCAGCGGTGTTGGCCGCGGCGGGGGTACGACAGGCCGCCGGGTACGGGCTGGTCCTGGCGGTCGCGCCGCTGATCGCCGTGGCACTGACCGCCCGTCCCGGGATGCTCCGTCCGGTGCCTGGACCGGACGTTCCGTACTCCGGTATCGCCGCGCGGCTGGGCCTGCTGGTCGCCTCGAGCACGTTCTGGCTGGCGGTGGTCAATGCCGGCGTGGTCAGCGCCCGGGTGTTGGCGACCCCGGCGCAGGCCGCGCTGGCGGGTGCGTTGCTGTCCGGCCTGGTGTTGGCCAGGATTCCGCTGTTCGTGTTCTCCTCGGTGCAGGCGTCCCTGCTTCCGGCGCTGTCCACGGCGGCTGCCGCCGGGGATCGGGCGGGGTTCCGCCGGTTGCTGAACCGCACCACGGTCGCGGTGGCGGGGCTGGGCGCCGCGGGTGCTGTGGTGTGTGTCGCGGTCGGGCCGTGGCTGGTGCGGGTGCTGTTCGACGCCGGGACGATCCTGGACCGGGTCGACTTCGCGTGGCTGGCCGCGGCGACCGCCCTCTACATGGTGGCCACGGTGCTGGGGCAGGCTGGACTGGCCCTGGCCGGGCACCGGGACCAGGCGATCGGGTGGGCGGTCGGGTTTCTGGTTCTGGTCGGGGTGACGTCGCTGCCGGTCGAAACCCTGCTGCGGGTCGAACTGGCGTTCCTGGCGGGTTCAGCCGTGGCGGCGACACTGCTGGGCGTGCGGTTGCTGCGCCGGCTTCGTCACTGGCCCGAACGCCCGGACACGGTGTCACTGACCGCACCGGCACCCGGGTTCGTGGACTGACATCGGTCAGGTTCCGGGATCCTCACGCCGTGTGGACGGATCGTCCGTCTGCCGCACGGTGCGGAACAACGCACTGCTGAGCAGGGACTGGTCCGGGTGCTGCTGCGCCAAGGCGTCCGCGAGCTGGGTGACCGCCCGGTTGATCGCCCGGTGTGCCTGGTCACGTTCCGCCGTGATCGCGGCCAGCAGCAGCCCGGTCAGCGCGACAGTGCCATTGAACGCCTGTAACACGGTCATCCGGGGCAGCAGATCCAACCCTTCGAACGGACCCGTCTCGTCCACCGCGGCCAGGATCGTGATGATGGATATGATCAACGCGCACGGGGTCGCCCCCAGTTGCTGAAACCGCAACGCCGCCCAGATCAGGAACGGAAACACCAGGAACAGCAGGGGCAGCGGGGTGTGTGTGGCCAACAGCGTCACCACGCAGGTCCCGGCCAGTAACCCGACCACCTCCAGCCACCGGTACGGTCCGCCGAACACCGGCCACCGGGTGCTCCGCGCGACCAGCAGCACCGGCGCCACCACCAGAAGGCCCATCGCGTCGCCCGTCCACCAGACCGACCAGGTGGACCAGATCTCGTCGCGGGGCAGCGCACCGGAACTGAACAGTGCCAGGGCGCCCGCGGTCGCGCTGATCGTCATCGCGGCGAACGTGCCGAACAACACCAGCGCCAAGGCATCCCGCAACCGGTTGAGCTCGCTGCGGAACCCGGTACGGCGTAGCAGCAGGTACACGGCCACCGGGGCGACGGTGTTACCCAACGTGATCAGCCCGACAGCGGACCATGACGGGCCCATCGGAACGTTGACCACCAGCGCCCCGACGGCGATCCCGGGCCAGATCCGAAGCCCCCAGGCCAGCAGGGCCACCAAGGCGACACCGGTCGGCGGCCACAACGGGGTGACCTGGTCCCGTACCACCGCGATCAGCAGTCCGACCTGGGCACCCAGGGAGTACGCGACCGCGACGGCCAGCATGCGCAGTCCCGTCGCGCCGCGCTCCCCCAGCCGTGCCCGCAGTGCCACCCCGGTCACCGATGCCGTCCTGTGCACCCCCGCGACGAAGCGTCAGACAGCCGCCATTGTGCGCCACACCGACGGCCCCGGACAACGGACGACCGGACTACTGCGGCCACCGCTACTCGGCTGGCGGCTCCGGCTTGGTTGTCCTGGGCTTCGCCTTGCGCGGTGCGGACTTGCGCGGTGTTGGTGGGGCGTCCTCGGACTCGCCGGCTTCCAGTTCGCCGATCAGTTCATCGACCGCATCGTCGGAGGGTGCGCCCTGACCGGACTGTTCCGCGGCCGGCTCAGTCGGCTTCTGGGCCGGGCCGCGGCCCAGCAACGAGGCCAACGCCGCCCCGGTGACCCGCCGGAACGCCCGGCCCGGCCGGCTACGGTCAAGCACCGCCACCTCCAGCCGGTCGGCGGGGATCTCCCGCCGCTGCCCGGCCTCACCGCCGACGCTGCCCAGGGCCTCGATGGCCAGGCTCAGCGAGTCCGCCAGTGCCGCATCGTGACGGTGACGATCCCGCAACACCGCCGAAATCGCGTCGACCTGGCCGCCCATCGCGACGAATCCCGGCTCGTCCCCCACCGAGCCGTCGTAGGTGATCCGGTACAGCTCGTCATGGTCTGGGACATCACCCAGTTGTGCGATGCAGATTTCCACCTCGAACGGCTTGTGCTGCTCGGTGAAGATCGCTCCGAGGGTCTGTGCGTAGGTGTTGGCCAGCCACCGCCCGTTGACGTCGCGCCGGTCGTAGCTGTAACCGCGGATGTCGGCGAGTCGCACCCCCGCCATGCGCAGGTTTTCGAACTCGTTGTAGCGGCCAACGGCGGCGAACCCGATCCGGTCGTAGATCTCACTGATCTTGTGGAGCGCGGTCGACGGGTTCTCCGCGACGAACAGCACCCCGTCCGAGTACGTGACCACCACGACGCTGCGACCCCGCGATATGCCCTTGCGGGCGTACTCGGACTTGTCGCGCATCAACTGCTCGGGCGAGGCGTAGAACGGCATTGCCACGGCGGGCGCTCTCCTTCGGCTGTCTGGGAAGGTTGTGTGACGGCGACACTCAGCCGCCCGGGTTCTCCATGCGGTCGTTCACCACGACCCGGGCCACTTGCGCCGACTGCTCCTCGCCCAGCTTGACCACACCGTCCGCGGTCGCTGTCATGACCACGGGATAGATCTTGCGCGTCATGTCGGGACCACCGGTGGCGGTGTCGTCCTCGGCCGCGTCGTAGAGCGCTTCCACGACCAGGCGTACCGCGTCGTCGAGAGCCATGCCCGGCCGGTAGCGCTTCTTCATCGCGGACTTCGCGAACAGTGAACCGGACCCGATGGCGTGGAAGTCGCTCTCCTCGAAGCAGCCGCCGGTCACATCGAAGCTGAAGATGCGGCCAGCCTTGGCCGGGACATCGGCCGCGGTGTCGAACCCGGCGAGCAGGGGAAGCACCGCAAGACCCTGCATCGCCGCCGCCAGGTTCCCACGAATCATCGACGCGAGCCGGTTCGCGGTGCCATGCAGCGACAGGGTGATGCCCTCGATCTTCTCGTAGTGCTCCAACTCCACCTGGAACAAGCGGATCAGTTCCAGGCCGACACCGGCGGCACCCGCATATCCCACCACGGAGTACGGGCCGGCCGGGAACACCTTCTCGATGTCCCGGCTCGCGATCAGGTTACCCATGGTGGCACGCCGGTCACCGGCCACCACCACGCCACTGTCACAGGCGACAGCGACGATCGTGGTGCCGTGAGGAGCGAGATGCTCGACGCTGCCCGGTGGCAAAGGACGCCGCCCCGGTAACAGGTCCGGCGCGGCGAGTCTCAGAAACTCGGTGAAGGAGGAGATGCCCGGCGTCGTGAAGACCGCTGGTAGACGCCCGGTCGCACCAAAGTCCACGTGGTCCCTCTCAAGTAGCCGATCGCCTTGTGCAGCAGGTCGGGGCTGTCCCTGAACTGCCCGAGTCCGCCGTTGCGGTTGAAGCACAGAATGCCACGGACGTTTCCGTGGTCGTGATCGTGGTCCAGGTGTTCGTGGTAGTCGCGGCCGGGGAAACTCTCAAGTAGCCTGGCCTCACGGCAGTCTGGACGGCGTCGCGTACCCTCGGGTGGCACTTCACGCTCCCCGACCACGCAGCCCTCTGCCGTAGAACTCGTCACGTGGCTTCCACCCGCCGCAGCCGCGACAACGACGTAACCCGTCACGGTCGTCGTGAGTCAGGGCTACGACAGGTGTCCGACCCTACAATCGAATCGAACATTTCTCCCTATTCGCCACCTTTTTGAACGTAACCGCGGACGAATTCCTCTGCGTTCTCTTCCAGGACGGAGTCGATCTCGTCAAGCAGGTCGTCGACTTCCTCGGAGAGCTTCTCGTGCCGCTCCGCGACCTCCGGGTTGGCGGCCGGCTCCGGTGTCTGGTCGGTCTCCTGCTCCCGCTTGCCGCGGCCGGCCTGCGACTGCCCGCCACTGTCCCGCGTAGCCATGGGGCTGCTCCCTCCTGAGTACCTGCTACGAAGCTACCTGGTAGTAGTGACACTCCGTCTAGCCGGACGTCAGTGCCTCGAGCAGGTCCTTGGCACTCGGGCACCGCTCGAACAACGCCCCGACATGTGCCTTGGTACCCCGTTCCGGCTCCATCATCGGCACCCGCACCAGAGACTCCCGACCGACGTCGAAGATCACCGAGTCCCAGCTCGCGGCCACCACCTCGCTGCCGTACGTGGCCAGGCAACGGCCCCGGAAGTACGCCCGGGTGTCCTCCGGCGGTTCGGTCATCGCCCGCTCCACCTGCTCGCCGCCGAACAGCGTCTTCATGTCGCCGCGCCGTACCATCCGGTTGTAGAGGCCCTTGTCCGGTCGCACGTCGGAGTACTGCAGATCCACCAGTTGCAGTTTCGGTGAGGACCATTCGAGTCCTTCGCGTTCCCGGTAACCCTCAAGAAGCCGTAGCTTCGCCACCCAGTCCAGTGAGTCCGCGAGCAGCATCGGGTCCTCACCGAGTCGGGACAGCACATCCTCCCACCGGTCCAGCACGTCAGCGGTCACCTCGTCCACATCCGAGCCGAAGCGATCCTCCACATAGGAACACGCCCGCTCATAGTAGATCCACTGCACATCCAGTGCTGTCAACCGCCGGCCGTCACGCAACCGCAGCATGTGCCGAAGTGATGGGTCGTGACTGACCGACCGTAACTCACTGATCGGATCCGCCAAGCCCAGGTCGGCGGGCAACGCCCGGTCCTCGATCATCGACAGCACCAGCGCCGAGGTACCCACCTTCAGGTAGGTCGCGATCTCCGACAGGTTCGCATCACCGATGATCACATGGAGCCTGCGGTAACGGTCGGCGTCCGCGTGCGGCTCGTCGCGGGTGTTGATGATCGGACGCTTCAGCGTGGTTTCCAGGCCCACCTCGACTTCGAAGAAGTCTGCCCGCTGCGAGATCTGGAACCCGGCCTTGGAACCGTCCTGGCCCAGCCCCAACCGTCCCGCCCCACAGATCACCTGCCGGGTCACGAAGAACGGCGTCAGATGCGTGACGATGTCCGAGAACGGCGTCGAACGGCGCATCAGGTAGTTCTCATGTGCGCCGTAACTGGCGCCCTTGTTGTCGGTGTTGTTCTTGTAGAGATTGATCTGTTGGCCACCCGGCGTCATCGCGGCCCGGCGGGACGCCTCCGCCATCACCCGCTCCCCCGCCTTGTCCCACAGCACGAGGTCCCGGGGATTCGTCACTTCTGGCGTCGAGTACTCAGGGTGGGCATGGTCCACATAAAGCCGCGCGCCATTGGTGAGGATCACGTTGGCCAAACCCATGTCCTCATCGGCGAGCGCCTCCGCCGGGTCGTACAACGCCCCGGAATAGGTGAAACCCCGGGCGTCGCGAAGCGGTGACTCCTCCTCGTAGTCCCACCTGGCGCGGCCGCCGCGAGTCAACTCCGGCCGCGCCCCGTACGCGTTCACGATCTGCGACGAGGTGACCATCGGGTTCGCACCCGGCTGGCCGGGCACCGAGATTCCGTATTCGACTTCTGTGCCCATCACCCGGCGGGTACTCATGCGCCCGCCGCCCCGGCCTGGAAACCGGTGGGTGCCGTAGCGCGACCGCCCGCGCAACGGCACCCCTGAGACCACCTGGTCACCATCTGACGCACCGTAGGCGCACACCGTGACCGGTCACGCGGTCGCTGACACTCGCTCATACGTCGAGCCTAACGGCCTCGGCCGTTCCCGCCCCTGCTCCGGGTCACAGGTACTGGCCCGTGTTGGTCACCGTATCGATGGACCGACCGGATTCGGCACCCTTACCGGTCACCAGGGTGCGGATGTAGACGATCCGCTCACCCTTCTTGCCGGAGATCCGTGCCCAGTCCTCCGGGTTCGTGGTGTTCGGCAGATCCTCGTTCTCCCGGAACTCATCGACACAGGCGTCCAGCAGGTGCTGCAACCGGATCCCGCGCACCCCGGTGTTCAGAAGGTCCTTGATAGCCGCCTTCTTGGCCCGGTCCACAACGTTCTGGATCATGGCGCCGGAGTTGAAGTCACGGAAGTACAGGACTTCCTTGTCGCCGTTCGCGTACGTGACCTCCAGGAACCGGTTCTCCTCGGTCTCGGCGTACATCCGCTCCACCGCCGCCTGGATCATCGCGGCGACGCAGGCGTCACGGTTGCTCCCGTGCTCGTTCAAATCGTCCGGGTGCAACGGCAGGTCCGAGGTGATGTACTTCGAGAAGATGTCTTTCGCCGCCTCGGCGTCCGGCCGTTCGATGCGGATCTTCACATCGAGCCGCCCGGGTCGCAGGATCGCCGGGTCAATCATGTCCTCCCGGTTGGAGGCACCGATCACGATGACGTTTTCCAGGCCCTCCACACCGTCGATCTCACTCAGCAACTGCGGCACAATGGTGTTCTCCACGTCAGAGGACACCCCTGAACCGCGGGTACGGAACACCGAGTCCATCTCGTCGAAGAACACGATCACCGGCAGGCCCTCACTGGCCTTCTCCCGTGCCCGCTGGAAGATCAACCGGATGTGCCGCTCGGTCTCGCCGACATACTTGTTCAGCAGCTCCGGACCCTTGATGTTGAGGAAGTAGGACCGCTTCTCGGTTTCCGACTGTTGGCGGGTGACCTGCTTGGCCAACGAGTTGGCCACCGCCTTGGCGATCAACGTCTTACCACATCCGGGCGGCCCGTAGAGCAGCACACCCTTGGGTGGCCGCAGCCTGTGCTCCCGGAACAGCTCGGCGTGCAGGAACGGCAACTCCACCGCGTCGCGGATCTGCTCGATCTGCCCGTCCAGGCCACCGATGTCGCGGTAGTCGATGTCCGGGATCTCCTCGAGAATCAGTTCCTCGACCTCGCTCTTGGGGATCCGCTCGTACGCGTACGCGCTGCGCGCGTCGATCATCAGCGAGTCACCGGCCCGCAGCGGCTGGCTGACCAGCGAGTCCGCGAGGTGAACCACCCGCTCCTCGTCGGCGTGTGAGAGCACCAGAGCCCGGTCGGAGATCCCTTCGGCGTTCTCCATGATCTCCTTGATCATGACGACGTCGCCGGCGCGCTCGAATCCCAACGCCTCCACCACGTTGAGGGCGTCGTTGAGCAACACCTCCTGGCCGCGACGCAGGCTCTCGGCCTCCACCGCCGGTGACACCGCCACCCGCAGCTTCCTGCCCCCGGTGAACACGTCGACCGTGTCGTCCTCGTTGCGCTGCAGGAAGACGCCGTACCCACTCGGGGGCTGCGCCAGCCTGTCGATCTCCTCTTTGAGCGTGACGATCTGCTCGCGAGCCTCCTTGAGGGTCTGCACAAGCTTCTCGTTCTGCTCAGTCAGGCGATGAACCTGCGCCTGCGCCGCAGCGAGCCTTTCCTCCAGGAGCCGCATGTGGCGCGGGCTGTCGCTCAGCTTGCGCCGCAGCAGCGTGACTTCCTCCTGCAGGAAACTCACTTGGGCGGAGAGGTCGTTGGCCTCATTCTCCAGACGCGCGGCCCGTGCTTCAGCGTCCTCACCGCGTGTCACGTCCCACCTCCCCGGCTCGAGGTCGTGTGTACCACCCTAGCCTCAAAATCGCCCATCCGGCCGTTCCTGACGCCCCCTCTTACGACCCTGTGGCGGACCTGCCAACCTTCGGGGTACGGATGCCGGGCCCGCCTGGGGGCTCTACCCTTGACCGAAGATCCGTCGAGGAGGTGTGTGCCCTGTCTTCCACGAAACCAGCGTCCGCTGGCGCCACCGCCGACGCGGCCCCCGTCGACGGGGAACGTCTGCGGGTGTTGATCGACCAGGACCTGTGCACCGGCGACGGATTGTGCGTGCAGTACGCCCCCGACGTCTTCGAATTCGACATCGACGGGCTGGCGTACGTCAAGACGACCGGTGGGGCCCTGCTCACCGAGCCAGGAGCCCACACCGAGGTGCCAGACCACCTCCGGCTGGAAGTCATCGACGCCGCCCGGGAGTGCCCCGGCGAATGCATCCACGTCCGCCGCGCCCGCGACGGCGTCGAGATCGCGGGGCCGGACACCGACGACTGAACCGCCGGGACAGGCCCCACGGGTTCAGTCGGGGTCGGCCGAATCCGGCGCCGCAGCACCGTCGCGCTCGGCGACCTGCCCGGCGGCTTTCCGGGCGGCGTACGCCTGTGCCCCCCGACTGGGCTTGAACCGCCGTGCCGGCGGCACCGCGTCCGGAGCCAGCCGCCGCGCCGTGACCAGGAACGCGGTGTGCGCCACCATCCGGTGGTCCGGGCGCACCGCGAGCCCTTCGACGTGCCACTCACGCTGCAACGTCTCCCACGCCCGCGGCTCGGCGAACGAACCCCGTTCCCGAAGCGCCTCGACGAGTTCCGACAGCTGCGGCGTGGTCGCGACATAACCCACCAGTACGCCACCGGGGACCAGTACCCGCTCCACCGTGTCGAGCACCTCCCACGGCGCGAGCATGTCCAACACCACTCGGTCGATCTCCAGTTCCCGGCATTCGGCGATGTCGCCGACCGTCAGACGCCACGCCGGGTGTGGACCACCGAAGAACCGCTCGACGTTGCGCCGCGCCACGTCGGCGAAGTCCGGCCGCAGCTCGTAGGAGAAGACCCGCCCGCGTTCCCCAACCGCCCGCAGCAGCGAGCACGTCAACGCCCCCGAGCCGGCACCGGCTTCCACCACCCGCGCCCCGGGGAAAACGTCTCCGTACCCGACGATCTGTGCCGTGTCCTTCGGGTAGATCACCTGCGCGCCCCGTGGCATGCCCAACACGTAATCGGTGAGCAACGGCCGGAACGCGAGGTAACGCGTGCCTCCCGAGGAGGCGACCACCACGCCCTCGCCGCAGCCGATCAGATCGTCGTGACGCAGCCCACCCCGGTGGGTGTGGAACACCTTTCCCGGCTCCAGGGTGATGGTGTGCGGGCGGCCTTTCGGGTCGGTGAGCTGCACCCGGTCACCGGGCCGGAACGGACCCCGGTGCGCCCCGGTGGGCACGACTGGTTCGGCGGACACGGTCAGGCGTTCCTCTTCAGGCTCAGCGGTCTGTTGTGCCTGGTTTCCGGACGAGATCCGGCGGCCGTACCAGGCCGCGCCCCAGGGTACGTCCCTCGGCGATCACACCGGCCCGGGGGCGGTGTGATCGGGCGTTCCCGGCACGTCCGCCGTGGCGGTGCCCGATCGCGTCGTACCGGTGCCCTAACCTGCCACTCATGACGGTGGAAATGCCCGGGACCACCGGGACACCGGGGGCCCACACCTCGACCACGCAAGCACCGGACGGCACGACCGAGACCGCCGTCGAGAAGGGTCCGTCGCTGTCCCCCTCCCGGGCCGCCGACTTCAAGACCTGCCCGCTGCTGTACCGGTTCCGGGTGATCGACCGGATTCCCGAACGGACCACCCCCGACCAGGCCCGCGGCACCCTGGTGCACGCCGTCCTGGAGCGACTGTTCGACCTGCCGCCGGCGCGCCGAACGCCACAACAGGCCAGCGCCGTGCTGTTACCAGAGTGGCGACGACTCACCGAGCAACAACCCGAGCTGGCGCGGCTGTTCGACGATCCGGCCCTCACCGACGACTGGCTCGGGTCGGCGGTTGCCCTGCTGGACGGCTACTTCACGCTGGAGGACCCGCAGCGGCTGCAACCGGCCGAACGGGAGTCGCTGGTCGAAGCGGTCGTGGGCGAAGGGCTGCGGCTACGCGGCATCATCGACCGGCTCGACATCTCGCCCGCCGGTGAGGTACGCGTCGTCGACTACAAGTCGGGCGGTGCGCCACGGGAGGCCTTCGAAGGCCGTGCCCTGTTCCAGGTGAAGTTCTACGCCCTGGTGCTGTGGCGGGCCCGGGGAGTGGTGCCGAAAGTGCTTCGGCTGCTCTACCTGGCGGATCGGGAAGCCTGCGACTACACGCCCCACCTGGAGGAGTTGCTGCGGTTCGAACGGACCCTGCTGGCGCTGTGGCAGGCGATCGAACGGGCCACCCTGGCCCGTGATTTCCGACCCAAACCGAGCCGGCTGTGTGACTGGTGTCATCACCAGTCACTGTGCCCGGAGTTCGGCGGAACCCCACCCCCGTTCCCCGCCGCGCCCACCGTCACGCCTGCTGGGGACCAGCGGGCGTGACGACCACCACGTACCCGCCGATACCCGGTGCGTGGCCGCCATACCCACGGCTACGCACCACCCCCTACTGAACGAATTTTGCCACAAAGCCCTATATCGGGTTGATCACCGAGTCGGGTGACGGGCCCGGGAAGATCCGTAGGGGTTCGGCCGCCGGAAGTTGGGGGGCAAGCCGGAGGTGGCCCGTGCCGCCGACGCCTAATGTCGGTTCCTGGGCGGTAAACGCCGTCCAACCTGATCGATTCGCTCCGAGGGGGACAGTGGCGTGACCACCACTGTGGAAACCACGACGGACAGCACCACACACGCCGCCGCCCGTACCGAGAAGATCTGGAAGGCGTACGGCTCTGGCGAGGCACAGGTGATCGCGTTACGCGCCGTGACCACCAAACTGGAACGCGGCCACTTCACCGCGATCATGGGCCCGTCCGGATCCGGGAAGTCCACGCTGATGCACTGCATGGCCGGACTGGACACCGTCAGCCAGGGCGACGTGTGGATCGGAGACACCAAACTCACCGGCCTGTCCGACGCCAAGCTGACCCGGCTACGGCGCGACAAGGTCGGCTTCATCTTCCAGCAGTTCAACCTACTACCGACGCTGACCGCCGAGGAGAACATCCGGCTGCCGCTGTCCATCGCCGGCCGCAGACTCGACCGGGCGTGGTTCGACACCGTGGTCGACACCCTCGCACTCCGTGACCGGCTCCGGCACCGCCCCACCGAACTGTCAGGAGGCCAACAGCAGCGGGTGGCGTGCGCGCGTGCCCTGATCACCCGACCCGACGTTGTGTTCGCCGACGAACCCACCGGCAACCTCGACTCCAAATCCGGGTCTGAAGTGCTGCACTTCCTGCGCGACTCGGTCCACCAGTTCGGCCAGACCATCGTCATGGTGACCCACGACCCAGCCGCCGCCTCGTACGCCGACCGGATCATCTTCCTCGCCGACGGCAGGATCGTCGACGAAATGCGCGACCCCACCCCACAGACCGTGCTCGACCGGCTCAAACGCCTCGACATCGGCCCCAACACCGACACCGCGGGCACGGAGGCCAGCTGATGCTGCGCGCCACCCTCAAAGGCCTGCTGTCCCGTAAACTCCGCCTGCTGCTCGCCGTGACCGCCGTGGTGCTCGGCGTCGGATTCGTATCCGCCGCGAATGTGCTCACCGACAGCCTCTCCGCCGGATTCGACAACTTGTTCCAGACCGTGAACCAGGACGTCGCGGTACAGGTGCGAGCCGAAGACGACACCTCCCGGGAAGCCGAACCGCCCCTGCTCACCGACGCTGACCTGCGACGACTTGACGGCGTCGACGGCGTCGAGAACACGTACGGCGACGCCGGCACCGAGGGCCTGATCCCGTTCAACCGGGACACCGGCAAGGCGGTGCAGACCGGCGGCGCCCCCTCCCTCGGCGTCGGGCTGACCCCAGAAGAATTCGCCAACGCCGACTCCGTACTACAACTCGCCGAAGGCGAACAGCCCGACACCGCCGGAGAGGTCGCGATCACCCGGCACACCGCGCAGGTCGCCGCCGTCGGCATCCGCGACACCATCAAGGTGTATGTGCCGCGCCTGGCCGAAACCCGCACGTTCACCGTGGTCGGCACCCTCACCTACACCGGCGACCGGGCGTCGCTGGGCGGTGAGACCCTGATCGGGTTCAGCATGGCCGAGGCGCAGCGACTGTTCTACGGCAAGGAAGGCGTCTACTCAGGCGCGTCCGTGTCCTCCGACGGAAGCGTGTCCGACCTGGAACTCGCCCGCCGGGTCGCCGGCACGGTCCCGGTCGGTTTTGAAGCCAAGACCGGGGAGCAGGTGGCCGAAGAACAGGCCAGCGAGATCAAGGAAGGCCTCAGTTTCCTCAACTGGTTCTTCCTCGTCTTCGGATTCGTGGCGTTGCTGGTCGGCATCTTCCTGATCTTCAACACCTTCAACATCGTGGTGGCGCAGCGGTCCCGGGAACTCGCCCTGTACCGAGCGCTCGGGGCCAGTCGCCGGCAGGTCACCGGCGCGACGCTGCTCGAAGCGCTGATCGTGGGAGCCGCCGGTTCGGCCATCGGCCTACTGTTCGGAGTCGGCGTGGCCGCCGCGGTCCGGGCACTGTTCGGCCTGCTCGGCGTGGAACTACCGGACGCCGGCCTGGTGGTGGACACCTGGACCGTGCTGATCGCCTTCGCCACCGGCATCACCGTCACCGTGGTGTCGGCGCTGGCCCCCGCGCTGCGGGCCTCCAGCGTGCCACCGGTCGCCGCGATGCGGGACGTGGTACGGCCCGACAAGCCGTTGCGGTGGCTGGTCGCCGGTGGGTTGCTGCTCACCGTCGCCGGGTCCGTGGCCACCGCGATGGCGTTGCGGGGCATGGGTGACGCCACACTGCGGGCGCTCGGTCTCGGCGTGCTGCTGGTGTTCCTGGGTGTGGCGTTACTGTCCCCACTGTTGACCAAGCCCGTCGCCGGTGTCGTCGGATGGCTGCTGTCCTGGGGAGCGGCGAGCGGCCTGGGACGACGTAACGCGTTGCGCAACCCGCGCCGCACCGCGGTCACCGCAGCCGCGCTGATGATCGGGGTGACGCTGGTCGCGGCGCTGAGCCTGCTCGGCGCGTCGTTCAAGGCGACCGCAACGGACCTGCTCAACGACAAACGCGGCGCCGACGTGATCATCAACACCCTGAACCTGCGGGCCCCGACCGGCAAGGAGGGGTTCCGCGCCGAGAAGCTCGAAGCGGTCCGCGGCATCGACGGCGTCGAGGCGGCAGTGCCGTTGTACTTCTCAGCGGCCCGGATCGCCGGCAAGGATGCTTTCCTCGCCGCCACCGACCTGGCGGACGCCACACCAGTGTTCGCGGTCACCGCGAAGCAGGGCCAGATCCGTGACCTGACCCGCGACGAGGCGGTCGTCGACACCAGGACCGCCGAGGACAACGACTGGGAGGTCGGCGACAGCGTCACCATCCGGCTCGCCAAAGGCGGCGACCGCTCGTACCGGCTGGTCGGGATCTACGCCAGCGAACTGGGCATGAGCGGGGTGATCCTCGACTCGTCGGCCTCCCGGTACTTCGCTGGCGACCTGGTCAACCAGGGCTACCTGAAACTGGCGGCGGGCACCAACACCGACGCCGTCGTCACCGAGGTCGAGAAGTTGATGGCTGACTACCCACTGGTCAGCGTCGCCGACCGAAGCGACATGATCCGCCAGATCAATCAGCAGATCGACGTCGCGCTGAACATCTTCAACGTGCTGCTGCTCGTCGCGGTACTGATCGCGTTCCTGGGCATCCTCAACACGTTGCTGCTGTCCATCTATGAACGCACCAGGGAACTCGGGATGCTGCGAGCCATCGGGATGGCACGTCGCCAGGTGAAACGCATGATCCGCGTGGAGTCAGTGATCATGGCGGTGTTCGGTTGCGCCCTCGGCATCGGACTCGGCCTTGCCCTCGGGTACGCGGTCGCGCTGGCATTGATCGAGGAGGACCAGTTGAGCACCGTCGCGTTGCCCGGCGCCCAACTGGTTGTGTTCGTGGTGGTAGGGGTGATCGCGGGCCTGGTCGCCGCCTGGTGGCCGGCGTTTCGCGCCTCCCGGCTGAACGTGCTGGAAGCCATCGCGTACGAGTAGCGCCCACCCCTGTGCGGGACAGCCACCGCGGTGGCTGTCCCGCACAGGTTCAGACTCCGGCCAGGTCGACCGTCGGGTACAACGGATATCCGGCCAGCAGCTCGGTAGCCTGCCGCGAAAGCCGGTCGGCCACCGCGCTGTCGAGCACGTGCTTCGCCTTGGAGACCCGCCCGTCCGGCCCGGTACCGGGCCGGGTTTCGCTCAACACGGCGTGGATCAGCCCTGCGACCTGGTCCATCTCGTCGGTGCCCAGGCCCCGGGTGGTCAGCGCGGGAGTGCCCAGCCGGATACCTGTGGTGTACCAGGCACCGTTCGGGTCCCTGGGCACCGAGTTGCGGTTGGTGACGATCCCGGCGTCGAGCAACGCCGTCTCCGCCTGCCGCCCGGTCAGTCCGTACCCGGACACGTCAAGGAGGACCAGGTGGTTGTCGGTGCCCCTGGTGACCAGGCTCGCCCCCCGCCGCAGCAACCCGTCGGCCAACGCCGCAGCGTTGGCCACGATCCGCTGCGCGTAGTCGGCGAACTCCGGCCGCCGCGCCTCAGCGAACGCGACCGCTTTCGCCGCCATCACGTGCGGCAGTGGACCACCCAGCACCATGGGGCAGCCCCGGTCCACCTGCGCCGCCAGATCCGGCTGGCACAGCACCATCCCGCCGCGCGGCCCACGCAACGACTTGTGCGTGGTCGTGGTGACGATCTGGGCGTGCGGAACCGGGTTGAAGTCACCGGTGAACACCTTGCCCGCCACCAGCCCGGCGAAATGCGCCATGTCCACCAGCAGGGTCGCACCGACCTCGTCGGCGATCTCCCTCATCAGGCGGAAGTTAATCTTGCGGGGGTACGCCGAGTACCCGGCGACCAGGATCAACGGCCGAAACTCCCGGGCAATCCGACGTACCTCGTCATAGTCGAGCAGCCCGGTCTCCGGATCCGTGCCGTAGCTGCGCTGCTCGAACATCTTGCCGGAGATGTTCGGCCGGAACCCGTGGGTGAGGTGACCACCCGCGTCCAGCGACATCCCCAGCATCCGCTGATTGCCCAACTGGCGCCGCAACTCCTGCCAGTCCTGCTCGGTCAACTCGTTGACCTGCCGAGCCTGCGCCTTCTCCAGCGCCGGAGCCTCCACCCGCCGCGCCAGCACCGCCCAGTACGCCACCAGGTTCGCGTCGATACCCGAATGTGGCTGCACGTACGCGTGCGGCGCATCGAAAAGCTCCCGGGCATGCTCGGCGGCCACCGCCTCCACCGTGTCGACATTGCGGCAACCGGCGTAGAACCGACGTCCTACCGTGCCCTCAGCGTATTTGTCCGACAACCAGTTCCCCATCGCCAGCAGCACCGCCGGGGATGCGTAGTTCTCACTGGCGATCAGCTTCAACGACTCCCGCTGGTCGACCAGCTCAGCGGCGATCGCATCGGCGATCCGGGGTTCAACCCGACGCACCACAGCGAGGGCGTGCCGGAATGCGGCGGAGTCGTCAGTCGGCGGCATGGATCCTCCTTGGTTGATATGGGAGGCCCAGGCGCGCGGCGCAACGGCAGGAGCCGCTCCCCGATGGTCGGTTCCATCCCAGCACGCCAGTCACGACCCCAGATGGGCACCTTACCGGAGCCCGGGTACGGTGACCGCGTCTGGCCCGCCGTCCCCGGCAAGGCCACCCCAGCCGCGTACCGTGGTCCTACCCGGGACCGGACCACAGTCCCGGTGCAGGTGGGCCCCACAGGTACGGGTCCGGCAACGAGGAGTCCGACCATGGGCCAGGCAACACCCGACACCACGACCGAACCCGACATCATGACCAACGCCACTAGTTTCGAATCCCTGAACCTACGCCCCGAGCTGCTCGATGCGCTGTCCACCCTCGGTTACGAGGAACCGACCCCGATCCAACGCGAAGCCATCCCGCAACTGCTGCGCGGCGACGACCTGCTCGGCCAGGCAGCCACCGGCACCGGCAAGACCGCCGCGTTCGCGCTGCCCGTGTTGCAGGGCATGCCCTCCGACGGCAGAGGCAAAGACCCGGTCGCGCTGGTCCTGGTACCCACCCGGGAACTCGCGGTGCAGGTGTCCGAGGCGTTCCACCGGTACGGCCGCGGAATCGCCGCCCGGGTCCTGCCGATCTACGGAGGCCAACCGATCACCCGGCAACTGCGCGTGCTCGAACGCGGCGTCGACGTGGTGGTCGCCACCCCGGGGCGCGCCCTGGACCACATTCGCCGAGGCACCCTGCGATTGCACGCACTGCGGACGGTCGTACTCGACGAAGCCGACGAGATGCTGGACATGGGCTTCGCCGAGGACATCGAGGCGATCCTGGAAGGCACCCCCACCGACCGGCAGACCGTGCTGTTCTCCGCCACCATGCCGCCACGCATCGACGGCATCGCCCGCCAGCACCTGCGCGACCCGGTAAAGATCGAGATGGGTGGCGAACCCGTCGCCGAAGGCGAACCACCCCGGGTACGCCAAACCGCGTACCTGGTCGCCCGCGCCTACAAACCCGCGGCCCTGGGTCGGATCCTGGACGTGGAAGCACCATCCGCGGCGATCGTGTTCTGCCGCACCCGCGAACAGGTCGACGAACTCACCGAGACGCTCAACGGCCGCGGCTACCGCGCTGAAGCCCTGCACGGCGGCATGAGCCAGGAACAACGTGACCGGGTGATGGGACGACTCCGCGCCGAAACCGCGGACCTGCTGGTCGCCACCGACGTCGCCGCCCGCGGCCTGGACGTCGAACACCTCAGCCACGTGGTCAACTACAACGTCCCCTCGGCACCGGAGTCATACGTCCATCGGATCGGCCGGGTCGGCCGGGCCGGACGCGAAGGCGTCGCCATCACCCTCGCCGAACCACGCGAACACCGGATGCTCAAAGCCATCGAACGGCTGACCCGGCAACGGATCATCGTCCAGCAGGTCCCCTCCATCGCAGACCTTCACAACCGTCGCCTGGAACTGACCGGCGCGGCCCTGCGTGAAGCCCTGCTCAGCAACGACCTGGAGCACTTCCGGGTGGTCGTGGAAACCCTCGCCGACGAGTTCGACCTGATGGAAGTCGCGCTCGCCGCTATCAAGCTGGCCCACCAGGCACAGACCGGCCCGGTCACCGAGGAGGAGGAGATCCCGGAGGTCACCACCCGGTCCGCCGCCGACCGACCACCGTCGCGAAGCGGTGACAAACGTGGCAGCCGTCCCTCCACGGCCGGGCGCACCCGGCTGTACTTCGGTGTCGGCCGCCGCGCGGGGATCCGCCCCAACGACCTGGTCGGTGCCATCGCCGGGGAATCCCATTTGACCGGCCGCGACATCGGAGCCATCGACATCGCCGACCGGTTTTCCCTCGTGGAAGTCCCCGAAGCCGCCGCCGAAGAAGTGATCTCGGCACTACGCCGCACCACGATCAAAGGCAAGAAGGTGACCGTACGCCGGGAAAACGCCTCCCGTGCCCGGAGAACTCGCTGATCCGATCAGCCGGCCAATCGAACCCGCGCCCCGGAAAGACCCGCCAACTCGGCCATCGCTTCGGCGTCCGCCACCGCCGCATCCACCTCGGCGCCGGTCAGGTCCTCGAATGGCTGGACCGTGACCACCAGCCGGCGCGCCACCGTGCGCTGCCGCCACAACCCGGCGAACTCACCGCGCCGCAGCACCACCCCAGGATTCGCACTGGCCCGCCAGATCCGCTTGCGCTCAGCCGGATCCGGCACCGCGAACTCCCGGTCCACGATCTCGGTGAGCGGGTCGTACGGCGGCAACAGCCGCAACCGCGGCGGTCGCGGCGCCGCACCCACAGCTTCGACGTCGTCCTGGTGCATCCACCCGGTCCATCCCGCCACCTCCACCGCCACCAGTTCCGGCTCCACCCCCCGCCACACCTCCCGGGCCGCGGCCACCGCCACCCCGAGCCACGCCGCGAACCGCGCCGGGCCCACAGGGCCGCACGCCCGCAGGAACCGCCGCAGCAGAACTCGCCGTGCCTGGTCCCGGCCGACCACCGCCACCGCGGACGGCAACCTCCTGAACCTCGCACCGTCTTTGCCGACAACCACCGCCAACCCGGCGCCCAGCGTCGCGTACCGGAACAGTCCGTCGTGGACATGCTCCACACCGCAGCCCCCGCACCAGGCCCGCAGGCGACCATCCACCAGGGACGTCACCGCACCGCTCAACTCCCCTTTGGTACGTGACCGTCCATCGGCCATCACCGACCGCATCGCAGCCACCACGTCGTCGAACGCTTCACCCGGCGTCATCCCCTCATCCCGCAGTCCCAAGAAATACGGACCCTGCTGGGACACCGCGAGTTCGTCCGCGTCCACCGGTCGCAGCCCGGCGGCCAGTAACCCGGCATCGGCGACCCGGTGCAGATGCATCGTGCCGCGTACCGAATGCAGTACCGCGAACCGCTCGTCTCCCGCCAGCCGCCCAACGGATTCCCGCGATCGTTCGCGGACCCGGGCCAGCAACGCCCGCGAAGCGGTGGCGCCGGGTGGCGTGTCCTGAACCCCGGTGTCCAACACCGCGCAGTCCGCTGGGTCGTCCTGTTGCGCCGCCAGGTCGCTGACCGCCGACCGGTACGCCAGCACATCCACACGCCTGAGCCGAACCACTCCCACACGGTCTCACCAATCGCCGCCGGGAGCGACGGAGGTGTCCGTTCAGACACATAGTGTGTCTGATCAGTGACACAAAGTTACTGTGACCTCACGCCCGTGTCAGATTGGACGGCGAGTCCCCGTCCCACACACCACCACGTGACAAGGGAGAAATCGCATGGCCGAATCAATCCGAGTCGTCTATCAGAACGTACAAGGCAGGGTCCGCAGGAACTTCAACTGGGCCCCGATCAAGAAGGAATCCCCCGTCATCATCACGGCCGCCGAATGGCGGCCCTCCGGCGGAGTCTTCGGAATCCTGGAAGGACGACCACACCTGGGAGAAGCGAACGTCCACGTGACCAATGTCGGCGTGCACGGAGACGAAGGCGGCGGAATGGGCGGTGTCGAGTTCCACCTCCATGCCGACTTCAACTCCCCGCTCAACGTCATCGTCACCATCACGGTGCTGGAGGACGTCAAGGAGGTCGTCGGCGGCTGACCCCGAGCGAGTCACCGGGCGTTGAAATACGTCGCCTCCGGATGATGCACCACGATCGCATCAGTGGACTGCTCCGGCACCAACTGGTACTCCTCCGACAGCTCCACACCGATCCGATCGGGGCGCAGCAGCTCTGCGATCTTCGCGCGATCCTCCAACTCCGGACACGCCCCGTAGCCGAGCGAGTACCGGCAACCCCGGTACTCCACGTTCAGGATCCCCTCCAACGCCGGATCCGACGCCGCCAACGAGACACCATCCGCGAATATCAACTCCGAACGCACCCGCTGGTGCCAGTACTCGGCGAGGGCCTCAGCCAACTGCACCGACAGCCCGTGCACCTCCAGATAGTCCCGGTACGCGTCTGAGGCGAACAACTTGCTGGCGTAGTCACCGATCGCAGAACCGACAGTCACCAACTGAAACGCCACAACATCCAGCTCACCGGACTCCCTGGGCCGGAAATAATCCGCGATGCACAACCGGCGGTCCCGCCGCTGCCGCGGAAACGTGAACCGGGCCCGCTCCGAATTCCCGTTCTCGTCCAGCACCACCAGCGTGTTGCCCTCGGAGTAGCACGGGAAGTACCCGTACACCACCGCCGCCTCGATCAGCTTCTCCGACACCAGCCGCTCCAGCCAGTACCGCAGCCTGGGCCGCCCCTCCGTCTCCACGAGCTCCTCATACGAAGGCCCCCGGCCACCCCGGGACCCCCGCAACCCCCACTGGCCCAGGAACGTGGCCCGCTCGTCCAGCATCGCCGCGTAATCAGCCACCGGGACCCCCTTCACAACCCGGGTCCCGAAAAACGGCGGCCTCGGCACCGCAACATCGGCCGCCACATCCGACCGCACCGAGTCATCGTCCACATCCGGCAGTCCGGCCTCAACCCGCTGCGCCTGATGACGCTCCCGCCGGGCACGACGCTCCGCCAGCTTGTGTTCCCGCTCCTCGTCCACCACGACCACACCACCGCGCCGAGCCGCCATCACCCGATCCATCAGGGAAAGACCCTCGAACGCGTCCCGCGCGTAGTGGACCTCCCCCGTATACAGCCCGCGCAGGTCATCCTCCACATACGCCCGGGTAAGCGCCGCCCCACCCAGCAGCACCGGCCACCGCTCGGAAAGCCCACGCTGGTTCAGCTCCTGCAGGTTCTCCTTCATGATCACCGTGCTCTTCACCAGCAGACCGGACATCCCGATGGCATCCGCACGATGCTCCTCCGCGGCATCCACGATCGCCGTGATCGGCTGCTTGATCCCCAGATTCACCACGGTGTAGCCATTGTTCGACAGGATGATATCGACCAGGTTCTTACCGATGTCGTGCACGTCCCCCTTCACGGTGGCCAGCACGATCGTGCCCTTACCGCCGTCGTCGGTCTTCTCCATGTGTGGCTCCAGATACGCCACCGCGGTCTTCATCACCTCAGCGGACTGCAGCACGAACGGCAGCTGCATCTGACCTGAACCGAACAGTTCCCCGACCACCTTCATGCCGTCCAACAACAGCTCGTTGATGATGTCCAGAGCGGACCGTCCTGACAGAGCCTCGTCGAGGTCGGCCTCCAGGCCGTTTCGCTCCCCGTCGATGATCCGGCGCTTGAGCCGCTCCTCCAGCGGCAGCGCCGCCAACTCTTCCGCCCGGCTCGCCCGCGCCGACGCCGCGTCCACCCCCTCGAACAACTCGATGAACCGCTGGAGTGGGTCATAGACAGTGCCGTCTTCCAGCTCGCGCCGCCGGTCGTACACCAGGTCCAGCGCCACCCCGCGCTGCTCCTCAGGGATCTTCGACATCGGCAGGATTTTGCTGGCGTGCACAATCGCCGAGGTGAGGCCGGCCTGCTGGCACTCGTGCAAGAACACCGAGTTCAGCACCTGACGGGCTGCTGGATTCAGCCCGAACGACACGTTCGAGACCCCGAGCGTGAAATTCACCCCCGGGTAGCGCCGGGAGATCTCCCGGATCGCCTCGATGGTCTCCAAGGCGTCCCGGCGGGTTTCCTCCTGGCCCGTCGAGATCGGGAACGTCAGGCAGTCCACCAGGATGTCCGACAACTCCACACCCCTGCCGGTCAGGTCGTCGATCAACCGGCTGGCGACCCGGACCTTCCAGTCACTGGTTCGGGCCTGCCCCTCCTCGTCGATGGTCAACGCCACCACCGCCGCCCCGTGCTCCCGGATCAACGGCAGTACCTTGGCGTACCGGGAATCAGGGCCGTCACCGTCCTCGTAGTTGACCGAGTTGACGATGCACCGGCCACCCAGCATCTCCAGTCCGGCCTCGACCACTGCGGCCTCGGTGGAGTCCAACATGATCGGCAACGTGCTCGCCGTGGCGAACCGACCCGCCAGTTCCCGCATGTCCCCGACCCCGTCCCGGCCGACGTAGTCCACGCACAGATCCAGGACGTGAGAGCCGGAACGAGTCTGCTCCCGTGCGATCTCCACGCACGCCTGCCAGTCGCCTGCCAGCATCGCCTCCCGGAACGCCTTGGAGCCGTTGGCGTTCGTACGCTCCCCCACCATCAGCACGCTGGCGTCCTGGGCGAAGGGCACGTGGTGGTACAGCGACGCGACTCCCGGATCGTGCACCAGCTCACGTACCGTCGGGACCACGCCGTCGAGCCGGCTCACCACCGCGCGGATGTGATCCGGAGTACTCCCGCAGCAGCCGCCGACCAGCCGGGCGCCGTAGCCGGTGACGAATTCGTGCAACGCGTCGGCCAACTCTTGCGGGGTGAGGGGGTAACGGGCTCCGTCGGGGGTCAGTTCCGGCAACCCCGCGTTGGGCATCACCGAGATGTCCACCCGGGCATGCTGCGACAGGTACCGCAGATGCTCGGTCATCTCAGCCGGCCCGGTGGCGCAGTTCAGTCCGATCAGGTCGATGTCCAACGGCTGCAACGCGGTCAGCGCGGCCCCGATCTCGCTGCCCAGCAGCATGGATCCAGTGGTCTCCACGGTGACGTGACAGATCAACGGGATCCGGCGGTCGGCCGCCGCCATGGCACGCTTGGCACCGATCACCGCAGCCTTGGCCTGCAGCAGATCCTGGCAGGTCTCCACCAGCAGTCCGTCCACACCACCGTCGATCAGCCCTTGAGCGTTCTCCTGGTACGCGTCGCGCAGTACCACGAACGGCACGTGTCCCAAGGTGGGCAGCTTCGTGCCGGGCCCGATGGAGCCGAGCACGTACCGGGGGTGTTCCGGCGTGGACCACGCGTCCGCCGCCTCTCGGGCGATCCTGGCACCGGCCTCGGACAGTTCGTAGATCCGGTCGGTAATCCCGTACTCACCAAGATTGCCCAGGTTGGCGCCGAACGTGTTTGTTTCCACACAGTCACACCCGGCCCGCAGGTACTCCTCGTGAATGTCCCGGACCACCTCCGGGCGGGTCACGTTGAGCACCTCGTTGCACCCCTCATGGCCATCGAAATCGTCGAGGCTGAGGTCTGCCGCCTGGATCATGGTGCCCATCGCCCCGTCGGCGATCAGCACGCGTTCGGTCAGGGCTTCGGTCAATGACTGCGGTTTCGTCACCACTTCAGGCTATCCGGGTACGGTGACACCACCCGAGACAGCCGGGAGTCCGACCACAGGGTGAAAGCCAGAAGGCAAGATCCCCGGCCGCGGCTCCGCCGCACGCCTGACCGCTGGGCGACGTACGCTGTCCCGGTGAGTGAGTTCGACGGCCTGCCGGTGCTGACCGACCCCGTGGCGGTGGCTGCCTTTGAGGGCTGGAACGACGCGGCCGACGCCGCGACGGCGGCGGTCGAGCATCTTGAGGAGGTTTGGCGGGCGCGCCCGGCCGCGGAGTTGGACGCCGACGAGTACTACGACTTCCAGGTCACCAGGCCGACGATCTCCATGTTGGAAGGAAACGGCCGGCGGATTGACTGGCCGACCACTCGGTTCTCGGTCTGCCGTCCGGCCGGCACCGAACGTGACGTGGTTCTGATTCGTGGCATCGAGCCGAACGTCCGGTGGCGTGCCTTCTGTGAGGACGTTCTCGAGGTCTGCCACAGCCTCGCGGTGGATCGACTGGTGCTGCTGGGCGCTCTGCTGGCCGACGTGCCGTACACCCGGCCACTGCCGGTCTCGGGCAGTTCGTCCGACGACTCACTGAGCGACCGGCTGGGTCTGGCCCAGACCCGGTATGAGGGTCCGACCGGCATCGTGGGGGTGCTGCACGATGCGGCGAGTCGGGCTGAACTTCCGGTGATCTCGTTCTGGGCGCATGTACCGCACTACGTGTCGGAGCCACCGTGTCCTAAGGCGACCCTCTCGCTGCTGCACCGGGTGGAGGACGCGTTGGACCTCCCCGTGCCGATGGGTGACCTCACCGAGGAGGCCGCCGAATGGCAGGAACGGGTGGACGGCCTGACCAAACAGGACGCGGACATTGCCGAGTACGTACGGGCACTGGAACAACGTGCCGACGACGTCGGGGTTGAACCGCTCACCGGTGAGGACATCGCCCGGGAATTCGAAAAATACCTCCGTCGTCGCGGTGGCGGGCCCACCGCAGGCGGTCCTGCCACGCCCTGAGCTGGTTCGGCGCTTCTTCCTAGCGATCTGACAAGGGTTGCGGCTATTTCACTGGTGTTGTGGCGTGTGGTTGACGTGTGAGGTGGATTACGGCACGCATTTCATCCTAGGATGCTAGGTATAAAGAAAGGATCATCCGATGACGATCAATCCAGGCTCGCCGATGCCACCTCACCAGCAGATCGCCACACAACTACGGGAACAGATCGCCGCCGGCCATTACCAACCCGGAGACCGGCTGCCGTCCATTCCGGCGCTCACCGAGCGGTACGGCGTCGCGAAGCAGACCGTGCAGCGCGCCATCGACCAACTCCGGTTGGAAGGAACGCTGCTCACCAAACCGGGTTCGGGCACATACGTCCGTGGCAGTCGGCGCCGGCTGTCCCGGCTGTCCCGTGGCCGCTACGGTCCCGTCCGGGGGTACCACGCCGCGCTACCGACCCGTTACCGGGTCCGGGTCTACTTCGCCGGTACCGACCGGCCACCGTCCGAGGTCGCGCGCGCTTTCGGGATCTCTCCGGAGAGCACCCTGCTGGTGCGTCGCCACCTGCTGGTAGACCGGGAACAACCGGTCGAGCTGGGTGCCAGCTGGCTGGTCCCGCACCACCTCACCGAGACCGAACTCGCCCGGCCGGAGCCGTTGGACCGGCCGCTGTACCAGGTCGTCGAGGAGGCGACCGAAAGGCGGTACGGCGCGGCGACAGATCAGATCACCGCCCGGCTGGCCAGCGCCGAGGAGGCACAACTGCTACGGATCCGCCGGGACACGCCGGTCCTGGTACTGCTGCACCGCGCCAGGGACACCGCTGGCGAGGTGATCGAGGTCAGTCAGGCGTGCTGGCCCGGTCCCACGTCGACACTGATCGACGAGTACCAGGTCCCCGGGGTTACGCCGGGCCAGCATCCGGGCCTGACGTTGCCCGAGCCGGGAGGTGACCTAACTCTGGCCTGACCGCAGCTCCACACCGAGCAGTGCGTCCACCGCGTCGGCGACCATCCCGGGAGCCGCCGGGTCGTCGCCCTGTCCGGACACAGCCGCCGCCACCCATTCGTCGACGACCGACAGCGCGCCTGGGGCGTCGAGGTCGTCGGCGAGCCGCTCCCGGAGCCGGTGTACCACGGGGCCGGCCGGCGGACCGGAGGATCGCTCAACAGCCAGGCGCCAGCGCACCAGCCGTTGCTGTGCGGCCTTCAACACGTCGTCCGTCCAGTCCCGGTCCGCCCGGTAATGGTCGGAGACCAGCGCAAGCCGGATTGCCATCGCGTCGACCCGCTCCCCGTGCTGGTCGCCGCGCAGCCGGGAGACGAAGACCAGGTTTCCTTTGCTCTTCGACATCTTCTCGCCGTCCAGACCGACCATTCCGGCATGGACGTAGGCCTGGGCAAACGGCCAGCGCCCGGTCAGCACCTCGGCGTGGGCGGCCGAGCACTCATGGTGCGGGAAGATCAGGTCATTGCCCCCACCCTGGACGTCGACCCGCTCACCGAGCAGCCGCAGCGCGATCGACGCGCACTCGATGTGCCATCCCGGCCGACCCGGACCCAACGACGACGGCCAAGCCGGCTCCCCGGGCCGGGCGCCCCGCCACAGCAACGGGTCGAGCGGATCCCGCTTTCCGGCCCGCTCCGGGTCACCGCCGCGCTCGGCGGCCAGCCGGAGCATCTCGTCGCGGTCGTACCCGGACTCGTATCCAAATCGCGGCGACGCCGTGATTTCGAAGTACACGTCGCCCGTACCGTCCGGCATCCGGTATGCCGCACCAAGATCCAACAACCGCTCGATCTGATGCGCGATGTCCGGTATCGATTCCACCGCTCCCACGTAGTGGTGCGGCGGCAACACCCGCAGCTTCTCCATGTCTTCCCGGAACAGCGCGGTCTCCCGCATTCCGAGCACCACCCAGTCCTCGCCGTCCCGCTCTGCCCGCTCCAGCAACGGGTCGTCCACGTCGGTGACGTTCTGCACGTACCGCACCTGGTGCCCGGTGTCCGCCCAGATCCGGTAGACCAGGTCGAAGGTGATCATCGTCGCGGCATGGCCGAGGTGGGTCGCGTCATACGGCGTGATGCCGCAGACGTACATCTTCGCCGGCTCGCCCGCGGCGGGCTCCACCGGACGCACCTGACGCCCCGCGGTGTCGTACAGCCTCAGGGGTACCGGTTCGCCGGGAAGTCGCGGAATCGCGGTCGGCAGCCAGGAGTCCATGAACGCCAGCGTATCCAGGCGGCGTGCGGCGAACTCCAGCGACCGCGCGGACGCTGTCGCGTGGCCGACACGACGGCGTAACCCGACCGGGTGGACGGTACGAAGCCAGCATGGCCACCGTCGTCGTCGTATTGGAGAGCGGCTTTTCGGGGCACCGCGTTGTGATCACCGTGGACGGTGACACCGTTCTGGAGGCGGTGAACGTCACCACCGACCGGGAAACCAGCCTGGCCGGTTCGGTCGCGGTCGCCTGCGGGCCGTTGTGCCGCATCGAAGTGCTGCTCCCGGACCAAGGGGCGGCCGAGGAGGTGACTCTTCACCTGACCGAACTGACCTATCTGCGGGTCTCACTCCAGGACGGCAGGCGTCCGATACTGACACCCAGCCGGGAAGGCCCCCGGTACGTGTGAGGTGCCGGCATGGTCACATCGGCGGCCACGGCAGCGGATGCCAGCCGGATCCAGGCACCGGATACCGGGGTTCTTCGAGCAGCCGGTGTATCCGGTCGGACAGCGCCGTGATCTCGGACCCGGTGAGATGCTCACCGAGTACCTGGCCCAACTCACCGTCGAGCGCAGTGGCAAGTCGCCGCAACGACTCACCTGCCGACTCGTCCAGCGGCTGTTCCGCCCAACCCCACAGCACCGTGCGAAGCTTGTCCTCTGAGTGGAAGCAGACCCCGTGGTCCACGCCGTACACCCGGCCGGACGGGGTACAGAGCACGTGGCCGCCCTTACGGTCAGCGTTGTTGACCACGACATCGAACACCGCGATCGCCGCCAGCCGTGGGTCGTCAGCATGGGCCAGCATGTAACGCCGACCGTCCGGACCACGGGCGTCGGTGATCGGCCGCCAGCCGTTGGGCACCGCGTCCGCGGGCACGAACCCCACCAGTTGCCCGGCATCCTCGGCGTAGGCGTCGTCGATCCACAGCTGACAGGCACCAGGACCGAGTGGACCCTCCCGCAACACGGTGGGCGGGACCACGTTCCACCCGCCCGCCACCGAGACCAGGTAGGCCGCCGACTCTCGGTCGGCCAGCGTGCCGTCCGGAAAATCCCACAGTGGACGCTCCCCGCGTACCGGCTTGTAGATACACCGGGCGGTGACGCCGTCCAGGGTGATCACAGCGCGCAGCGTCGCGTTCGACGCCTCCGCGAGTAGCCCTTCCACCTCCATCTCCCCGTGCCGCAGCAAGGTGAGGGCGGCGTCCTCATCCACCGGCTCACCGGGCGCTCGCACGGCGGAGTCGGTCACGCGCTACCGCCGGTAGCCGTTGTGCCGAGGGCACAGGTGGCCCGAGGGATCGAGCGGGTTTCCGCACAGCGGGCAGGGCGGACGGCCCGCGGCGACCAGCCGGCGTGCCCGGTCAATGAAGGCACGGGTCTCCTCGGGGGTGAGGCGCACCCTGAGCCGGTCCAGGTCCGCCTCATCGGATTCGGCGCCCTCCTGCGCGGCCTGGTCTGCTTCCGGAGCCGCGATCGCCTCGATCACGACGGTCCCGGAGTCCACGTCCCAGGACAAGCCCAGGGTGCCGACTCGGAACTCTTCCTCGACCGGGGTCTCCAGCGGCTCGTTGTCCTGCGGCAGCTCGTCGCCACTCGGCAATTCGACACCGAACCGGTTCGCCGCCTCGATCAGCAGCTCTTCGAGTTTGTCCGCGAGCATCGCGACCTGGACCTTCTCCAACACCACGCTCACCGTCTGGCCCTTGCCGCGGGCCTGGAGGAAGAAAGTGCGGTCGCCGGGCTCGCCGACGGTTCCGGCGACGAAACGCTCCGGCGGCTCGAATTCGTAGACGTGTGGCCCCATGTGATCGACCCTAGATGTCCGTGGTTGCGTCGGCGACGGCCGGAGCGTCGTCGGCGAGTGATGCCGGTGCGGTGCCATGACCGTCGGGGCCTCCCGCACCGCCGCCCACGGCCGCATCGGAGGACTGTGCACCGCCCGCCAGTCTCGTCGGGTCCCCGCCGCTGTCGTTGAGCCGGATCAGGAACGGCCTGAGCGGCGTGTAGCGGACCACCGTGAGCGAGCACGGGTCGACCGCGATCCGCTGGAACAGGTCGAGGTGCAGCCCCAGGGCATCGGCGACGATCGCCTTGATCACATCGCCGTGGCTGCAGGCCAGCCACAGCGCGTCCGGCCCGTGCTCGGCGCTGACACGCGCGTCGAACTCCCGAATCGCCGCCACTGCCTGGGCCGAGGTCACCGCGAGCGGGGCCCCGCCGGCCCCCGGGAACACGGCGCCCGACGGGTGGTGCTGGACCACGCGCCACAGGTCCTCGGTGGCCAGCTCTTTGAGTGGCTTACCCTGCCAGTCCCCGTACCGGCACTCCCCGATGCGCTCGTCCAGCGTCACGGTCAGTTCCGTACGGCCTTCGGTGACTGTCTCGATGGTCTGCCGGCAGCGTCTGAGGGGGCTGCTCACGGCCGCCTTCAGCGGTACGCCGCGCAGTCGTTCTGCGACCGCCTTGGCCTGCTCACCCCCGGTGGGATCCAACCCGACGTCAGACCACCCGGCCAACACCCCGTCGGCGTTCGCCTGGGTACGACCGTGCCGGAGCAATAGGACGGTTGCCACCTCGCAACCCTACGACGTGCCGCCGCCGGAACGGGCACCGCCCAGGCTGCCCGTGGGGACTCGGTGGGCACCGCCCAAAGTGTGCTCGGTGGGCACCGCCCAAAGTGTGTCCGGTGGGCGCGGACACGGGATGGCAGGTCAGGTCTTCGGGGCGGACGGATCAGGCCGCACGACGGCGTGCTGCACCTCCTCCAGCAGTTGGCGCATCGCCGTCTCGGCACCCGGCGGGTCAGCCGCCTGAACCGAGCGCGCCACCTGCTCGTGCAGGTCCAGCGCGACCGGCTCGGGGTGCCCGGGCATCAGCCCGTGGTGGGTACGGCCGGCGAGCACCTCGGCGACCACGTCGGTGAGCGCGGCGAACATTTCGTTACGGCAGCTGGTCAGCAACAACGAGTGGTACTCGATGTCCAGCTCGAGGAACGCCTCCAGCCTGCCCGCCTCGCCGACCTCACGCATCTGGTCGGCCAACGCCACGATCCGCTCCCGGTCGGCATCGCTGGCGTGGCGGGCGGCTCCCGCCGCGGCGAGCGGCTCGACCGCCACCCGCAATTCGGTCAGGCTGCGTAGCTGCTCGTCTCGGCCGGGACCGTCCAGCCGCCAGCGGATCACCCGTGGATGGAAGACCCGCCACTCCCCCATCGGCTGCACCACGATGCCGATCCGGCGCCGGGAACGGACCAGGTTCATCGACTCCAGAATCCGCATCGCCTCCCGCATCACGGTGCGGGAGACCTGGAACCGCCGTTGTAACCGCTCCAGGGTCAGCACGGCCCTGGCCGGGTGTTCTCCGCTGGTGATCTCCATGCCGAGGGTGTCGAGGACGGTGCTGTGCAGTACTGGCGCGGCCGCCTGGCGCGAGGCCCTGGTGCCGCCGTGCTGGTGACTGCCGTCTCTCATCTGCCACCCCGCTCGCGGCGCTCCGGCTGACCTGGGGCTGGCGTGAGAGTAACCCGTGTCGCGACGGAACCAGATGGGAAGTTCAGTAACCTTCACAAAGGTAATACCTTTGTGCCATGATGCGCGCGTGCGCCAGATCACACACCGGGACCCCCGGCACCTGGCAGCACCGCCCGAACCAGCCAGTCATGTGGTGGTCATGGGGGTGGCAGGAACCGGTAAGAGCACTGTGGCCGCGAAGTTGGCGCAGCGTCTGAACCGGCCGTATGCCGAGGCCGACGCGTTCCACCCGCGCACCAGCATCGAGAAGATGGCCGCCGGAATCCCGCTGACTGACTCCGACCGGTGGCCCTGGCTGCGGCGGCTACGGGACTGGCTCTCCCGCCAAGGCGCCGCCGGCCGTGACACGGTGCTCAGCTGCTCGGCGCTTCGCCGGGCGTACCGGGACCTGCTGCGGCAGGCGATCGGCCGGGTGCGCTTCGTCCACCTGGCCGGCGACCCGCGACTGGTCGCCGAGCGCGTGGCACGGCGCAGCGGGCACTTCATGCCGGCGCACCTGCTGGCATCGCAGTTTCGGACCCTGGAGCCGCTGGCCGCCGACGAAGACGGCATGACGGTCAGCATCGAGGCGTCCCCGGACGAGATCACCCACCAGATCATCGACTGGCTCGATGGCACCAGACCCGGCAACGCGGCTGGTGACCTGGGCACCCCCGGTCTCACCGACGCACCATGAGGAGGCGATCACAATGGCGACACCGACCGACCTGGTAGCGGCCTTCCCAGCCAGACACCTGCCGCCGGTGGAAGTGCGGGACCTGCCACCACCACCGGCTTCGTTGCGCCGGATCATCGGTCCAGGGGTGATCGCAGCCGGCGTCGGGATCGCGTCCGGCGAGTTCATCCTGTGGCCCTACATCTCCTCCCAGGTGGGGCTGGTGTTCCTGTGGGCGGCGCTGGTCGGCCTGATCACGCAGTTCTTCATCAACATGGAGATCGAGCGCTACACCTTGGCCACCGGGGAGACCGCGCTCACCGGGTTCAGCAGGTTCTGGCGACACTGGGGCCTGGTGTTCGCGATCATGGTGTACTTCGCCAACCTCTGGCCCGGCTGGGCGACCAGTTCGGCGACCATGGTCACGTACCTGTTCGGCGGCGCCCCTGAGTGGATCGCGATCGGGATGCTGCTGGTGATCGGGGCTGCCCTGACGCTCGCGCCGGTGGTGTACACGGCTCTGGAACGAGTCGAGTTCGTCAAGGTCGGCCTGGTGCTGCTGCTGATCGTCGGTGCCGTGGTCTTCGCGATCTCCGCGGACGCCTGGGGTGAGCTGCCGAGGACCGTCACCGCACCGGCATTCCCCGCCGAGCAGCTCGGTTTCGCACTGATCCTCGGGGCACTCGCGTTCGCCGGCGCGGGGGGCGGGCAGAACCTCTGCCAGAGCAACTGGATCCGGGACAAGCGGTTCGGCATGGGCGCCCACATTCCGCGCCTGGTGAGCCCGATCACCGGCAAGGACGACATCGCCGCGCCGTCCATCGGGTACGTGTTCGAACCGAACCAGGAGAACCTGTCGCGCTGGAACCGCTGGTGGCGGTTCGCCAACCAGGAACAGTTGGCCACTTTCGTGGCGATCACGTTCCTGTCGATCGTGTTCATGTCGATGCTGGCGTACTCCACGGTGTTCGGTCAGCCGGACCTGCCCGACGACATCGGGTTCCTGCAGGTCGAAGGCGACCGGCTGAACGACCTGGTGGCGCCGTGGTTCGGGACGCTGTTCTGGATCATCGGGGCACTGTCCCTGTTCGCCGCCGCGATGGGCATCGTCGACTACACCAGCCGGCTCGCGGCCGACGTGCTGAAGACCACGTACCTGCGCGACTCCCGGTGGTCGGAGAGCCGGCTCTACTTCGCGCTGGTGTGGGGTCTGGTGCTGGTCGGTTGTGTGATCCTGCTGCTCGGTGTGGACCAACCCCTACTGTTGCTGGTGATCTCGGCGAGCGTCGGCGGCGGGATGATGGTGATCTACTCCGCGCTGTTGATCCTGCTCAACCGGCGGGTGCTGCCGGAGCCGATCCGGATCACCCCGGCACGCATCGCCGCCCTGGTGTGGGCCGTCCTGCTGTTCGGGGTGCTGGCCGCGGTGACCATCTGGCAGAAGGGTACGGAGCTCATCGAATGGCTCACCGGCTGACCCTCCCGGGGAACCCGGTGCCCGGAGTGCGAACGCACTCCGGGCACCGGCATCTCGCGACACTGACCGATGCCGTCATTCGAACATGTGTGCGAACATGGCAGGTGTGCCACATGTCGTCGGGTCAGGTCTCGCGACCATCCTGCACGCCGACCTTGACGCGTTCTTCGCATCGGTGGAACAGCGCGACGACCCACGGCTGTCCGGCAGGCCGGTGATCGTCGGCACCGGAGTGGTGCTGGCCGCCAGCTACGAAGCCAAGGCCCGCGGGATAGTCACCGCGATGAGCGGACGGCAGGCGCGGCGGCTGTGCCCGGACGCCGTCGTGGTCCCGCCCCGGATGTCCGCCTACGCGGCGGCGAGCCGGGCGGTGTTCGAGGTGTTCCGGGACACCACGCCACTGGTTGAAGGACTGTCGATAGACGAGGCCTTCCTGGACGTGGCGGGGCTGGGTCGGATCCGCGGCGGTCCCGTCGAGATCGCCGCGCGGCTGCGCGCCGACGTGCGGCAGCGGGTCGGCCTGCCGATCTCCGTCGGAGTGGCCAGAACCAAGTTCCTCGCCAAGGTGGCGAGCGGGGTTGCCAAGCCGGACGGCCTCCTGGTGGTGCCACCCGGCGACGAACCGGCCTTCCTGCACCCGCTGCCGGTGGAACGGCTCTGGGGCGTCGGGCCGGTGACCGCGGCGAGGCTTCGCGAGCGCGGCATCACGACCGTTGGCTCGGTGGCCGGGCTCGGCGAGGCCACCCTGATCTCCGTGCTCGGTCCGGCGACAGGCCGGCACCTGCACGCCCTGGCCCACAACCACGATCCCCGGCGGGTACGGGTCGGCCGACGCCGGGGTTCCATCGGGGCCCAGCGGGCCCTCGGCCGGGGACCGAGGTCGGCGGAGCACCTGGACGCGGTGCTCACCACGCTCGTGGAGCGGGTCGCCAGGCGAATGCGAACCGCCCGCCGGCTGGGTCGTACCGTGACACTGCGGCTACGCTTCGACGACTTCTCACGCGCCACCCGCTCCCGCACGCTGTCCCGGTCGACTGCACATACCGCGGCGGTTCTCGCCGCCGCCCGTGGCCTGCTCGCCAGCGCTGGGCCGATGATCGAACGGCGAGGTCTCACGCTCGTCGGAGTGGCGGTCGGCAACCTGGAGGACGCCCGGTTCGTGCAACTGGAACTGCCGTTCGACCCCGCGGCCCGCAATGCGGGGCTCGACGCGGTACTCGACGCCGTGCGCGACCGCTACGGGTCCGGGGCCGTCAGCCGGGCCGTACTGCTCGGCCACGACCCCGGGCTGACAATGCCGTCGCTCCCCGACTGAGGCAGGGAGAACCGTCAGGTCGCCGAGATCGCTCCCGCGGCCAGCAGAAACAACACCAGGCCGCCGAGCCCGACCCGGTACCACACGAAGACGTACACGCTGTGCTTGGCGACCCAGCGCAGCAGCCAGGCGATCGAGGCGTACCCGAGGACGAACGCGATCAGGGTGGCCACGATCATCTGGGCGACGCTCGGCGCGACACCCGCGCCGCCCGGCGCGAACACGTCCTCCAGGCTGAAGATGCCGGACGCCACCACGGCCGGGATCGCGAGCAGGAAGGAATACCGGGTGGCGGCCTCCCGGGTCATCCCGATCGTCAGCCCGGCGGTGATCGTGCCACCGGACCGGGACACGCCGGGCACCAGCGCCATGGCCTGCGCGAATCCCATCACGATGCCGTCCCGCAACGTCATGTCACCGACCGTGCGCTTCTGCCGACCCCAGTACTCCGCGGCGGCCAGCAGCAACGCGAAAGCCACCAGGTTGATGCCGACCAGCCACAGGTTCCGCGCCGCGGACCGGATCTCCTCCTTGAACAGGAAACCCAGCACTCCGATCGGCAAAGTACCGATGATCACATACCAGGCGAGCCGGTAGTCGACGCTGCGCCGGGTCTTTGCGTCCACCAGCCCGACGAACCAGGTCTTGGTGAGTCGCCCGATGTCCCTGGCGAAGTAGATCAACACCGCGGCCTCCGTGCCGAGCTGGGTGACCGCCGTGAACGACGCGCCGGCATCGCGGTGGAAGAACAGCTCGGAGGTGATCCGCAGGTGGGCCGACGACGAGACCGGCAGGAATTCGGTCAGCCCCTGCACGATGCCGAGAACGATCGCCTCAAGCCAGGTCATTCAGCGCGCCCTGCCCTTCCGTACCGCATCGCCCGGACACCAGGTCCGGGTCCTCAGCCGACAACTCCCGCCTGGTCCGCGGCCTCCGAGAAGACCCGCAACGCGGCGAGCCGGGCCTGCGTGTTCTCCCCGAACACCAGCACAGACAGCGTGGTGACGCCGGCTTCGGCGTACCGGCGGACCCGTTCGGCGATCCGGCCCGGTGGTCCGAGCAGCGATGTCGCGTCGATGAACTCCTCCGGCACCGCCACGTGCGCCCGCTGGTGGCGCTTGGCGAGGAAGTGCTCCTGGACCTGTCGAGCCTGCTCCGGGTATCCCATCCGGGACGCGAGCCGGTTGTAGAAGTTCTGCTCCCGGCTGCCCATTCCGCCCAGGTACAACGCCGCGTAACCGCGTACCAGGTCGGCACAGGCCGAGACATCCTCGCCAATCACCAACGGCACGGTGGCCACGATGTCGAACCCGTCGAGCGCACCTGATTCACTCCCGGCCCGTGCCCGGCCGGTACGAAGCGCGGCGAGTTGCTCCGGGACGTACTCGGGGGCGAGAAACACCGCGAGCCACCCGTCGGCGATCTCACCCGCCAGTTCCAGGTTCCGCGGCCCGACCGCGGCCAGGTAGATCGGGATCCGGTCCCGGACCGGACGCACCGCCAGTCGCAGCGCCTTGCCGCGACCGTCGGGCAACGGCAGCGGGTGGAACTCGCCGTCGTGGCTGAGGACCTTACGGGACAGCGCGGCACGTACCACGGTCACGTACTCCCGGGTACGGGCCAGCGGCCGGTCGAACCGGACCCCGTGCCACCCCTCGGACACCTGCGGCCCGGACACGCCCAGCCCAAGCCGGAACCGGCCGCCGGACAGCCCGTCCAGCGACGCCGCGGTCATTGCCGTCATGGCCGGACTGCGGGCGGGGATCTGCAGGACCCCGGCGCCGAGACCGATCCGCTCGGTCTGTCCGGCCAGCCAGGCCAGGGTGGTGGCGGCGTCCGAGCCGTACGCCTCGGCCGTCCAGACCGAGTCGTAGCCCAGCCGTTCCGCCTCCTGGGTCAGGGCGAGGTTCGCCGGCAGGTCCCGGGCCGAGGTCCAGTAGCCCAGGTTGAGGCCGAGTCGCACCCCACACTCCTCCCATGTCCTGCCGATCGGGTCAGAACGGATCCGCTGGTCCCGGCAGCCTAATGGGCGGGTCATCACGGGGATGACGCACCCCGGCGGTAGCGTCGGTGGCCATGCGACGACGTCCCCTCGGCGCCAGTGGGCTGGCGGTGTCCCGGCTCGGGCTGGGCACGATGACGTGGGGCCGGGACACCGACGCCGATGACGCGGCGGCCCAGTTGCAGACATTCCTGGACGCGGGCGGCAACCTCCTCGACACCGCGGACGTGTACGCCGACGGACGTTCCGAAGCCGTGGTCGGCTCGTTGCTCGGCTCGGTGGTCCCCCGCTCCGAACTGGTGCTCGCCACCAAGGCGGGGCTCTGCCCCGGCGCGGACCGGCGACGCAACAGTTCCCGGGCCCACCTGCTCGCCAGCCTCGACGCCTCGCTGCGGCGCCTGGGCACCGACCATGTCGACCTCTGGCAACTGCACGCGTACGACCCGGACACCCCGCTGGAGGAAGCGCTGTCGGCGCTGGACCACGCGGTCAGCTCAGGACGGGCCCGGTATGTCGGGGTCTCCAACTTCGCCGGGTGGCAACTCGCCCGCGCGGCCACCTGGCAGGCTGCCGGACTGCTCACCGGACGGGTGCCGGTCGTCTCCTGCCAGATGGAATACTCCCTGGTGCAGCGGGGCGTGGAGCGGGAGGTGGCCCCGGCGTGCGGCTCCCTCGGAGTCGGGATCCTGGCCTGGTCACCACTTGGACGGGGCGTGCTGACCGGCAAGTACCGGGGAGGCACCCCGGCCGACTCCCGCGCCGCCTCCCCGCACTTCGAACGGTTCATCGGCCCTTACCTCGACGACCGCAGCGCCGGCATCGTGGAAGCGGTCGCCACCGCCGCCGACGGGCTCGGTGTGGCCCCGTTGTCGGTGGCCCTGGCCTGGGTCCGGGACCGGCCCGGCGTGGTGGCGCCGGTGGTCGGGGCCCGTACCGTGGGCCAACTACTGGGCTCGCTACAGTCCGACGGGGTGACGCTGCCCGCCGAGATCTTCCAGGCCCTGGACGACGTGTCCGCGATCCGGCTGGGCTATCCGGAGCGTCAGACCTGAAGGGGGAGCGGATGGGGTATCGCCGCCTCGCGCTCGTCGTGGCGGTCCTGCTCGGGCTGCCCGGTGCCGCGGGATGCAGCGACCGGGACCCGCTGCAGGTCGGTTCCCCGTCGATGGCTTCGGCCGCCGCCGCGCCCTCTCCGACCGTCGCCCCGCCGGGCCAGGTGTGGCGGGTACCACGCGGTGCCAGGTCAGCGCCCAGGCACGCGGAGGGGATCGCGGTCGCCGGTGGCCGGGTCGCCGTGGGACTGGACCGGCCGCCGCAACTGGCGGTGCTGGACGCCGCGACCGGACGGCTGCTGCGGGCGGTTGACCTGGCGAGCGCACCGTCGCACGTGGTGGCGTTGCCCGACGGAGGCTTCCGAGTGGTCGCCGGCCGGGAGATGGTCACGGTGCCGGTACGGGGACGGGAGTCCCGGGTTCGATGGTCGCCGCAGGGCCATGCCCTCGCCGCGTTACCCGACGGCGGCACCGCGGTGAGTTTCCCCAAAGAGGGCACGGTGGCGGTGTACGGTCCGGACGGTGAGTTGCGCCGCACCATCCTGACCCGTGGCCACCCGGACGGGATCGCGACCGCTGGGGGCCGGATCGGCGTGATCGACGCCCAGGCCACGTCGCTGACCGTGTACCAGGCGGACAGCGGTGAGCGGGAGCAGGGCCTGCGCGCCGGCAACGGGGCGCGGCATGTGGTCGCGGACCGGACCGGACGTTTCGTGGTCGCCGACACCCGCGACGGCGAACTCCTCGTCTTCTCCACCGGTCCGCTCTATTTGCGGCAGCGGTACCCGGTGCCGGGTTCGCCGTACGGTATGGCGTACGACCCGTCGCGTCATATGGTGTGGTTGACCCTGACGGAACGTAACGAGGTGGTCGGGCTGGATCTGAGCGGTGGCGCACCGAAGATGCTCGTCCGGTACCCGACCGTGTGGCAACCGAACAGCGTCACGATCGATCCCCGGTCCGGGACCGTGTTCGTGGCGAGTAAGGCGGAAGGACTGGTGCAATCCATCCCACGTTAGGCAGGATTTCACTCGTGCCAGGTGATTACGAGTACGTGCCGCTGCGCCTGCCGGCCAACGTCGATCAGACGTCCGCGCAGGCGCAGTTGTCTATTGCGGCCGAGTTCGCTGGTTGGGAACTGACCCAGGTGCGGCTGTACCGGGACGGCACCCGCAAGGTGGTACTGCGGCGTCGGGTCAGCGCTCAGCCGCTGCCCGGGCTCAGCTACTGACCCGGCCAGGCTACCGACCGTCCGGCCGGGGCTCGTCCGGAACGTACGGGCGCTCCACCACCAGCCGGAGCACGCTGTCGGGGTCTTCGACCTCGAACGGTGAGGTCTCGTGCTCGCCTGCCACGAGCGCGGCCACGTCGACCGGATCGGTCACCTCGCAGACCAGGGTCACGCCGCCCAACGGTTCCAATTCCGGGATGTCCAGCGAGCCCAGCGCTCCGTCCCCGGCGTCCAGCAGGTAGGCCATGGCCGCCCCCACGTCGCCCGCCGGTTCTGCCGGTGCCAGGTCTTCCGGAAGTGAACGCCGGGCGGCTTCCGCGACCCGAAACAGCGCGGACAGGCTCGGCACCTGGTAGTCACGGCGTTGCCGTACCGACACCGTGACCGGACTGGTGTCCGGTGGCTCTTCACCGTCGACGCCGCCGAGCCCAACCCCCCACTGCTCGTCCGCCTCCTGGGGGTCGATCGGTTCCACGTCCCACGGTGTCACTTCGCCGAAAGTGTCCATCAGGAGGTCGTCGTACGCGGCGGAGAGGTTGTTGAGGGCGACGAAGCTCTGCCAGACCTTGTCATCGTCGCTGCGACCACCGGCGGCCTTGACCGCTGCGAGATGGTGACGGGCGGCGTCGATGACACGCTCCAAAGCGGTGTCGAGTTCGGTGTTGCGGTCGGACATCAGGCCTCCATGACAGGGTTACGGATCAGGTGTCGCGGTTCGGACGGACGGCTTGCGGCAACGCGGTGTGGGTCAGCAGCGGCTCAGGAACCGGTCCAGGACCGCGACGCCGAACCGCAGACCGTCGATCGGAACCCGCTCGTCGATCCCGTGGAACAAGGCGGTGAAGTCAAGGCCCGGGGGCAACCGCAGCGGCGCGAACCCGAAACAGCGGATGCCGAGCCGGCTGAACGCCTTGGCGTCGGTACCTCCGGAGAGCATGTACGGCACCGGACGGGCACCGCTGTCGACCTCCCGCAGCGCGTCGACCATCGCGGCCACCAGCGCACCGTCGAAGCTGGTCTCCAGTCCCGGCTGGTGCTCCACGTACTCGGCCTCGACGTCGGGGCCGGCCAGTTCCCGGACCTGGGTCAGGAAACCGTCCTCCTGGCCGGGAAGGATCCGCCCGTCCACGATCCCGGTGGCCCGGCTGGGGATCACGTTCTCCTTGTAACCCGCCTGCAGCATGGTCGGGTTGATCGTGTTGCGCAGGGTGGCTCCGATCAACCGGGCGACCGGGCCGAGTTTCGACACCGCGAGTTCCGGGTTGTCCGGGTCGAACTCGATGCCGAGGACGGCGCACACCTGCTCCAGGAACGCGCGCACCGTGGGTGTCAGCTCGATCGGAAACCGGTGCTGGCCGAGCCGCGCCACAGCGTCACAGAGCCTGGTCACCGCGTTGTCGTCGTGCACCATTGAACCGTGGCCGGGACGCCCCCGGGCGGTGAGTCGGATCCAGCCGATACCCTTCTGGGCGGTCTCGATCAGGTAGAGGCGCAGGTCCTCGCTGACGGTCACGGAGAACCCGCCGACCTCGCCGATCGCCTCGGTGACCCCCTCGAACAGCTCCGGCCGGTGGTCGACCAGATGGTGCGCACCGTACCGACCTCCGGCTTCCTCGTCGGCGACGAACGCCAGTACCAGGTCCCGAGGTGGCACCCGGCCCTCCCGGCGCCACTGGCGTACCACCGCCAGGGTCATTGCGTCGAAGTCCTTCATGTCGACCGCGCCGCGGCCCCACAGGTAGCCGTCGCGCTCCTCGCCGGAGAACGGGTGGACGCTCCACTCGTCGGGGTCGGCGGGCACCACGTCGAGGTGGCCGTGCACCAGCAGCGCGGGGCGGGACGGGTCCGCGCCGGGGAACCTGGCCACCACGCTGGTACGGCCGGGTTCACTCTCGTGCATCACCGGTTCCAGGCCCACCTCGGCCAGTTCCGCGGCCACGTACTCGGCGGCAACCCGCTCACCCGCGCTGGTGGTGGTGTCTCCGGTGTTGGTGGTGTCGATCCGGATCAGGTCCCGGCAGATCCGCACCACGTCGTCGGCCGCGTTGGTCATGGACCTTTCATACCAGCCGGGACGGCACGACACGAACGCCGCGGTGTGGAACCCGCGGTCCCGGGCGGGTGGCGACGCTGCGGAACCGCGGGTTCGACCTAACCGCCGGGTGTCAGGCCGCCTGCCCCGCGGCGGCGTAGCCCCAGGCGAAGCCAGCGTTGTAGCTCGTCTGGGCGAGCACCCGCTGCCCTTCGGTGTTCGGGTGGAAGTAGTCCCAGCCGGACAGATGCGAGTACTGGAACGGATAGGAGAAGACCGCGTTCCCGTCGAACTTGCAGTTGGCGCCGTAGTTGAAGCAGGCCTGGGCGAGGTTGGCGTTGAAGTCGATCACCCGCTGCCGCACCCGGTTACGCCGGTCCTCGTCCACCTGGGCGGTGGACGTCGGGTTGGCGAGCATGGACTGGCAGATCCCGAATGCGCTCCACGCCGAACGGGCGCTGCCGCTGTCCTTGCCGACGTACCACAGCCGCTTGATGTCCGGGACGCTGGCGATGTAGACCTTGGCATTGGGCAGGCCACCCCTGAGCCGGGCCAACGCCGAGTCGATCTGGGCCCGGAACGTCGAAACCGAGGTCATGGTGCTCTCGGAGCTGGTGCAGGCGTCGTTGGCGCCGATCAGCATCGTCACGAACTGCACGCCCTGGCTGACCGCGGTGCCGGCCTGCCCGTACATGTCGACGGCCTTGGCACCGCTGCGAGCGTCGTTGTAGTTGCGGCCGTAGATGTTCGGGTTGATGGCCAGGATCCGCCGGTAGTGGCTGTTCACCGTGCTGTAGGAGCCGGTGCTCCAGGAGCGCGACGGGCAGTCCGAGTACCAGCCGCACGCGTTGAAGGCGCGGGTGATGGAGTCGCCGAGGCTCGCCATCGAGTTCGGCGGCGTCACGGCGGCCTGCGCCGGGCTGCCGCCCAGCAGCGCCAGCATCGCCCCGACAGCGAGTACGGACGTAACGTGTCGTAGGGCACGTAACATGAAGACCTCCCCTTGTGGTGCAGGCCCGCAGAAAACGGGTTACCGGACGGTAGTCGGTATGTGATCCCGCTCTCAATAGCCGGTCGAAAAGGGAAGGGTTTTCCGATACCACCACCCTGGCGCCGGGGCGACCCGGCGGTCACTGGCGGTGGGCCAATTCGATCGGGCCGCGCCGAACGGGCACAACGCCACGGCCAGGGTCGCCCCACGGAGGTCTCCCGCACGGCGAACCGCCGCGAAACTCCTTCCGTCCGGGTCGGTTGTCAGCGATCATCTGCTGTGCCGCCTGCCCGACCGTCCGGTGCCGCGCCGAGGGGGCGGGCACCGAGGGCACGACACCACGGAGGTGTCCGCTGATGTCAGACCAGACCCCGAAGCAGAACATCGGGCGCGAGGTGCAGAGTCGGATCTACCGCGCCGGGGCGTACGGTCGACGTCCCGGCGTGCCGATTGACCCGACAACGTTGCGGAACGCGGCCCGGCGCCGGATGAGCCGGCGGGGCTACGCGTACGTCGCCGGTTCGGCCGGCATGGAGGAAACCGCACAAGCCAACCGGGCCGCGTTCACCAGTTGGTGGATCGTGCCCCGAATGCTGCGGGACGTGGCGGTAAGGGACATGAGCGTCGAGCTGTTCGGACGTCGGTTGCCGTGGCCGGTGCTGGTCGCGCCGATCGGGGTACTGGAACTGGCGCACCGGGACGCGGACGTCGCGGTGGCGCGGGCGGGGGCCGGGCTGGGTGTGCCGGTGATCTTCTCCACCCAGGCCTCCCGTTCCATGGAGGAGTGCGCGACGGTGATGGGGGACGCGCCACGTTGGTTCCAGCTCTACTGGTCCAGTTCGGACGAATTGGTGGAAAGCATGGTCTCGCGTGCCGAGGCGGCCGGGTGCGAGGCCATCGTGGTCACTCTGGACACCCATGTCCTCGGTTGGCGGCCCCGCGACCTGGATCTGGGCCATCTGCCATTCGCACGTGGTGAGGGCATCGCCCAGTACGTCGGTGATCCGGTGTTCACGCGGCTCGTGCGGCAGCGGGCGGCGCAGCCCCGGACCGGCGGGCAACCCCGGCCGACGCTGGCAGCGGTACGCACCCTGATGTCGGTGGCCCGCCACCACCCGGGCGGGTTCTGGCACAACCTGCGTTCACCGCTGCCCCGGGCCGCGATCGAGACCTTCCTGGACGTGTTCTCCCGGTCCTCCCTCACCTGGCAGGACCTGTCGTTCCTGCGGGAACACACCAGGTTGCCGATCCTGCTCAAGGGACTCGTGCACCCGCGGGACGCGGCACGGGCGCTGGACGCCGGTGTCGACGGCATCGTGGTGTCCAACCACGGTGGTCGCCAGGTGGACGGCGCCATCCCGGCGCTTGCGGCACTGCCGGGGATCGTCGAGGAGGTGGCCGGCAGGGTGCCGGTGCTGTTCGACAGCGGGATCCGGGGCGGCGCGGACATATTCAAGGCGCTGGCGCTGGGTGCCCGGGCGGTCTGCGTCGGACGGCCGTATGTGTACGGGCTGGCGCTGGCCGGGGAAGCGGGCGTCGCGGCGGTGCTGTCGCACCTGATGGCGGAGCTGGATCTGACGATGGCACTCGCGGGCTACGCCACCATCGCCGAGATCGCTCCCGACTCGCTACGCCGCCTCGACTGACCGCCCGGACCACCCCGGGAGGACACCGGATCCCCGGTTTCGGGGCCGTCACCATCCGGGTAAGGCCCCGCTACGGCGGTCCCGGTTGGTCCGGGGCCGCCCGGTTACCGGGACGAGAGGCACATGGCGGCTGGGACAGGACGGATCGAAGGGCTGAGACGGATCGCGGTGCTGCGCGCCAATGCGCTGGGTGACTTCGTGTTCGCCCTACCGGCACTGGATGCGGTCAAGGCCGCGTACCCAGGAGCGGAACTGGTGTTGCTCGGCGCGCCCTGGCATCAGCGCTGGCTGCGCGGGCGACCCGGACCCGTGGACCGGGTACTCGTGGTGCCGCCCGGTGAGGGCATCCGACCGGCCGCACCGGGCGAACGGTCGACCGGGATGGCGGAATTCCTGGAGCGGGCCCGCCGGGAACACTTCGACCTGGCGCTACAGCTACACGGCGGTGGTGCGACCTCCAACCCGCTGGTCAACCGACTGGGCGCGAGCCTCACCGCCGGGCTGCGCACCCCCGACGCCGAGCCGCTGGACCGCTGGGTCAGGTATGTCTACTTCCAGCCTGAAATCTTCCGCTATCTGGAGGTGGTGGCGCTGGTAGGGGCAGGCCCGGTGGGGATCGTGCCGCGGGTCCGGCTGGCACCGGACGACATCGCGGAGGCCCACGCGGTGGCCGGGCCGCCGGGACCGCCGAGGGTGGCGCTGCACCCGGGGGCGAAGGACCCACGCCGCCGCTGGCCCGCCGAACGGTTCACCGAGGTCGCCGACGCGCTGACCGGACGGGGATACGAGGTGGTGGTGACCGGCGACACCGGGGAACACGACCTCGTCGAACAGTTGGCCGTCGCGGCACGCCGGCCGGTACGCCCGCTGGCGGGCACGCTGTCCCTGGGCGGCCTCGCCGGCCTGTACGCCGAGTGCGCCGCGGTGGTGGCCAACGACACCGGCCCGCTGCACCTGGCCAGCGCGGTGGGCACACCGACCGTGGGGATCTACTGGGTGAGCAATTTCATCAACTGCGCGCCTCCGGTGCGGTCCGGACACCGCCCGGTGGCGTCGTGGACTCTTGCCTGCCCGGTCTGTGGCGCGGACAACCTGGCTGAGCTTTACCCGGCGCGCGGCAACGCGCCTGGCTGTGGACACCGGGTGTCGTTCGTGACCGATGTGCCGGTGAGCGAGGTCCTGGAAGCCGTGTTCGACCTGCTCGACACCTCCCGACCAACGCGGCCTGACCGGACCGGGCTCACCGACCGCTCCCCCCACGCCGCGGGGCGCTGACCGGGCGGGCCCGGTTACGGATCTGGTCGATGATGGCCGACGTGGACCGGTCGGCGACGTACCCGAGGATGCGGACCTCACCGCCCAACCTGCGCACCAGCGGCGCTTCCGGCACCAGCTCCGCCGGGTAGTCCCCGCCCTTGACGTACACGTCAGGACGGACCGCCTCGATCAGTTCCGTCGGTGAGTCCTGGTCGAACACCACGACGAAGTCCACACAGGACAACGCCGCCAGCACGGCGGCACGGTCCTGGACGCGGTTGACCGGGCGGTCGGGCCCCTTGAGCCGGCGCACGCTCTGGTCCGAATTCACCGCCACCACGAGCACGTCGCCGAGCCGACTGCCCTGCTCCAGGTAGCCGACGTGACCACGGTGCAGCACGTCGAAACAACCGTTGGTGAACACCACCCGGGCACCGTCGCCGCGCAGCTCCCGGATCCGCCGGGTCAGCGTGGCGCCGTCCACGACCTTCTCCCCCGGGTCCGGTACCGTCCAGGCCACGGCGGTGGTCAGCGCCTGTGAATCACAGACACAGGTGCCCACATCGGACACGCTGCGGCTGGCGGCCAGTTGTGCCAGCTCAGCCGCGACCCGCAGCGGGCTACCGGTCGACACGGCGAGAGTCAACGCGGCGAGGTAGACGTCACCAGCGCCCACCGTGTGACTCGCCGGCACCGTCCCGGTCGCGGTGCGGTGGGTATGGCCACGGCGGTCCGCCACCACGGCGCCCTCGGCATCAAGGGTCACCGCGACCATGTCCGCGTCGGTGGCCTCCACCAGGTCGGACATCACCGCCAAGGTGGCTGACACCCGGTCCGCGCCACGGGGCCGTGACGGCCCGTCGAGCGCCCGGACCGCCTCGGCGAAACTGGGGGTGACCACGGTCGGCGACAACTCTCGCCACGGCCGTAGATCATGGGCGTCCAGTGCGACGGTGGAGAACCGGTCCCGGTTGGCGGCCAGCCAGCCGCGGACCGGGTCGTCAAGCGCGCCAAGCCCGTAGTCGCACACCACGAGCACCGGGTCCGCAGCCGCACCGCCCAGCAGCACCCGCAGGTTCCCGAGGATGCGCTGCGCGATCCCCGGGCCCGGACGCGGCAGCCGGGTGCCCTCGTCCTCACGGAGCACGATCTGCTCGTCCGCCAGCAGCCGTCGCTTCACCGGGGTGGCGTACCCCTCCACAAGGACCGTGCGGTCCTCGACGCCGGTCGCCGCCAGGCACCGACGCAGCCGGTCCCCGGCGGCGTCGGCCCCCACCGCGGCGACCAGTAACGGACGCGCCCCGAGCGCCGCCAGGTTGACCGCGGTGTTGCCGGCCCCGCCCGCCGCGTCCCGACGCTCCCGGAACGTGACCACCGGGGCCGGCGCCTCCCGGGCCAGGCGTTCCGGTACCACGAAGCGCCACTCGTCAAGCATCACATCGCCCACCACGACCACGGAGACACCGGCGAAGCGGCCGATCAGGTCGGTTGGCGGTTCCATATTGGGCCGATGCCCGGCTACGGCGGTGCCAAACCCCGGACCGGACTGCGGACACGGGCCGCGATGGTGCGGGCGGTACTGCCGCGTAACCGTACGTACCCGGGTTACCTGGAGGGGTATCGACCTTCCGATCTCGGCGTGCCGCCACCGTCACCCGACCGTGACCCGCGTCGACTGAGGAGCCAGCCTGGCCGATCTGCTGTCGGACCGCCCGGTCGAGGACGGTGAGCCGTCACGGAAGGTGCTCGGGCGGAGGCAACTCCTCGAAATTGAAGGCGTGGCCGAAGTGCCACGGCAGCCGCACCTCGACAGGCGTGTCCAGACCCACCTGGTTCGGGTCGGCCCCGGAAAAATCCACCATCTCGTCGCTGGCGAGCAGGGCCAACGCGGGCCGTACCTGGCCGGCGGGCAGGTGGGCGGCCTCGGCGACAGCTCGCAGCGCCACCGTGACGGTCACGCTCCCGGCGTCGGTGGGCCGCGGGTTGTCGGCGTGGGCGAGCCTGCGGAGCCCGGCACCGGCCAGCATGGCGCGCTCGCGCTGCTGGTGACTCGCCTCTTCGAGTGCCTCCTCCTGGTTGAACGGCAGTACGTCGAGCGGGTTGCGCCACAGCCGGGGCCACAGTTCGGGATCGCTGTCGGTCTGGTGCTGGCGGTAAAGGTCGAGTCCCAGCAGGCAGTCGAGCAGTTGCGACAGTGTGGCCGGGGGCAGGATCCCGGCCCGGCGGCACATCGTGGTGAACAACTCGATGCGCTCGGCGCGGATCTTCACCCGGGTGTCGTAGTCCTCCCGGGCATGGCGGGCGGCGAGTTCCTCGTCGCCCGGAGCGTGCCGGGCGGTCGCGCGGGCGACCCAGTCGTCCGGGTCCCCTGGATCGCACCAGACCGGCGCGTTCCAGTCGAACTGCGCCGGACCTTCATCCCAGGCCCGACGCGGAAAACGGTGGGCATCAGGTACAACCCGGAGTAGTTGCACCGAGCAAGGCAGCCAACGGGACCAGGAAGGACACATTTCGGCAAGTTGCCATTCAGGATCGAATGCCACGAACAGGACAGTACCGTGACGGCGAGCGATGGGTGGGGTGGGCACGCGGTGTGACGCGGCCCCGCCGGGTGACCTTCGGCCCTCGCCGGGAGGTCATTTGCCGCGTCAGGGTGGACCCGGGAGTCCGGTGAGTGGTCGTGGTGGCGGGCTGCGCTGGGGAGACGGCATGGGTGACGGTGGCGGGACGCCTACGAACCGGCTCCACGGCTATCGGGCCACGGCATTGTTCGCCATCTCGTCGCTGCTCACCTCGGCGGGGATAGTCGCGGCGGTCGCGGGCGCCGGAAGCGTCGCGAGGTGGCTGTGGGTGGCGACCACCCTGCTCGGACTGATCCACTCCACCCTGTCGCTGCTCGACGCGGCCCGCCGCCGCCAGCCCAGCGTCGACGTCATCGCCTGGCTGGCGCTCGTGGGTGCGCTGCTGGTCGACGAGCCCTTCGCCGGAGCAGTGATCGCGGTGATGCTGGCCAGCGGTGTGCTGCTGGAGTCCCGGGCCACCGCCCGGGCACGACGCGAACTCAGTCTGCTGGTGGCGCGGGCGCCACGGGCGGCTCGACGCCTGAGCGCGGACGGTGTGGTGCAGGTTCCGGTCGACGAGGTGGCACGCGGGGAACGGCTGCTGGTCGGTTCCGGCGAGATCGTGCCGGTGGACGGCCGACTTTCGACCACGGCGGTACTCGACGAGTCAGCGCTGACCGGCGAGGCACTGCCGGTGGAGCGCCGTCCCGGTGAGGACGTGCGCAGCGGCGTGGTGAACGCCGGGGCACCGATGGAAATGGTGGCCACCGCGGTCGCGGCCCAGTCCACCTACGCGGGCCTGGTCCGCCTGGTCGCTCAGGTCGAGGCCGGCAGCGCCCCGTTCGTCCGGGTGGCGGACCGGTTCGCGGCTGCTTTCGTCCCACTCACCCTGCTGCTGGCCGGTGCGGCTTGGGCGTTCACCGGCGACCCGGTACGCGCGGTGGCGGTGCTGGTGGTAGCCACACCGTGTCCGCTGCTGCTGGCCGTACCGATCGCGATCATGTCGGGGTTGTCCCGGGCGGCGCGCTGCGGAGTCGTGGTCAAGGGCGGCTCGGCGCTGGAGCGACTGGCGGCCGGGCGGGTGCTGCTGTTCGACAAGACCGGCACGCTGACCCGGGGCCAGCCGACGCTCGCGGATGTCATCACGGCCGGCGGCGAGATCGACGCCGACGAGGTGTTGGGGTTTGCCGGGTCGTTGGACCAGACGTCCGCGCACGTGCTCGCCGGGGCGATCGTGGCGGCGGCACGGGAGCGGGGCATCCCGCTGCGGGAACCCGAGCGGGTGAGCGAGCGGTCCGGGTACGGCGTGGAGGGGCTGGTCGGCGGCCGGTGGGTCCGGCTGGGCAAGGCGTCCTGGGTGGTGTCGGGTCCGGCACCGGCGTGGGTTCGCCATGCCCGGCGACGGGCGGCCCTGGACGGTTCGCTGACCGTGTTCGTCGCGGTCGACGGCGTACCGGTGGGGGTGCTGCTGCTGGAGGATCCGCTCCGGCCGGACGCTCCACGGATGGTCCGGGCGCTGCGGGCCGCCGGGATCACCCGGGTGGTACTGGTGACCGGCGACCGGGCCGACGCGGCGGAGACGGTGGGACGGATCGTGGGGGTCGACGCGGTACAGGCGGAACGGGACCCCGCCGACAAGCTGGACATCGTGCGTGCCGAGCAGGCCATGGCACCCACCATCATGGCCGGTGACGGAATCAACGACGCGCCCGCGCTGGCCGCGGCCGGCGTTGGGGTGGCACTGGCCGCCCGGGGTGTGACCGTGGCCGCCGAAGCCGCGGATGTCGTGCTGACCAGTGACCGCGTCGACACCCTTGCCGACGCCATCCTGATCGCCGGCCGGTCCCGCCGGATCGCCTGGCGCGCGGTGGTCGCCGGGATGGGGATGTCGCTCGCGGCGATGGTCGCTGCGGCGCTGGGCCAGTTGCCGCCCGCCGCCGGAGCGGTGCTTCAGGAAATCATCGACGTCGCGGCCATCGCAATCGCGCTGACGGTGCTGCTGCCGGCCCGGGTCCACGCGGTACGGATGGCACCCGCCGACGTGGACACCGCCCGCCGGTTGCACACCCAGCACCGCGCGGTCCGCCCGATCGTGGAACAGGTACGCGCGGTCGCCGACACCCTGACCGCCCACGACTGCGACCTTGATCCGGTCCGCAAGCTGGCGGACCGGCTGGAGGCGGACCTGTTGCCGCACGAACGGGCCGAGGAGGCGGAACTGTTGCCGATCATGGCGCGGGCACTCGGCGGGTTGGACCCAACCGGTGGGCTCAGCCGCACCCATGCCGAAATCGAACACCAGGTGACCCGGCTGCGACACATCCTCGACGATCTCGGTGACGCGCCACCGGAGCCCGAGGACGTGGTGGATCTGCGACGTCTGCTCTATGGGCTGTACGCGATCCTGCGGCTGCACAACGCCCAGGAGGAGGAAGGCGCCTTCAGCCTGCTGCCCGAGCCGGCGACAACCGCTGCCCGGACCGCCTCGGCCTCGCCCGGCTGAGTCACCTCGGACCGCCCGATCCACCAGGCTCGCAAGCGGTGGGGAGCCGGACGTCGGATGGGAAGGCTCGACGGAACTGACGCGGCGACTCGCCGGTGAGCCGGCGGAACGTCCGGTTGAAGTGGGACAGGCTGGCGAATCCGCAGTCGGCGGCGATCTGGGTGACCGGACGATCGGTCTCGATGAGTTGTCGGCGCGCGGCGCCGATCCGTAGCAGCGTGAGGTACCCGGTGAGGGTGTGACCGGTCGCCCGCCGAAAGAACCGGCAGAACGCCGCCGGCGTGAGGTTGGCGATCCGGGCGGCCTCGCTGAGCGGGACCGGGCCGGTGTGGTGCTCGGCGAGGTACCGACACACCGCGTCGATGCGCCGCCGGGCATGTTCGTCAAGCCGTGGCGCGTAGCCTTCGCTGGCCAGTGGTCGTGCCGTCGCCCTGGTCAGAGTGACGAGCACGGGGAGCAGCGCGAGCAGCCGCAGCGTGGCGTCCGGTTCTGTGGCGAGTGCGAACACCGACTCGGTGGGTCCGTCGGGAAAGGCCAGTCCTCGGTTGGCACGGGACAGCAGGACGCTGACGTCGGCGAGCTCCGGCGCCCGCCACAGCCCAGGGCCGAGAAAGTCGCGCCGGAACTGGACCACCACCGCCTCGGACCAGCTCGCGGAATCCGACTGCCAGGTGTGCGGCATCTCCGGTCCCACCAGTACCAGGTCACCGGGCTGGTACGGCTCCATCACGTCGCCGACGTACCGGCGACCAGCACCAGCCGTGACCAGAGTCAACTCGTACTCGGGGTGAAAGTGCCACTCGAAGGCGAACCGTGGTTCGCGCCTGAGTTGGACGCGGAACGACGTCCCGGTGGCAACCGTGAGGTGCTCCATGACGGCCCGCACATCGTGACAGTACGAGAATCCCCCAGAACATGCCAGACTCCATTAAATAGACAAATCGAGCATCGGAACCGGCCACTTCTGGCGTGGTTTTCCGGTCCCGCCGCCCCGATCCTGGGATGCACCACGACCGTGAGGTCAGTCGCCTGGGGAGGCTGCGATGGCGACCCCGACCGTCACTCTCGACACCCCGTACCCGCTCGCGGGCCGCGACCGGGCAACGTTCGCCGAGCAGGGATTCGTCAGGCTCCCGAGCGTGGTGACCGGCGAGATCGTCGGGAAGTACGAACCAGAGATCACCCGAATCGTGACCGGGCGCCAGTCCGGTCACGTGCCGCTGCCCGACCGTGACACCTACGGCAGAGCGTTCCTGCAGGTGACGAACCTGTGGCGGGACAGCGAGAAGGTACGCGAACTGGTGTTCGCGCAGCGGTTCGCCCAGCTCGCAACGGAACTGCTGGGGGTCACCGGGGTACGCCTCTACCACGACCAGGCGCTGTACAAGGAGCCCGGTGGCGGCCACACCCCCTGGCACGCCGACCGGTACTACTGGCCGCTGGTTGGTGACCGGTGCTGCACCCTGTGGCTCCCGCTGCAAAACACCCCGCTGGCGATGGGTCCGCTCGGATTCGCCGCCGGCAGCCACCGTTTCGAGTACGGCCGCGACCTGCCGATCAGCGACACGTCCGAGGCCATGCTGGGCGATGCCCTCGCCGGGCGGGCCTTCCCGGTCGTGGAACAGCCGTACGCACTCGGCGAGGCCAGCTACCACCTGGGTTGGACGTTCCACCGCGCCGCACCGAACCGGACCGCCACCCTGCGACGGGCCATGGCGGTCATCTACGTCGACGCCGACATCGTGATCAGCGAGCCGGTCAACGAACACCAGAAGGCCGACCTCGCTGCGTGGTTTCCGGGCTCCCAGCCCGGACAGGTCCCCGACACCGCCCTCAACCCGGTGCTCTACCGGGTCTGACCACCGCCGTACGAACCCCACCCCCGACCGCGCCGCACCCACCCATTGGCCCGGGTCGTCCCCGGAAAGGAGAAACACCCATGCCACACCCGAACCCCGGTGCGCACCCCGTACCCGCCCCACCCCGCCGGAGCCTGCCGGTCCGACTGCGTGGGCTGCTCATCGCCGCCCTGCTGCTGGTCGCCGGCACCGCCGCGGCAACCGTGCCGGCCGCACCCGCGCACGCCAACGGTCACATCTGGGGCATCGACGTCGCGTCGTACCAGGGCAACGTCGACTGGAACGCGGTGGCCGCGCACGGTGCCAGCTTCGCGTACGTCAAGGCGACCGAAGGCATGACCTACCGCAATCCCTACTTCGGCCAGCAGTACACCGGCTCGTACTACGCCGGTCTGGTCCGCGGTGCGTACCACTTCGCGCTGCCCAACGTGTCCGGCGGGCGGGAACAGGCCCAATTCCTGCTCCAGAACGGCGGTGCGTGGTCCGCGGACAACCAGACGCTGCCGGCCGCGCTGGACATCGAGTACAACCCGTACGGAGCGACCTGCTACGGGCTGTCCCAGGGCCAGATGGTCCAGTGGATCTACGACTTCGTCAACGAGTACTGGTCCTGGACCGGCCGGGACCCGGTGATCTACACCACCGCCGACTGGTGGAACCGCTGCACCGGGTACAACACCATGTTCGCGCAGTGGGACCCGCTGTGGGTCGCCCACTACGGCGTGAGCTCACCGACGCTGCCCGCCGGTTGGTCGTTCCACACCTTCTGGCAGTACACGTCCTGCGAGTACGTGTGGGGCGTGAACGGATGCGTGGATGGCAACACCTTCAACGGCGAATACAACCAGCTGGTCGCCATCGCCAACGGCTACTGGTAGTCGCGACGTAACCCGATTGAGTCGGGCAGATGCGGTCTGGATGCCATGCTGGGCGCGGGCATGGCGGGCCCGGTACCGCTCGCGCTTCGGGCACGTGACCCGCCACGTCACCGCCTGAGGGGTGCGGTTCGGGTCGGGCACCTTGACCGGCGACTCCCCACGGTGCCAGGGTCGGGCTCAACCGCACCACATCCAGGAGGAGGAACATGCAAAGACGCATCCGCGCTCTCCTCGTGCTCGCCGCGATCGCCCTCGCGGCGAGCGCGTTACCCGCACAGGCCGACAGCGGATCTGAGATCTACCGGTGCGACGACGGCGGTGTGCTCAGCCAGTCACCGGACGGCCTGCCCGAGATGGCGCGTGGTGAGGGTGACCTCGCACGAGAGCCTGACCTGAACATGACCTATCAGGAACTGCCAACCAGTGCCGTGGGCAAAGGTAAAAAGTGGAACAACGTCGTGGTTGTCCCGGTCTGGTTCCACGTCGTGCACGACAACGGTATCGGAGACGTGTCCGATGCGGACATCGACCGTCAGATCCGCATCATGAACCTCGGATACTCGGGGTTCTACGGTGGCTACGACCAGGGCTTCCGGTTCGAGCTGGTCGGCGTCACGCGGACGAACAACGCCGAGTGGTTCTACGCGGGTCCCACCACCCCGGGCGAGCGTGAGATGAAGCAGACGCTGCGCCGCGGCGACATGGGCACGCTCAACTACTACTCCACGACCGCGGGCGCGTACCTCGGCTGGGCGTACTACCCGGGGCTGACCGATGCCAAGGCGTACCTTGACGGACTGGTCGTCGACTGGGAATCGATGTACAAGACGTCCGACCGGTACAAGGGCCGCTATGACCTCGGCTTCACCGCGGTACACGAGGTCGGGCACTGGTTCGCGCTCGCCCACACGTTCAGCGGCGGCTGCAACGCCAACGGCGACTACGTCGAGGACACCCCGGCGATGAAAATCGCGACCAGCGGCTGCCCGGCTGACGGGACCAAGGACACCTGCCCGAACGACCCGGGCTTCGACCCGATCCACAATTTCATGGACTACTCGTACGACCAGTGCTACACCGAGCTGACCAAGGGTCAGGCGGAGCGGTCCCGGGACTACTGGTTGGAGTTCCGCGCCTGACGCCGGCCTTCCCGACCGGAAGCCGGCCTGTGCGTGGAAACGGGGTCGGGGACCCGGTTGAGACGGCCATCGTGGTCGTCGGCGGAACGTCAAGGCACGCTCCGCCGGCGACTGCGACCCACCTCGGGCACCGCGACCGCCGACAGCGCGAGGCGCTGTCAGCCCGCGATCCGCGCAATTCGGGGTGTGTCACGGAGAATCCTGAATGAGCTGCCGGCGACGCCCCATGCGACGCGGGTCACGAGCCCTCACCACCGGTGACGAACGCGTCAGACGCCCACACCCGTGCGATCCACTCCTCCACGTCGTGGGAAGTGCGCGGCATCGCAGCGGACAGGTTCTCGCAACCGTCCTCGGTCACCAACACATCGTCTTCGATCCGCACCCCGATGCCACGGAACTCCTCCGGTGCCAGCAGGTCGTCGGACTTGAAGTACAGGCCCGGCTCGACCGTGAGGACCATGCCCGGCCGCAGCTCGCCGTCCAGGTAGTCCTGGCGCAGCAGCAGCTGGCAGTCGTGCACGTCCATACCCAGGTGGTGGGAGGTCCCGTGGACCATCCAGCGGCGGTGCCAACCGCCGTGCTCCCGGTCGAGGGTCTGCTCGAGCGTGACTCCCTCGGGCAGCAGCCCCCACTCGTGCAGGCGCCGCGCGATGACCTCGTTCGCGGCGGCGTGGATGTCGCTGAACTTGTTGCCGGGCTTCACCGCGGCCATGCCGGCTTGCTGCGCCTCGTAGACCGCGTCGTGGATCTTGCGCTGGACGTCGGTGAAGCGACCGGTCACCGGGAGGGTACGGGTAATGTCGGCGGTGAACAGGGAGTCGATCTCGACCCCGGCATCGACCAGGATCAGGTCGCCCGCGCGGACCTCGCCGGTGTTCTTCGTCCAGTGGATGGTGTTGGCGTGGTCGCCGGACGCGCAGATCGACTCGTACCCGACCCCGTTGCCCTCGTGGCGGGCGTACAGGCCGAACACGCCCTCGATCCACCGCTCGCCGCGACCCTTGCGCACCGCCTCGGGCAGGGAAGCGATGATCCCCTCGAAGCCCTTGTGGGTGGCGGCGATGGCCTTGCGCATCTCGCCGATCTCCCACTCGTCCTTGACGATCCGCATCCCGGACAGGTGGCGGGCCAGCTCGTCGTCGGCCTCCTCCGGCTGCGCGGACAGGGACGTCCCCGCCTGGGCGCGCGTGGTGTCGACGAGCTCGGTGAGCTGCGGGTCAGCCGACCGGACCACGCGCAGCCGGGCGGCGGCGTCGTCCTTGGCCAGGTCGTCGGCGAGCGAGTCGATGTGGCGGGCGGTGAGGCCCAGCTGCGACTCGACGTCGGCGATGGTCGGGCGGGGGCCGACCCAGAACTCGCCGTGCCGCGAGTCGGCGAAGGACTCCCAGCTGCCCTGGGGTGCCAGCGGGCGAACATACAGGACGGCGTGGTGACCGCCCTCGGGCTTCGGATCCAGCACCAGAACAGTGTCGGGCTCGGCGTGGGCACCGAGGCCGGACAGGTAGGCGAAGGCGGTGTGCGGTCGGAAGGTGTGGTCGGTGTCGTTGCTGCGGACTTTCAGGCCGCCGCCGGGAATGACGAGTCGCTCGCCGGGGAACTGCTGGGACAGGGCCGCCCGGCGGCGGGCCGCGTGGTCGGCGACCTTCGCGCGGGAGCTGGGCGCCCGGTCGTCGCTGGCCCATCCGGAGGCCATGAACTCGCGGAACTCGGTGCTGGTGGGGATGCCGCGGTGGCTGACCTTCGCCTGCTGCTCGCTCGTCATGCCCGAATCCTGCCAGACCCCGCCGATTTCGCCCATGGTCAGACTTACGACAGTGGATGACGTGACGCCGGCGTGGCCGTTGGGGACGACCGGGACACCAGGCCCCGGCCCGGTCAGCCCGTCTCGCGGCACCGGACCATGAAGGACCGTTCGAAGACGATGACGGTCTCCCCCGTCGACTTCGTGCCGGTCGTCTCGACCGTGATGATCCCCTGCCCCGGCCGGGACCTGGACAGCCGCCTGTGCAGGATCCGGCTCGTCGCGTAGAGCGTGTCCCCGACGAAGACCGGGGCCTTCAGGCGGACCTTGTCCCAACCCAGGTTGGCCACGGCCCGCGCGGACAGCGCCTGCACGGTCATCCCGCTGATCAGGCAGAGCGTGATGCCACTGTTGATCAGGATCCGCCCGTACTCGGCGCCGGCGCTGTAGCTCTGGTCGAAGTGCAGCGGGTGCTGGTTCATCGTCAGCAGGGTCAACCAGGTGTTGTCGGCCTCGGAGAGGGTGCGGCCCGGCCAGTGCCGGATCACCATGCCGGGCTCGAAGTCCTCGTAGTCCCCGCCATGCTCCTCGACGTACTCGTTGTCCTTGACTCGGCGCAGCGTCATGCGTCTTCCTCCGGTGGTTCGGGGTACAGGGGTCGGCGCAGGGGCGTCCGGTGGTTTCGATCAGATTGTCACCATGACATTGTCGGAGCTGCTGGTCCCTGCTCTGACGCTGACAATTCCGGCGGAACCGTCGGCGTAAAAGCGGCAGAACAGCCCGGCTGGGCGACCGCCGAACAGCAGTGGCCCCAGCACCGGGGCGACGTCGACGTCGTAGGGTTCGTCGGCGCCGTCGGCGATCAGCGCGACCCGGCAGGTCCGCGGTGCCACGAAGTCCTGCACCACGCTGGTGCCAGCGACGCCGGCCGCGCCGACGGCGGACTCCCACACCGCCTGGTCGACCTCCCGGCCGATGACCACCTGCTTGCCGCTCTCCCCCGAGCCGGCCTTGAGCACCAGCAGGTCCCGGTTCGCCATGACGAACGGGAGCAGGTCGACCTGCTGCCCCTTGCGGTCGGTCTTGCGGTCCGAGAGGATCCGCGTCCACGGCAGGTACCGGTCGACAAGCCTCCGGTCGGCCGCGGTCATCCATGGCCGCCCCTGCGACAGCAGACCCATGGTCAGCTTGCTGTGCAGGAAGGTCGACGTCTGGGTGCCCACCAGCAGACAGCCGTTGTCCAGTGCATCCTGTACCGGTGCGGGGTCGATGCCGGCGTGGAGCCAGTCCGGGATCGTGAAGTTCCGCAGGCCGACCGGGTAGCGCAGATGCGACGCGCAGTCCCACACCTCGGGTAGTTCCTCCGGCTCGAAGAACCGTGCGGTCAGTCCGTGGCTGTTGAAGTGGTCGGCCTCGATCTCGAAGTACCGGCCCGCCACACCTTCGACCCGGGCGCTGCCGACGATAGCCACTCGCGGTGCCAGTGCCAGTTCGGCGCTCAGTGACCGGAACATCCCGGCGCGTACGACGAACGGGCTCGGGGAGCTGAACGAGGTCCTGCCCGCTTCGTCGGCATGGAGCTTGCGCCACACCTCCAAGCGGCTGTGCGTCTCCACGACGCCGCCGAGCGCGCCGCTGACGTTGAACTCCAGGAACTGGGGCCCGTTCGACCCGATGACGAGGTCCGGCCGGACGACGCAGTCGGCGTACCGTTCCTCGACGAACGGGTCGCGCAGCCACAGCTGGTCTTCGCTGCGCGGCATCCGGTAGGCCGCCAGCCTGCCCTCGGTGGTGGGTGCGGTCTCCAGGGCGGTCCGGCGCAGCAGGTCGACCAGCGCGACGGTCGCCCGGAAGACCTCGGCGTAGGACGCACGCGGGATCACTATCGGTGCCGTGGGAAGGACCCGCTGGTACGGCCAGCCGGTGTCCCGGAGCTCATGACGCAGCATTTGCCGGATCGTGTCCACCGGCGCGGCGGGTCTCAGACGGTGACGGCCGAACCACGGGTGCCCGGACGGTCCTGTGCGGACCTCCTCATGCGTGCTCATCTGACGCCCCCCGTGACGGTGACGGACCGACGGGTCGCCCGAGCACGTCGTCCACTGCGCGCTCGGCCGCGAGATCCCCCTCATGGAGCGCGACCGCGGCGGCGGTGTCCTCGATGGCCATCCCGACAGTGCGCAGCACCGAGGTCCGGCCGGCAACGCTGACCTCGCCGCTGACCAGCCTGCCCAACTCGTACAGCTCGGCCACGCTGATCAGGCCGGCGGCCAGGGCGGCCCGCACCTCACCCGCGCCGTCCAGCGCCGCAGTGCGGTCCTCGACGATGGTCACGGCGTCCGCGAGGATGCCGGGTTCCAGCTCGATGGCGTCCGGGTGGGTGCCGCCGATCACGTTGACGTGCGCTCCGGAGGCCACCCAGTCCGCCTCCACCACGGGCGTACTGTCGCTGGTCGAGGTGGCCGTGCAGACGATCGCCGCGTCTGTGACGGCGGCCTTCGCGGTGTCGCAGACCGTCACGTGGATCGGTCGGGTTGCCGTGTCCCGGATCCAGTCGGCGAACTGCTCGGAGCGGGCGCGGGTACGTGAGAAGACCCGGACGGTGCGGATCGGGCGCACCGCCGCCACCGCCCTTATCAGGGCACGCGCCTGCACCCCCGCGCCGATGACCGCGAGGTCGTCGGCGTCGTCGGGAGTACACGAACGGGTCGCCAGGGCGGCGACCGCGCCGGTGCGCACGGCGGTCAGCTCGGCGCCGTCCAGCAGGGCGGTGATCTGCCCCGTGTCCAGGTCGGTGAGCGCGACGATCCCGTGGATCAGTGGCAGGCCACGTTCCGGGTTGCCAGGGGTGAGTGTGGTGATCTTGACGCTGCCCATCCCCCGTTGTTCCCAGACCGCGGGGCTGACCAGCAGCACCCGCTGGTGGCCGTGCTCGACGACGGTTCGGGCCGGGGACCGGGTGCGGCCGGCGGCCAGGTCCGCGAACATCTCGCCGAGCACGTCGATCACCCGGGCCATCCGCCGCGTACCGGCCATGTCCGCGGCACCGACCATCACCGGTGCGGTCATCCAGCGCCACCGTCAGCACCGAACCGGGTCATCCAGGCGTCCTCGCGCGCCACCGTGGCGCGGGCCATCCGGGCGAACGGCGGGCCGACCATGTTCCCGTCCAGGACAGCGATCCCGCCGTTGGCCGCCCCTACGGCCTCTGCCACCCGGCGTGCCAGGCGCAGGTCGTCGGGGTGGGGTCGCAGAGCGTGGTTGATCACGTCGAGTTCGCCCGGGTGCACCGTCGCCTTGCCATGGAAGCCGAGCGCCCGCACCCGGACGGTCTCCTCCGCGAGGACCGCCGGCTCGGAGAGCCGGAAGTTGGCGGTGTCGATGCAGGCCGTGCCGTGCCCGGCGCAGGCCATCGCCATCGCCTGTCGGGCGGCGAGCATGGCCTCCCAGGTGATCTCGACCCCGAGCGTGGCGGCCAGGTCGGCCGAGCCGAGCACCAGCCCGTCGGCCGATCGCGCGATCGCGTCGATGTCAGTGACCGCCTCGACGGTCTCCACCGTCACGTAGATCTCCGACCGTGCACCCGCCGAGGCCAGGATCTGCCGCAGCACATCGACCTCGGCCGCCGAGGTGACCATCGTCATCACGATGATGCCGGGCCGCACCGGACTGTCGGTGAGCATCAGCAGGTCGTGTACTGCCGCGACGCTGCCCAGCGGGTTCATGCGCACCGCGACGTTCGCTGGCCGCGGCGCCTTCTCCAGCGCGGCCCGGCACACCGTGCGCGCGGCCGGCTTCTCGGCCGGCGGTACGGAGTCCTCCAGGTCGATCAGGTGGACGTCCGCGTCGTACGACCACGCCTTCGCCACCCGGTCCAGCGACACCGCCGGCGTGTACAGAATGCTGCGCGGGATGGCCCGTACCTCACCGATCATCGGGCCACCGACTCGGACAGTGCGCCGGCTGGTCGCGCCGCTCCCGCCTCGACGAGCACGGAGCACAGCCGGATGATCTGCTCCTCGGTCTGGCCCGCTCGCAGCATCACGCGGAGTCCGGCGGTGCCGCGGGCGACGATCGGGAAGAACACCGGCGAGACATAGAAGCCGGCCGCGAAGACCCGCTGGGCCGCGTCGATGGCCGTCTCGTCGCTTATGGGAACCACCCGTATCGGGTATGTGCCGCCGGACTGCTCGGTCGCGAGCAGCGAGTCGAACAAGGCGATGTTGGACCGCAGCCGCCCCTGCAGCTCGGTGAGCTCGTCGGTGCGGTGAATCTCGGCCGACGCGAGCGCGGCGCCCACCGCGGCGGTGTTCATCTTCTGCGAGTAGCCCAAGGGGCCCGCGAAGCGTTCGATGATCCGCCGGATCTCCCGCGGGAAGCCGTTGAGCAGGATCGCCGTGCCGCCGGCCCCGAAACCTTTGCTCAGGGTCGCGACGGTGATGGTCCGGTCGTCCAGCACCGGGGAGTGCGAGCGGACGTAGCCGATGCCCCGCTCGCCGTACGCGGACAGCGAGTGCGAGTCGTCGTAGAAGACCAGGAGGTTGTACTTGTCCTGCAGTTCGGCCAGCTCCTTCACCGGCGCGTAGCCGCCCAGGCTGTCCGAGCCGTCCACCACGTAGCAGACGCGTTCGTAACTGCGGCACATGTCCGCGAGAAAGTCGAGGTCGTGGCGGCGGCAGGTGACGACCTCCGTCTCATCGGCGCAGCTTGGCTTGGCGTTCGCCATCGACACGTGGGCGTTCTTGTCGAAGACCATCAGCGGCCGGGTGCCGTTGCCGAGGTGCCCCGACGCGATCAGCGGCAGCAGTCCGGTGCTGGCCGCCGCCGTGGAGATCGCGCTGACCACCATGGCATCGAACAGCTCGCCCAGCGACTCCTCCAACTCCAGCAGAGCCGGGATCTGAACCCGGGTACGCGGGATGCAGTGGTCCAGCACGCCAAATCGGCGCACCGCGGCGACCGCGCCCTCGATGACCTTGGGATGGGTGTCCAGGTCCAGGTAGGAGCAGACGGTGAAGTTCACGAACTCGTGGCCGTCGGCGGTACGCAGCACGCCACCGCCGAGGTCGCCCACGATGCCGGCCACCCCGTGCTCCTCGGACAGGTTCCAGAAGATGTTCCCGACACCGATGAGCTTGTCGTTGTTGCGGTACCGGTGGATGGGGGTGATGGTTTTGCGTTCGCTCATCAGGAGTTCACCTTGGTGGGCTTGTAGTGGTAGACGCCCGTGACCTTGCGGTACGCGTACGTGTACAGCGCCACGCCGAGCACATGCGGCCTACGGAGGATCTTCTTCGAGCGCAGCCAGAAGTTGACGTTGACGTTCATCTCGTCCAGCGACTCGGCCTGGTGCCACCAGCCAAGCGGCAGGTAGAGCATGTGACCGGGTTCGAGGATGAAATCGCGGCGCTGGGCGAGCTTGGGCCGCAGTCTCGGGTAGCGCACCAGATCGACGTTGTCGAGGTCGAACACCTGGGACTTGTCCCCGAACCCCCGCAACAGCGACCTCGGGTAGTACTCCCGGGATCCGGGCGGAGCGATGATGAACCGTTTGCGGCCATCGAGCGCGATGTTGAAGTTCTCGAACTCGTCGAAATGGCTCTTCGTGAAGACACCGCGGTGGCTGATCCACAGGTTGGCCGCGTACAACGTGTTGCCGTAGCCGAACAACTTCTCGGCGTCGAAGCCGATGACGGCGTTCACGTCCGCCGGACTGTTGCGGATGTTCGACACGATGCGGTGCCAGGTGTCCGGGCTGGTGAGGCACTGCTCGTTCGCGAAGAACTCACGGAGCTTGATGTCCCGGGTGTCCCAGCGCCCTGGATGGCTCTTGTCGCTCGGCTCGGTGAACAGGGTGACGGTCATGTCTCCCAGGCGGGCCGCCACGCCCTCCCTGCCGAGCCCTTGCACGCTGCTCGGCAGGGTGATCACCACCGGTACGTCGGCCTTGAACAGACCCCGGGGACCGACGACCATGAACTCGTCAAACGACATGCGGGCAACCGGCACACCCGCAGAATCGTTCGGCATGGCGACCGCGTCCGAAACTGCCATGTCGTTGTCCTCACTTCTGAACTTCTGAAGGCCAGGTCACCCGCCCTGTCACCGGATGGCCTTGCGGGCGCTCAGCTCCGCCACCACGTCCACGATCAGGTCCTCCTGGCCGGCGATGGCCTGCCGCCGGCCGAGTTCGAAGAACACGTCACGCGGGTCAACGCCGGCGGGTGCGGAGAGCTCGACGACTCGGTGCTTGAATCCGGAGAACACTCCCGCAAGACCACTGACGATGCTCATCGAGGTGATCACCGGTGGAGCGGGCATGAGTTCACGCTCAGCGAGGTCGGCGGCGTCGAGGAGCGCGTACAGGTCGATGCCCGTCGCGAACCCGCTGCGCTCCAGTACCGGCACCAGCGCCTCGAGCTGGGTGTTGCCCGCCCCGGCGCCGAAGCCACGGGCGCAGCCGTCGATGATCAGGGCCCCGGCGTCGGCCGCGGCCACCGAGTTGGCGACAGCCATGCCGAGGTTGTTGTGTCCGTGGAAGATCACCGGGGTGGTGCCGACAGCCTTGACGATCGCGGTGATCCGCGCGGTCACGTCAGGGGGGAGGAAGTGACCGGCGGAGTCCATGATGCCCACCGCCTGCGCCCCGTACCCGACGGCGCGCGCGGCGTGCTCGGCCAGTTCGTCGGGGGACGCCATGTGGCTCATCATCAGCACGCAGTGTGCCTCGGCGCCCGCGTCGCGCAGGACGCCCAGGTGACGCTCGGCCAGCGACGTCTCGGTGGCGTGCACGCCAATGCGGATGACGTCGGCCCCGTGGGCGAGCGCCCGCCGGAGATCGTCGGAGGTACCCCAGCCCGGCAGCATGAAGACACCCATCCGGCTGTGGCGCAACGCCTCCCGGACCGTCGACAGCATCTCCTCGTCGCTCACCGCGGCCAGTCCGACCTGCAGCGAGGAGGCTCCCAGACCGTTGCCGTGGCCGACCTCCACCACTGGAATCCGGGCCGCGTCCGCCGCTGCCGCGTAACGGCCCAGGGCGGCCACCCCGAGCTGGTGCCGGACCGCGTGCTGGCCGTCCCGTAGCGTCGGATCGTGGATCACCACGTTTCTCATCGGGCCACCTTCGCCCAGGAGACCCGGTCCAACCGTGCCGCGTGTTGCTCGGCCACCATGATGGCGGCGGAATTGATGATGTCCAGGTTTCCGGCGTAGGGCGGCAGAACGTCGCTGTGCGCCATGACGTGCAGGGCGATCGTCACCCGGTCGTCGACCACCGTGCAGGCGGTGATTTCGTATCCAGGGGCGAAGGAGCGTACCTGCTCGGCCGCCGGATCGACCACCGCGCGCACCGCCGCGACATCGACGCCGGAAACCCGGGCCTGGACGGCCGTCCGGAAGGTGGCCGGCGGCACCGCCGGACTGATGTTGAGAATCGCCTTGACGTCGGACACGCGGGAGAACGCCGTGAGGGCGTGACCGGTGGTCGCCACGTACTCGTCGAGGTTCAGCCTGGTCGCGCGGCCCGCGACGGCGCTGGCCACCGTGGAGACGACCTCGAGGTACGTCACAGGGAAACGGACCGCGAGCGCGCGCACGATCGGGACGGACGCCTGACCGCCGCAACTGACCAGGTTGACGTTGCGCCCGGTCGCCGCCCACACCCCGGTCACGGTGGGTACCACCATCTGCCCGACCTTGCTGGGCGTCAGGTCGATCACCAGCGTGCCGAGCGGTTCCAGCAGCCGCCAATGGTCGCGGTGGGACGCGGCGTTGGTGGCGTCGAACACGACGTCGAAGGGGCGCTCAGCCGCCAGGACGGCCTCGATCCCGGCGGCGGTGGTGGGGTAGCCGAGGCGCTCGGCGTGCCGCAGGCCCGCCGACTCCGGGTTGCGCCCGGCCACCAGCCGGCAGTCCAGCACCGGTGAACGGTCAATCTTGCTGACCAGATCCTGGCCGATCGCCCCGGTGCCGATGACGGCGACGGTCATCGGTTCGGCGACGTGGGATCGAGCGTTGTCCATTTCCGAGGTGAGACTCAACGTGCGCCTCCGTAGGGCCAGAGGCGGCAGGTCCGCGGACGCCGTGGGACGCAACGGCGGGTGCCGGTCGCCTGGCTCGCGACATCCGGCTCATTGGTTCTCATGAACGTTGTCCTCACCATTCGATGTGCGTGCGGTCGCTCCGGCGGCACCCCTGACTTTGCGGGTACGCGGCACCGCCAGCGCCCGGCTGGTGTGGGTTGCGAGGTCCTCGCCGGGACGTCGGTCCATATCGGACTGCGCGCCGGTTCGGGCGAGCGCGAACCCCACTCCGGCGCGGCCGTACTCAGGCCGCCGCTATCAGCGGGTCGCCGACAGGCCGGGCACCAGGCAGTTGCCGGATCGTCTCGCGACCGCGGGGCGAAAGACCAGCTCCACTCGGCCGCAGGCTGCCGCACCGCAACAATCGGACACAGAACCTGAACCCAGAAGTCTCAACGCTGCGTTCAAAAAAGAGTTCTCGGTGATGTGCGTACTCCAATGCAGACACTGCCGCTGACCGCGGGTCCAACGCCTGGCGTCTTCGCAACGTACCAGATGCCTGTGCTACACGGATCGGCCTTTCGCGTAGCTCTTGCGACACTCCTTGCACAGCTCTACCACCGCCGTCGAGCCGCATGTCCACTGTGCCCCGACCCGACGGGATTCCGGCTTCGACACCGCCGCGGCCACATCGACTATCCTCGGCAATCCCGTGCGCTGGGCTGTACGCCACGTGACGGCGGACCGATGGACCGTCGGCGGCGACGGAGCGGCACGTCGGAAGGGGACGCAATGGACCGTCGGCTGCACTTGGGCCGCGACTTCCCCCGATTGTGGTGGGCCGCTGCCGTGTCCTCGATCGGTGACGGCGTCACGATCGCCGCAGCCCCCCTGCTGGCCGCACGGCTGACCGACGACCCCCGGCTGATCAGCGCGGCCTCGGTCGCGTTCACCGCGCCGTTCGTGCTGTTCGGCATTCCGGCCGGACTGCTGGTCGACCGCCTCGACATCCGGGTGACGATGGTGCGGGTCGACATCGTCCGAGCCACCCTGCTCGCGATCCTCGCCCTCGGGATCCTCGGCGGCTGGGGCGGCCTGCCGCTGCTCTACGTGTGCATGTTCCTGCTCGGCGTCGGCGAGGTCGTCTGCCGCAACGCCGCCCAGGTGCTCGTCCCGTTCATCACCCCGGCGTCGGGGCTCGCCACCGCCAACGCCCGCGTCATGGCCGCGCAGGAGGCCGGCACCGGCTTCATCGGCCCGCTCCTCGGGGCCCTGCTGTTCGGTGTGGCGGTCGCCCTGCCGTTCGGCCTGGACGCGGCCACCTTCCTGTGCTCCGCCGTGCTGGTCAGCCGGATCCGCCGCAACCGACCGACAGACGCCCGGCCGGACACCGCCGGGGTGCTGTCAGAGATGTTGGCCGGTGCCCGATGGCTGTGGCGGCATCACCTGCTGCGCAGCCTCGCACTGCTGTCCTGCATGATCAACATGGCCGGGAACGCGATGCTCGCCGTGCTCGTGGTGCACAGCGAGAGGGTGCTCCACCTGAGCCCGTTCGGGTACGGCGTCATGCTCGCCTGCCAGGCCGTGGGAGCCGTCCTGGCCTCACGATTCGCCCCCGTCCTGACCAACCGCCTCGGTCGGGAAATGGCGTTGGTCGCCACCGCCGCCCTGATCGCCACGAGCGAGGCGGTACTGGCCACCGTGCCGTCGGCGTACGCGGTCGGCGCCGCCCTCGCGCTGTTCGCCTGCGGGACCGTGACGTGGAACGTCGTGGTGGTGGTACTACGGCAGACCCTGGTGCCCCGGCACCTGCTCGGGCGAGCCAACAGCGTGTACCGGCTCGTCGCCTGGGGCGGGCTGCCCATCGGTGCGGCGGCCGGCGGCATCGTCGCTGCCGAGGCGGGCACCCCCACCGTGTTCGGAGTCGGCGCAGCCGTCATGGCGGTCGTCGCGGTAGCACTCGTCGTGGGCGCCCGCAGCCGGTGGATCACGCGCGCCGAGCAGGGTACGACCCAGCTCCACGCCTGACGGACACGGACCGAACGGACCCCCGGTCAGGGCACGGCGTCGGGGCGCACCGACGCGGGACCGAACCCGCGCTCCACTCCGGAAAGGACATGCGATGACAGCCACGAGCCCGCCCGAGCTGCACAGGTCCCCGCTGGGCTACGGGTACGCCGAGCAGTTCGCCCGGCACACGTCGACAGGCGATCCCACGGCCGCGGCCCGAGCTTCCGCCACGTTGGCGCTGGCCTATCAGGACCGGTTCCTGAACGGCCCCGCCTTCCTCGGCGAGACCGAGTGCCGCACCGTCGCGCAAGACCTCCGCACGATCTACGACCTGCTGCGCTCCCTGCCGGAGCGGGTGTTCGGCGGAAGCATCACCACACTGGCCGAGGCGGTCGGCATGGATCCCCGGCAGACGGCGCTGATCACGCGCAGTGCCCGCACCGGGTCGCTCCTCCCGCTCGGCCGGGCCGACCTCTACCACGACGGTACGGGGTTCAAGCTGCTCGAATTCAACATCACCAGCGCGCTCGGCGGCTTCGAGAACGCCGACATCAACCGGGCGATGCTGGCGTACCCACCCCTTCAGGAGTTCGTGCGACGGCACCGGCTCCGCTACCGGGACACGTTGGGCTGCATGATCCAGACGATGTACGCCGAGTGCGCCGCGACGATCCCCACCGACCGGCCACCCGTCGTCGCCGTGGTCGACACCGTGGAGAACTTCGCGATCGTGGGGCCCCGGCTGCGAGTGCTCGCCGCGAAGCTGGCCGATTACGCGGTCGAGGGGATCGCCTGTGATCTGAGCCAGTTCACGTACCCGAACGGCCGGCCCACCGTCGCAGGCCAGGCCGTCGACGTCGTCTTCCGGTACTTCCTGGCCGAGGACCTGAGCGACCCCGCGGCGGCGGCCCAGCTGGAGCCGCTGCTGGCCGCGGTCGAGCAGGACAGAGTCGGCCTGTTCAGCCGGCTGGACGCCGAGCTGTACGGCAACAAGGGCACCTTGGCCATACTCTCCGACGAACGCCACCGTGACCTGTTCGACGCCGCTGGTCTGGCCTGTGTCGACCGGCTCCTGCCGTGGACACGGTACGTGCGGCCACGCGCCACGGACCCCGGCGGCACCCAGGTCGACCTACTCGCTCACGCGCTGGCCCACCAGGACGAGCTGATTCTGAAGCCGACGCTGCTGCACGGTGGCCACGGAATCATCGCCGGCTGGAAGGTGGACGCGGCCGAGTGGGAGCACAACGTCGGCTCGGCGATGGACGGCCCGTTCGTGCTGCAGCGACGCGTCCGTCCCGCCGCCGAACCATTTCCCGACGGTGCTGGCGGCTCGCAGGAAGTTTTCCTCAACTGGGGCATCTACCTGGGCGAAGCCGGATACGCCGGCGGCTTCGTACGCGGCAGCACCGACCCCGTGGTGGGAGTGCTCAGCCTGGGCGGCGGCGCGGAAGTCGGGTGCGTCTTCCATGGCGGCTGACTGCCCGTGAGACGCCTTGGTTGGATGCGTCCTTCATCCGCTCGTCAGCAGGGTGGCCTTGCTTGTGCTGGCGGATCTGCTCGTCCCACACCCTTTTGCGCAGTCCGGGCCGAGTTGCTGGAGCATCAGTTCACAGCGGCCACAGGCCATTGACAAGCCAGGCTGGCCGTCAATAGCCCGTCCCCGAACGGGGTGAGTATCAGCTGGACAACCGCCTCGCCGCCGCCGACAAAGGGGCCCCTGATTCACATTGTGCTGGTCGACCGCTCGGTACACGTACCGCCAGATGCCGTTGACCTTGAAATACGTCTCGTCGATGAACCACCGATCACCCGGCGAGTGGCGGGCGAATCGCGCCGCATCGGCCAGCAGCGACGTGAAGCGCTCCACCCACCGGAAAACCGTGACATGATCGACCTCGATGCCGCGTTCGATCAGCAGTTCCTCGACGTCTCGATAGGAGAGGTTTAACGCAGGTACCACGGGACAGCGACGACGATGACCTCGGGCGGGAAGCGGTATCCAGCGAACGCCGACTTCGGCGGCAGCCACAGGCGAGGACAGTTTGACAGCTTCACCGGGCAAGCTTGCCTTGATCTTGCAAACGACCAACGCAACAGAGCCAGACCATCCATACGCGACTCCTTGACTCCCGACATCGTGACCTCCGCGGTCTAATCGGGTGTCCGGATGGAACCGGGTGCGGGGAAGGGTGACCGGTGGGGACTCGACGGAGCCGAAGCCATCCTCAAGCTTCGAGCCACACAAACGGTGACTTCGACGAGTACTGGCTTGCATCTCTGTGCGGAAGACGGGGATAATCGATCCGCTGCGGGACATCTACGACGTCAGACTTCGTCCCCCGTAGAAATCCTCAGGCCGGCATCCAGACTGCTATCAATGACCTAACGGGCGTGAGGGAAATGGCGCTGCAAACGGATCGCCTGGTGATGGCTGCCTTGGGTGTTCTCGGTGACATCCCGCCCAACACCATCCAGCCGCCGCTCGTCAACGGCATTCATCTCCGTTGGAGCCCTCGCATCGACCTCGGCTTTCCGTGGTACGGGTTCTTTCTTTTCCGACGCCCGCACCGGCCGAGCCGCCCAGTCTGCTTCGGGCAGATCCTTCCCAAGATACCGTCCGGCCCATGGCCGTCTGCGGTGCTCAACACGCCGTTCGGTCAGGTCCGCAGCGACCGGCCTTTCGTCTTCACGGACGATTTTCCCGCGGGCGCCGTCGCGGAGTTCGATCTCCGGGCGCGCACGTACGTCCGCTTCTCTCTCGACGCCACGCAATCGGCGTACCGCGCCGAGGCACGCATCGGCTTTCGCAGGCGGCAAGGCGAGCGAACCTGCATCGACTTCCGGCCGCGTGCTGGTTTCGTCGGACCGAATCCCCTGATCGTGGCGGACACGACGTTCGAGGTCCGCGGGCACGATGGCACTCCGGCGGCGCACACGCAAGTCCAGCTGGGGAATCTCGTTGGACTCAACTGCGGACACCGTCTCCAGATTTCGCTACCCTGCAAGGCCAGCACGGTCGAGTTGACGCTCGCGCACTTCTCTAGTCCCGGCAGGGTGAGCGCACTGAACTCGGCCGGCGCCGTCGTCGCCACGGCGAGCATACCGACCCAGCAAGGGGTTTCGCACGTACTCAACTTGTCCGGGCAGGACATCGTCCGCGTCGTGGTCGAAGCACCGCAGGATGAAACGCTGCTGCACCAAATCTGCTTCAGGTGCGGCACGGCCGACGGCGGTGTCGCACCTGAGGTGACCGTCAAAGCGCTGCACGGTGATCTCGTCATCCTTGAAACGACCGCGCACGGAGCGCCCGGACAGGTTGTCACGGTGGCGCTGGACGCAGACTCGATCACGGCGATCGAGGTGAGTGGCGGAGAGGCGGCGCTGATCGATCTCTGCTTCTACTTCGTGTCGCAGAACGCGACCAGCGGATGGGAGCCTGTGCCGGATTTCAAGGCACCGATGTGCCTGCCGGTCATGCACCCGCAGTATCCGTGCAGCCCGCAGCCGACGAGCGAGGCCGTCTCACAGGCGCTGGCGCTCGGCCGCATCCGGTATGGGCCTTCGGCCGCGTGGGCGGGTGAACCCTTCTCCGAGCTTCACGCGCAGCTGGTTGACCTGGTGGAGGACGGACCGGCGGGCGTCCCCATGGCCCTGCAGCAATCACTCGTCGAGGGCACCGCCGCCCCGCCCGATCCGGACGTCGGCCCGCCGACGATGCTGGAGCAGTCCCCTCTTCAGCTCGTACTGTTCGCCTCACTGCACCCTGCCGTCGCGCAGATGCTTGGACTCTACTGGGCCGACAAGTACGTCCAGCAGAACCGGTCCTACGACTACCTCATCGTGGCCGACCACACAGGCGTCGGTAACAGCAACGCGGCGACGGTGCTCGGCGTCATCGCGGCAGGCGGGTTCGTGAACCTCGACGGCTATATCGTCTTCAACAGACGGCTCGATCCGGCACCGCCATTCGATCCACCCGGCGACGTGCGCGCTTACGCGCTGCCGGGCCCGACGATCGCCGCGTCGGACGGCAGCGCTCTGGATGGTACGAACAACGCTGGTCTCCGATGGGACCTCGATCAGCTTGCGCCGGGAGTTCTCGCGCCTGGCGCCGCGCTCATGTACCACGTCTGGCGTGACGACCGCGAGAACACGGCGGCCCCCGGACCGTCTGGATCCTACGCACTTGTCACGCCGGACCCTGTGCTCGTCGCCGAGCCGGCGCTTCCGCCCGGGGTCGAGCCCGTTCGCTCGCTCGACTGGCCGCCGTTCCCGTTGCATCATATCGACCGGGCGCTGGCGGAGGGCTGGTACAGCTACCGGATCAGCGGCATCGACATCTTCGGCCGGCACAGCCCGGTGAGCGCCGACGCGCGCTGGTTCCAGTGGACTCCCGCGCCGAGGCCGCGCCCGTGGTACTACCAGGATCCGCCGGCCGACAGCGTGATCCATCCGTCAGCGGTTCGCCTGCTCGACAAGACCGGCCCTCCGCCCCCTTACGCGGTCGAAGCCTCGGCGCTCGACCCCGCCGATCCGACGCTGCTCAGGGACGCTGTCTACAACACGTGGTTCGACTCGCTCAGCGCCGCGGAGAAGCAGGATCTGGTGGGGCTTCGCGTCCGGTGGCAGTGGACCGACGCACACATGCGGCAGGCACCCGATACGCGAGAGTTCAGGATCTACCTTCAGCCCGACTTCCTGAACGCGGTCCCTGGCCGCATCACTGACGTCGCTCCGGCCGGCGTCACCGAGAGCGACGTGCAGACGGATATCGCGAACGTCCACGGCGCCGATGCCTACGTGGGCGCGTGGCTGCGAGTGGGGGCGAACGCCTTTCGCGTGATCGGGAGCGAGGCCGGAACGCCGCTCGCGCTCCGGGTGAAGAACATCGGCGCGGCCGATGAGATCGCGCCGTACTCCGGAGCGGCGTACACGCTGACGGTGCCTGAGGTCTACAACACCGGCACGGTGTCGGTGACCAGGGGACTGTCGGTGGTCGTCGGGGCGAACACGCACTGGACCGCGCACCTTGTCGGCATGACCTTCAAGGTCGTCGGTCAGTTCGACACTTACGTCATCGCGGCCGTCAACTCGCCGACCGAGCTCCTGCTGGACAGGGCGTACGACGCGCACGACAACGCTGCAGCGCCATACGGCATCCGCTTCCCGCTCTACGTCGATTTTCTGAGTGCGGTCTCCTGGCGAGAACGCTTCTACGTTGTCCCGTTCGACGAACACGTCACGGTCACGACCGACGACGCCGGGCGCTCCCTGCGAAGGTACGACGTCATCATCCCGGCCGCGGGCGACACGGTGCGTTCGGGGTTGCAGCTGGCCACGTCCCTGGAGCAACCAGTCAAATACGCGCATGCCGGCGTCTCCGCTGCCGATGACAGGCCGCACACGGCGGACGATCCGAAATGGGCGACAGGTGAGTGGGGCGACCGCTTCGGCAACGAAGGGCCGGTCAGCGCACCGGCCAAGATCTTCGTTGTCCGCCGCACGCCGCCACCGGCGCCGCTGGCGCAGCCGGATTCCGAGCGCGTCTTCGCCTCGCCGGCGGACTATCACAGCCGCTCGTTCTATACGTTCCGGTGGGCCCCGTCCCCGAGTCTCAAGACGCACGTCTTCCGCGCGCTCGACGACACGCTTGTCAAGACTGACTGGGAGCGGCGCGCCGCGGATGCGTCCGACCTCGATCCGAATCAGACGGAACGCTTCCCGTCGGAATGGAACGCCGCCAAGCGCGAGCAGATCGCCGCGGAGTTGAACGAGCTCAATGCCTTCGATCACGACACGGACAAGGCCGCGGCGATGGAGTACTACCGCGCACTTTCGAATGACGGCTTGCGCGCCTTGGCCGGGCTGCCCGGCAACGAACGCGCCTTCACGCAGCTGACGATCCAGCCGCTCGATCCAGAAGATCCCGGTAACGTCAATCGGCTGGGCCCTGACAATCCTGCGGACTTCGTCATAGACCCCGGGCTGCACGCCTATGTCGACACGCTGGACGGTCGCTCTCGAAATCGTTATTTCTATCGCGCCGCATACGTGGACGGCGCGCACAATCGCGGCCCGTTCAGCCTGGCGAGTCCTCCGATCTATTTTCCGAAAGTCGTTCCACCCCGCGCTCCCGTTATCACCAAGGTACTGGGAGGCGACCGCCAGATCACGCTCAAGTGGAGCTCCAACCGCGAGCCCGACCTCGTCGAATATCGCGTTTACAGGGCTGACAGCCAGCCGCTCTCACGCGATCTCCGCCTGATGACGCTGGTGCACACGGAGCCAGTGGGGCCCGGCGATCCGCAGGCGCGCCCGTCGGACGTTGCGTTCGTCGATACCGTGACGCCGCTGGTGAACTTCGTCTATCGCGTGGTCGCGGTGGACGAAGCCGGCAACGCCTCGAGTCCCTCGCGTGCCGTCGTCGGCCGCGCCTTCGATACATTCAGGCCGCCGCCGCCGGAGTGGAGTCCGGCCGTTCCCGCGCCGGGCGGCATCGCGCTCTCGTGGACGGCGTCAGATCCCGCGCTGCGCTGCCTGGTGCAGCGCAGCTTCCCCGGTTCGGACGACTGGGAGAACCTGACCGGCTGGCTGCCACGTGGACTGTATGAGTACGAAGACACCGGCCGCGGCGCCGACCAGACCTACGCCTATCGGCTCCGCGTGCTCGACACGGGCGGACGCACCAACGCCGAGTACCGGACTCTGATCACCTGAGAGGAACACATGGCGACGAACATTTTCCTGCCGCTTCCGCCGAAGAACGCCGGTACCTATCAGCAGCTGCAGCCGTACGGCCCCGTGCCGCCGCCCGGCACGTTCCAGCCGGCCCTGGTGATCGGCATCGCCTCCGCGGAGCAGGCCACCAGCCCGGCACGAGCCGTGATCCCCGGCGCCGTGCGGATGTTCGTCGACCCGGTGATGCCGACGCGATGCCAGCTGGTCCTGATCCCGAGTCCCTCGGTGCTGAACGATCTGCGTCAGGCGTTCGGCAACGGCGGCGTCTGCTTCGTGTATCAGTGGCTCGACGTCATCGACGTCCTTCGCCGGCTCCAGCCGATTCTCGAGAAGAACAAGCTCAAGTCCGACAAGCGCAGCAAGGACGAACGGTGGGCGACGTACGCCAGCGGCGTCGGTTCAGTGAAAGTGAACGGCGGCGATGAGCTGGGGCTGACGACATGCGGGGAGCTCTCGTTCGGCATCGTCTATCTGTCGATGTTCGGCGTCGACCTCGACGCGACGCCGGCGTACCTGCGAACGTTGATCGATCCCGTCCACAAGCGGCGCCGTTCGGATCCGGCGGCGTTCTTCAGGAACACCTTCGAGGGACGCAATTCTGGCCTGGTCTCGCACGCATCGGACGCCGCGCACTCCCTGTGGCCGGTGCTGACCTACCGCATGCTGATCGAGCTGCGTGACGAATACGATCAGCCGCTCGACGGCCAGTCGGTTACGATCGTCCACGTCGAGACCGGCAATACATTTCCGCTGACGTTCCGCGCCGCCGACTGGGGCACGTTCGACTGGTCGGTCCGGTCGGGCGTCCCGTCGGGCACGTTCACGCTCTCATGGCCGCAGCACGTTTTCACTGAGCTGCCGTCCGGCAGTGCCGACGCGGCGCAGCCGCAACGATTCCTCGTCGAGCCGTTTCACTGGGCACTGCAGACGATCCACATGGGCCGTCACGACGCGCCCGACATGTGGTTCGGCCCGAACCCCGGGCCGAAAGAGCGGCTCCCTCGGTTCACGGCGAAGAACCGTGTCTACCCGCTCATCGACGGTACCGCCGCGCTCAAGAGCATCGTGGGGGCGATGCGGTCCGTCACCGCTCCCGACCACT
>DASUSI010000177.1:0-52422 GCA_036375165.1 Micromonosporaceae bacterium | reverse complement strand
CTGCGTTCCGCCTCGGACCTGTTGGCCGCCGTCCCGTACCTGATCGGGTTCCATCCCTCTGACAGCCTGGTGCTGGTCGGCTTCGGTGATCGCATGGTCCGGTTCCTGGCCCGGGCCGACCTGCCGGAGCCGGGCGACCCGGAGCCGGTCCGACAACTGGCCGAGATCGCCGGCCGGCAGGCGATCGAGGAAACCGCTCTGGTCGGCTACGGCCCGCCGGCCCGGGTCGACGCCGCGATCCTGGACCTCTGTGTCGCGTTGGAGGAAGCCCAATTGCCGGTACGTGAGGCACTGCGGGTCACCGACGACCGGTACTGGTCCTACCTGTGCCAGGACCCCGCGTGCTGTCCCGCCGACGGTACGCCGTTTCAGGTGGCGAGCAGCCCGATCGCCGCCTCGGCAGTGGTCGCCGGATGTGTCGCGCTCCCGGACCGTGCCGCCCTGGAGCGGCAGGTCGAACCGATCCAGGGGGCCGAGCGGGAGGCGTTCGCCGTCGCCACCGCCCATGCCGACCGGCGGATCAGGAAAGCCCTGATGTCCGGTGACCAGGCATCGATCCGCAACCGGCTGGTACGCGGCGGCGAACGGTTGCTCGACCGGGCACTGGACAGCTACCCCACGGGGAAACGACTCGCGGACGCCACCGCCGCGTGGCTCTCGGTACTACTGCTGGTGGACGAATTCGTCAGCCTGGCCTGGCAGCGGGTGGCCGCCGCGACCGGGTCAGCCCACGTGGCCCTGTGGGGCGACCTGACCAGACGCGCCGAGCCGGCGTACCTTCCCGTGGTCGCCACGCTGCTGGGCTACGCGGCATGGCGCACCGGGGACGGCGCGCTCGCCGGGATCGCGGTCCAGCGGGCACTGCGGATCGACCCCGAGTATCGGCCCGCACGGGTGATGGACACCCTGCTGACCACCGGTACCCCGCCGGACGCCGTTGAGGTAGCGCGATGACGGCCGGGTGGCCCGGCGGCCGGTCACCCGAGCACAGGGTGTCACTCGAGCACAGGGTGTCACCCCAGCAGAGGGTGGCGCACCACATTCTCGTCCCGGCCGGGACCGACGCCGATCACGCTGACCCGGACGCCACACAGTTCCTCGATCCGCTGTGCATACGCCTGTGCGGCCTTCGGCAACCTGTCAAACGACCTGCACCCCGAGATGTCCTCCGACCAGCCGTCCAGCCACTCGTACACCGGCTCGGCGTGGTGGAACGCGGTCTGGGTCATCGGCATGTCGTCGTGCCGTTCGCCGTCCACCAGGTACGCCACGCACAACGGCACCCTCGACAGCCCGGACAGCACGTCGAGCTTGGTCACCACCAGATCCGTCATGCCGTTCAGCCGGACCGCGTACCGGGCCAGCACCGCGTCGAACCAGCCGCAGCGGCGCTCCCGGCCGGTCGTGGTGCCGTATTCCTTGCCGTTGGTGCGCAGGTACTGGCCGCCTTCGTCGTGCGACTCGGTCGGGAACGGCCCGGATCCCACCCGTGTGGTGTACGCCTTGGTCACCCCGATTACCCGCATGATCTTCGTCGGGGGGATGCCGGTGCCGACGCACGCACCGCCCACGGTGGGATTCGAGGAGGTGACGAACGGGTACGTGCCGTGGTCCATGTCCAGCATGGTGGCCTGCGCACCTTCGAGCAGTACCGTCTCGCCCCGGTCCAGGGCCTGCCACAGCACCGCACGGGTCTCGACGATGTACGGCCGCAGCCGCTCCGCGTACCCGAGGTATTCGTGGACGATCTCCTCGACGTCGAGCGCCTTGCGGTTGTAGACCTTGAACAGCATCTGGTTGCGCTCCCGCAGCACCAACTGCAGTTTCTGACGCAGGATGCCGGGGTCGAGCAGGTCCTGCATCCGGATCCCCATCCGGGCGACCTTGTCGCCGTACGCGGGCCCGATGCCCCGCCCGGTGGTGCCGATCCGGGCCTTGCCCAGGTAGCGCTCCACCACCCGGTCGAGTGCCCGGTGGTACGGCATGATCAGGTGGGCGTCGGCGGACACCATCAGTCGGGACACGTCCACGCCGCGCTCGGTCAGCCCATCGATCTCGGACAGCAACACCTTGGGGTCCACCACCACGCCGTTGCCGATCACGATCGCCGCGTTCGGGGACAGCGCTCCGGACGGCATCAGGTGCAGTGCGTACTTCTGGCCGTCCGGGGTTATCACGGTGTGTCCGGCGTTGTTGCCGCCGGAAAAACGCACCACATAGTCGACCCGCTCCCCGAGCAGGTCGGTTACTTTGCCCTTGCCCTCGTCGCCCCACTGGGCGCCGACGAGCGCGATCGCTGGCATGTTGTCCGTCGCCTCCTGATGGGGCCCCCGGCGGGTGCCCACAGCGTGCCGACCCGCTGGTCAGGGGCCGGTAGCGGTTACAGGCTAGCTGCGGTTACGGTTCCCCCGACAACCGCCACGGGACATACCACCCAACCGGCGACCGGGACAGGCCGCCCTAGGCCAGCCGGTACAGAACGCGGCAACCACGACAGAACGCCGGAGCGGGAGGGAGGATCGGATCATGCACGTCGTTCTGCTGAGCCTCGCTTCGCCGGGTGGCTGCTCCGGCGAGCGGGTGCCGGTACTTACCTGCCGGGACGCGCTGCGGTCCACGGGTGCCGAGGTGTCCACCATGACCGCCGAGGCGGACGAGCAGATCGACGCGGTGCTTTCCGATCTCGGGCAGGACCGCCGGCTGGTGGTGGCGGCCGCGACCGACGGCGAGCTGCGTGCCGTGCTCCGCCGGTTGGTCCGCCGTCACGCCCCAGCACCGAGCAAGCGCCCAGCGGACCTTCCCGCCGACCGGACCGTACCGGACCTTCCGCCGATCGGCGTCCTTCCGATGGACGCCGGCACGCCGCCGGAGTTGGTCGCCCGGCTGGACCTGCCGCGCACCCCGGGAGATGTGGCGTCGGCGGTGACCGGTGGGCTGGTCCGGCGGGTCGACCTGCTCCGTACCGACAGTGGCTCGGTGACGCTGCACGGTGCCCTGGTCGGGGGCGCGGACCAGCACGGCCAGGCAACCGTGTGGTACGGACGGGTCGAAGTGGACGACGCCGTACTCACCGATGGCTCCGAGCCGTTGATCGCCTGTGCGGTGGCCAACGCGCCGGGATACGCCACAATCGACAGTCTCCCCTTGGTGGGGGTGGCGGATCCGGCTGACGGCTCGATCGACGTGGGCATCGCGGTCCCGGTGCTACGGCGAGGGCTGCTGCGTCGCACAATCCGGGTCGAGGTACGTCGATCACGGGGACGCGCCGTTTCGATCACGCCACGTGACGACGTGCCGTACCTGGACGACGGTGTCGCGGGTAGTCTCGGCCGGAAGCGTAGCTGGTGGATCGAGCGTTCGGCGTGGGCCGTGTACGTCCACTGACACCTCAACGCCCGCGCCGACCGGGCCGACCACGTTCGCCAGGCCAGGCACAATCAGGGACAGGTCAGCGACGCACTGCACAGCCAAGGGGGTATGCGCGTGGAGCAGTCCCGCACCGACCCGCACTCGGGGGAGAACGCGGCACCGGAGCCGGGCAGTCGGCACGCAACGTCCAACGGCGACACTCACAGGGACCCCGCGTCACCCCACCCGGCCGCCGGGGATGAACCCCTCAGCGGTCGTGAGTCGTCCCCGGCCGGTTCGCCACAGCCGGGCCCACCGGTCTGGCCCCCTCTGGAAGAGGTCACGGCGAGCCCGTCGGACTCACCGTGGCAGCGCCCACCGACATCCGGTGCTGGAGCCGGTGTTGCCGGTTCCGGAGCCACCTCTGGCCGGGTTTCGGGTTCTCCCGTCCGTGACGACGACAATGCGATCGATTCGCCGTTCCTGCCCCTTGCGAGTCCGCAATCTGCACCCCCTGCCTCGGGGCCTCCAGCCAGCGCGCCACCGGGCCCGCCACCGGGCCCGCCACCGGGGTCGCGGCCATCGCAGCGGGCCAAGTTCTCGCCGAGGGCGCTCAGCGCCACGCCGCCATCACCTCCGCCGGGATCCCGACCCCAGCACGGGACCGGTTGGCAGAACTCCCCGGGACCACGTTCCGGGAAACTGCCGCCGCCTCCGGGCTCACCTCCGGGCCCGCCGCCGAGTCCGCCTCCGGGCCCGCCTCCGGGCCCGCCAGCGGGGCCCCCGCCGCCGACGTGGCCGGTGTCTCCGGGCAGGTCGCCGGCCGCACTCCCAGCGGGCTCGACGCCACCTCCCGGCACGCACCAGACTGCCGGGCACCCAACCACCGGACCACAGGCTGGCGGGCACTACATAGTGGATCCACTGACGGGATACACCGCCGAAAACCCGGTGGTCCCGCAGCCCCATCACCCGGATGGCGGACACGCGCCCACGGCCGAGGAGTTCGCGCAACGCCGCGCGGTGCGACCTTCCGAGCCGGTGGCCCAGAAAGGGCTGCGCAAGGCGCTCCGCAAGACCACCCTCGGCCTGGTGAAGCTCCCGCCCGGCCGCAGAGAGCAGGAGTACATCTCCGCGATCGAGACAGTGCGGCGCAACTTCGGCGGGCTACGACAGGTGACCGTGGTGAACCCGAAGGGCGGCGCCGGCAAGACCGTCGCCGTGCTGATGATCGCCATGACGTTCGGGCAGAGGCGCGGGGGATACGTACTCGCCTGGGACAACAACGAGACCCAGGGCACCCTTGGGATGCGGGCACAGCAGGACTTCCATCACCGGACCGTGCGGGACCTGCTGCGCGACCTCGACCACTTCCGTGGCCCGGCCGGACGGATCGGCGACCTTTCCCAGTACGTCCGCTCCCAGAGCGAGGCGATGTTCGACGTGCTGGCCAGCGACGAGTCAGCGACCGCGGGCGAAATGCTGACCGCGAACGCGTTCCGCGACATCCGCGAGGTGGTGAGCCGGTTCTACAAGCTGATCATCGTGGATACCGGCAACAACGTCCGCGCCCAGAACTGGCAGTCCGCGATCGACGCCACCGACCAGATGGTGGTCACCATGTCGGCGCGTAACGACTCCGCCGAGACCGCCGCCCGGATGCTGGACCACTTGGAGCAGACCGGTCGGCACCAGTTGGTACGCCGCGCGGTCACGGTGGTGTCGATGCCGCCCAGCCGCAAGGACATCGACCTGCCGGCGATCCAGCGTCACTTCGCGGCCCGGACCCGGGCGGTGCTGCTGGCGCCGTACGAGCCGTTGGTCGACTCTGGCGAACCGATCCGTTACGGGCTGCTGACCCAGGCCACCCGGGACGCCTGGCTGAAGATCGCGGCAGCGGTCGCGGAGGGCCTGTAACCGACCGTCAGCCGGCGAGTGCGTCGGCCGCAGCCGGATCGCAGTCCCGGAGGAACTGCGCACAACGCGCCGCCTCGTCCGCTTCGTGCACCAGGTCGGCCGCCCGCGCGAGGGCGTGCAAGCTGCGCAGGAATCCCCGGTTCGGTTCGTGGGACCACGGCACCGGGCCGTGGCCGCGCCAGCCGTTACGGCGTAGCTGGTCCAACCCCCGGTGGTAGCCGGTACGCGCGTACGCATAGCTTTCGACGACCCGGCCGTCGGCGACGGCACGGTCCGCCAGCGCGGCCCAGGCCGCCGGGTGCGCCGGGAAGCGTGCCGCGACATCCGCCAGCTCCGTACCGGCACGCAGCGCCTCGGCAAGGGCCTGGTCCGCCTCCGGATGTGCTGGCAGCAGCGTGGCCGGCGTGTCGCCGAGCAGGTTTCTCGTCGGACTCATCCGGCCATTCTGCGCCACCTGGCGCCTTCGGAACGTGATTGCGTGATCCATAACACCGTCCGAACGGACAGGTGATGATGGTCCGTACGGCTCACGTAACGACAGCGCCGGGATGAGCGATACTGGAAGTGTCCGGAGCCTCCCCAGGACCGGCACGGCGACGGTCCGCACGTCAGGTGCGGGCCGTCGCTCCCTTCACTCGGCAGTCAGCCATCTCACACCACGTACATATAGTGTCACCGTGTGATACGCCGTGGCTGGCTCGCCATTCGATCACGCCCGGTCGCCGCGCCCGAGACTGGTTCGAGGAAACGCCGCCCTGGGCAGGATGACGGATGTGGAGCCGTACGACCACAGTCGTGAAGAGGTCGAGTCCCGCGAGGAACTGGACCAGCATTTGGCGAAGGGCCGGCTGTCCGGACTGGTGGTGCAGGGCCTGACCCTCGACGACGACCCGCCGGACTTTTCCGGGATCGACGTCAGCAACACGCTCTTCATCGCCTGCCGGTTCGTGGCGCCGCAGGTCGAGGCAGACCTGATCACGCGGGGCGCCCAGGTGATACCGGACTTCCAGGAAGGGCTGTACCCCACGCATCCGTTCCGGCTCTACACGGCGGGAGACCTCGCCGCGGGATTCGCCGAGGGCGGTTTCCAGGCGATGTACGACACCCGGGTACACGGTCACTTCGTCGCGCACGGTGGAGCGTTGCCGAGCCTTCGGGAGGCCCTCGCCCAGCGGATGCACGACCACGGCATCGACGACGCGCTGGGCGACACCATCGATGCCTGGACCGACGCCGCCGGTGGGCCGGTGGTGGGAGTGATGGGCGGGCACGCCGAGCCGCGAGGGGGTCCGGGTTACCGGCTGGCTGCCCGGATCGGCTTGCGACTGGCGGCCGCCGGTTGCCTGGTGGTCACCGGGGGCGGGCCCGGGGTGATGGAGGCGGCGAACCTCGGGGCGGCGTTGTCCACGGTGGACCAGGCGGAACTGGACCGGGTGGTTGATCGGCTGGCCGCGGCACCTACGTTCATCGATCCCGAGCTGTACACCAAACTGGCGCTGGAGGTGCTGGCCGGTCTACCGAGCGAGAGGCCCGCGCCGCCCGCGTCCGGGGAGGCCGCGCTGACCTGGGCACGGCACGGCGGGCTGTCGGTACCCACCTGGTTGTACGGGCACGAGCCGGCGAACCTGTTCGCGGCACGGATCGCGAAGTATTTCTCGAACGCGATCCGGGAGGACACCATCCTCCGGTTGGCCCGGGGCGGCGTGGTGTTCGCCGCCGGACGTGCCGGGACGGTGCAGGAGGTGTTCCAGGCGGCCACCAAGACGTTCTACGCCACGGACGGTGCCAGCGGTCCGCTGATCTTCATCGACACCAGGTTCTGGACCGAGACTCTTCCGGTGGAGCGCCTGTTGCGACCGCTGCTCGCCGGCTCCCCGCACGGTGACCTCTCGCGCGGCGTACACCTCACCGATGACGTGGACGAGGCGGTGACCCTGTTGCTCAGGTATGGGCAACCCGCGGCGGCCAAAGAGGCCCAACGAACGACGCCGTGACAGCGAGAACCAAGCCATCCGGGATCTGTGGTGCTCGCCAGAGGGCTGCTCCGCCCGCGCCGCCCCGTCCGGGAACCGTACGTCAGCTCAGTCCACTTCGGTCGGCAGGTCGGGGTCGAGGTGGTGCCCATAGAGCCGCCGAAGCTGCTCCTCGGTGGTACGCCGGGTGGAAAGTTCCGGCAACCCGTCGAGCGGGAAGAAGTTTACGGCGGTGGTCTCCTCGTCCAGCCCCGCGACGGGTGCCGCGTCGTCCAACCGTTCCATCAGGAAGAACATCTTGTAGATGTGGAACGGCATCGCCGGATGCCGGTTACGGCGGAACCCGTCGTACACCGCAGCCAGCTTGCGTACCCGTACGTTGAGGCCCGCCTCCTCAGCGAACTCACGGATCGCCGCCGTGCTCGGCGCGTCCAGGGCGTCCGCCCAGCCGCCCGGCAACGTCCACATGCCGTCACGCCGTTCGCGTACCAGAAGCACCCGGTGCTGGTCGTCGAACAGCACTCCCCGGACATCGACCTTGGGTGTCGCGTGACCGGTCTGCGCCACGATCTCGCAGTGAAACTCGGCGGCTTCCACCCCGGAGACCAGGGACATCACCTCGGCGCTGATCTGCTGCAGCCGGCGGTAGCGGGCGATCTCGTACCGATCGGTTCCGTAGTTGAGCCCGTTCTGCGCCAGGGCCGCGATCTCGACCGCGAGGGTGTGCAGTCGCTTCCCCTGCTCACTTTGCTCCGCCACGCACCAAAGTTACTGTGCCGGGTCGACGCCCGGCCCGTCCGGGGCGCGCTCCGATCTTGGAAAGCTACCGGCAATGTCGAGGCGGCTTTCCAAGATCCACAAAGCGACGGTGGGGGCGAGTTACTTCGACAGCATGGTGCCCGCGGAGCGCAGGTCCTGGCATGCCCGCACCACCCGGGCGGACAGCCCGGCTTCGGCCGCCTTGCCCCACGACCGTGGGTCGTACGCCTTCTTGTTGCCGACCTCGCCGTCCACCTTCAGGACACCGTCGTAGTTGCTGAACATGTGCGCGGCCACCGGCCGGGTGAACGCGTACTGGGTGTCGGTGTCGATGTTCATCTTGATGACGCCGTAGTCCACAGCGGTGTGGATCTCCTCCAGCAGCGACCCCGACCCGCCGTGGAACACCAGGTCGAACGGCTTCTGCCGGTTGTACTTGGCGCCGACCGCCTGCTGGATCTCCTTGAGGATCTCCGGGCGCAGTTTGACGTTGCCCGGCTTGTAGACGCCGTGCACGTTGCCGAAGGTGAGCGCGGTGATGTAGCGGCCCTTCTCGCCCAGGCCGAGCGCTTCGGCCGTGGCCAGCCCGTCGCCCGGCGTGGTGTACAGCTTCTCGTCGATCGCGCCGACGATGCCGTCCTCCTCACCGCCGACCACGCCGACCTCGATCTCCAGGATCACTTTGGCCGCCGCCGCCTGGGCCAGCAGTTCCTCGGCGATCCTCAGGTTCTCGTCCAGCGGTACGGCCGACCCGTCCCACATGTGTGACTGGAACAGCGGCTCCTCGCCCCGGTCGACCCGCTCCCTGGACAACGTGAGCAGCGGACGTACGAACTTGTCCAGTTTGTCCTTTGGGCAGTGGTCGGTGTGCAGGGCGATGTTGACCGGGTACTTCCTAGCCACCTCGCGGGCGAACGCCGCGAACGCCACGGACCCGGTGACCATGTCCTTCACGGTCGGGCCGGACAGGTACTCCGCGCCGCCGGTGGAGATCTGGATGATGCCGTCGCTCTCCGCGTCGGCGAAGCCCCGCAGCGCGGCATTGAGGGTCTGCGACGAGGTCACGTTGATCGCGGGGTACGCGAACGCGCCGGCCTTGGCGCGGTCGATCATCTCGGCGTAGACCTCGGGTGTCGCGATGGGCATTGCTGCTCCCTTGATGCGTGCGATCGGTTGTGTGCGGCCGGTTGCGCGCAACGGCGGTGTTGCTCACACCGGTGGTGACCCGGGCCGGACCCGGGTGTTCGCCCCTCGCGGCGAGTATCCCCCAGGGTTGGGGGCCACCGCAGCCGGGCGTGATTACCCGCCAGTACCTGGAAGCCGCGGCGGCGGGCGGGCGTTCGCCGGTCTCACCCCGTACCGTGAGATCGGAAGCCGACACGCGACCTGTCGATACGCCGTGGGAGGGCATCGCAGAGATGACACGACCCGAGATCCCCGAGTCCGACCGGGTGGACCCCGAACTGTGGGAGCCGGGTGAACGGGCCACCACGCCGACCGACGCCCCGGAAGCGGATGCCGCCGAGCAGTCCCGTCCGCTGCGGCCTGAGGACGAATCCAGCGCGCGGCCCCTGGTGAGTCGCGAGGTCGACGAGTACGACGCGGTCGAGCAGAGCCGGGTGGTCGTCGACGATGACGAGTACGACCGGTGACCGGCCTGGTTGACCGGCCCCGTCACGGGGCCGTCATCCCCTGACGGAACGCGAACGCCGGATAGCCCACCACCCGTTCCGGGTAGCCGTATGTGTCGGCGGAGGTACGCAGGTCCAGCAACTCAGGCGTCAGGTCATGCCGTCGGGCCCAGCCGACGGTGCCGCGCAGCGCGAACACGCCGCACGCGTCGCGTACCCCGATCCGTTCCGGTCGCAGCCCGAGCACCGCGTCGGCGGTACGCCGGTCCAGCCGTTGCGCGGTCTCGTGGTCGTGATAGTGGGAGAAGTCGGTGCTGCACAACAGGACCGTGCCGTCCCCGGCGGCGGTCATCGCCGCGCCGATGATGTCCACAGTGCTGTCCACAGGGCAGATGCCGACAGCGACCGGCAGTACCGGCACCTGGCCCAGCGTCCGGGCGAGGAACGGCAACTGCACCTCCAGGGAATGCTCCCGGCGGTGTGGTGCGTCGTCCGCCACGGCGTAACCGCCGATCACCAGCTTGTCCCGCAGTTCGAGGTCCACCGGGAACTCACCCGACGGTGTCAACCAACCGTCCACGGTCGGTACGGCCGCACCGTTGAGCCGGACGAAGTGCGATGGGCCGACCAGCACCACCCGGCGTACCGTTCCAGCGTGCCGGCGCAGCCGGGCGTAGACGTGAGCGGCGACCTGCCCGGAGTAGCGGTGCCCGGCGTGCGGGACCACGTAGGCCGTCGCGAGCGGGTCGTCGTCCGGGACCGTGACGGCGTCCAGCATCGCGTCGACGGTGCCGGCCAGTGTGGCGGCGTCGGCGGGATAGAACCGACCGGCCACCACGGGGTGTCGCGTGCTCACCCGGCTCCTCCCGCCGGGAATCCGGTACGCCGATCATGCGGACCGCGCCGGTCCTGGGGCCCGTGCTCGCCCCGTTGGTCCAGCAACCGCACTGGATGGCGACGGCGTCCCCAGTCGCCCACCGGTCCCTGGTAGACGCCGGGCACGGCGGTGCCGCACCGGGTGCAGTGGCCCCGGTCGTCGAGCCGGTACCGGGAGATCACATACCAGTCGCGGAGCACCACCGGTTCGCCGCAGCCGGGACAGTGCGTGGTCTGCCCCTCCGGGTCGTGCACGTTGCCGGTGTAGACGTACTTCAGGCCGGTGTCGAGCGCGATCCGGCGGGCGCGGCTCAGGGTCTCCGGCGGGGTACGCGGTACGTCGGTCATCTTGAAGTCCGGGTGGAACGCGGAGAAGTGCAGCGGCACGTCGGGCCCGAGATGCTCGACCAGCCACCGGGACTGCTCGGCGACTTCGGTGTCGGAGTCGTTGTGTCCCGGGATCAGCAGGGTGGTGATCTCGAACCAGACGTCGGTCTCGTGGCGCAGGTACTCCAGGGTCTCCAGCACCACGCCCAGCCGGGAAAACGTGATCTTCTTGTAGAAGTCCTCGGTGAATGCCTTCAGGTCGATGTTGGCGGCATCCATATGCTGGTAGAACTCCGCCCGGGGGGCCGGACTCATGTACCCGGCGCTCACCGCCACGGCTTTGATTCCGCGTTCCCGACAGGCGTCCGCGACATCCATCGCGTACTCCATGAAGATCACCGGATCGTTGTACGTGAACGCGACCGAGCGGCAGCCGAGACGTTCCGCCGCGTCCGCCAGGGCGTCCGGTGACGCGGAGGAACTGAGAGTGTCGATCTCGCGGGACTTGGAGATGTCCCAGTTCTGGCAGAACCGGCAGGCCAGGTTGCAGCCGGCGGTGCCGAACGACAGCACCGGGGTCCCGGGCAGGAAGTGGTTCAGCGGCTTTTTCTCGATCGGGTCCACACAGAATCCGCTGGAACGGCCGTACGACGCGAGCACGATCTGGTCGTCGATCCGACCCCGTACGAAGCACAGCCCGCGTTGTCCGTCCCGCAGCCGGCAGGCCCGGGGACACACGTCGCATTGGATCCGGCCGTCGTCGAGGGCGTGCCAGTGACGGGTCGGGACCGTGTACGGGTCGTCGATTCTCAGGCCGCCGTCGCTGGGGGCGGCGCTGATCGCCGTGCCGTCCCCGGTGTGCGTGGCCATCCGGATCGCCTCCTCGGGCTCCACGCTAGCCGCGTCGCCCGAGCCCCGCGACCACCTGTTACGACACGGAAGGGCGGGCCGAGGGCGATTCCGGCACGACAGTCGGTCCGTTACAGGCGGGCGGGGACGGATCGGGCGGGGTGAGCAGGTCTGCCAGCCGCGCCAGCGCGTGCGGGACCAACCGGTAGTACGCGGCGACCCCCCGCTGTTCGCGGTGCAGCAGCCCTGCCTCGGAAAGCACTCGAAGGTGGTGGCTCACGGTGGGTTGACTCACCCCCAGCGGGCTGGTCAGCTCGCTGACCCGTGCTTCCGCCCGTGGCCGTGACTGCACCAGGCTCAGCAGTCGAAGCCGGGTCGGGTCGGCGAGTGCCTTCAACACCCCGGCCAGTCGTTCGGCGTCGGAGCGGCTCACCGGCTCACCCGACAACGGCGATCGGGGATGGCTGTCGTCGAGGTGTCCGGTCTGGCGCGGTGTGGAAAGGGCTGTCGCACTCACCCTTTAATAGTCGCAGGATTGAGCCAATTTTCAGGCATATTCGCGACTTAAGGCACAAAGCTCGTTCAAGCGTGACGGATGCCGTTGAGATCAGCCGGAGAGCAGCTCATCCATGCGGTACCCGAAGCGGTAGTCCAGACCCGCCCCCTGGATCGCGTCCGCCGCACCCCGTTCCACCACGACCGCGACACCGACCACCTCGGCACCGGCCTCCCGCAGCGCGGCCACAGCCGTTAGCACGCTACTGCCCGTGGTGGACGTGTCCTCCACCGCCAGTACCCGGCGGCCCGCCACATCCGGCCCCTCGATCCGACGCTGCAGTCCGTGGGTCTTGCCCTCCTTGCGCACCACGAACGCGTCGAGCTTGCGTCCCGCTGCCGCCGCGGCGTGCAGCATCGCGGTGGACACCGGATCCGCCCCCAGGGTCAGCCCTCCCACCGCGTCGTACTCCCAGCCGGCCGTGACCTCCAGCATCACCCTGCCGACCAGAGGAGCGGCGCGGTGGTGCAACGTGGCCCGCCGCAGATCGACGTAGTGGTCGGACCGCTGGCCGCTGGACAGCACCACCTCGCCGCGGACCACCGAGAGGTCCTTGATCAGTTCACGCAGCTCGTCACGGTCAGTCACGACTGTGAGCCTAGACGTCCAGTTGGTACGGCATCGCGGGGGCCGGCACGCGGGGTGGGCTGAAGTATCGGTTCGCCGGACCGGTGAGCAGCAGGACGAGAATCGCGATCGCGAGGAACATCAGGAACAGGTCGGCCGCGACGGCCCCGTAAAGGTACCGGACCGCGCCACCCAGTTGGGCGAGTACCTCATCCATGGTGTCCTGCGAGTAGATCAGCAGGTTGTAGCCGCCGCACATCAGTTTCCACCCCGCGAACAGCCCACACAGCACGCACAGCGTGATCCGGCCGCCGTTGGAGCCGCGCATCGCGGAGATGGCGCAGATCGAGACTCCGGCAGCCCCGACCAGGTTGACCCCGGCGGCGATGAACGTGGAGATCCCTGACATCGCCCGCATCAGGTCCTGGACCTCCGCTGGGGTGTCCTGGCGGGCAAGGTCCGCGAGCGCCAGATGACCGAGCAGAGTGCCCACGAAGGCGATCCCGACCCCCACGAAGGTCAGGGTCACCGCGAGTGAGACCACCGTCGGACGCCCCACCGGGGCGAACTGGTATGCGGGGGCCATCGGTGGCGGGTATGGGGACGAGATCGGCGGACCGGATATCGGGGGGCCTGATGCCGGCGGCACCGACATGACCGGCACCGACATCGGCGGAGGGCCGGCGGGGGGCGGTGGGAAGCCGGTCACCGGTTGGCTCACGTCAGGCACCGGGCTGGGATCGGATCCGAACGGCGAGTACTGAGGCGGCTGCCCGCCGTAGCCCGGGTACGTCATGCTCGGGTGCCCCCTCGGTACTAGCCCGCTCCGGTGTGCGGATTCCGGGAGATCCTGCCACGGGCATCGCGGGTCAGCCGAGCCACCAGGCCGTGTGGCAGGTGTCGCATAGCCGCCACAACGAGCTTGTACCGCACGTCGGGGACGCTGATCAGCTTGCCCCGGCGCAGGTCGTGCAGGCCCGTCCGGACCACGTCCTCGGCACGCAGCCACAGCCCGTCCGGAATGGGCAGGGTGATACCGGCCCGCTGGTGGAACTCGGTACGGGTGTATCCGGGGCACAGTGCCATCATCCGGACGCCGTACTCGCGCAACCCGGCGCCGACAGACTCGCTGAAGTTGATCACCCATGCTTTGCTGGCGGAATAGGTGGCCCCGGGTTGCGCGGGTCCGAATCCGGCGACCGACGCCACATTGATCACGTCGCCCCGACGACGCTCCAGCATCTGCGGAAGTACCGCGTGGCTGAGCCGCATCACCGCCCGGATGTGCACCCGGAGCAGGCGCTCCTCGTCCTCGACGGCAGCCTCCACAAAGGAGCTGTTGAGGGCGAAGCCGGCGTTGTTCACCAGTACGTGCACCGGGCGCTCCGGATCGGACAGTCGGCTTTCGACGGCGGTGCAACCGTCATCGTCCGACAGGTCGGCGGGCAGCACGTCCACATGTACGCCGTACCTGTCATGGAGTGCGGACCGCTGCTCGGCGAGCCGGGACTCGTCGCGTGCCACCAGGACCAGGTCGTGGTGCTCCATGGCGAGCCGGTCCGCGAAGGCGGCACCGATGCCGGCGGTGGCGCCGGTGACGAGTGCGGTGGGCATGCGACCTCCTCAGGGCTGCTCAGGACAGGGAGGGACGCTCCGGTGCCGCGTCTCCCGGGGGCTCCTCCGTGCTCGGTTGGTCCGCCGGGGGCGGGGCGGCCGGAGGCGTCGCCGGGCCGAACCCGGCTGGAGTCTGCCAGGGCATCCCGGGCCTGGCGAAATACCGGTTACACACCGGCAGCGCGAGCAGGACGATCACGGACAGTGCGCCGAGCAGCGTGACCAGTGGAAACAGCATCACGAAACCGTTACCGCCCACCCCGGATCCGCCACTGGCACCGGCCGACGCGGTGGTGCACAGGCCACACACGACGTAGCCGACCGTCGTTACCCAGGTCAGGATGCGCGCCACCTGGCTGCCCCTGATGACCGGCACGGCGAGTAGCGCCAGCGCGATCCCCAGCACCGCGATCAGTGCCGCGGCGGCGTATCCCAGCCCTTTCGTGAGCGACACCATGGTGTCCAGTTGCTCACCGGTGATCCCCGGTTGGGTCCTGCGGAGCTGGGACTTCAACAGATCTTCGCTGACCACCAGAAAGCTGACCGTGAGGATCCCCGCCCACCCCATTGAGACCAGGCTGAGCAGGAGCATCACGATACCGGCGGCGGTAACGGCACCCGGACGCGATCTCGGCGCCGGCGGTGGCGCACCGGGGTAACCGGGCGGCAGTGTCATGCGTGCTCCAGGTGCGACGTTTCCCGGCGAGTCAGCGCGTCGGGGGCTCGGCCTCGGGTGGTGTCTCACCGGACACGGGAGGAGTCGGAGGCTGCTCGGCCGGCTGTTCGTCCGGCGTCGGTGGCTGCGGCGCGGGTGGCGGCGCGGGTGGCGGCGGTGCCGGGGCCTGCGGTGGCGTAGGCATGGGTCCGCCTGGCATGGGTCCGCCCGGAATCGGCCCGGAGGGCTGGACCGGGCCGCCGAACTCGGCCGGCGGATACCACTGCGGCACCGGCTTCGCGAAGAAGGTGTTCGCCGCCGGCAGCGCCAGCAGCACGATGATCGCGATGTACGCGAACAGTTCCACAATGCTGATCACGATCTCGCTCGCGGTGTACCACCCGGGGGTCGCGTCCTCCAGGGCCCGCGCAATCGTCTCGGAATTCGGGTCACCCTGCGGGGTGAAGTTGCCAAGGCCCTGCAACGCCAGAAGGCAGGCACCGCAGAGCAGGAACAGGCCGGTCACCGCCCAGGTGGTGATCCGGGCCGCGTTCGCACCCCGCAGCAGAAAGAACGACAGCACCGCGAACGCCACCGCGGGCAACAGGCTGAAACCGATCCCGACCACCATCGAGATGGTGAAAAGACCCGACGCCGCGTCGGCCATCTGCTGGTCCTGCTCGGCGAGCGCCTCCAGCATCGCGTCCCGGATTCCGCCCATCACGGCGAGCGCGATGACCGCCGAAACCACACCCAGCACGGCCACCAGCAGCATCAGCGCCGCAGCCACGGTCACGACGGCTGGTCTGCGGCGGCTCTCCGCGTCAGGCGTCAGGCTCTGCATTCTGTCGTCCTCCCCCAAGATCCGTGACAAGATCGAGAACTCGAACAACCTACCGCGAATCTCCCGTCATTCCGCACGATCGGAGAGATGTTGGTACGAGGTTGAGACTGGGTTCCGACCGAACGGGGCGACCATGATGTCCCAGCGTTGACGGCTGGCCATGGTCAGCGTGAGTCTCCTGACAGCCGAAGACCACGACCTGGCGGGCACCGCGACCGGCGCAACCTAGTCGTCCGTGGCACGCCGCCACCTCGGGTGCCTGATCCGCTCGCCGAACCGCCGCACCGCGCCGTGCCCGGCTGACATCGTCCGTGCGTCCTCAAAGGAGCGAGCGACCACGATATCCGTGGAGGAGTGAGCCAGGATTGACAACACGATAGTGAGGCCGACGAGGTGGAACACCAGATCCGCCGCCGGGATCCCGGAGGCCAGCACCACCAGGACGTACACCACCGATGCGAAGCCCTTCGGCCCGAACCACATTGTGGCCATCTGCTCCCTGGCCGACAGCTGTGACCCGAGGAACGACACCGCCAGCGCGGCGGGCCGCGCCACCAGCAGCGCAAGTACCGCGAACAGCCAGCCCTGCCAGGAGATCTCTGCCAGAAAAGTCGGCGAGATCAGACCCCCGAAGACCAGCAGCGCGGCCAGTTTCAGCAACTCCGCGACCAGTTCCCCGAAGTGCTCGAAGGAGGCCTTCTGAGGTTCCCCGAACGTGGCCACGGTGACGCCCGCGGCGAACGCCGCGATGAACAGGTTGCCGTGCGTGGCGTGCCCCAATGCCAGCACGAGCAGGCCGATCGCCACCGCGTTCAGCGGCTCGTACGCCGTTGACGCCGCGAAGAACCGGGTGCGCTCCAGCATGATGGCCAGCCATGGCACGGCCACGCCGATGACCAGGCCCAGCGCCAGTTCCCAGGCGAGCGCGCCCAAATGCAGCGTGTCGGAGCCGGCAGCCACCGCGAGGAACAGCATCACGAACGGCAATGCGAGCCCATCGTTGACACCGGATTCCACGTTGAGCAGGTGTCGCAGCCGGCCCGGCACCTTCTCATTGCCGACCAGCGCCGCTGCGAACACCGGATCGGTGGGCGCGAGGATCGCCCCCACCAGGAACGCCTCAGGCCAGTCGAGCCCCACCACGTAATGCGCCAGCAGCGCTGTGATCAGCAGCGTCAGTGGCAATCCCCAGCCGAGGGCCCGCCCCGGCAGCCGCCACGCGGAGCGCAGATCCCGCCAACCCACCCGCATGCCATCCGTGAACAACACCGCGAACAGGGCCAGCGTCGCGAGTTGCGCCACGATCGGGGACGTCGGGGTCAGTGACACTACGTCCAGGACACCGGGACCCAACAGGAAACCGGTCGTCAGGAAGAGGACCGCCGTGGACAGTACGGTCCGGTGTGCCAGGCTTGACACGAGTACCGCCACCAGCAGGACGGCCGCGAACACGAGCAGCAAAGTCAAGGTGCTCTCCAGCAGGGATGTCCAGGGTTGCCACCATGCTCCCCGAGGTGACAGCGCTGCGTTACCTGACCCCGCTCCGGAAGGGTGGTTCGTCACCGGGTGTCGTGGAGGCCGGCGAGCTGGGTCGCCGGCTGGGACTGCGGGTGCCTGATCCGGTGGTGCTCGACATCGACTCGGTGATCGGCCGAGGAGAACCCGACGATGTGGGCCGGTGCTCTAGGAGTCCGTCGTGGTCACCTGCTGATCCGCTTCGGCGGCAGGTTGCGTGACCGGCTTCGCCCCGCTGCCCTTCGTCGCCGGCCGTGGTGTCGCCGGTCGGCGGTAGAACTCGTCGGGCGGAGTCTCGCCCCGAATCTCCGCGAGCTGGTCACGTACCGCACGCATGATCGTGTCGGTCACCTCGCGGAGCAGTTCGGCGGTCACCGGCCTGCCCCGGTACGCCGCCAGGTCCACCGGGGGGCCAGCCTGGTAGGTGACCGTCTTGCGGGGGAACAGGTCGTACTTCTTGTGGTACTTGTCCACCGCGAACTGCGGCCCCCAGACCGCGACCGGGATCACCGGAACGGTCGTGGCGAGCGCCAGCCGTGCCACTCCGGTCTTGCCGACCATCGGCCACCAGTCCGGATCCCTGGTCACCGTGCCCTCGGGATAGATCACCACCATCTCGCCGGCCTCGGCGGCGGCGACCGCGGCCCGCAGCGAGTCGGCGGCGGTGGTCGCACCCCGATCCACCGGGATCTGGCGACAGGTCCGCAGGATCCGTCCCACCAGGAACACCTTGAACACGCCGCTCTTGACCATGAACCGGGGCAGCCGCGCGGCGCTGCCGTACAGGAAGTTGACCGAGGTGCCGAAGTCGGCGTACGAGACATGATTGATCGTCACGATCGCCCCGCCGCTCGCCGGGATCCGCTCCGCGCCCTGGAACCGTAGCTTGAACAACCAGTTGACGGCTGGGTAGAGCGTCAACCGTATGAACCACAGCCAGGCGTTCAGCCGTGGCCGTCGACGGTTCTCCACTGGTCGTACCATCGCAACTCAACTCCCCGGAAATCTCGCCCCAGCGGTGCCCCACCGGGTCGCGGGGCTGCCCCCGGCCACGTCCTTGGCACCGCACTGGCCGCCGGTCCGAGTCTCCCACTGCTGGTCCGCGACGTCGCGGCGGGCGGTTGGGTGGCGCGAGGACCGCTGTAGGTTCGCCGGATTCACGGTCCTGGGGGTCGACTGCTGGGAGACGATGCCAGCATGACAACCATCAACAGGCTCTGCCCACGCCTTGTGGTGGACGACGCGGACCGGGCGATCCGGTTCTACACCCAGGCGCTGGGCGCCAAGGAGTTACAGCGGTACGCGGACGAGCGCGGCAAGATCGTGCATTCCGAACTGGCCCTCGGTGACCACGTCCTCATGGTGAAGGACGCGGACGGCGTGGATCCCTCGCCCCGGCGACTCGGCGGCACGCCTGTGATCCTTTCGCTTGAGGTCGCCGGGGCCGACGCGCTCGCCGAGCGGATGCTCGAACTCGGCGCGGAGGTGATCTTTCCCGTCGCGGACCGGGAGTACGGGAAGCGGGACGGCCGACTGCGCGACCCGTACGGTCACCTCTGGATCGTCTCCGAACCGCTGCCTTGACCGTGTCAGGATCGGCGCATGTCCGTGGTGACGCTCGCCGTGGTGGGTGCCGGTGACCGGGGAACCAACTACGCAGCCTGGGCGCTGGCCAAGCCCGACCGGGCCCGGGTGGTGGCCGTGGCCGAGCCCCGTGACCTACGCCGGGAACGGTTCGCGGCCGGGCACCGGGTCGACCATGTCCACCGGGACTGGCGCGACCTGGTCGCCGCCGGCCGGGTGGCGGACGCGGTGGTGATCGCCACCCAGGACGCGATGCACCTGGAACCCACCCTGGCGTTCGCCGACCTCGGCTACCACATCCTGTTGGAGAAGCCGATCGCGCCGTCCGAGACGGACTGTCGGCGGATCGTGGCGGCGGTGCGGCGGGCCGGGGTGCTGTTCGCGGTCGGACACGTGATGCGCTACACCCGCTACACCCGGGCGGTGAAGTCCCTGGTGGACGATGGACGCCTGGGTGACGTGATCTCGGTCCAACACCTGGAACCGGTCGGTTTCTGGCACTACGCCCACTCGTTCGTACGGGGCAACTGGCGCAACCAGGAGCGATCGACGTTCATGCTGCTCGCCAAGTCGTGTCACGACCTGGACTGGCTGGGGTACGTGGTGGGCCGTCCGATCCGGCGGGTCGCCAGCTTCGGCGGGCTCACCCACTTCACCCCGGACAACCGTCCGGACGGTGCCGCCGATCGGTGCCTGGACTGTGCGGTGGAGGCCGGTTGTCCGTACTCGGCGAAGCGGTTCTACTTCGACCGACTGCGGGGCGGCCGGCACGGCTGGCCGCTGCACGTGGTGGTTGACGAGCCGACCGAGGCGGCGTTGACCGCCGCGCTGCGTGACGGTCCGTACGGGCGGTGCGTGTACGCCTGCGACAACGACGTGGTGGACCACCAGGTGGTGGCGCTGGAGTTCGACGGCGGGTTGACCGGGACCTTCACCATGACGGGTTTCACCGAGGGCGGACTGCACCGGCAGACCCGGATCTTCGGCAGCCACGGCGAACTGGTCGGCGACGGCGACACCATCCGGCTGTACGACTTCCGCTCGGGCACCGCCGAGGTGATCGACGCACGCGGGGACTCCGACGACGGGCACGGTGGTGGGGACGCCGGCCTGATGGACGGGTTCGTACGGGCCGTGGCTACCGGCGACGGCCGGCACATCCTGTCCGGGCCGGACGAGACACTGCGCAGCCACCTCGCGGTGTTCGCCGCCGAACGCGCCCGCCGGGAGGGCACCGTGGTCAGTGTGCCGACCGTACCGGGCGGACCTTGGAAAGCTACCGTCAGACGATCGCGGTAGCTTTCCAGGATCGCGTACGAAGGGGCTAGCGGGCGGGGGTCACGGTCAGGGTGTCCTTGTCCTCGGCCAGGTCGACCCGCACGGTGTCGCCGTCGCGGACGTCTCCGGCCAGCAAGGCGCGGGCGAGCTGGTCGCCGATCGAGGTCTGGATCAGCCGGCGCAGCGGGCGTGCCCCGTACACCGGGTCGAACCCGGTGACCGCGAGCCATTCCCGGGCCGCGTCGGACACCTGAAGCTCCAGCCGGCGGTCCGCGAGCCGGTCGGACAGCCGTCGCAACTGGATGTCCACGATGGACTCCAGCTCCGTGCTCGACAGGCTGTGGAACACCACGATGTCGTCCAGCCGGTTCAGGAACTCGGGCTTGAAGCTCTGGCGTACCACGGCGAGCACCCCGTCCCGCCGCTGCTCCTCGGTCAGCGTCAGATCCGACAGGGCAGCCGAGCCCAGGTTCGACGTCATGATCAGGATTGTGTTGCGGAAGTCGACGGTACGGCCCTGACCGTCGGTCAACCGGCCGTCGTCCAGCACCTGGAGCAGCACGTCGAACACGTCCGGGTGGGCCTTCTCCACCTCGTCCAGCAACACCACCGAGTACGGACGGCGGCGCACCGACTCGGTGAGCTGACCGCCCTCCTCGTACCCGACGTAGCCGGGCGGGGCACCGACCAGCCGCGCCACGGAATGCTTCTCGCCGTACTCGCTCATGTCGATCCGGACCATGGCCCGCTCGTCGTCGAAGAGGAACTCCGCGAGTGCCTTGGCCAGCTCGGTCTTGCCAACCCCGGTCGGGCCGAGGAACAGGAACGAGCCGGTGGGGCGGCCCGGGTCGGCGATGCCGGAGCGGGCGCGGCGTACCGCGTCGGACACCGCCTGCACCGCCTCCGCCTGACCTACCACCCGGGAGGCCAGTCCCTGCTCCATCCGCAGCAGTTTGGCGGTCTCACCTTCCATCAGCCGCCCGGCCGGGATGCCGGTCCAGGAGGACACCACGTCGGCCACGTCGTCCGGACCGACTTCCTCCTTCAGCATCGCGCCATCGGACTGGATCCCGCCGAGTTGCGCCTCGGCCTCTGACAGCGCCTTGGTGATCTCGGGGATCCGGCCGTACCGTAGCTCGGAGGCGCGCAGCAGGTCACCGTCGCGTTCCGCGCGCTCGGCCTCGCCGCGCAACTGTTCCAACTGCTCCTTGGCCTCGGAGATCGCGGTGATGTGCTTCTTCTCCCGCTGCCACCGCTCCGACAGCACGGAGAGCTGTTCGCGCCGGTCGGCGAGTTCCTGGCGCAGCTTTTCCAGCCGGTTCCGGGAGGCGGCGTCGTCCTCCTTGGACAGCGCCATCTCCTCGATCTCCAGGCGCCGTACCGCCCGCTCGATCTCGTCGATCTCGACCGGCCGGGAGTCGATCTCCATCCGGAGCCGGGACGCGGCCTCGTCCACTAGGTCGATCGCCTTGTCCGGGAGGAACCGGTCGGTGATGTACCGGTCGGACAGGGTGGCCGCGGCGACCAGGCCGGCGTCGGTGATCCGTACCCCGTGGTGAACCTCGTACCGCTCCTTGAGGCCGCGCAGGATCCCGATCGTGTCCTCAACGGACGGCTCACCGACCAGCACCGGCTGGAACCGCCGCTCCAGCGCCGGGTCCTTCTCGATGTGGTTGCGGTACTCGTCCAGGGTGGTCGCGCCGACCATCCGCAGCTCACCCCGGGCCAGCATGGGCTTGAGCATGTTGCCGGCGTCCATGGAGCCTTCGGCCCGGCCCGCGCCGACCACGGTGTGCAGCTCGTCGATGAACGTGACGACCTGGCCGTCGGAGTTCTTGATCTCTTCGAGTACGGACTTCAGCCGTTCCTCGAACTGGCCTCGGTACTGCGCCCCGGCGACCATCGCGGCGAGGTCAAGCGACACGAGCCGCTTGTCCTTCAGGCTCTCGGGTACGTCGCCCGCCACGATCCGCTGGGCCAGACCTTCCACGATCGCGGTCTTGCCGACGCCCGGCTCCCCGATCAGCACCGGGTTGTTCTTGGTACGCCGTGACAGCACCTGCACCACGCGCCGGATCTCCTGGTCCCGGCCGATCACCGGGTCCAGCTTGCCGGACCGCGCGGAAGCGGTGAGGTCCACGCCGTACTTCTCCAGGGCCTGGTACGTCTGCTCCGGGTCGGGTGTGGTGACCCGTCGGTTGCCACCCCGTACTGTCGGGAAGGCCGTGACCAGCGCCTCTTCCGACGCGCCGGCCTCCCGCAGCGCGGTGCCGACCGCGCCGCCGACCCGTGCCAGCCCGGCCAGCAGGTGCTCGGTTGAGATGTAGTCGTCGCCCTGGGAGCGGGCGATCTCCTGTGCCGCGTTGACGGTGTTGAGCAGTTCGCGGGATGTGCTGGGCTCGCCGACCGTGGAGCCGCTGACCGTTGGCATCCGTTCGAGCGTGGCCGCGGCGGCCCGCCGGGCCCGCGCCGGGTTCGCTCCGGCGGCGCGTAACAGTCCGGGGGCCGTGGAGTCGGGAGTGTCGAGCAGCGCGAGCAGCAGATGCCAGGGTTCCACGGTGGCGTGGCCGCGCCGGCTGGCGTCAGCGAGTGCCGCGGAGATCACCTCACGGCTCTTGGTGGTCAGACGTTCCGGGTTCATCGGGTCCGGGTACCTCCGTTGGCGCTTGGTGTGGTGCCGTGTGCCACAACCAGCCTGAAGTTGAGTCTATTCCACTCAAGTCTGAGGTGCTGGCTCGGGGACCTCCGCGTCCGTCAGGTTGGCCGTTCGGGTGAGCCTGTCTGGCGCGTCGAGGCTGTCCGGTTGTGCCGCGCCGGCCGGCTCCCGAAGGATCATGTACGCCAGGTACGGCAGCAGAACCGTGGACATCATCGCCGGCACCGCGATTCCCGAGTCGTTCAGCGCGAACCCGAGCACCGCCACCACCAACGCACCCCACAGGCACGCCCGCATTCCGGGCAGCCCTCGCCGCAGCGCTCCCAGCGCCGACGTCGACACTGCCGAACGCCGCGCGGTTGGCGTTGTTGACCCGGTTGGCGTTGTTGACCCGGGGAGCGTTGTCAGCGCGGAGGGATCGAACCGTCGCAGCGACAGCACGATCAGGAACGCGACCGCCAGCGGCACCACCCAGGTCCAGATCGAGGAGGTGAGGATGTTCAGGTTGGCGAACAGCTTGCGCTGGATGATCATGCTCAGGCCGTCGCTGTCGCTGGTCACCAGACGGCCCAGGTGGGTCCGCTCCTCGGCTGGCTGGGACATGTCCACCAGCGCGAACGCAGCCAACGTGGCGACCGTGAGCAGCCCGACCAGCAGTAGTCGGCGCCAGGTGATCCGTACCCCCGCGAGGACCAGCAGCACGACGGTGAAGGCCGGAACCGCGGCGAGCACGCCGCCCACATCCGACCCGTACGCGGGGTAACCGTCCACCACGACGGTGAACCCCAGTACGGCGGCCACCGCCGCCAGCCCGTACACCCGCCACCGGGGACCAGCGCTGACGTCAGACCCGGTGTTGGCCCCGGCACGCCGACTGGCCAGAGTCGCGATCGCCCAAGCGCCGGTCACCATGATCACGGCGCAGATCGCGACCAGGGAGAACGCGAAGTTGCCGTACCCCGCGAACCGCCCCGCCACGATCGGCGAGTAACCGAACACGGTGTCCAGCTGCAACCGGCCACCGTAGAACAGCACATCCACGATCATCGTGCACCAGGTCAGCGTGATGATCAGCAGCGGCGGCAGCACGGCGGCCGCACCGGACAGTCGGTGCCGCATCAGCCGTGCCAGCCAGGCCGCGCCACCGGCCAGTCCCGCCGAGCCGAGCAGCAGCGCGGCGACGTACCCGACCGGCCCGAGCCGGTCGTACGGCAGCAGTCCGGAAAGGAACGTCACGGGCGGGATCGCCAACACCGTGAGCAGCAGCCCGCGGGTGGTCCTCCGCCACCGGCCACCGAGCCGGCCGTGCAACATCAGCAGCAGCGCCGCCAGCAGGTAGGCCAGCGCCTGGAGCACGATGAACACCACGGTCACCGGCCCGGTCACCCGATCCCGGAACACCGAGAGTTCGTTGGACCGTACGTAGTCGTCGATCATCGCCCGGTCGACAGGCCTGGCTTCACCGGGCCGGATCGGAGTGCCGGTCATTGACAACGGAGCCGGGACGCCGAACCGCTCCAGGATGGTCGGTGCGATGTCGGGCAGCGTCAGGTAGCCGTTGCGCCGGGTGCTGCCGGACACGGCGACGCCTGGCTCGACACCGGGTCCCGCCATCGCGAAGATCCCCAGCTCCTCGCCCTTACGGGGCACCGCCGGGGTCACCACCAGCACCAGATCGGTCGCCAGGTCGACCCGGGTGAGCAGCTCGCCGAGCAACTCGTCGGCGTTCTCCAGCGCGGCCCGGCGCAGGCTCTGCCAGGCGTCGGGAAGGGCGAGCTCCTCGAAGGCGTCAACCCGCTCCAGGTCGCTCGCCTCCACCAGGGTCAGGTCGCTGGTACGCCAGGCGGCGTCGAAGGCGTCGATCACGGCGATCGGGTTCAGCTCGTACCCGTACGGACCGGTCGGGTTCGCCTTGATCAGTTTGGAGGAGACCTGGCCGCGGTCGACGCTGCCGTCGCGGTTCATCACGGCGAGCGCGGCGGACCGGTCCCATACCCCGTGGGCGTCGGAGTTCCCGATCACCGCAGTACGCCGTCCGGCCGCGTGCAGCGCGGAGCCCAGCGCGCCCGGCTCCGCTCCGTAGCGGTTCTGCTCGTTCTGGCGGATCACCTCGGCCAGACCCAGGTGCAGAACCTGGCCGTCGGCCCGCTTGCCGACCCTTGCCTGGTACGCCTGGTACGCGTACCGCCCGTCGATCCGCTCGTCGCGGTCCAAGGCGTACCCGCCGACGAGTTCCAGGGCGGCCCCGTCGGCCCGGTTGCCCGCGCCGATCGTGGCGTATCCGTCGGCGGCCATGGTGCGCGGTCCGGCGGTGCGCGGGCTCAGCTTGGCCACCATGCTGTGCGACAGCAACCAGGTCAGGTGTGGCAGGTCCGCTTCCGCGAAGTCCGCCCAGGTGACCCGGGGCAGGGAGAAGATCAGTGCCTTCTCGACCGCGGGCTGTCCGGCCGTGGCGGGGCCGCCCGGTGCCGCCGCCGCGGGTGCGAGAACCAGCCCGAGGAGCACGGCGACCAGCAGAAGCTGACCCAACCTCACGCCCCCTGGCATCAAGCCACGCCCCCGTCTCGGCACCCGTGTCTGCAGAACCACACCTCTCCTCAGCGGTTAAGCATGTCCTGTCAGCGGTAACGCATGCTGGACCGGTCACTGGTCAGCATCGCATTTCACCGCACCAGGTCACGCAGCGGCATGGCGGTCCGCGGGCCTGCGGCACAGTAGGGTGGCGGGCGTGTCGCACACGATATCCCTCGTCACCGGGGCCGGCCGGGGGATTGGCCGGGCGGTCGCGGTCAAGCTGTCCGCCGCCGGTCACCGGGTCGCGCTCACCGCCCGTAGCGCCGACCAACTCGCCGAGACCGCCGCCGCGTGCCCCGGTGAAACCCTCGTGATCCCGGCCGACATGACCGCACCGGAGGCCGCGGACGAGGTTTTCGGCAAGGTCGAGGCGACCTGGGGTCCGGTGGGGGTGCTGGTCGCCAACGCCGGGGTGGCGAGTTCCTCGCCGCTGGAGCGGACCAGCGACGAGGAATGGCAGCGGATCATGGACCTGAACCTGACCGCGCCGTTCCGTTGCCTGCGGCGGGCCGTTCCCTCGATGAAACAGCGCGGGTACGGCCGGATCGTCGTGATGGGTTCGGTGGCCTCGAAGCGGGGTGAGCCGTACATCGCCGCGTACACGGCAGCCAAGCACGGGGTGCTCGGTCTGGTGCGGTCGGCGGCGGCCGAACTGGCGACCACCGGGATCACGGTGAACGCGGTCTGCCCGGCGTACGTGGACACCCCGATGACGGACTTCTCGGTGACGTCGATTGTGGAGAAGACCGGACGCTCCCCCGAGGAGGCACGCCGGATCCTGGAACGCAAGCAGCCGATCGGCCGGCTGATCACTGTGGACGAGGTGGCCGAGGCGGTGTGGTTCTGCGTGGTCAACGGCGGGGTCACCGGGCAGGGCATCAATGTCGACGGGGGAGCCCAGCAGTCGTGACCATTTCCCGGATCAACCCGCCGGACCTGGCTCGCCCGTCCGGGTTCTCGCACGCCGTGGTCGCGGGCCGCACTGTCTACCTGGCCGGACAGACCGGGATCGACATATCGGGTCGGGTGGTGGACGGCGGCGTGGTGGCGCAGTTCGTACAGGCGCTCGGCAACCTGCTCACGGCGTTGCGCGCGGCAGGTGGTGAGCCGGAACACCTGGTCAAGGTGACCATCTACATCGTGGACATCGCCGACTACCGGGCCCACTCGTCCGAGATTGGTGAGGTGTGGCGCAGGCTGGCCGGACGCGAGTACCCGGCGATGGCCGGCATCGGCGTCACCCGGCTCTGGGACGAGAAAGCCGTGGTCGAACTCGAAGGCATCGCCGTCCTCCCCTGACAAGATCCCCTCATGCGATCTTGGGAGTTTTGGGTTGTTGGAGCAGCCGAAAAGTCACAAGATCTCCGCTGCGGCCGCGGGCACACCGCCCCCTGGGCACACCGCCGCAGGCGAACCCGTCCACCACCGCGTGGCAGCTCATTGAGGTTCTGAAGTCGCCCGATCAGCGGTGATGGTGCGGACGTGGTCGTGGGCGGGCTGGCTCAGCATGCCCTGTAGGTCGTGGAACAGCCGCGCGGCGGCCGTGCCCTTCCAGTCTGCCGGCAGCACCTCCGTGGGCAGGCCCGGGTCCAGGTACGGCAGCCGCCGCCAAGCGGTCAACGCGCGTACCCAGTCCGCGAAAGCCTCGGCACCGTAACCGGAAGGCGTGCTGAGACCGGCCTCGGCGCGGGCCCGCCACTTCAGCAGCATCGGCCGGTACGCCAGGACGAACTCCCCGTACAGCCGTTGCAGCCCGGCCAGGTCCCACCAGGTTCCGATCTGTTCCGGGAGCTTGCCGAAGGCCAGGTAGTCGGCCCGGAACAGGTTCACGTAGTGGTCCAGGCCGTACCGCTCCAGAGTGGCGCGCGTGGTCTGGTACAGGTGGGCGGGCGCGACCCAGACACCGGGGGCAGCCGTTCCGAAGCCGAGCCAGGTGAGCCGGGAGCGCAGGGTGTGCCGGCGTTGCCGTTCCGACTCGGGTACCGAGAACACGGCGAGCAGCCAGCCGTCGGTCAGCGACGCGGCGCGGTGGTGGAAGATCCGCTGGTCGCCCTCGTCGAGCACTTCGCGGCCGGACGGCGAGAGCGCGTACCCGGCGAGCCGGTTACGACGTTCCGGCTCCAGCAGCCCGCGACGCTTCAGGCGGGAGATCGCGGAACGTACCGCCGGTTCGTCCACGCCGAGTTCGGCCATCAGACGGATCAGTACGGAGACGGAGAGCCACCCGCCGACTTCCCGGGCGTAGAGCCCGTACACGGTCACAATGAGTGCGCGCGGCTGCTTCGTGGCGCGCACCCCGACCACGAGATCGCCGAGTTCATCCTCCGTACCTTGCATCGTCGTCACGCGCACACCATACGGTGGGACCTATGGTGTGCCATATCTGCGCTGCTCAGACCCTCTTGTCGCGATCTATTGACTGTCGTCAGAATAACGCCATATCTTGACCATAGGGCAATGGGCAGGCCGAACCCGGCCACAATCCGTCATCCTTCACAAGGGGGCACTGCCATGCAGCTCTCGACGTCTGCACACACGGACACCTTCCCCCGCGATCATTTGCCGCCACCAGAACAGTGGCCCGAATTCCACTTCGACCTTCCGGACCTCCGCTACCCGGACCGGCTGAACTGCGCCGTGTCCCTGCTGGAGGAGACGATCAAGGGACACGGCCCGGACCGGCCCTGCCTGATCAGCCCCACCGAGACCTGGACGTACGGTGACCTGCTGCGCCGCGCCAACCAGATCGCGCGGGTGCTGGTCGAGGACTGCGGCATCGTGCCCGGCAACCGGGTGCTGCTCCGGGCACCGAACAACCTGTGGCTGGTGGCGTGCTGGTTCGCCGTGCTGAAAGCGGGTGCCGTGGTGGTCACCACGATGCCGCTGCTGCGGGAGTCGGAACTGCGCACCATCGGTGAGATCGCCGAGGTCAACCTGTCGCTGGTGGACCACCGGTTCGTCGACGCGCTGGCAGCCGCCGACATCGCTCCGTACGTCGTCTGGGGCGGCGGCGGTACGGACGACCTGATCCAGCGCGCGGCCGGCAAGCCCGAGGACTTCGACAGCGTGGCGACGGCCGCCGACGATGTGGCGTTGCTCGCGTTCACCTCCGGCACCACGGGCCGGCCCAAGGCCACCATGCACTTCCACAGGGACGTACTCGCCATCGCCGACACCTTCTCCCGGTACGTCCTCAGGCCTACCCCGGACGACCTGTTCGCCGGCAGCCCACCGCTCGGTTTCACCTTCGGGCTTGGTGGCCTGGTGGTGTTCCCGCTGCACGCGGGAGCCGCCACGCTGCTGCTGGAAAAGGCCACCCCGGACGTGCTGCTCCCGGCGCTCGCCGAGCACAAGGCCAGCGTGGTGTTCACCGCGCCGACGGCGTACCGGGCGATGATCCCCAACCTGCCCGAGGGCGGCCTGCCACACCTGCGCCGTAGTGTCTCAGCCGGTGAGCCGCTGCCCAGGTCCACGTGGGACGCCTGGTACGAAGCCACCGGGCTGAAGCTGATCGACGGCATCGGCGCCACCGAGATGCTGCACATCTTCATCTCCGCCGCCGACGACGAGATCCGGCCCGGAGCCACCGGAAAAGCCATCCCCGGGTACGAGGCCGCGGTGCTCGACGACAAAGGTGACCCGGTGTCGGACGGCGAGCTGGGCCGGCTCGCGGCACGCGGCCCGACCGGCTGCCGTTACCTCTCGGACGAACGGCAGGCCAGGTACGTGCAGCACGGCTGGAACATCACCGGGGACATCTACCGGCGGGACTCCGACGGCTATTTCTGGTACCACTCCCGCAGCGACGACATGATCATTTCGGCTGGGATCAACATCGGCGGGCCGGAGGTGGAGCAGGCGCTGCTCAAGCACCCTGACGTGCTGGAATCCGCTGTGGTCGGGGCTCCGGATCCGGAACGGACCATGGTGGTGCAGGCGTACGTGGTGCTCCGGCCGGGCGTCACGGGTGACGCGGCCAAGGCGGCGGAGTTGCGGGAACACTGCCGGGTGGAGATCGCGCCGTACAAGGCTCCTCGGGTGATCGAGTTCCTGGAGGCGCTGCCCCGCACCTCAACCGGCAAGGTGCAGCGGTTCGTGCTGCGCGAGCAGGCGGCTGCCGCGCGAACCGGCGGGTAGAGGGCGCTCGTCACCAGCGCCAGCGCCAGAATCGGCGCTGGTGGCGGATGTGGAGCATGCCGGACCGTACCGAGCCGGTGGCGTCGATGTGCAGGTGCCCGGGTCCCGCTTGCAGCGAGGGCACCGGTGACTTCACGGTACCGGAGCGTAACGCGACCCCGTCGACGTTCGCGGTGGTGCCCTCCGGCACCACGACCGTGACGCGCCCCGACCTGACCGCCACCTCGATCCTCAGCTCGGGGTGGACGATGATGGCCTCGGTGAGGTCCAGCTTCACCGACCCGGAACCAACGTCGACCACGAGCCGGCGCGGCACGTCCCACGGGCCGGCTCGCCGCAGCGAGGCTGACTTGGTACGGAGTTCGACCACCTCGCGTCCGGCGTATGCCGGGACCACGTCGGCCATCAGCGGTACCAGTTCGGCACGGGTACGGGCCTGGTAGATCGACGGGATCCGGTGTTCAAACTCGTCCAGCGTGAGCTGGCCGTCCCCGACCGCGTGCCGGAGATGCTCGACCGCCCGTTCCCGGTCGGTGTCGGAGAGCCGGATCTCGGGATCCCGGGGCACCGGTGCGCTCGCCATGGCGGTGACTGTAGTACGCGGTTTCCGGTACCGGCCCGACCCTGATCAGGAGGGCATGTACCGGCCGCCGTTGACGTCCAGCGTCACGCCCGTGATGTAGCTGGCCTCCTCGCTGGCGAGGAACAGCACCGGAGCCACGATCTCCCGTGCCTCCGGCATCCGGCCGAGCGGGATCGCGTCCAGGACCTGACCCCGCTCGCGGGGGGACATGGCGTCGAACATGCCCTGTAGTCGGCTGGTCAGGAACAGCCCGGGGGCGACCGCGTTCACCCGGATCCCGGACGGTCCGAGCTCGCTGGCGAGGCGACGGGTGAGTCCTCCGATCGCCGCCTTCGCCGTGGCGTACGGAACCCCGGTGACCGGTGAGGGCTGGCGCGCCCCGATCGAGGAGACCGTGACGATCGCGCCGCCCTCGCCGAGATACGGCGCGGCGGCCTGGCAGGAGTACAGGGTGCCTTTCACGTTGACGTCGAGCACCAGATCGACGTGCTCCGGCGCGATGGTGTCCAGGTCGCGCGGCGTACCCAGGGATCCTCCGGCGAGCGTGACCAGGATGTGCGGTCCGCCGAGCCGCTGGTGCACCTCGCGCATCAGGTCGCTGACCGCCGTCGGGTCCGCCACGTCGGTGGTGAAAGCGGCGGCGGGGGTGCCGAGTGCCGCCGCCACTTCGGCCACAGCCGAGGCGTTCAGGTCCACCACCGCCACGGCGGCGCCCTCGGTGGCGAGTCCGGCGCAGACCGCGCGTCCGATGCCCCCAGCACCACCGGTCACCACCGCGGTACGCCCCGCGAACCGTTCCCGCTCCATGCCACCTCCCACGCCAAGGCGTACCTGCTGATTTATTGACGGTCGTCGCAAAGGCAGCATACGCTTGGGACGTGCGTGTGGCGGTCATCGGTGGCGGCCCGGGTGGACTCTACTTCGCCGCGCTGGCCAAGGCGCTCGACACCACCCGGGAGATCACCGTCTGGGAGCGCAACGCCCCTGAGGACACCTTCGGCTTCGGGGTGGTCTTCTCCGACGAGACCCTCGGCGGCATCGAACACGCCGACCGCGACATATACCACAGCATGCAGGCGGAGTTCGCCCGTTGGGACGACATCGACGTGCGCTGCCCGCGCGGTGAGATCATCACCTCCGGTGGGCACGGCTTCGCCGCCTTGGGCCGGGTACGGCTGCTCCAGATCCTCCGGCAGCGCTGCCTCGACCTCGGGGTCCGGGTACGTCACCGCACCGAGGCCCCTTCGGTCGATCAACTCGCCGTCGACCACGACCTTGTGGTCGCCGCCGACGGGATCAACTCGGCCACCCGCACCAAGTACGCCGACACCTTCCGGCCCAGCTTCGAGACCCGCCGCTGCAAGTACATCTGGCTCGGCACCGACAAGGTCTTCGACGCCTTCACCTTCGCGGTCCGGGAGACCCCGTACGGCGTGATGCAGGTGCACGCCTACCCGTACGACCGGACCGGCTCCACGCTGATCGTGGAGATGCACGACGACGTGTGGCGTCAGGCCGGATTCCGATCCGGCGACCTCGCCCCGGGGGAGAGCGACCACGCGGCTGTCTCCCGGTGCCGGGAGATCTTCGCCGACCTGCTCGACGGACACCGTCTGATCGGCAACAACTCCCGGTGGATCAACTTCACCACGGTCCACTGCGGGACCTGGCGGCACGGCAACGTGGTGCTGCTCGGGGACGCCGCGCACACCGCGCACTTCTCCATCGGCTCCGGCACCAAACTCGCCATGGAGGACGCCCTCACGCTCGCCGCCTGCCTGTCCGAGCAACCGACCCTGGACGCCGCGCTGGACGCGTACCAGGCGGAACGCATGCCGGTGGTGCTGTCCACCCAACGGGCCGCGCAGGCCAGCCTGGAATGGTTCGAGAACATCCACCAGTACACCCACCAGGACCCGGAGCGGTTCGCGTTCAACATCGTGACCCGCTCCCGGCGGGTCACGTACGACAACCTGCGGCTGCGCGACCCCGAGTTCGTGGCACGTACCGATGCCTGGTTCGCGCGGCACGAGGTGAACCGTGGCGCAACCCCCGGCCCGCCCGCACCGCGACCGCCGATGTTCCACCCGTTCCGGCTGCGGGACCTCACCCTGAAGAACCGGGTCGTGGTGTCCCCGATGGACATGTACTCCTCAGTGGACGGCGTACCGACCGACTTTCACCTGGTCCACCTGGGATCCAAGGCGCTCGGCGGGGCCGGACTGGTGATGACCGAGATGGTCTGCGTCTCGGCGACCGGCCGGATCACTCCCGGCTGCGGGGGCCTGTGGACCGACGAGCAGGAGGCGGCCTGGGCCCGCGTGGTCGACTTCGCGCACACGCACAGCACCGCGAACCTCGGTATCCAGCTAGGACACTCCGGGCGCAAGGGCTCTACCAAGCTGATGTGGGAGGGCATCGACCAGCCGCTGCCGTCCGGGAACTGGGAGGTGTGCGGCCCTTCGGCGATCCCGTACTCGCCGGTCAACCAGGTGCCCCGGGAGTTGACCGTCGCCGAACTGGTCGAGATCCGGGACCAGTTCGTGGCAGCCGCGGTACGGGCCGACCGGGCCGGGTTCGACCTGCTGGAACTGCACTGCGCCCACGGCTACCTGCTGTCCTCGTTCATTTCACCGCTGACCAACCGGCGCACCGACCGCTATGGAGGCTCGCTTTCCGACCGACTCCGGTTCCCGCTCGAGGTCTTCGACGCGATACGGGGCGTGTGGCCAAGCCACAAGCCGATGTCGGTACGGATCTCCGCGACCGACTGGTGCCCCGGCGGCATCGACGCCGACGACGCGGTACGGGTCGCGCGGGCATTCGCCGAGCACGGCGTTGACCTCGTGGACGTGTCCACCGGACAGGTGGTGTCCGAGGAGCGACCGGCGTACGGGCGGTCGTACCAGACGCCCTACGCGGACCGGATCCGGCAGACGGTGCCGGGTGTCGCCGTGGTGGCGGTCGGTGCGATCTCCTCGCACGACGACGTGAACTCGCTGCTGCTGGCCGGTCGGGCCGACCTGTGCGCGCTCGGCCGTACCCACCTGTACGATCCACAGTGGACCCTGCACGCCGCCGCCGAGCAGGACTTCACCGGACCGGAGGCCGCGTGGCCGGTGCAGTTCCAGGCCGGCAGTCGCCGACCCCAGACCGGTCGCACCGACGGTCCGAAGCCCAGGCTGGAACTCGTCAGGTCACCCAGGACCGGTACCCGCCACCAGCGCTGGCGGCCATGATCAAGGTCAAGGCGAAGGCGGCGTCGATCGCATCCGGAGTTCTGTGAAAGCAAGGTATATCCGCGTCCGCTCCAGGTAGGTTCGCTCCCACGCGTCCAGGCTTTTTGCCCGGTGCGAGTGTGACCAGCGCCAGCGGCCCACCCTTTCCAATTCTCCGGGCGTCAGGTGGACAAACCGAGGATCCCCCTCTTCGGCCCGACCTTTCACGTACTCGATTTCCTTCGCCAGGCCGGCGAGCCACTGGTTGCGGTTGGCCTCCGCCTGCTCCAGCGAGCGCATCGCCTGCAGGTTCCAGGGCAACACACAGTGCCGCGATTTCGGCGGCACCCACAGCGGCCAGTGCTGGGGACCCGCATCCGACGGAGCGACAAGCCGGTTGGCGCAGGCCACGACGCCGTCCTTGCTGGCTCGGGGGCAGGCTCCCGCTTCGGTCGGCCCTTTGCAGTGATCCACAACCTCCCCGGTGGTCCGGTCGCGGATATCCACACTCTGAATGGTCATGACCGGTCCCCTCTCACGTGACGAATGGGGACTTCGCTTTGAGCATGGTTCCGCTGTGCCGGGATCGGCAGGGCCGAATGCACCGGGACGGGCATGACGTTAGGCCCGACCACTTAGGAGCACCACGGATGGGGGCCACGGATGGGGGCCACGGATGCTGGCGATTACCAGTATTCAGAACATCGGCTGGTAAAGGCATACTGAGCGGATTTTGAAGCAATCGACAGAAGGGCCGGCATGACATACCGACCCTGGTGACCATCGGGCAGGCTCAGCGGGACCCGCCATTATGTCCAGACGGCTTTGTGCCGTGACCTTCTCGCGGTTTCGGCCGCCAGACCACGAGCGCGGTCTCCCGGACCGGCACCAGATCCCGCCGGTACGCTCGCGCGGCGGCTTCCACCTCCACCCGGGCCCGGTGCTCCGCCTCCAGTTCGGCCTCCAGCTCTTGGACCCTGGCCTGCAACGCCGCGACGGCCTGTTCCAGGTCGATGATCCGCTTGATGCCGGCCAGATTGACACCCTCGTCCTGGGACAGCCGTTGGATCTCCTGCAACAGCGCGACGTCGCGGGCACTGTAACGGCGGCTACCGCCCGCGGCCCGGCCTGGCTGAACCAACCCGAGACGGTCGTACTGCCGCAAGGTCTGCGGGTGCATCCCGGCCATTCTGGCCGCCACCGAGATCACCAGCACCTTGGCATCCGGTGCCTGATCCAGGTGTCCGAAGAACTGCCGGTTATCCGGCACGCCGTCTCACCTCCGCATCGATCCGCTCCCGAGGTGCGGCCGGGGCAGCCGCGTCGAACGCCGCGAGTGCCTTGCGCGCCTCCTCCGACAGGTCCTTCGGCACCACCAGTTCGACGGTCACCAACAGATCCGCCGTGCCGGAGCCGTCGCGTTTCGGTCCGCCCTTGCCGCGTACCCGGAAGGTACGACCGCTGGGCGTTCCCGGTGGCACCTTCACGGTGACCGCACCGTCCAAGGTGGGCACCCGCAACTCGGTGCCCAGCGCCGCCTCGGGGAACGTGATCGGGACCGTCACGGTGAGGTTCTCCCCGGACCGGCCGAACAGGGCATCCGTACGCACCCGGACCAGCACGTACAGGTCCCCTGCCGGACCACCACGGTCGCCCGGTTCCCCCTTGCCCTTGAGCCGGATCCGTTGTCCTTCGGTGACGCCCGCCGGGATCCGCACCCGCAGGGTGCGGGACTTGGTCACGCCGCCGGTGCCCCGGCATTCCGGGCACTGCTCGTCCACGATGCTGCCCACGCCCTGGCATTCGAGACAGGGTTCCGCGAAGCTGAACGCACCCTGGTTGGTCGTCACCAGGCCGGTCCCGCGGCAGTGCGGGCAGGTACGGGGCGTCGTCCCCGGTTTCGCCCCGGTGCCCAGGCAGGTGTCGCACACCCCAGGGGCCCGCAGCGTCAGCGGGATGGTGGCACCACGTACCGCCTCCTCGAACGACAGCGTGACCTCAGCCTCGACGTCCCGGCCACGGGCCGGGCCCCGGCGCACCCGGCTGCCACCGCTGAACATCGACCCCAGCAGGTCGCTGAAGCCAGCAGCGCCGAACCCGCCGGTCCCGGTGGCCGGGCCCCGTTCTCCGAACAGGTCGGACAGGTCGAACGGCACTCCGCCGGACCCGCCCGCCCCAGCGCCGGCCCGCGCGCCGCGGCGGAATGCGCCCGCTCCGAACAGCGAGCGCATCTCGTCGTATTCCTTGCGTTTGGCTGGGTCGGAGAGCACCGAGTACGCCTCGGAGACCTCCTTGAACCGGTGCTCAGCCTCGGCGTTGCCGGGATTGTGGTCCGGGTGGAACTCGCGGGCCAGTTTCCGGTACGCCTTCCGTACCTGATCCGTGGGAGCGTCCTTGGAGACGCCGAGCACGGCGTAGAAGTCCTTCTCCAGCCAGTCCTTGGCGCTCATCGGACCTCACCCCCTCAGCTCAGCGGCGGGCTCAGGCATTCCCGGTGGACTTGTCGCCGTGGGAACCGGTCGCGGCGTCGGTGTCGCTGCCACCGCCGGCCCCGTCCTGCTCCGCCGCCGCCGTGGTGGCCCCGCCGGACGCGTCCCCGGCCGGCGTATCGCCGCCGGAGGTATCGCCACCGGATGCACTCCCACCGGGGGCGTTCCCGGTGGATCTCGCCTCGGTGGCCGCGTCGGCGGAGCCGGGTGCCGGCTGCTCCGTCGGCTCCCCGGAGGGTTCGGAGGGTTCGGCCTGAGCTTCCGCCGCCGCCCCGGCTTCCGCCGGCTCCTCCTCCCCGGGATCGGCCACGGCGACCAACGCCGGGCGCAGCAGCCGCTCCCCGTACCCGTAGCCACGCCGGAACACCTCGACACAGGTCGGTTCGGTGACCTCGGTGGACACCGAGTGCGCGACCGCCTCGTGGCGGGTCGGATCGAAGGCGTCGCCCTTTTCCCCGAACGCGGAGAGGCCCAGCTTGGCCAGTACCGAGATCAGCTGCTCCGCGACCGCCCCGAACGGCCCCACCAGGTCACCGTGGGTCCGGGCGCGGTCCAGGTCGTCGAGCACGCCCAGTAGTTCACCGAGCACACCCGCCGTCGCCTGTTCCACCACCAGGCGGCGGTCCCGTTCGACCCGGCGGCGGTAGTTCGCGTACTCGGCGGTGATCCGCTGTAGGTCCTTGGTGCGCTCCTCCAGGTCCGAGCGCAGTGCCTGCAACTCGGCGGCGAAGCCACCCGTCGGGCTCTCAGCGGCGGTATCCGATCCGGGCCGGCGGGCACCGTCGCCGGTTCCGGCCGCGGTGTCCTGGGACCGATCCGCGGCCGGCTCAGTGCCGGTCTCGCCGGACTGAGGAGTCGCTTCGGAACCTGCCCGCTCGGATTTCGCCTGGTCGTTGTCCTGTGGTTGGCTGCCGTCCGGGCCGCTCCAGGGCCGGGGTCGTGGGCTTGGCCTGCGGCGTTTGTCGTGTACCACGAAGGGTTGATCCGGTCCTCCATCGCTGGGCGCGCTCGCTGCACCGTTGTCGTTCGGCGGTCCGGACTGGCTCACCGGCTCGTCGGCCGGGTCAGGCTGATGCTGGCCGGGCTGCGCAGCCCCTGAGGGCTGCGCAGCCTCGTCACGACGGTTCTGATCAGTCACTTCTTGTCGTCCTCGTCGACAATCTCGGCGTCCACCACGTCCTCGCCACCGGCAGCGCCCGGCGTGCCGGCTCCGGCCGCGCCGCTGTGTTGACCAGTCTCACCCTCCGTAGGGGTCTGGGCGTACATAGCCGCGCCGGCCTCCTGGATGATCTTGGCGAGCTGCTCCTGGGATTCCTTGATCTTGTCGATGTCGGTGCCGCCCAACGCCGAGCGCAGGTCACTGAGCGACTCGGTGATCTGGGCCTTCTTCTCGTCCTGGATCTTGTCGCCGTGCTCGGCGAGGAACTTCTCCGCCTGCCACTGCAGGCTCTCCGCCAGGTTCCGGGTCTCAGCGTCTTCGCGGCGCTTGCGGTCCTCGTCGGCGTGGTCCTGCGCGTCGCTCATCATCCGGTCGATGTCGTCCTTCGGGAGTGCCGATCCGCCGGTGATCGTCATCGCCTGGGACTTGCTGGTGGCCAGGTCCTTGGCGGAGACGTTCACGATGCCGTTCGCGTCGATGTCGAAGGTGACCTCGATCTGCGGCACGCCGCGCGGTGCCGGCGGGATCCCGGTCAACTCGAAGGTGCCGAGCTTCTTGTTGTACGCGGCGATCTCGCGCTCGCCCTGGAACACCTGGATCAGCACCGACGGCTGGTTGTCGTCCGCGGTGGTGAAGATCTCGGAGCGCTTGGTCGGGATCGTGGTGTTCCGTTCGATCAGCTTGGTGAAGATGCCGCCCTTGGTCTCGATCCCCAGCGACAGCGGGGTCACGTCGAGCAGCAGGACGTCCTTCACCTCGCCCTTCAGGACACCCGCCTGCAGCGCCGCACCGACCGCGACCACCTCGTCCGGGTTGACACCCTTGTGCGGCTCCTTGCCAGTGAGCTGCTTGACCAGATCGGTCACCGCGGGCATCCGGGTGGAGCCGCCGACCAGGATCACGTGGTCGATGGCGGCCAGCCGGATTCCGGCGTCCTTGATCGCCTGCTCGAACGGGCCCCGGCAGCGGTCCACCAGGTCCTGGGACATCCGCTGGAACTCGGCACGGGTGACCGCGATGTCCATGTGCAGCGGGCCGTCCGGGCCGCCGGTGATGTATGGCTGGTTCACCGTGGTCGAGGTGGTCGCGGACAGTTCGATCTTCGCCTTCTCGGCCGCCTCCTTGAGCCGCTGCATCGCCATCCGGTCCTTGGACAGGTCGATGCCGTGCTGCCCCTTGAAGGTCTTCACCAAGTGGTCCATCAGGCGCTGGTCCCAGTCGTCCCCACCAAGATGGTTGTCACCGCTGGTCGCCTTGACCTCGATGACGCCCTCACCGATCTCCAGCAGGCTCACGTCGAAGGTGCCGCCGCCCAGGTCGAAGACCAGGACCGTCTGTTCCTTCTCGCCCTTGTCCAGGCCGTACGCCAATGCCGCCGCGGTGGGCTCGTTGATGATCCGCAGCACGTTGAAGCCCGCGATCTCGCCCGCTTCCTTGGTCGCGGTCCGTTGCGCGTCGTTGAAGTACGCCGGCACCGTGACCACGGCGTCGGTGATCTGCTCCCCCAGGTATGCCTCAGCGTCCTGCTTCAGTTTCATCAGCACCCGGGCGCTGATCTCCTGAGGCGTGTACTTCTTCGCGTCGATGTCGACCGACCAGTCGCTGCCCATGTGGCGTTTGACCGACCGGATGGTCCGGTCCGGGTTTGTCACCGCCTGGCGCTTGGCGATGTCGCCGACCAGGACCTCGCCCTTCTTGCCGAACGCAACGATGGACGGAGTGGTCCGCGCCCCCTCAGCGTTGGCGATGACGGTGGGCTCGCCACCCTCCAGGACGGCCATGCAGGAGTTGGTCGTCCCGAGGTCGATGCCGACCGCACGTGCCATGTCTCGTGTCCCTCCACTGGGAGATTCGTCGTAGTCAGTTCGGTCGACAAGTTGAGTCGACCGGACTCAATAGTCTCCCCGGGTACGGGGAGCGTCAAGCCAAAGTTGAGTCTGGCACACGCAATGATTGAGCCCTCCGGGGAGCCCCGGTTTTCACCGGCCTGATCCGCCCTTCGTGCTGCTCACCCGGGGTTGCCGCAGGACGTCGACCAACTCCAGCACCTCGTTGGTGATCGGCCGCAGCACTGTCAGCCGGGTCGCTTCCACCAGCCGCCCGACCACCGGTGCGGCCCGGTCGATCAGCAGCCGGGTCCTCGCCTGCGCTGGAGAGTTGTCGTGCACCCAGTACAGGGTTATCCCCATGCTCGCGAGCCACAGCAGTTCGGGCAGTTGGGCACGCAGCCGACTGTCCAGCCGTACCTTGGAACCCGAGACCACCTCCTGGAACAGCGAGATGCTCGCCTCCCGGGCCACGGCCGACTCCGGGCTGAACGGGCTCACCGGTGACGCCGGATCGGCCGCGGTCCGGATCAATTTTCCGGCGAACTCGTGGTACGACGCCATCACGTCCACATTGACGTGCAGCACCCGCCGCAGCCGACCGGTGAAGTCACGGGTGTCGGCGATCGCGGGTAGCGCCGCCGCGCGGATCTCCGCCTGGATCCGTTCGTAGAACGCCTGGACGAGATGTTCCTTGGACCCGAAGTAGTAGTACGCGTTGCCCAGCGAGACCCCGGCCTCACCGGCCACCAGTCGCATCGTGGTCTGCTCGTACCCCCGTTCGGCGAACAGCCGTACCGCGGTGTCGACGATCAACTGGCGGGTCTGCTCGCCCCGGGGCGAGCCCGGGTTGGCCGGGGTCGGTCTGGTTTCCGACTCCGTCATCGCTACGGCGCCGGCTGCCGCGACATCGCGTTGGCGTCCACCTGAGGGCCGACACGGGCACGGGTGGTCCATTCAGCGTGGCGGTACCGCCGGATCCGGGAGAGCGCGTACAGGTTCAGTCCATGCAGCACACCGACCCCGAGCAGCACCAGGCCCAACTTCATGGAGAGCAACTCCACCGCGTGGCTCGCACTGTCCACCTGCTCTTCGAAACGCAGCGAGACCGCCACGTAGCCCAAGCTGACCAGGAAGAACGCCACCACCAGCAGTCGGTTGAGGGAGTCTGCCAGCGAGGCGTCCCCGAAGACGTCGGCCAGGAACGCCTTGCCGTGACGGAACAGGATACGGGCCACCACGGCCGTCAGCCCCATGCTGAGCGCCAGGTAGACCAGATACACCAACAGCTTGGAGTCCATTCCGCACCACCTCTTCTTTGAACGTGTTCAAATCTCGTTCGGCATCACGATACGTTGGAATTTGAACGTGTTCAAGTCCCTTCCGATGTGGGCACAGGCTGGACGTCGGGGTCAGGGCGGAAACCGGCGACGGGCCGCAGCGGTCCGCCGCCCCGCTGTTGGCTGGGTGGATCGGGCGACGGCCAGCATCCTCGGCCCGGCCAGGCGTCCTGCCAGGGGCTACTGTGAGAACTCGGTAGGAAGCCCTCGCAGTGAGGTCATCCCCACGTTACTGGCCGGTAGGTTCTCGGCTACAGTGACGGCGTCGACCGCCGGGCACGAGGAGGAACTGTCGTGATGACGTGGCGCCTGGTCATCGGGCTGTTGATGACAGTCGTGACAGCGGTGGTCGCAGGCCGGCGGGCCTGGTGGTTGTTCCAGTTGATGCGGTCCGGGCGACCGGCGCACGGGCGGCTGAACAACCTCGGCGCTCGGATCCGGGCAGAGGTGTCCGAGGTCTTCGGACAGGCCAGGTTGCTCCGTTGGTCAGTCCCGGGGATCGCCCACTTCTTGACGTTCTGGGGCTTCCTCATCCTCGCCCTGACGCTCCTCGAGGCGTTCGGTGCCTTCTTCGAACGGGACTTCGCGGTACCGATCATCGGACGGTGGGCCGTCGTCGGCTTCCTGGAGGACCTGTTCGCCGTCGCCGTGCTGATCGGCATCGTGACGTTCGCGATCCTGCGGCTTCGCCAGTCGCCGCAGAAACTGGACCGGTCGTCCCGGTTCTACGGCTCGCACACCGGCGCGGCCTGGGTCGTACTCGGAATGATCTTACTGGTCGTCGCGACCCTGCTGCTCTACCGGGGTGCGCAGTGGAACACCGGGTACTTCCCGTTCGGCCAGACCAGGTGGGCGTTCGCCTCCTGGCTGACCGCCGAGGCGTTGGCCCCGCTCGGGCAGACCGCGAACGACGTGATCGAGACCGTCTTCGTGCTCGGCCAGATGGCGGTGGTCTACGTCTTCCTGATCATCGTGCTGAACTCCAAGCACCTGCACATCTTCCTGGCCCCGATCAACGTGGTCACCAAACGGATCCCGCACGGCCTCGGCCCGGTGCAGCAGCTGAAGGACGACGACGGCAAACCACTCGACTTCGAAGAGGCCGACCCGGAGAAGGTGCCCTTCGGTGTCGGTCAGGTCGAGGACTTCACCTGGAAGGGTCTGCTCGACTTCGCCACCTGCACCGAGTGCGGTCGTTGCCAGTCCCAGTGCCCCGCCTGGAACACCGGCAAGCCGCTGTCCCCGAAGCTGCTGATCATGGGTCTGCGGGACAACGCGTTCGGCAAGGCCCCGTACCTCCTGGCCGGCGGCCACAAGGACCCGACCGGTGAGGAGACCGCCACCGAGGCACAGCTGGCCAAGGTGCCGGCGAGCGCCCTCGCCGAGGCGGAACGCCCCCTGGTCGGCACCGAAGCGGAAACCGGTGTGATCGATCCAGACGTGTTGTGGTCCTGTACCACCTGCGGGGCTTGCGTGGAGCAGTGCCCGGTGGACATCGAACACGTCGACCACATCGTCGACATGCGCCGCTACCAGGTGATGATCGAATCCAGCTTCCCCAGCGAAGCCGGTGTGATGCTGCGCAACCTGGAGAACAAGGGCAACCCGTGGGGGGCCAGCCAGCGCGACCGGGAGGACTGGACCAAAGCCCTGGACTTCGAGGTACCCCGGGCGACCGGCCCCGAGGACGACTTCGAGTACCTGTTCTGGGTCGGATGCGCCGGAGCGTTCGACGACAAGGCGAAGAAGACCACCCGCGCGGTCGCGACCCTGCTGCACGAGGCCGGCGTCAAGTTCGCGATCCTCGGCGAGGGCGAGACCTGCACCGGCGACCCGGCCCGCCGGGTCGGCAACGAGTTCCTGTTCCAGATGATGGCGCAACAGACCACCGAGACCCTGAACGAGGTGTTCGGCGACCGGCCGGTCAAGAAGATCGTCGCCACCTGTCCACACTGTTTCAACACCCTCGCCAACGAGTACGGGCAGCTCGGCGGCCACTTCGATGTCATCCACCACACCCAGTTGCTGGCCAAGCTGGTCGCCGACGGCAAGTTGACCCCGGTGAAGCAGGTCGATGGGGGCGTCACCTACCACGACCCGTGCTACCTCGGACGGCACAACCGGGTGTTCGCGCCGCCCCGTGACGTGCTCGACGCGGTCGCCACCCCGAACGGAGACGGCGGTGGAGTGACTGAAATGCCACGGTTCGCGGAGCGCTCATTCTGCTGCGGTGCCGGCGGTGCCCGGATGTGGATGGAGGAGCGGATCGGCCAGCGGATCAACGTGAACCGGGTCGAAGAGGCGCTCGCCACCGGCGCTCGTACCGTCGCGGTCAGCTGCCCGTTCTGCATGACCATGCTCGACGACGGGGTCACCGGCAAGAAGTCGGTCGGCGAAGCCGACGACAGCGTCGAGGTGGTGGACGTGGCCACCGTGCTGCTGCGGTCGGTCAAGCCGGGCACCTGAGTCGCGGCTGCGTGGTGTGTGTATCGCATGCCGCACTCCCGGCGCGACTGGTCCGGGTGCAGTAACGTCCGTGCCAGCGGGACCATTGCCTCCCTTCCGCGCTGGAGAGACTCATGAGCTACCAGGGACCGACACCTGGACAACCGGATCCGTGGTCGAACCCGGACCAGCCGACTTCCGGCCAGCCGACCTCGGGGGAGCCGGCCCCGGGCGGGCCCGCGTCTTCCCAGCCGACGTCCGGCCAGCCGCACCACGACGCGACCGGACCGGGGGGTTACCCGCCCCCGCCCCCGCCGGGACCATACGGCGCACCCGGCTACGGTCCATCCGGCTACGCTCAGCCCGGTTACGGCCAGCCGGGGTACGGCCAGATCGGCCAGTACCCGCCCTCGCAAGACGAGCGGAACATGGCGATGCTGGCTCACCTGCTCGGGATCGTTTCCGGCCTGGTCACCGGGCTGCTGTTCCTGGGACCGCTGATCATCTACCTGATCAAGAAGGACGAGTCCCGGTTCGTACGCCACCACTCGGCCGAGGCACTCAACCTCACGCTCACCGGCATGATCGTGACCATCGTCGCGTCGATCGTCGGCTGTGTGCTCTCGCTCATCGTGGTCGGGTTCTTCGTCTTCCTCCTGCTGATCCCGTACGGGATCCTGCTGCTCGTCTACCTGATCATCGCGGCGATCGCGGCGAACCGGGGCGAGTGGTACTCGTACCCGAACTGGTTGCGCTTCCCGATGGTGAGCTGAACCGCGACGGCCGGCGGAACGCCGTGATCCCGTCGGTAGCATGGTTGTCCTGGGAGGGAAGCTCCGATCGACAGCCCATGGTTCACAGCGGTCCTGCCGCTGCTCGCGTTCGCACTGCTCACCGCCGGCAACGCGTTCTTCGTGGCGGCCGAGTTCTCGCTGGTCACGGTCGACCGGTCACAGATCGCGCAGCAGGCGGCGCAGGGTGACCGGCGCGCCAGGACCGTGTACGCGGCGCTACGGTCGCTCTCTTTCCAGCTCTCCGGTGCGCAGCTCGGCATCACCCTCACCGCGCTGCTGACCGGCTACCTCGCCGAGCCGGCGATCGCACGACTGCTGCGACCCGGGTTGGCGACCTTCGGCGGACAGGCCGCCGCATCCCTGATCGCCCTGGCGATCGCCACTCTGATCTCGATGCTGTTCGGCGAGCTGGTCCCGAAGAACCTCGCGATAGCCCGCCCGATGCCCACCGCCCGCTGGTCGGCCCCTGGACAGCGGGCCTTCTCGACGGTGTTCGCCTGGTTGATCCACATGCTGAACGGTTCGGCGAACTGGGTGGTCCGCCGGCTCGGAGTCGAGCCACAGGAGGAACTCGCGAGTGCGAGGTCTCCGGAGGAGTTGGGACTGTTGGCCGCGATCTCGGCGCGGGCCGGCGCACTACCCCGGGAGACCGCACTGCTGCTGCAACGCACCATCCGGTTCGGTGACAAGCGAGCCGCGGAAGCGATGACCCCCCGGGTGGACCTGGTCGCGTTACCCGCCGACGCCACGGTCGCCCAACTGCTCGCCGCGTCGCTGGAATCCGGACACAGCCGGTTCCCGGTGTACGAGCAGACCCTGGACCAGATCGTCGGCGTCGCCACGGTGGCCGACGCGTTCTCGGTGCCACCCGCCAGTCGTGCCAGCACCCCGGTCCGCGCGGTGGCGACCGAGCCGGTGTACGTACCGGAGCATCTCGACCTGGACTCCCTGCTCGACGTGCTGCGCCAGTCGGACGCGGCGTTCGCCGTCGTGGTCGACGAGTACGGCGGAACCGACGGGGTGGTCACGATCGAGGACCTGGTCGAGGAACTGGTGGGGGAGATCGCCGACGAGCACGACGAGTCGGAGTACCCGCCCGAGCTGCTCCCGGTCACCGTCACGGGCGTGGATCCCACCCGGTTCGTGTCCGGTGTGCTGCGCGAGGACGAGGTGGCCGAACAGACCGGCTTCCGGATGCCGGAAGGGCCGTACGAGACCCTCGCCGGCTTCCTGATGGCCAGGCTGGGACACATCCCCGTCGAGGGTGAGACGGTCACCTACCACGGCTGGGAGTTCACGGTCACGGAGGTGGACCGCCACCGGGTGGAACAGGTCCGGGTACGCCCGCCAGCGGACTGGCAGCCGTCCGAGGAGCTGTTCGCCGCGGAGGGCCAGGCCCACCTGGCAGCGCTGCACGCGCCCGGCGACCCGGACATCTCGGGAGCGCCACGATGAACCAGGGAGCCCTGCTCGGCACGGTGCTGCTGTTGCTCGGCAACGCCTTCTTCGTGGGCAGCGAGTTCGCGTTGATCGCGTCTCGGCGCACCGTCGTAGAGCCTTTGGCCGCCACCTCGGCGCGGGCCCGGCTGGCACTGTCGGCGATGAACCAGATTCCACTCATGATCGCCGGCGCGCAGCTCGGTATCACCGTCTGCTCGCTCGGGCTCGGGGCGATCGCCGAGCCGGCGTTCGCCCATCTCTTGGAGCTGCCGTTCCAGGCCGTGGGGCTGCCGGAACAGACGGTGCACCCGGTCTCGTTCGTGCTGGCGCTCGGGATCATCATCTTCCTGCACACCGTGATCGGCGAGATGGTGCCGAAGAACCTCACCCTGGCCGGTCCGGAGGCGTCCGTGCTCTGGCTGGGACCTCCGATGCTGTGGTTCTGCCTGGCCACCAAGCCGCTGCTGCTCACCATGAAGTGGGCGTCCCGGTCGCTGCTGCGGATCTGGGGAATCGAGGCAGTGGATGCGGTGAAGACCGTCTACACCGCTGAGGAACTGGCCGGCCTGGTCGCCGAGTCACGTACCGAAGGGCTGCTGGACCCGGAGGAGCACGCCCGGATCACCGGTGCCCTGGCTCTGAACCAGCTGACCGCCGCCGACGTGCTGCGTCCCTGGCCCACCGTGGACACGGTTCCGGACACCATCACCCCGGCGTCCCTGGAGGTGCTTGCCACCAGCAGCCGCCGGTCACGGTTCCCGGTGATCGAGCAGACCACCCGGAAGGTGATCGGGTTCGTACACGCCAAGGACGTGCTGCGGGTCGACGGGTCGGCACGCCGCGTGCCGCTGCCGCGCGAACTGGTCCGGCCGCTCGCCGTCGTGCCACCCAGCCGCACCCTGGCGGACCTGATGCTCTACATGCGCCGGAACCGTACCCACATCGTGCTGGTCAGCGACGCCCAGCGGCCACAGGGCATCGTCACGCTGGAGGACGTGCTGGCCGCGATCGTGGGCGGCCGGCTGGTGGGTGCTCGTACCCCCCGGCCGGTGGCTGGCCGGTCGTCGGGTGGTCGCCCCGCGGATGGTCAGCCGGCGGAGGACCGGCCCGCCGCGGTCCGGTGAACCACGGCGGGCCGGGATGGTCAGGCGTACTCGGGTGGCACCGGTGAGCCGAGCAGGTTCACGTCGGCAGCGCGTACGTACATGAACCGGTGCCCGTACTGGATCTGGATGTAGCGGTCCTCACCCCGCACCACCACGTGGTTGGCGGAGTCGTAGGTGACCGCCCGGTAGTAGTCGGTGCTGGGGAACTGGCCCACGGTGTACCGCTGGCCGGCGGGCATCTGGTACTGCAACGGCACGATGGACTGCACCGGCACGTTCGACGGGTACGCCGACGCCTCCGGGTACGCCCGCCCGTACACCGGGATCGTGGTCCTGCCGGGCTTCGGGGTGATCTCCAGGCCGGTGCTCCACACCGTGTCCGCCTTGTGCAGCCAACCCTTCTGGCCCAGGTACCAGATCGCGATCCACTCACCACGGTCCTCGGCGACGGCGTACCGCTGCCCGGTGTCCACCCGGCTGCCGATGTCGGAGACCCGCAGCGTGTTCGGTGAGCCGTCCGGGCGCAGCCCGATGTCGTTCAGCAGCGGGGCATCGTCCCGGGGCTCGCTACGCAGGATCACCGACGTCGAGCCACGGCTCGGGCACAGCGCACTCGGCCGTCGCGGGTCACAGCCGTAGAACGCCGGCCGGTTGGTGGCGTAGTTCGGCCGGATCGTCACCATCCGGGAGTGTTCGGTGCCGGTCTGCTGGAATGGCCTGCCCAGCAGGTCGAAGTAGTGTCCCCAGTCCCAGTAGGGTCCCGGGTCCCAGTGCATCTGGGGCACCCGGGCCGGAGTGATGCCCGGGACGTTGTCGTGGCCGATGATGTGTTCCCGGTCGATCGGGATCTCGTACCTCTCGGCGAGGTAGCGCACCAGCTTCGCGGAGGTGCGGTACATCGCCTCGGTGTACCAGGTGCCCTGGGCCGCGAATCCCTCGTGCTCCAGGCCGATCGAGTGCATGTTGACGTACCAGTTGCCGGCGTGCCAGGCGACGTGCCTGTTCTGCACGTGGTGGGCGATGTGCCCGTCGCTGGAACGCAGCGAGTACTGCCAGCTCACATACCGGGGGTCCTGCACCAGCCGCAGCGTGGTGGCCCAGCTCGCCTCGGTGTCGTGGATCAGGATGTACCTGATCTTCAGGTTGTTCGGCCGGTCGGCCAGGTCGTGGTTGCCGTAGTCCCCGGGGTTGGGGCCGTACTGCTGGTACGGCGCGGGAATCCACTCGCAGGAGACGTCTGACGGGCACTCGGTGTCGGAGGTGTCGGTGACCCGCAGTCCCAACGCGGCCAATTGCCCGGTCTGCGGGGCGACCGGGGTGGCGGGCAGCGTGACGCGCTGGCCGTCGTCGGTCACCCGCTCGGCACCGGTGTTGATCGTGGCGTAGACCTCGCCGGCGAACTGCCTCGCGGCGGCGGTGTCGGTGGCTTCGGAGTAGCGGGCCACCGCGCCGTACCAGGCTCCGGGGTCCTGGTCCGCCGGATTGCCCACCTGACTCTGGTAGTGGACGAGCAGCGCCGCACCACCGCGGATGTTGGCCGTCGGGTCGTTTCGTAGCTCCTCGGCCAGCAGGCCGGTCAACTGGGCGGCGAGTTCGAGGGTACGCAGCGAGGCAGGCGGCTCCAGGTCCGCGGGGGCCGGCCCGGTGATTTCCATCGGGCGTGCGTCGTCGCCGCGTGGGTCGCCGCTGTGGTGCTCCTCGGCGGTCACCGAGTTGATGTCGGTGAGATGCATCGGACCGTACCCGGCGCTGCGGCTGGGTTGGCCGGCGTTGGCGTCCCACCGGGCCTCCAGATAGGAGACACCGAGGAGCACGGATGGAGGTACGCCGTACTCGGCGGCGGCGTTCGCGAACGCCTGCTGTCGTTGTGCGTCGGCGGCCGTATCGGTCTCGTTCGCTGCTGCGGCGGTCAGCGGCGCCAGCGCGATGACTGTCACTATCGCCGCGGCCAGGGTCACCGGCCGGGTTCGTAGTCTCGATCTCGGCAACATGGATCGCCTCCTGTCGAGGGCCAGGGTCTACCGGACACTCTGGTCGCGACCGGGGAGGTTGGTCAATCCCTGCCGTGTCCCGAGGTTGCCGTAACAGAAATCTTCAATTGCTCCAGATCTCCTTGGCGGTGGCTCGTCACCCGGTCAGCCGGGCTCAGCGGGTCGGCCAGATCCGCCAGTTCTGCCAGGAGCGGCTCGGGGTGGGGCCACGCTGTCCCTGGTACCGGGACCCGTAGACGGCCGCGCCGTACGGGTGTTCGGCGGGCGAGGAGAGCCGGAAGATGCACAGCTGCCCGATCTTCATTCCCGGCCACAGTGTGATCGGAAGGTTCGCCACATTGGACAGTTCCAGCGTGACGTGGCCGGAGAACCCCGGATCGATGAACCCGGCGGTGGAGTGGGTGAGCAGCCCGAGTCGCCCCAGACTCGACTTTCCCTCCAGGCGGCCGGCAAGATCACCGGGCAGCGTGACCACCTCCAGCGTGGAGGCGAGCACGAACTCCCCGGGGTGAAGCACGAACGGCTCCTCGTCGGGAACCTCGACCAGTGAAGTGAGTTCGTCCTGCTGTCGCGCCGGATCGATGTGGGTGTACCGGGTGTTGTTGAACACCCGGAACCACCGGTCGAGTCGTACGTCGACGCTCGACGGCTGGATCAGCGTGGGTTCGAACGGCTGGAGCTGCAGGCGTCCGTTCTTGATCTGGTCGACCAGATCCCGGTCCGAAAGCAGCATTTCTGGAGGCTACCCGCTGTGGCGGGCGCTGGTTCCGGCGACCACGCCGGCCGCGTGGTGCCGCGCTTCCGAAGGTCGAATCTCCTGAGATCTGGCCTGGAACATGGCGAGCTGGACGCCCGGAACGGGTGTGAGTTCCATCTAGTGGTGGGATTGGCCCGGATGGGTTGTCCGACGGCCCGGTATGCCCCACTCTGTTGACGCAAGGTGAGTTGGCGTACCCGGACTGTTAATCGGGGACTTCTGGGAGGGCGACATGAACATGAAGAAGCTGATGACCTGGGGTGGCATCGCGTTCCTGATCTTCTTCGTCTCACAGCGGCCCGACGCGGCGGGGGACGGCGTGCAGGCCATCGTCGAGATGGTGATCTCGGTGGCCACCGGGTTCGCCGACTTCGCCGGCAACCTGGTTCCCTGACACCGGGCTTCACACAGGCCGTGCGGCAAGGCGTGGCTGCCCACCACCAGGGGCGGCTCCGTACGTCGTGGGTCGATTGAGCGTCGAACATACGTTCGATAGAATCGCCGTGTGGCTGACTGGGCAACCTTCTCGATAACGGCGCCGGCTCTCGCCGACACGATCCGCAGACTGTTCCACCAGTACGGTCCCGGGTTCGGATACCTGGCAACCGTGCGGCCCGACGGAGGGCCGCGGGTGCATCCGGTGAGCCCGGTGGTCACCGACGACGGGCTCTACTGTTTTGTGGTCCGCTCCCCGAAGCGGGCCGACCTTGACCGGGACGGGCGGTACGCACTGCACGCCTACCCCGCGGAGGATTCCGACGACGAGGCATATCTGTCCGGGCGGGCACGTCCGGTGCTCGACCCGGAACGGCGGCGGGCCGTTGCCAAGGCGTACCGTGCCGCGCCCCGGGTCGACTGGCGACTCTACGAGTTCACAGTGGAGGTCGCCATGGTCTCCAGCTTCCAGCACCGCAACGTCTGGCCGCCCCGCCGCATGGTGTGGCGCGACCCGCTCTGCTGCCTGGGCGACGACATGTATATGCCCGCCACCCTGGAAGGGGTGGCGGGCACATGACGGGCGGGCCGGTCAGGCCCGGCATTCGTGGGGCGAGCCGGTTACGCCCGGTACGCCGTCCACTGGCTGACCATCCGGGACGCCTGACCAGTGGTGAACTCGTACATGCAGTTGTCGTACGTGTAGTCCATGAAGTTGTGGATCGGGTCGACGTCGCCACCCGCGCAGGTGTCACGACCCACCGGGCACTGATACGCCGCGGAGGCTTCCGCCGCGGTGTCCGAGACATAGTCCCCGTTGCCGGTGCAGCCGCCCTGGAAGGTGTGGTAGAGGCCCAGCCAGTGGCCCACCTCGTGGGTGCCGGTGTCGCCCTCGCTGTAGTTGGTCGCGGTGCCGCCGGGCAGCGACTCGTTCAGCACCACAACCCCGTCCAGGGCCAGGTCGCCGCCGGGGAACGTGGCATAGCCCAGCAGACCCTGGCCGAGGCCGGAGACGTAGAAGTTCAGGGTGTTGTAGCCGCCCTCGTGCAATGCGGTCTTCGCCGAGCGCTCGGCGGTGCGCCTCGCCATGTCGTACCAGCGGGAGTTCACGGTCCGGGTGATCTTGCTGAGTGTGAAGCTGAACCCGGTCGCGGCACCGCCGGTCTGGCCGCCGAATCCTTGGTTCATCACGTCGATCTGCGCGTTGATCATGGAGTCGGGGATGTTTCCGCCGGCCCGGGTGGTGTCCTTCATGATCACGTGAACCACGACCGGCACGCTCACCGCCAGCACACTCGCGTACGGTCCGGCCACACCGGCCAGCTTCCGGCGGGTGGCCAGTCGGTCCGCGGCCTGCTTCTCACGAGCCGCGACCTGGGTGGCGGTCAGTTCGTTGCGCTCTGTGGCCTGGCTGCCGGCCTTGACCTTGGCATCGGCGTAGCTGGTGTCGCACCCGGTCGCGGCGGGGGCCGACGCCACGGCCACGCCGGAGACCCCCGGCAGGAAGCCGAAGGCCAGCGCACACGCGCCGACCGTCACGGCCATGCGCTTCAATCGACTGCTGCGGCTCGTCATTTAGTTTCTCCTCCCCATACCAGCGGCAACATCGCCGCACGGTTAGCGGTGAAGCTACGGGGTGAGCCACAGTGTGGGGAGTAGGGAAAACCCGTCAATACGGCGTAATGGGGTGGGGCGGACACCATGACGGCCGCCGCTCGGGGAGCGCCGTCTGGGCAGCCGTTGCGAGAGCAGCTGAGGAGCCGGAACTGGTGGTCCCGCCGGAACGCCGGCGGGACCACCCCCGATCACCAGTCCCGAGTCGGGCAGTTCGGCGGGTCAGAGACCGTACCGCCTGGGTTCACCACGTTGCGACACAGGTTCACCCGCAGCGCCTTCCAGTCGTCGTCGACGTACCGGAGGTCCTGGATTCCGTCCGCCTTGGGCCGGAGCTTCAGGTCCTGGCCCCACGTCGGAATTGCCCAGGACAGCAGCGCCCGCAGGTTCGTGTCCCTGCCCGACTCGTAGTGCGGGTCGATGCCCCAGACCTCGCCCAGACGTTGTCGAAGGGCCCGGCCAGGCCGATCCTAGGGGTCTTCGTGAGCGACCCGTCGGAGTTTTTCGTCACGTTGCCGTACGACATCATCCAGCGCGCCGCCGGTGCCGGGTTGCGCGTCAGGACGGTGAGCCCTCCGCGACGAGGCCGGGACGAACCCTGTCGGATGTGGAATCCCACTGGCCTGCCCAGTACAGTGCTTGCCACCATGGTGGCAAGACCCCGTGGCCAATATCGTGCGGACCGGTCGCCCGCACCGCCCGACTCTCCGGTTTCCTCCGGCCGCCCGCTCCTGCCGGCTGTCAAGAATCTCGACAGTGGAGTAAGCGGCTTCTTCTCCAAGGAGTGCCATTGCGATTTCTTCACTCCAAATCCACCCTGCTCGCCGTGCTACCGCTTGCGGTCACGGCGGCCTTGGCGGGCTCCCTACCCGCCGTGCACGCCGCCGAGGGAGGTGCCGGGACGACCGTCTCCGGCGTGTCACCGTTCCGGTTGCCGCCAGGTGTGAAGACGAGCGGACCACGTACCGTCAGCGCGGCAGAGGAACCGGAGGCAGTGCCGACCCTGCCGGCAGCCGAGGTCGTTGCCGCTGCCACCCGCGCCAAGCCCTGGGACGTGAACGGCGACAGCTACCCCGAGATGGTGCTGGGTGCTCCGGCCGAGAACCTGGGCAGCGCCTCCGACGCCGGGTTGTTCCACGTCCTGTACGGCACGGCGAGCGGCGTGACCGCCACGGGCTCCAAGTCGTACAGCCAGAACACCGCAGGGGTTCCCGGTGCCGCCGAGACCGGCGACTTCATGGGCGACGTCTCGGCGAGTGATGACTTCAATGCTGACGGTTACGCCGATGTGGCGGTCGCTGTGAGCGGTGAGAACGGCAACGGCCGGGTGTACGTTTTCGACGGCTCTGCCACCGGGCTGGACCTGACCACGGTCGAGGTGCTTTCGCACCTGACGGTGGGCGAGGGATGGTTCGGTTGGAGCATGGCTACCGGCGACCTGGACGGTGACGGCTACGGGGATCTGGTCGCCACAGACCCGGTCAACGCCGAGGTGAAGGTGCTCTTCGGTGGGGCGGACGGGCTGGCGCAGGACCGTCAGAAGTCCTGGACCTCAGGCACGGCCG
>DASUSI010000176.1:0-14387 GCA_036375165.1 Micromonosporaceae bacterium | reverse complement strand
GGCGAAGAAGGAGAGTGCCGAGTAATGGGTCAGAAGGTTCACCCACACGGCTTCCGGCTCGGCATCAGCGCGGACTGGAAGTCTCGGTGGTACGCCGACAAACTGTACAAGGACTACGTCGCAGAGGACGTGAAGATCCGGCGGATGATGTCGCGTGGCCTGGAGCGCGCAGGCATCTCCAAAGTGGACATAGAGCGCACCCGTGACCGGGTGCGGGTGGACATTCACACCGCGCGGCCGGGCATCGTGATCGGTCGCAAGGGGGCGGAGGCCGATCGGATCCGGGGCGAGCTGGAGAAGCTGACCGGCAAGCAGGTGCAGCTGAACATCCTCGAGGTGAAGAGCCCCGAGTCGGATGCCCAACTGGTCGCCCAGGGTATCGCCGAGCAACTCGCCAGCCGGGTCAACTTCCGGCGAGCGATGCGCAAGGCCCTGCAGTCGGCCATGAAGAACCCGATGGTGAAGGGCATCCGGGCACAGTGCTCGGGACGCCTCGGCGGTGCCGAGATGTCCCGGTCGGAGTTCTACCGCGAGGGTCGGGTGCCGCTGCACACGCTGCGCGCGAACATCGACTACGGCTTCTTCGAGGCACGTACCACCTTCGGCCGGATCGGCGTCAAGGTGTGGATCTACAAGGGCGAGGTCGTCCCTGGTCGGGAACAGCCTGCGGAGCCCGAGCGGCGGCCCCGCCGGGAGCGGCCGCGGCGGGCTCGCTCAGGTGCTGCCGGCACCACTCCCGGAGGCACCGACGCCGGACGCGCTGCGGCGGCTGGCAGGACCGGAGCAGAGGCTGGCGGCGAGACGACCGCTGGCCAGGCCACAGCCGAGGCCCCCGCTGGTGCGGCTGAGACCGCTCCGTCGGGAAAGCAGGAGGGCTGACAGATGTTGATGCCACGTAAGCCCCCGAAGGGTTTCCGCAAGCCTCACTCGCCGAGCCGGCGGGGTCGGGCCAAGGGTGGGGTACGCGTGACCTTCGGTGAGTACGGCATTCAGGCCCTGGAGCCGGCGTACGTCACCAACCGGCAGATCGAGGCCGCTCGTATCGCCATGACGCGGCACATCCGGCGTGGCGGCAAGGTGTGGATCACGATCTTCCCGGACCAGGCGCTGACCAAGAAGCCCGCCGAGACCCGAATGGGCTCCGGCAAGGGCACACCGGAGTGGTGGGTCGCGAACGTCAAGCCGGGGCGGGTCATGTTCGAACTCTCGTTCCCAAACGAGACTGTGGCCCGCGAGGCGCTGACCCGTGCGATCCACAAGCTCCCAATGAAGTGCCGGATCGTCAAGCGTGAAGTGGGTGAAGCCTGATGGCAGCGGGCGTGACCGCCACCGAGCTGCGGGAACTCAGCGAGGAGGACCTGCTCGTCAGGCTGAAGGAGGCCAAGGCCGAGCTGTTCAACCTCCGAGTGCAGTCGGCGACCGGGCAGTTGGACAACAACCGGCGCCTGCAGGTCGTGCGTCGGGAGATTGCCCGGATCTACACGATCATGCGTGAGCGTGAGCTGGGGCTCTCGGCCGCGCCGAGTGAGGTTGCGTAATGAGCGAACGTAGTGAGGCGGGCAAGTGAACGAGCAGACCGAGACGACGCAGCCGCGTGGTCGGCGCAAGGTGCGCGAAGGCCACGTGGTCAGCGACAAGATGGACAAGACGGTCGTGGTCGAGGTCTCCGACCGCGTCAAGCATCCCTTGTACGGCAAGGTGCTGCGCCGTACCAGCAAGCTCAAGGCGCACGACGAGAACAACCAGTGCGGTATGGGCGACCGCGTCCTGTTGATGGAGACGCGGCCGTTGTCGGCCACCAAGCGCTGGCGCGTCGTGGAGATTCTCGAGAAGGCCAAGTAAAGACCGACCAGCGAACCCACCCGTTCCGCCAGGCTCGGTCCCGGACCGAGAACCGGCAGACATACAGGAGTTGACGTGATCCAGCAGGAGTCGCGACTGCGCGTCGCCGACAACACCGGTGCGAGGGAGATCCTCTGTATCCGGGTGCTCGGCGGCTCCGGTCGGCGCTACGCGAGCATCGGCGACGTCATCGTGGCCACCGTCAAGGACGCGATTCCCGGTGCGGGCGTGAAGAAGGGCGACGTCGTCAGGGCGGTCGTGGTACGTACCGCCAAGGAGCGGCGGCGGCCGGATGGCTCGTACATTCGTTTCGACGAGAACGCCGCGGTGATTCTCAAGGACGGGGGGGAGCCTCGCGGCACCCGGATCTTCGGCCCGGTGGGTCGCGAGCTGCGCGACAAGCGATTCATGAAGATCATTTCGCTCGCTCCGGAGGTGCTGTAACCGTGAAGGTCAAGAAAGGTGACACGGTTCTCGTCGTCGCGGGCAAGGACAAGGGTGCGCGGGGCAAGGTGATCGCGGCCTACCCGAAGCTGGGCAAGATCCTGGTGGAGGGCGTGAACCGGATCAAGAAGCACACCCGGATCCAGACGACCCAGCGTGGCGCGAAGACCGGCGGCATCGTGACCCAGGAGGCACCGATCCACGTCAGCAACGTGATGGTTATCGACACTGACGGCGAGCCGACCCGGGTGGGTTACCGCAAGGACGAGTCCGGTCGTTCCGTTCGTATCTCTCGTCGTACCGGTAAGGATCTGTGATGACGATGGCATCCGAGCAGAAGATCACGCCACGGCTCAAGGAGCGGTACCGCGCTGAAATCGCACCCGCGTTGCGGGAGCGGTTCGGCTACGGCAACCCGATGCAGGTACCGCACGTGATCAAGATCGTCGTCAACATGGGTGTCGGCGACGCGGCGAGGGACGCCAAGCTGATCGACGGCGCGGTCCGCGACCTCGCCACGATCACCGGGCAGAAGCCGCTGGTACGTCGTGCGCGTAGGTCAATCGCGCAGTTCAAATTGCGGGAAGGGATGCCGATCGGGGCGAAGGTGACGCTCCGCGGTGACCGGATGTGGGAGTTCCTGGATCGACTGCTGTCGATCTCGCTGCCCCGGATCCGCGACTTCCGTGGATTGTCCGACAGGCAGTTCGACGGCAACGGCAACTACACCTTTGGGCTCACCGAGCAGTCGGTGTTCCACGAGATCGACCAGGACAAGATCGACCGGGTTCGCGGCATGGACATCACGGTCGTGACGTCCGCCAAGACCGACGAGGAGGGCCGGGCGTTGTTGAAACTCCTGGGCTTCCCGTACAAGGAGAACTGAGATGGCGAAGAAGGCGCTGATCCACAAGGCGCAGCAGAGGCCGAAGTTCTCGACCCGTGCGTACACTCGCTGCCAGCGTTGCGGCCGTCCGAAAGCGGTATACCGCAAGTTCGGTCTGTGCCGGGTATGCATCCGCGAGATGGCGCACCGGGGCGAGCTGCCCGGCGTTTGGAAAGCGTCCTGGTGAGGACACCACCGCGAGGCCACGGCGTGCCAGGTACGGACCACGACGAGCTGAGCAACCGAACGCAGACACGACTGCTAACGCCGCAGGCCCGGACTGGGGTGTCCCCCAGTAACCCCCGGGAACCACGGTGAGAAAGGCACAGAGTCTCCTATGACCATGACCGACCCGATCGCAGACATGCTGACTCGTCTGCGCAACGCCAACCAGGCGTACCACGACCAGGTCGTGATGCCTTACTCGAAGATCAAGGCGAACATCGCCGAGGTGCTCAAGCAGGAGGTCTACATCACGTCCTGGAGGGTCGAGGAGCCGGAGAGCGGCGTCGGCAAGGCGCTCACGGTGGAACTCAAGTTCGGCCCCAACCGGGAGCGGAGCCTGGCGGGAGTCCGCCGGGTGTCAAAGCCGGGTCTCCGGGTGTACGCCAAGTCCACCGACCTGCCACGGGTGCTCGGTGGGCTCGGCGTGGCGATTGTTTCGACATCCCAGGGTCTGCTGACCGACCGGCAGGCTCGCAAACGGCGGATCGGCGGGGAAGTCCTCGCCTACGTCTGGTGAGAGGAGCTGCGTAACCATGTCGAGAATTGGTCGCAAGCCGATCACCGTGCCGACCGGGGTGGATGTCGCGATCGACGGCTCCACCGTCAGGGTCAAAGGCCCCAGGGGCGAGCTCTCGCACACCGTGGCGGACCCGATCACCGTGGAGCGCGCCGACGACGGGACGCTTCAAGTCCGTCGCCCTGATGACGAGCGGCGCTCCCGCGCGTTGCACGGCCTGTCCCGCACTCTGATCAACAACATGATCGTCGGAGTTTCGGAGGGCTACTCCCGGACCCTGGAGATCCAAGGCACCGGCTACCGGGTGCAGGCCAAGGGCTCTGACCTCGAGTTCGCGCTCGGATTCTCGCACCCCGTGGTGGTCACGCCACCGCCCGGTGTGACGTTCCGGGTGGAACGGCCGACCCAGTTCGTGGTGGAAGGCATCGACAAGCAGCAGGTCGGTGAGGTCGCCGCGAACATCCGTAAGATCCGGCCACCGGAGCCGTACAAGGGCAAGGGCGTGCGGTACCAGGGCGAGCAGGTCCGACGCAAGGCAGGAAAGGCAGGTAAGTGATGGGGGCACAGCTGCTACATCGCCGGGTCTCGGGCGGCGTCAGCGCCCAGCGCCGGATCGCGCGTGCCCGTCGCCACTTCCGGGTCCGCAAGAACATCACCGGCACGGCGGTACGGCCACGCTTGGTGGTGACCCGCTCGCTGCGGCACATCACCGCACAGGTGGTGGACGACACCAAGGGTCACACCTTGGTGGCGGCGTCCACACTGGACAGCTCTGTCCGGAGCGTGGAAGGCGACAAGACCGCGCACGCTCGTAAGGTAGGAGCCTTGCTCGCCGAGCGTGCGAAGGCGGCCGGAATCAATGCGGTCGTCTTCGACCGTGGGGGCAACCGCTACCACGGCCGGATCGCGGCGCTCGCTGACGCGGCACGCGAGGCTGGTCTGACGTTCTGATGAAGTTCCATGCAGTCCCGCAAGCAATTCTGACAGCTGGGAGAGAGGTAAGCGCCTGATGGCAGGTCCGCAGCGCCGTGGCGGGACCGGTGGCTCCGAAGGGGGTCGTCGGGAGCGTCGGGATGGCGGCCGCGGCGGCGCGGCCGCGGAGAAGACGCCACACCTCGAGCGCGTCGTCACGATCAACCGGGTAGCCAAGGTCGTCAAAGGTGGCCGTCGGTTCAGCTTCACCGCCCTTGTGGTGGTGGGCGACGGCAACGGGATGGTCGGCATCGGCTACGGAAAGGCCAAGGAGGTGCCCGCGGCGATCGCCAAGGGCGTCGAGGAGGCCAAGAAACACTTCTTCAAGGTGCCGCGGATCGCCTCCACGATCACCCATCCGGTGATCGGAGAGGACGCGGCCGGCGTGGTGTTACTGAAGCCAGCCAGCCCCGGTACGGGCGTGATCGCCGGTGGTCCGGTACGCGCCGTGCTGGAGTGCGCTGGCATCCACGACGTGCTCTCCAAGAGCCTGGGCTCGTCCAACCCGATCAATATCGTCCACGCCACAGTGGCCGCACTGAAGTCACTCGAAACCCCGGAGCAGGTCGCCACACGTCGGGGCCTGCCTGTGGAGGACGTGGCACCGGCGGCGATGCTGCAAGCGCGCGCAGAGGCGGGGGCGTGACCATGGCACGACTCAAGGTGACACAGATACGGTCGTTGATCGGTTCCAAGCAGAACCAGCGGAACACTCTGCGGACGCTCGGTCTCAAGCGGATCAACGATGTGGTCGTCAAGGAAGACCGGCCCGAGATCCGGGGCATGATCGCAACCGTTAACCACCTCGTGAAGATCGAGGAGGTCGAGTAACGCGATGGCTATCAGGATTCACCACCTCCGGCCCGCTGCCGGTGCTCACCGCGACAAAGTACGTGTGGGACGCGGTGAGGGCGGTAAGGGTAAGACCGCTGGACGCGGTACCAAAGGCACCAAGGCCCGGAAGAACGTGCCAGTCGCGTTCGAGGGTGGCCAGATGCCGATCCACATGCGACTGCCGAAGCTGAAAGGCTTCCGGAACCGGTTCCGTGTGGAGTATCAGGTCGTGAACCTGGACCGCCTCGCCGAGCTGTTCCCGGACGGTGGCGAGATCGGTCCGGAGGAGCTCGCCAGAGCCGGTGCGGTACGTAAGGGTCGGCCGGTCAAGGTACTGGGGCAGGGCGACCTGGGTGGCGTGGCGCTGCGGGTGTCGGCACACGCCTTCAGCAGCAGCGCGAAGGACAAGATCACCGCCGCCGGTGGTTCCGCGACAGTAATCGGTGTGGCCTCCGGAACTCCCGGCTGACGGTCGCCAGCCTGATTGAGTCTGGCACGACTGATGCGAGCAAGAGTCGCGGCTGAGTCCGTCGATGTCGGCGGGCTCCGACACGTCTGCGGGTTCACCGTGCTCGGTGTGTCATTCCACTGCGGTTCGGCCGGTTCGGCCGAACCGCAGTGGAATGACAAGGGAAGCCCTCCAATCCGCCCGGCTGGTACCCGGAGGAGTGACTTCAAGGGACCATCCGGCCACTCCGTGACATACCCTGGATGCTCATGTCAGGTCCGGAGGCAGTGGCAACCGCCTCTGGTTCCCTGGCACGCACGTACCACGCCAACTTCAGACCGCGCGACTGTTAGAGTCACATCCGCCCGTTAACCGACCGGACGGCCCACTGGGCCGACGTTGATCGCCACGCGCAGGAGGACCCATTGCTCTCCGCCTTCATCAGTGCGTTCAAGACGCCTGACCTGCGCAAGAAGCTGCTGTTCACGCTCTTCATCATCGCCGTCTACCGGTTGGGTGCCACTCTGCCCAGCCCAGGTGTCTCGTACGGCAATGTGCAGCAGTGCCTGAAGGTCATCGGCAGTGACGAGTCCGGGGGTGCGGACGTCTTCACGCTGCTCAACCTGTTCTCCGGAGGCGCGCTGCTGCAGCTTTCGGTGTTCGCGCTGGGGATCATGCCCTACATCACCGCGAGCATCATCCTGCAGTTGCTGGTGGTGGTGATTCCCCGCCTGGAGCAGCTGAAGAAGGAAGGTGCCGCAGGTCAGGCCAAGATTACGCAGTACACGCGTTACCTGACGCTGGGCCTGGCCATCCTGCAGTCCTCCGGCTTCATCGCCCTGGCCCGCTCCGGACAGTTGTTCAACAACCAGTGCGACGAGTACCCGATCGTCCCGGAGAACGACGTCCTCCCGAACTGGCTGACCATCGCCGCGCTGGTGATCACGATGACCGCCGGTACCGGTGTCATCATGTGGCTTGGTGAGCTGATCACCGACCGGGGCGTTGGCAACGGGATGTCGGTGCTGATCTTCACGTCGATCGCCGCCCGGCTTCCCTCCGAGGGTTGGTCGATTCTCCAGCGCAGTGCCGTCACCTTCGTAGTGGTCATGGCGGTCGCTGTCGTGGTCATCACTCTGGTGATCTTCATAGAGCAGGCGCAACGGCGGGTGCCCGTTCAGTACGCCAAGCGGATGGTCGGCCGCAAGATGTACGGCGGCACGTCCACGTACATCCCGCTCAAAGTCAACCAGGCGGGCGTGATCCCCGTGATCTTCGCGTCCTCGCTGCTCTACCTCCCGGCCCTGGCCACCCAACTCGCCGGTCAGGATTCCACCAACGCGGTGGTCGACTGGATCAACCGTTACCTGGTGCAACCATCCAGCTGGGTGTACATCCTGACCTACTTCGTCCTGATCATCTTCTTCACGTACTTCTACGTGGCGATCACGTTCAATCCCACGGACGTCGCCGACAATATGAAGAAGTACGGCGGCTTCGTCCCCGGAATCCGACCTGGTAAGCCAACGGCGGAGTACCTGGACTTCATCCTCAGCCGGATTACCCTTCCCGGTTCGCTCTACCTGGCTGTCGTGGCCATCCTGCCCAACCTGTTCATCGGCCTGGTCGGCGGTAACCAGGTGCTGCAGAACTTCCCGTTCGGCGGCACCGCGGTACTGATCATCGTCGGGGTTGGCCTGGAGACCGTGAAGCAGATCGAAAGCCAGCTCATGCAGCGCAACTACGAAGGGTTCCTGCGCTGACCTGGCGCAGCGAGGTGGTCGGATGAGGCTGGTGCTGGTAGGGCCCCCGGGAGCGGGCAAGGGTACCCAGGCTGAGTTCGTCGCGGCTCACTTGGCGGTGCCGAAGATCTCCACGGGGGACATCTTCAGAGCCAACGTGGCCTCGGGAACGCCATTGGGTCAGCAGGCCAAGCGGTACATGGACGCTGGGCAGCTCGTCCCAGATGAGGTGACCATCAACATGGTGCGGGAGCGCCTCGCGGAGCCGGACGCCGCCGACGGGTTTTTGCTCGACGGCTTCCCTCGTACGGTGCCGCAGGCGAACGCGCTGGCCAAGCTTCTGGCCGACCTCGGGACCGGCCTCGACGTCGTACTCGAACTGGTGGTGGAAAACGACGAGGTGATCCGGCGTCTTTCGGGGCGCCGCAACTGCCGCGGCTGTGGAAAAGTCTGGCACGTCGAGTTCGACGCACCGACCGCCAAGGACCGGTGTGACCGCTGCGGTGGCCGGCTCTTCCAGCGTGACGACGACAAGCCGGAGACCATCGCGGAACGGCTTCGGGTGTACGCCCGGGACACCGCTCCGTTGATCCACTTCTACGGTGCCCAGGGGAAACTGGTCGGAATCGACGCCACAGGCCCAGTGGAGGACGTCACCGGTCGCGCGATCGACGCACTGCGTTCGTACGGCGGTTGATGGTGTTCTTCAAAGACCGGATCCAGATCAAGTCTCCGGGTGAGCTGGACGCGATGAGGGCTGCCGGGCTGGTGGTGGCACGCACCCTCGACGTGTTGCGGACGGCGGCGAAGCCGGGCATCTCCACCGCCGAACTGGACGGTGTCGCCGAGGAAGCGATCCGCGCCGAGGGTGCTGTCCCGAGTTTCAAGGGCTATCACGGTTATCCGGCGACGATCTGTACCTCGGTCAACGACCGGGTGGTGCACGCCATCCCGTCAGCGCGGGAGGTGCTCCAGGACGGTGACCTGATCTCAATCGACTGTGGTGCCATCCTGGACGGCTGGCACGGTGACGCGGCGATCACGGTTCCGATCGGCGACGTACGACCGGACCTGCTCACCATGATGAGTGTTGCCGAGGACGCGATGTGGGCCGGGATCGCCGCGGCCCGGCCAGAGCGTAGGCTCACCGACATCTCCCACGAGATCGAGACCACGATCCGTGGCGCGGGTCGGTACGGAATTGTGGAGGGGTACGGCGGTCACGGCATCGGCACCGAGATGCACCAGGAGCCGCACATCCTGAACCTGGGAAGACCGGGGCGTGGTCCTCGGCTGAGGCCCGGCATGGCGTTCGCCATCGAGCCCATGATCACGTTGAATTCACCTGAGGTGGTGGAACTCGACGACGGCTGGACGGTGGCCACAGTCGACGGGTCGATCGCGGTTCACGTCGAGCACTCGATGGCGATCTGCGAGGACGGTGTCTGGGTGTTCACCGCGTTCGACGGCGGTCTGGAACGCCTGGGGGATCAGGTCACTGCCCGCGAGCGATGACCCTGGACCAGCGTGAAGGTCTTACGTGGTGCGGACCGCGACAGGAGAACGGCCCGGATCGGGCCGGCGGGACTGGCCGTGCCGGGATTGGGTATCTTCCCGGATCCGGTACCGGGTGCGCCGTGTCACAGTGGGAGGCAGCGCGCTCACAGCGGAGGGCAGCGCGGTCGGACGGGAAGTTGACACGCACGACGGGAGACCGGCCATGCATCCGGGAGCCATCGACCCGATTTCCACCCCCGGCAATTCGAACCTGAGAGCCGGCGACGATGACCGCCAGAGGGTGGCGGACCGGCTCAAGGCCGCCGTGGACGAGGGACGGCTTGGCCTTGACGAGTACGACGAGCGTCTCACCGCGACGTATGCGGCCAAGACGTATGGGGAATTGGCGACGCTTACCGCGGACCTGCCACCCCCGGCCCCGCAGGCCAGGTCTGGGCTGGCAGCGGTCACCGGGGATCCTGACCATCTCAGTTACCCAGGGCCGTATCGGTACCGATGGGCACCGTGGCGTCCCTGGCTGACGGCCTCGGTGATCACTACCGTGATCTGGTTCCTCACTGGTCTCGACGGCCACTGGTCGAGCTTCTGGCCGGTGTGGGTCATCGTGCCTTGGGGGCTGGTGTTGACCGCGCGGACGTGCGGCTGGGCCGGCTGGCGCCACCGGAGCCGCTCCTGAGCACCGGGCAGGTTGGAATTCCGGGGCGTATCTGCGTAGACTGACTGGTCGGCGCACAGCGTCCGCTCCACTGTGCGGTTTGACCGCCTTGCCCGTTCCGCGCTTCAGCGGGCGGTGGGGTGCGGCTGGGACCTGTACGCCGGTAATGACCCGAACGGATCACGGTTAGCGGAGGATATGCCAAAGAAGGACGGCGCCATCGAGATCGAGGGCCGCGTGATTGAGCCCCTACCGAACGCCATGTTCCGGGTAGAGCTCGCCAACGGGCACAAGGTCCTGGCCCACATCAGCGGGAAGATGCGGCAGCACTACATCCGTATCCTCCCCGAAGACCGGGTGGTCGTGGAACTTTCTCCGTACGACCTGAGCCGGGGACGCATCGTCTACCGCTACAAGTGAGAAGTTCGGGCCGTCCGTGTCCGTCTTTTCGTACGAGCCCAGCGGCTTGGTGTGGGTACAAGCTGTTGCCTGCTGGCGCTGTGTCGATGACGAGACGCTGTGGCCTGCGAAAGGGAGTAAGGCGCCGTGAAGGTCAAGCCGAGCGTCAAGACGATCTGTAACAAGTGCCGGGTGATCCGCCGCCACGGGCGGGTCATGGTGATCTGCGACGATCCGCGCCACAAGCAGCGTCAGGGCTGAGCGGCCCACCGGCCACCAATCACAACTCAATAAGGCCGCATCCGACGGTGTGACTGCTACGCGGCCACACCTGGCGTGCGGTCGAGCACGGCTCATCCCAACCGGAGACCGATGTGGGTCACCGGTACACCCCTGGTCGGAGGCCGGGGCCCCATTCGGGCAACGACCGTCCGGGCGACACACACAAGCCCGACGGTCGGAACTGGGGACGGGGATGGGCGCAGACCTCCGAAGGACTACGAGGAGTACGCCCGCACATGGCACGTCTGGTAGGCGTCGACCTCCCCCGCGAGAAGCGGATGGAGATCGCGCTCACGTACATCTACGGCATCGGTCGAACCCGGGCGATCGAGACCTGCGTGCAGGCAGGGGTTGACCCCAACAAGCGCAGCAGGGACCTGACCGACGAGGAACTGGTCAAGCTCCGGGACTGGATCGAGGCCACGTACAAGGTCGAGGGCGACCTCCGTCGTGAGGTCACTGCCGACATCCGCCGTAAGATCGAGATCGGCTGCTACCAGGGAATCCGACACCGTCGCGGGTTGCCGGTGCGGGGGCAGCGGACCCGTACCAACGCGCGCAGCCGTAAGGGCCCGCGCCGTACGGTGGCCGGCAAGAAGAAGGCCGGCAAGAAGTAGCCTCGTCCGGGACCCGTTCCCGTATCGATAACCAGCCATATCGAAGCAGTTGTTAAGGAGCGCACCCACGTATGCCGCCGAAGGCACGCGCCGGCGCCAAGAAGGTCCGGCGTAAAGAGAAGAAGAACGTCGCCCACGGGCACGCACACATCAAGAGCACGTTCAACAACACGATCGTGTCGATCACCGATCCGACCGGGAACGTGATTTCGTGGGCGTCGTCCGGCCAGGTGGGTTTCAAGGGTTCCCGGAAGTCGACACCGTTCGCCGCCCAGCTGGCCGCCGAGGCCGCGGCGCGTCGTGCCATGGAGCACGGGATGCGCAAGGTGGACGTCTTCGTGAAGGGTCCGGGGTCCGGCCGGGAGACCGCGATCCGTTCGCTGCAGGCCGCCGGCCTCGAGGTCGGCTCGATCTCCGACGTGACGCCGCAGCCGCACAACGGCTGCCGTCCGCCGAAGCGGCGTCGGGTCTGAGGGGGTAGCAGGAGATGGCTCGTTACACCGGTGCTGACTGCCGTCGTTGCCGTCGCGAGAAGATGAAGCTGTTTCTGAAGGGCGCCAAGTGTGAGGGCCCGAAGTGCCCGATCGAGCGTCGTCCGTTCCCGCCCGGCCAGCACGGCCGGGGCCGGCTCAAGGAAACCGAGTACCTGCTCCAGTTGCGGGAGAAGCAGAAGGCCCGCCGGGTGTACGGCGTCCTGGAAAAGCAGTTCCGGCGCTACTACGAAGAGGCCAACCGCAAGGGTGGCAAGACCGGTGAGACCCTGCTGCAGATCCTCGAGTCACGGCTCGACAACGTGGTCTACCGGGCCGGTTTCGCCAAGTCCCGCGACATGGCCCGGCAGCTGGTCAAGCACGGACACCTGCTGGTGAACGGTCGCAAGGTCGACATCCCGTCGTACCGGGTCGGCGAACACGACATCGTCCAGGTCCGGGAGAAGTCCCGGGAGCTCACACCGTTCGTGGTGGCCCGCGCCGAGGCCGGTGGCCGTACCGTGCCGGCATGGATCGAGGTCATCCCGGGCCAGATGAAGATCCTGGTCCACTCGCTTCCGGCCCGGCAGGTCATCGACACGCCGGTGCAGGAGCAACTGATCGTCGAGCTCTACTCGAAGTAGGGTTCGCGGGGTCCGCCGGGGGCACCTCCCGCGTCCCTGGTGGACCCCGCCGCACCGGTTCTCGTCGAGGTCGGTGCACGGGGTCCGCAAGGACCCGAAGCCCGTGGCCGTGGTCGGCACCGGGCGGGCTGAGAAGGCCCATCACGTTGCGGCGTCATATGGCGGGCGCCCCGACACACTGGAGGAACAGTGCTCATCACGCAACGGCCCACTCTCTCCGAGGAGCCGATCTCCGACACCCGTTCCCGGTTCACCATCGAGCCGCTGGAGCCGGGCTTCGGCTACACCCTGGGGAACTCGCTGCGGCGTACGTTGCTCAGCTCGATCCCGGGAGCCGCGGTCACCAGTCTGAAGATCGATGGTGTGCTGCACGAGTTCACCACGATCCCCGGTGTCAAGGAGGACGTGGTCGAGCTGGTCCTCAACGTCAAGGAACTGTGTGTCAGCTCCGAGCACGACGAGCCGGTGACGATGTACCTGCGCAAGCAGGGTCCCGGTGAGATCACCGCGGGGGACATCCAGCCTCCGGCCGGTGTCACCGTGCACAACCACGACCTGCGCCTGGCAACCCTGAACGGCAAGGGGCGGGTGGACATGGAGCTTGTGGTGGAGCGTGGTCGCGGATATGTGACCGCGGCCCAGAACAAGCAGCCGGGGCAGGAGATCGGTCGGGTCCCGGTGGACTCGATCTACACACCGGTGCTCAAGGTCAGCTACAAGGTCGAGGCGACCCGGGTAGAGCAGCGTACCGACTTCGACAAGCTGATCGTGGACGTGGAGACCAAGCCGTCGATCACCCCGCGTACCGCTCTGGCGTCGGCCGGGTCCACGCTGGTCGAACTGTTCGGGCTGTGTCGTGAGCTGGACGAGACCGCCGAGGGTATTGACATCGGACCGTCCCCGCAGGACGCGCAGCTCGCAGCGGATCTGGCACTGCCGATCGAGGAACTGGACCTGACCGTACGGTCGTACAACTGCCTCAAGCGCGAGGGCATCAACACCGTGGGCGAGCTGATCAGCCGGAACGAGGCGGACCTGCTCGACATTCGCAACTTCGGCCAGAAGTCCATCGACGAGGTGAAGATGAAGCTCGCCGGGATGGGGCTGGCACTGAAGGACTCGTCGCCCGTCTTCGACCCCGCCAATGTCGTCGACAGTTTCGCCGAGGGCGACTATGACGGCGGCGAGTACCGGGAGACCGAGGAGCTCTAGCAGCCGCTGGCCGACGCCGCCGGAACGCGGCGCCGGCTGACCAGAATCGCAAGCCTGACGCACCGTAGGAGCACCGACAATGCCCCAGCCCAGTAAGGGACCACGCCTCGGCGGTAGCCCGGCACATGAGCGCATGATGCTGGCGAACCTCGCCACGTCCCTGTTCCGCCACGGGAAGATCCGGACGACGGAGACGAAGGCCCGCCGGCTGCGCCCGTACGCCGAGCGTCTGGTCACCTTCGCCAAACGGGGTGACCTCGCGTCCCGCCGTCGTTCGATCGCCTTGCTGCGGGACAAGCAGATCGCGCACGCACTGTTCGAGGAGATCGCCCCGAGGTACGCGAACCGGCCTGGCGGCTACACCCGTACCGTCAAGATCGGACCGCGTAAGGGCGACAACGCGCCGATGGCCATGATCGAACTCGTCGAGGAACTCCAGGTCGCCGAGCCGGAGTCCAAGCGCAGGCGTCCGACCCGTAAGGCCGCCAAGAGCGAGGCGGTGGCCGCGCTCGCCGGAGACACCGACGAGCAGTCGGAGCGGGCCGAGGCCGGCGACCAGGAGGCGGTGGCGGCCTCCGAGGATGCCGGGGAACGCCCGGACACCGACCCCAAGGACGAGGACGACGCGAAGTAGCCGTCCCTCCGTTGGACGCGGACACGCACGGGCCCGCCGGACAGTC
>DASUSI010000175.1:0-21865 GCA_036375165.1 Micromonosporaceae bacterium | reverse complement strand
GTCGATGTTCTGGGTGACAATGGCGCGCAGCCGGCCGGCCCGTTCCAGGTCCACCAGGGCACGGTGGGCCGGGTTCGGCCGGGCGTGCCACGCCGGGTGATCCCGGCGGTTACGCCAGGCCCGGCGGCGTACCTGCGGATCGGACACATACGAGTCCAGTGTGAACAGCTTCGCCGCCTCGGGATCCCGGGTCCAGACGCCGGACGGGCCCCGGAAATCCGGGATGCCGGAGTCGGTGGAAATCCCGGCACCGGTCAGCACGGTGACGGACCGTGCTGCCGAGAGCCACTCTCTGACCTGGGCGATCGGGTTGATTCCTGCCGTCGGCACGGTTCAGTCCTATCACCGGTCGGCCGGAAACCAGACAGCCGCCCCATCGTCCGACAGATCGCCCCACTGGACCGAGGGGAACCCCTCGATTCTCCGTTTCTGCAGGTCAGAAGGCCCTAGCCTGACGGGCGGAGGCCGGCAACACCGGCGCTTGGGCCCCCACTCACCACCGGGTATCGCTCGGGGTGTCGTCTCACGGAAGGCCTACGTCTATGCGCACACTCAACCGAATCACGCTCGTCGGTGCCGTGGTGCTCGCGTTGTCCGCTGGAGGTGGTGCGGTCAGCGCCCACGACGGAGACCATTCCGGACCGGGATCCACCGGTCCGGACCTGCATTCGCAGAACATGAAACTGCTGGCGAACGTACCCCGCTCGGCACCTGCCACCCAGTCCGACCTCGCGTTCGCCGGACGGTACGCGTTCGCCGGGAACTACCTCGGGTTCCGGGTGATCGACATCTCCGACCCCGAGCGCCCCGAAGTGGTCACCGACTTCCGGTGCAACGGCGCGCAGGGTGACGTCTCGGTGTATGGGGACCTGCTGTTCCAGTCGGTCGACTCACCGCAGAACCACGGCGGATGCAACAGCAGCAGTGCCGGCATCACGGCCGCCACCCCGGGCATGTTCGAAGGCATCCGGATCTTCGACATCAGCAACCCCGCCGCACCGATGCACCTCACGTCGGTGTCCACCGACTGCGGATCCCACACCAACACCGTGGTGCCCGATCCGGACAACGGCCGGGTGCTGGTGTACGTGTCGTCGTACCCGCTGGGCAACGCCGCGCTCGGTCCCAACTGCCAGCGGCGCGAGGACGGCGGCGGGCACAGCAGGATCTCCATCGTCGATGTGCCGCTGGCCAACCCGACCGGCGCGACCGTCGGCACGTACTCCCTGGACCCGGACACCGAATGGACCACCTACCTGGGTGCCTTCACGTTCCGGGCCTGCCATGACATCAGCGTGTTCACCGAGATCAAGCGGGCCGCCGCGGCCTGTCTGGGCGAGTCCCAGCTCTGGGACATCAGCGACCCGGCCCATCCGGAGTTCCTGTGGCGGTTCGACGACCCGGTGGTGAATCCGGCCAACGTCGACCTGTGGCACTCCGCGTCGTTCAGCTGGGACGGCAAGGTGGTCGCGTTCGGTGATGAGTCCGGTGGCGGTGGCGCGGCTCGCTGCGCCAACCCGGACGACAACCAGGGCCGGATCTGGTTCCTCGACCTGGAGTCAGGCAGAAAGCTGGCGAACTACAAGATTCCGCGATCTGAAACCGGGTCCTGCACCATGCACAACTTCAATTTCGTGCCACTGGCCAACGGCCGCAAGGTGCTGGTCTCCTCGGCGTACACCGGCGGCACCACCGTGGTCGATGTGGACAGGCTGCTCGGCGGTGCCAGCACCACCGACGCCGAGATCGGCCACTACCGACCGTCCGGGGGCAACGCCTGGTCGTCGTACTGGTACAACAACTTCATCTACGCCAACGACATCCTGCGCGGCGTGGACATCATGCGGTTGTCCGACAGTGCGACCGCTGGAGCTCGACGTCTCGACATGCTGAACCCGCAGTCCCAGGAGTCGCTGATTTCCTGAGCCCGGCACGGGGCGGCGCACCCGGTGTGCGCCGCCCCGCGGCTGCCGCCGGGTGGACGCCGCCGGTCGGTCCCGCTGGCCGGGTCGTTAGATTCAGACCCGGGAGTACGCAACGAGGGGGGACCGCCTTGCGGATCGCACGCTTCGCCCATCCGGGCGGGATGTCGTTCGGGGTGCTGGAAGGCGACGTGGCCGGGCAACCGGCAACCGTGGCGCAGATCGACGGGCACCCGTTCGGACACATCACGACGACCGGGGAACGCTGGGCCCTGGGCGACGTGCGGCTGCTGTCGCCGATCCTGCCCAGCAAGGTGGTGTGCGTCGGCCGCAACTACGTCGAGCATGCCTCCGAGCACAAAGCTGAGGTGCCCACCGAGCCGCTACTGTTCCTCAAGCCCTCCACGTCGGTGATCGGGCCCGACGACTCGATCCGGTTGCCGGTGCAGTCGAGGCAGGTGGAGCACGAGGCGGAACTGGCCGTGGTGATCGGGGTGGCCGGGGCCCGGCGGGTCACCAGGGAGCAGGCGATGGCCAGCGTGTTCGGCTACGCCTGCGGCAACGATGTCACCGCGCGCGACCTGCAGTTCGCCGACGGACAGTGGACCCGGGCCAAAGGCTTCGACTCGTTCTGCCCGATCGGCCCGTGGATCGAGACCGAACTGGACCCCTCCGACCTGGAGGTCCGTTGCGAGGTCAACGGCGAGGTACGGCAGTTGGGCCGTACCAAGGACATGGTGTTTGACGTGGCGACCCTGGTCTCGTACGTCTCCCACGTGATGACGCTGCTGCCCGGTGACGTGATCCTGACCGGCACCCCCGCCGGGGTGGAGCCGATCGTCGCCGGAGACACCGTCGATGTCCGGATCCAGGGCATCGGCACCTTGACGAACCGGGTGGTGAACCTTGACTGACAACCTCGGGGTACGGGTCCGTTTCTGCCCCTCGCCGACCGGCGTGCCGCACGTCGGCTTGACCCGCACGGCGCTGTTCAACTGGGCGTACGCCCGCCACCGCGGCGGGGTGTTCGTGTTCCGGATCGAGGACACCGATGCCGCTCGGGACTCTGAGGAGTCGTACCGGCTGCTCCTTGACGCGTTGCGCTGGCTGGGGCTGACCTGGGACGAGGGCCCGGAGGTGGGTGGGCCGTACGGTCCGTACCGCCAAAGCGAGCGCCGGGAGATCTACGCCGACGTGATCCGCCGACTGGTCGAGGCCGGCCACGCGTACGAGTCGTTCTCCACCGCCGAGGAGATCGAGGCCCGCCACCATGCCGCCGGCCGGGATCCCAAGTTGGGGTACGACAACTACGACCGCACCCTCACCGAGGAGCAGAACCGCCGGTTCCGCGACGAGGGCCGGACTCCGGTGCTGCGGCTCCGGATGCCTGACGAGGACCTGTCCTGGAGCGACCTGGTACGCGGCGAGGTGAGTTTCAAGGCCGGCGGCGTGCCGGACTTCGTGGTGGCCCGCGCCAACGGCGACCCGCTCTACCCGCTGACCAACCCGGTGGACGACGCGACGATGCGGATCAGCCACGTGCTGCGGGGCGAGGACTTGCTGCCGTCCACACCCCGGCAGATCGCGTTGTACCGGGCGCTGATCGACATCGGGGTGGCTGAGTTCGTTCCCGAGTTCGGGCACCTGCCGATGGTGGTGGACGAGCGCGGCAAAAAGTTGTCCAAGCGGGATCCCCGCTCGGACCTGCTGGCGTACCGGACCCGCGGTTACCTGCCGGAAGGGCTGCTGAACTACCTGGCGTTGCTGGGCTGGGCGATCGGCCCGGATCGCGACATCTTCACGGTCGAGGAGATGGTCCGGGCGTTCGACGTGTCCCGGGTCAGTCAGAATCCGGCCCGCTTCGACGAGCGCAAGTCCGAGGCGATCAACGCCGCGCACATCCGGCTGCTGTCGCCGCCCGACTTCGTGAGCGCCATCACTCCGCACCTGTCCCGGGCCGGCTTGGTGGCCGACCCGCCGACGGATGAGGAGGCCCGGGTGCTCACCGCCGCCGCCCCACTGGTCCAGGAGCGGGTCAGTGTGCTGTCCCAGGCCACCGACATGCTGGCATTCCTGTTCGTCGCGGAGGAGAAGTTCGCACCCGAGCCCGATCACGCCGCCAAGGTGCTCGGCCCGGACGCCGGACCGGTGCTCGACGCGACCGTCACGGCGCTCTCGGCGCTGTCGTCCTGGGACGCCGCGAGCATCGAGGACGCGCTGAAGTCGGCTCTCGTGGACGGTCTCGGTCTCAAGCCACGGAAGGCGTTCGCGCCGGTACGGGTGGCGCTGACTGGCCGTACCGTGTCACCTCCGCTGTACGAGTCGATGGAACTGCTCGGCCGGGACCGGGTACTGGACCGGTTGCGGCGCGCCCGCCAAGGATGATCCGCGCGGTGCTGTTCGACGTCGATGACACCCTGGTGGACTACAGCGGCGCCGAACGGGCCGGGATCGCGCGGCACCTGTGTGACCTCGGCGTGCCGGCCGGAACCGTGCCCGCCGGGGTGTCGTACTGGCACCTGCTCATGGAGTGCCACTTCACCCGTTATCTGGACGGGGAGCTGAGCTTCCAGGAGCATCGCCGGGAACGGGTCCGCGACATGCTGCGCTGGCTGGGGCGTTCGGCACCGAGCACAGTGGCCTCCGCAAGCCGAATCCGGCCATCTTCCTGGCCGGCTGTGAGACGCTCGGGATCCCCGCGGCGGACACCGCATACATCGGCGACCACCTCGACCACGACGCCCGAGGCGCGAGGGGCGCTGGCCTTTTCGGAGTGTGGCTGAACCGTTCCGGGAGTCCGGCCGTCGCCCCCGGCGTGCCCCGCGTCACAACGCTCGCGGGGTTGCCCCAACTCCTCGGACTCGCGGGCTGAGCGGTACGTCGTGAAGGGGGTCCGGTTTGGGATCCGGCGTCGGGGTCGGGTACAGTCATTCCCCGGTGCGAGCGCACCGATGGGGTATGGGGTAATTGGCAGCCCGACTGGTTCTGGCCCAGTTAGTCTAGGTTCGAGTCCTGGTACCCCAGCAATCAGTGCCGACGCGCTGATTGTGTTTCGGCCCCGTCGTCTAGTGGCCTAGGACGCCGCCCTCTCAAGGCGGTAGCGCCGGTTCGAATCCGGTCGGGGCTACATCGCTGGAAGGCCCTGTTCGCGGTACGCGGACGGGGCCGCTTCACTGTGCTCACCAGATTCGCCGTTCTGGACTCGGCACGCCCAGAGCTGGCTGCCGCCGGGCGAGCCTTCGGTAACGATGTCGTCAAGTGATTTTCGGTACTTGCTGAACCACGCCCAGTAGTGGGAGATTTCTTGCCAAGCTATCCGTTAGGTCGGCACGTTCCTTCACTGGTGGATCAATGAGGCCTCGCAGGCCAGCACCTTCGGGAGGCACAATGTTGGACTTTCGCATGCTGGGCCCGTTCGAAATCCGCGATCCTGACGCCGCCATCCCGTTGGGCCCACCGCAGCAGCGTTTTGTGCTCGCCACCCTGCTCCTGGAGTCGAACCGGATGGTGCCGGTACGCCGGCTGATCGAGATGCTCTGGCAGGGCGACGCCCCGACCTCCGCGCGTAACGCGTTGCAGGTGCATGTCAGCCGGCTCCGGCGGCTGTTCCGGGAGTGCGGACACGGTGATGTGCGAATTGACACCGTGGGTGCCGGCTACCGGATGGTGGTGGACCAGGACGCTGTCGATCTCCACCGGTTTCAGCGTCTGGTGTCCGCGGCGCGGGAAACCGACCGTGCGGACGAGGCCGCCGCACTGCTGCGGCGAGCGCTTGGGATGTGGAGCGGCCAACCGCTCGCCGACCTGGAGAACTCCTGGCTACGCAGGAATGTGTGCGTCGCACTGGAGAATGTCTGGCTCAATGCTTGTGAGGATCTGTTCGAGCTGGAATTGCGACTCGGCAACCATGGGGACATCCTGCTCCGGCTCGGTCAGCTGGTCGGGCAGCACCCGACCCGGGAGCGTCTCGCCGGGTTGTTGATGCGGACCCTGTACGAGCGCGGACGCCGGGCAGAGGCGATCGCGGTGTACCGACGGGTCGCGCATGCCCTGGGCGACGGCTTCGGGATCGACCCTGGGCGCTCCCTGGACGACCTGCACCTGGCGATCCTGCGGGACGACCGGGCCACGGCCGCGAGCCGAACCTGACGGGCTGCCCGGTCGTCACAGGCCGGAGAGCCGCTGCCCGGCCCGTACCACCGCCATCGCGTGTCGGTCACCCGGCCGGCGGCCGAGTCGCTCGATCGGACCTGAGACGCTGACGGCGGCGATCACCCGACCGGTGCGGTCCCGGATCGGAGCTGAGACCGAAGCCACGCCGGCCTCGCGTTCCGCGACGCTCTGCGACCAGCCTCTGCGGCGCACCTCCGCGAGGGTACGCGCGGTGAACCGGCACCGGGGTAGCAGCGGCAGCACCGCCTCGGGCGGTTCCCATGCCAGGAGCACCTGTGCGGCGGAGCCGGCGGTCATCGGCAGTACGGCACCTACGGGAACCGTGTCGCGTAGCCCGCTGGCGCGCTCGGCGGCGGCGACGCAGATCCGCTCGTCGGCGCGTCGCAGGTACAGTTGCGCGCTCTCCCCGGTCTGGTCGCGTAGCTGTGCGAGCACGGGCGCCGCCGCGGACAGTAGTACGTCCGGTGCGGCGTTGGCGAACTCACCCAGCCGGGGCCCTGGCCGCCATCGGCCCTGCGGATCCCGGACCAGGATCCGGTGCATTTCGAGGGCCTGAGCCAACCGGTGCGCGGTAGCACGGGGAAGCTTCGTGCGCTCGACCAGATCGGCCAGGCTGGCGCCCTCCACGCAGGCTTCCAGGATCAGAACAGCCTTGTCGAGAACGCCTACTCCACTGATACTGTGTCCCACAAGACGAAACCTACCTCCCATAATTCGGGATGTCCACTGTGTGGGACGCCACTGTGGCGGTGACCAGGGGAGACCGGCAGGCATGGCACAGACACTGGCCGAGAAGGTCTGGGAAGCACACGTGGTCCGCCGCGCCGACGGTGAGCCCGATCTGCTCTACATCGATCTCCATCTGCTGCACGAGGTGACCAGTCCGCAGGCCTTCGACGGGCTGCGCACCGCCGGCCGGAAGGTGCGCCGCACCGACCTCACCATCGCCACCGAGGACCACAACACGCCCACTGACAACCTACTGCGGATCGCCGACCCGATCTCCCGCACCCAGATCGACACCCTGCGCCGCAACTGCGCCGAGTTCGGGATACGGCTGCACCCGCTCGGGGACGCCGAGCAGGGCGTGGTGCACGTGATCGGACCGCAACTCGGCCTCACCCAGCCCGGCATGACCGTCGTGTGCGGCGACTCCCACACGTCGACCCATGGTGCGTTCGGCGCGCTCGCGTTCGGCATCGGGACCAGCGAGGTGGAGCATGTGCTGGCCACCCAGACCCTGCCGCAGGCCCGGCCGAGGACCATGGCGGTGAACGCCATCGGCGCCCTCGCTCCCGGGATCACCGCCAAGGACCTGATCCTCGCCCTGATCAGCCAGGTCGGCACCGGTGGCGGGCAGGGGTACGTGGTGGAGTACCGGGGTGAGGCGTTCCGTTCGCTGTCGATGGAAGGCCGGATGACGGTCTGCAACATGTCCATCGAGTGGGGTGCGAAAGCCGGGATGATCGCGCCGGACGACACCACCTTCGGCTACCTGGAGGGCCGCCCACACGCCCCGGCCGGCAGGGAGTGGGAACAGGCTCTCGACTACTGGCGTGGGCTACCCACCGACCCCGCCGCCCGGTTCGACCGAGAGGTGGCGATCGACGCCAGCGCGGTCACTCCGTTCGTCACCTGGGGCACCAACCCCGGCCAGGGGGCGCCGCTGTCGGCGGCGGTGCCCAACCCGTCCGAGTTCTCGGATCCAGCCGAACGCAACGCCGCTGAGCGCGCTCTGGAATACATGGCGCTCAGGCCCGGTACCCCGCTGCGTGAGGTCGGCATCGACGTGGTCTTCGTCGGCTCCTGCACCAACGGTCGGATCGAGGACCTGCGCGCCGCCGCCGACGTGATCCGGGGTCGTACGGTCGCCGACGGGGTGCGGATGATGGTGGTCCCCGGCTCCGCCCGGGTCCGGGAGCAGGCTGAGCGGGAAGGCTTGGACCAGGTGTTCCTGCGGGCCGGTGCTGAGTGGCGGTTCGCCGGATGCTCGATGTGCCTGGGAATGAACCCGGACAAGCTTTCCGCCGGTGCCCGGTCCGCGTCCACCTCCAACCGGAACTTCGAGGGACGTCAGGGCAGAGGTGGCCGCACCCACCTGGTCTCGCCCCCGGTGGCCGCCGCCACCGCGGTGGCCGGACACCTCGCATCCCCCGCGGACCTGTGAACGTGTGGCGTGCCCGACACGGCTGGCTCAGCCCAGTGCCTTGGACCACGGGAGAGGGAGATGATGGAGAAGTTCACGATCCACACCGGCCATGCCGTGCCGCTTCGCCGTTCCAACGTGGACACCGACCAGATCATCCCCGCCGAATACCTCAAGCGCGTGTCCCGAACCGGGTTCGCGGACGGGCTGTTCGCAGGCTGGCGGGATGACCCCGGGTTCGTGCTCAACCGTCCCGAGTACGCCGACGCGACCATCCTGGTCGCCGGCCCCGACTTCGGTACCGGATCGTCCCGCGAGCACGCCGTGTGGGCGCTGCGGGACCACGGCTTCAGGGCGGTCCTCTCACCCCGGTTCGGTGACATCTTCCGGAACAACGCACTCAAGGGCGGGCTGTTGCCGGTATGTCTGCCGCAGCCGGCCGTGGAGGTGCTCTGGGCGGCCGTCGAGGCGGACCCCGGGCTGCCGGTCACCGTGGACCTGCGGGCCCGGGAAGTCCGTATCGGTCAGCGATTCTGGCCGTTCCCGATCGACGATTTCAGCCGCTGGCGGCTGCTGGAAGGGCTCGATGACATTGACCTGACGCTTCGCCACGACACGGCGATCGGGGAGTACGAGCAGCGTCGTCGCCACCCGTGGTTGCCCCGTACCCGGGTGGTCTGAGCCTTCTCCGCAGCCCTGCCTCACCTCGGCTCTGACCGTCCAAGAATCGGCCAACCGGTCGAAATCCGTTACGACACCAGGCTTTTTATCGCCGATGTGTTTGTATGACGGCCGATCGCGGAATAGCGTGCGCGCAGATGGCCTTAGTTGTGGCCAAGCCGCGAACTCGGGAGGGGACGTCGTGAACAAGGGCGAACTTGTCGATGCCCTGGTCAGTCGGCTGGGGGATAAGAGAACGGCGAACGAGGCACTGGACGCCGTGTTGACGGAGATTCAGCGCGCCGTCGCCAAAGGTGAGAAGGTGTCCATCGCGGGGTTTGGTGTGTTCGAAAAGCGCGAGCGGGGGGCTCGCACCGCACGGAATCCGCGTACCGGTGAACCGGTCAAGGTGCGCAAGTCCTCGGCACCCGCCTTCCGCGCGGGCCAGGGCTTCAAGGATGTGGTGACCGGGAAGAAACGGTTACCGGCCACGCCTCGTGCGGCATCCGGCTCGGCTGCCCGCAGGGCTTCCTCGACCAGCGCCTCGGCTGTCAAGAGCACGGCCCGGGCCACGGTCGGGAGCACCGCCGCGAGCCGCCGGACGACCGCTGCCGGGACGGCGGCCACGAAGTCGCCCGCCAGTAAGGCAACCGCCAAGAAGACAACGGGGACGAAGACCACGGCGACGAAGACGACGGGGACGAAGACAACCGGGAAGAAGGCGGCCAAGAAGGCGCCCACGAAGCGGGCCACCGCCAAGAAGACGCCGGTGGCGAAGGCAGCGAAGAAGACCACCACCGGCAAGGCGACGGCCAAGCGGGCACCGGTCAAGAAAGCCGCGACCAAGAAAGCGGCAACGAAGAAATCCACCACACGTAAGGCTGCGGCCAAGACGACTACGGCCAGGCGTACAACCGCGAAGAGGACAGCCAAGCGCACCCCGCGTAAGGCGCCGAAGGCGGCCGGGAGATAGCCCGTCCCAGTCATCGTGGAGGGCGCCCGGCCGATGTCCGGACGCCCTTCCGGTGACCCATCAGGATGGCCTCAGGATCCCGGAATTGGGCACCGAACGTCGTGGGACTGGTCCCCGGCGGGTCACAGTGAATTGTGGACAGAAACCTGCGAATTCCCCTGTCCGGCAACGGATTAATGCCCATTGTGGACCCGTCGGGAACTCCGCATGACAGCTCCGGGCCCGGTGTCGTCAAACCAGCCATTCGGTGGCGGTACGCCACGGCTGTTCGTCCCAGGTGGACCGGAAGGACTCGCGGGCCGATGTCGCCAGCACGTACTCCCGTTCCACCAGCCGTCCGACCGCGATGGCCAGCGTCCGGTCGCTGGCCGCCGTCTCACTGGCCGTCAGCCACAAATCGGTCGCCCGGTGCGCCTCCCGTTCCACGTCGAGTAGTCCGATGACCGGATCCAGCGCGTCGACCAAGCGCTGTGCCGGCTTCCCGACCGCCGCCGCCGCGAGCCGGGACAGCCGCCGGAGCCTGCGAGCCGACCGGCGTGCGGCACGCCAGTCCTCAGTGCCGCTGTCCGGGAACAGCTTGTCCACCGCCTGCGCCAGCCGTTCCCAGAACGTGGCGGCCAGTGCGGGCACGACCTCCGCCGCCGGCGAGTGCGCCACCTCCCCCAGCCGGGGTGCCCGGGCTGTGGCGGTCAGGCCATCCAGCAACCGGGCGTACGGCGTGCCGGCCATGAACGTGGCCAGGGTCGCGCCCGCCTGCCTCGCCATGCCCTCCAGGACCTTGTCCAGTCGGACCAGGACGCCCAGGTCGATCTGGAACGCCTCACCGTCCGTCAGTCCGGCGATCCTGGCCCGCAGCAGCCGCGGTGCGGTGGCCCCCTGGAGGACACCGGCCAGGTCCCGCAGCGGGTCGAGGAGCTCCGCGCCGGTGCGCAACCTGCCCCGGGTGGGGGGTGCCGTGAACAGCGGTGAGAAGGTCCGCAGGTCGGTGCGCAACCGGCGGCACGCGACCCGCAGCTGGTCCAGGGCCTCCGCGTCCTCGGGAGTCACCCGTACCGCCAGGTCGTGATCCACCAGCCGTCCGGTCTCCCGACGGAGTTCCTCGATCACGATGTCGGCTGCGGAAGGGTCCGTGCCGAGCGGTTGCGCCGGCGGCAGGTCCGGTGGTTCGGCAGCCAGCGGACCGAGCGCCCGTACCTGCTTGGGGGTGTGGTCGGGGTTCGCTCCCGCGGCGAACAACCGTGGCTCGACAGCGTCGAGCAGCCGCCGATCGTCCAACCCGGCGAGCAGCCCGACCTGCCGGAACCGGGAGACCACCCGGCGCCCCTCCAGTACCGAGACCCGGTCGTCAACCACCTCGGCGAGCCGGGTGCCGGTGTCGTCCAGCACCTGGTACGTGCGCCGAACCGTGCTCAACGTGGCGACCGGGGACAGCGCGGCGCTGCGGGTGTGGCCGAGCACCAGTCGCGCCAGCTCGTCCGGCACCCGGCTGGCCAGACCACGGGCGGTGATCTCCCGACGGACGTGCGGCTCATCCGTGGGCAGCCGCAGGCTCCATGGTGGACCGCTGCTGCCTCGGCGGTAGCGCAGCGAGACGCCGTTTCGGGCGAGCCGGAGGTCCGGTGTGTCGTGGTACGTGAGGCGCAACGTCACGGGGGCATGCTCGACGAGCCTGACGCCATGCGGGAGCGCCGCGCGTAGGTCCGGAAGCGCGAACAGGGGGCCGACGTCGTACTTCCGTTCTTCTTGGAGCACGACTGGCAGCGTAGTGGCGTACCGGTCACTGTTGGCTACCGGACGGCGGGTTTCGACGGCGAATTCCGCCGCCCGCCCACCTGGCCGGTGACCGTTTCACGGCAGCGTGGGCAGGGTGATCCTGACCAGCCGGCCGGTCTGGTCGTGCTGCAACGTGATCCGTTGGCCCAGGCGCAGGTAGCGCAGCGGGGAGGCGTCGAACGCCACGGAGTCGAACGTCACCTCACGACCGTCGTCCAACAGGGCCGTACCGGTGCGGGTGGCCGGGTCGAACGTGGCGACGGTGGCTTGCACAGCGCTCACCATACCGGGCCGGACGGTCGGGGCAGCCTGCCGGCGGTGTGTCGCCCGAGACCGAGCGCGGCCGCGGCCACCAGGTCCCCGGCGGTATCCACGTCACGTCGTAGCGTGGGCCAGTCCCCGACCAGTTCAACCGCGCCACTGTCCCGGTGCGCCCGGGCGGAGCCAGGGCCGAAACGGGGACCAAGCCGCGACCCGGGGCGGGCGGCCAGGAGGACGGTCCCGGTCCGCTCCACGTCGCAGACGTACGCCCGGGGATGGTTCCGGGCCGCGTCGAGCGCGTCGGCGAGCTCTCCTGGACGCAGTGCCGGCAGGTCGCCTCCGAGCGCCACCACGCCACACTCAGGGCGGCGGCGGATGGCCTGGTCCGCCCCGTGCTCCAGGGCCGGGTTGAGTCCCGCGTCCGGAACGTCGGTGATCGGCTCGGCACCGAGTTCTGTCACGGTCTGGCGCACCAACGGTTCATCGGTCACCACGAACACGGCGGTGACCATCGGGCAGCTCAGCGCGGCGGCCACGGTGTCGGCCGCCAGGGAGAGCACCAGGTCGTCGTGGGGCACACCGGGCAACCCGCCCCGCAGCCGTGTCTTCGCCAGACTCAGCCGCTTGACGGGAATCACCACCGACCAGTCCACCACTCGACCATCTTGACCCTCGGTGGACCCGGCGTCTCCGCCGGCTGTCGTCATCCCGGGTACGGCTCATAAGCTGGGGACCACTACCAGGTGGGAGTTCGGATGACTGTCAGACCGGTACGGCGGGCAGCGGTCCTGGGTGCCGGCTCGTGGGGCACCACATTCGCCAAAGTGATCGCGGACGCGGGCACGGACGTGGTGATCCTGGCGCGTAGGGCGGAGATAGCGCGGAGCATCACCGACCGTAAGGAGAACCCGGATTACATTCCGGGGATCCGGCTCCCGGTGCGGGTCACCGCCACCACCGATCCGGCGGAGGCGCTCACCGGTGCCGACCTCGTGGTGTTCGCGGTGCCGAGCCAGACGCTGCGGGACAACCTCACCGCGTGGCGTGACGCGATCGCGTCGGACGCGACGCTGGTCAGCCTGATCAAGGGCATCGAACTCAACACATCATCCCGGATGACTCAAGTGATCATGGAGGTCACGGGCGCCGCGCCCGGACGCGTGGCGGTGGTGAGCGGCCCGAACCTGGCCCGGGAGATCGCTTCCGGCCAGCCCACGGCCACCGTGGTGGCCTGCGAGGACCCGGTTCGTGCGGAGCTGATCCAGCGGAGTATCGCCACCCACTACTTCCGTCCGTACACCAACCTGGACGTTGTCGGGTGTGAGCTGGGTGGGGCGGTGAAGAACGTGATCGCACTCGCCTACGGGATGACTGCCGGGATGGGGTTCGGTGACAACACCCGCGCCACGTTGATCACCCGAGGGCTCGCGGAGACCGCCCGGCTCGGTGCCAAGCTCGGTGCGGACCCGCTCACCTTCGCCGGACTGGCCGGACTCGGGGATCTCGTCGCCACGTGCGTCTCCCCGCTGTCGCGGAACCGGACGTTCGGTGAGCACCTCGGCCGTGGCATGACACTGGCCCAGGCGCAGGAGGCGACCAGGCAGACCGCCGAAGGCGTGAAGAGCGCACTGTCGGTCCGGGACCTGGCACGGGCGCACGGCGTCGAAATGCCGATCACCGAGCAGGTGGAACGGGTGTGCCACGAGGGCGTGGACCCGAGGGTCGCGGTGGCCGAGTTGATGAAGCGCAGCATGAAGTCCGAGTAGTCGGGGCATTACAACAGGTACTGGCATCAGGTTCCGCACACCCGACGACATGTCGGCGTTATAGGGTCAGCCGGATGAATCAGCCGTCCAGTCCCCGCCCCGGGCCGCTCGGGCGTAAGCCACGGGTCGCCGTCATCTTTGGAGGCCGCAGTACCGAGCACGCGATCTCCTGCGTCAGTGCCGGCAGCGCGATCGCGGCACTGGATCCGGACGAGTTCGACGTCGTGCCGGTCGGCATCACGCGGCAGGGACGGTGGGTGCTGACCGGCGGCGACCCCAGCGCCCTGGCGATCCAGGATCGCCGCCTGCCGGAGGTCACCGACCGTTCCGGCACGGCCGTGGTGCTGCGCGCCGATCCCACCGCACACGACCTGGTCGCGCTGGAACCATCCGGCGGCGTGGCAGCGCTGTCCGAGGTGGACGTGGTGCTGCCGATGCTGCACGGACCCTACGGTGAGGACGGGACGATCCAGGGGATGCTGGAGATCGCCGGGATTCCTTACGTCGGTGCTGGCGTGTTCGCCTCTGCTGCGGCGATGGACAAGGAGTTCGCCAAGAAACTGTTCGTCGCGGACGGGCTTCCGGTCGGCGTACACGCCGTACTGCGCGCCGGTGACTTTCTGTCCGGTGAGCAGAGGGAACGGCTCGGGCTTCCGGTGTTCGTGAAACCGGCGCGGGGCGGTTCCTCGATCGGAATCTCCAAGGTCACCGACTGGGCACGGTTGGACGACGCGGTCGCGTTGGCCCGTGAGTCCGATGCCAAGGTGCTGGTGGAGGCGGCGTTCCAGGGCGCCCGCGAGATCGAGTGCGGGGTGCTGGAAGGCGAGCACGGCGGTTCCCCACAGGCCAGCCTTCCGGCCGAGGTGCGAGTGGTGAGCGGCCACGACTGGTACGACTTTGAGGCGAAATACCTCGACGACGCGTGCGAGTTCGACATCCCTCCGGATTTGCCAGTCGAGGTGATCGAGCGGGTCCGCGACATGGCATGCCAGGCGTTCAGCGCGCTTGAGTGCGCGGGCCTGGCCCGGGTGGACTTCTTCGTCACACCGGATCTCCAGGTCTACCTCAACGAGATCAACACCATGCCGGGGTTCACTCCGACCTCAATGTTTCCGCGGATGTGGGCGGCGAGTGGGCTGGAGTACCCGAAGCTGCTGGCCCGGATGGTACGCACCGCCGTCAACCGGGGCATGGTGCGCTACTGAGCAGCGATCGCGGTACGCGCGACACCTCACCGCGGCCGCGGTCAGCGGCCGCAGCCGGACGGTGGTCTGCCTCCCTCAGGCGTGGCGGCGAGGTACCTGGAGAACGCGGCCACCCACTGGCCCGGCTCGGAGAGCGGCTCGGGAACCGTGACCGACACCGGAATCTCCCGGTCCAGGGTGGTCCACACCCGGCCAGCCCGGTCCGGCAGCCAACACACTCGCGACAGCGGGTAGACGGTTTCGGTGGAGGTCGCCGGCAGCGTCACGGCCGGCACTCCGCAGCGGACCTGAAGTGGTGGCTCGCCGTACGCGGCGTTCTGCTCGGTGCCGGCGGTGACCGGACGTTGCCGCAGGCCACGTACTGCTTCCGGGAGTCTCGCCAGGAGCGCCCGGCAGACCGTGGCGGCCCGGGGTGCGAGGGTACGGGCCGGCATGGGCACCGGTGCGGTCGCCTCGGCGCTGGGCGGCTGGCGTCGCGGGTCCCTCCCGCCGCCTGGCAGCCCGCCGACGAGCCAGAGCAGCAGCAGGGCCACGAGCACCGCCACCGGGATGGCCACCAGGGTGGCCACGCGGGCAGCCCGTCCCGCGACCGGGTCGTTCAAGAGAGGTGCACCACCGAGCAGGTGAGCGTGCGGGTGATGCCGGGCACCGCCTGTACCTTGCTGACCACCATCTTGCCAAGCTCGTCGACGTTGCGTGCCTCGGTCAGCACCACCACGTCGTAGGGTCCGGTGACCGCGTCGACCCGGGCGACACCCGAGATGCCCCGGATCGCCGCGGCCACGTCACTGGCCTTGCCGACCTCGGTCTGGATGAGGATGTACGCCTGAACCACGACACGACTCCATTCTTCGTCTTCACCGCCGGGCGGGCTTGAAACCGCAGAAACTACCGTACGAGCAGCACGGCGGGGGCAACACCGAATCGTCAGCTTGGGAGGATCCCGTGATGACAGTCGGCGAGACCGGAGAGTTCGGGCTGATCTCAAGCATCATCGCACGTCTCGGGACCGGACCGACCTGCCTGCTGGGACCCGGCGACGACGCCGCGGTGGTGGCCGCGCCCGACGGCCGGGTGGTGGCTTCCACCGACGTGCTGGTCGACGGCCGGCACTTCCGGCGGGACTGGTCCACGGCCGTCGACATCGGACACCGGGCGGCGGCCGCGAACCTCGCGGACATCGCGGCGATGGGTGCCGTACCCACCGCCCTGTTGGTCGCCCTGTGTGCCCCGCCGGATCTGGAAACCGCATGGGCGGAGCAACTCGCCGTGGGACTTTCCGACGAGTGCGCCCGGGTGGGCGCCTCGGTGGTGGGTGGCGACATCTCGTCGAGTCCCACCCTGACCATCGCGGTGACCGCGCTGGGTGACCTGAACGCCCTGCCACCGGTGCGCCGGTCCGGTGCCCGGCCGGGCGACGTGATCGCAGCCGCCGGCCGGCTGGGTTGGGCAGCGGCCGGTTTCACGATCCTCACGCGTGGTTTCCGTTCCCCGCGTGTCCTGGTCGAGGCGCACCGCAGGCCGGCTCCGCCGTACACCGCGGGGCCGGCGGCCGCCCGGCTGGGTGCCACGTCCATGATCGACATATCTGACGGCCTGGTCTCTGACCTCGGCCACCTGGCACGGGCCAGCCGGGTGTCGATGGAGCTACGCCGGGACGCCATCGAGGTACCCGCCGCGATGGCGGACGCGGCGGCGGCGCTCGGCGTGGACCCCTACCGCTGGGTGCTCGCCGGAGGAGACGACCATGCGCTGGTCGCGACCTTCCCGGCCGCCACGGCACTCTCCCGGGAGTGGCGGGTGATCGGCCGGGTACGGGACGGCGCGGGCGTCACCATCGACGGCCGGCCGTACGAAGGTTCGGGGGGTTGGGAACACTTCCGCTGACCGCTTGGCCGGTGTGGCCGTGCTGGGGACGTGGCAGGCGCCACTGTCGCGGCCAAGACCTCGTGCCGTGGTCTCGGCGGATGCGTACGGTCGTCGCTGTGACTGTCACCGAACAGGGGCTGTTGTTGGGGACCACCCCGTACACCGCCCCGGACGCCCAGCGGCTGGTCGCCGCCGCCATCACCGAACTGGCACAGCGGTACGGCGGCGCGGGTGACGCCACGCCGGTCGACCCGGAACAGTTCAGTCCGCCCCAGGGGATCTTCGTCGTGGCGTACCTGGACGGTGCGGCGGTCGGATGTGGCGGATGGCGGTGCCGCGGCGATGACGCCGAGATCAAGCGGATGTACACCGCGCCGGAAGCCCGCGGTCGCGGCGTGGCGCGAGCGGTCCTGCTCGCGTTGGAGGATTCGGCAGGCGCTGCCGGCCGGCGGCGGATGATCCTGGAGACCGGGGATCGTCAACCCGAGGCGATCCGACTGTACGAGTCGCGTGGTTATCGGATGATCCCGAACTTCGGTTACTACAAGAACGAGCCGGGCGCGCTCTGCTATGGGTTGGAGCTTCCGGATCGGCAGCTACGAGGCATCGAGTCGTCGAGTTCCGATCCGGGGGACTGACCGTCCCGCAGCCGGTACACCAACTTAACTGGCACCGACAGCACCGCCGTACGGCGGTCTCACTGCCGGCGGTTCCGGTGCCACGCCGGTGGGTGTGGCACCGTTTCTGAGGCGCGGATCAGGCGCGGGCGACCTTGCCGGCCTTCAGGCACGAGGTGCACACGTGCATCCGACGACGGCCGCCGTTGACCGCGGCCCGCACCGTCTGGATGTTCGGGTTCCACCGGCGCTTGGTCTTGGTCTTCGACCACGGCACGTTGTGGCCGAAGCCGGGCTTCTTGCCACAGACGTCACACACGCTAGCCACGGGAACACTCCTGGGGTGATCTTGCTGGGGAACCACCCGAACCCTCGGGTAGGCAACCGTGGAAGCGTACCTGATCGCGATCGTGCCCTGCCAGGCGTGTCCAGATCATCGGACTGAGCCGGCCGGCCGGGTGCGGGCATCGGTTCGGTTCGGCGTTTAGGCTCCAAGCGTGCTGGATCGACTGGACGCTGGCGCTGTCCGCCGTTGGTGTGAGGCGGGCCTGGACGCTTTGCGCCGGCACCAGCGGGAGATCGACGAGATGAACGTCTACCCGGTCCCGGACGGCGACACCGGTACCAACCTGGTGTTGACGGTGACCTCCGCCTACCGGGCACTGGCCGCTGACGCTGACGCCGGGGATGCCGCCACCCTGGATGGTGCGGCGCTGGCCGAGGGCGAGATCACCCGGCTGGGGCGGGTGCTGCGGTGCATGGCCCGGGGCGCTCTGCTCGGTGCCCGGGGGAACTCCGGTGTGATCCTCTCCCAGTTGCTCCGGGGGATCGCTGATGCGCTCTCGGTGGCACCGCAGGCCAGGGGTCGGGAGTTCGCCATCGCGTTGCGCGATGCCGCCGCCGCCGGGTACACCGCTGTGGCGAACCCGGTCGAGGGCACCGTACTCACCGTGGCCCGTGCCGCGGCCGATGCGGCACACGCCGCCGACAGCGACGACCTGCCGACGGTGGTGCGGGCCGCCGCCGACGGCGCGGCGGACGCCCTGGCGCGTACTCCGCAGCAGTTGCCGGTGCTTGCCCGTGCCGGAGTGGTGGATGCTGGTGGTTTCGGTCTCGTGGTGTTCCTGCGGGCACTTGTCGAGGTGGTGAGCGGTACCACGGTGGCGACCCTGCCGCTGGCGGTGATGGCCCGCGACTCACGGCTGCTGACCGTGGAGCGGGAGGCCGGCTCGACCGAGTACGGCTATGAGGTGCAGTACCTGCTCGATGCCCGCACCCCGGCGGTCGAGACGCTCCGGCAGGAGCTGAAGACGCTCGGCGACTCGCTGGTGGTTGTCGGTACCGGGGACACCGGGGACGGTGAGCAGACGTACAACGTCCACATCCACGTCAACGACATCGGCGCCGCGATCGAGGCGGGAATCCGCGCCGGACGGCCACACCGGATTTCGGTGAGCCGGTTCGCCGACCAGGTCACCGCGCGCACCGTGGACGAAGCGGTCCCGTTGACCGAGCACCACGGTTGCGTCGCGGTGTGTTCCGGTTCGGGGCTGGCCGACCTGTTCAGCGGTGAGGGGGCGGTGGTCGTCGACGGGGGACCGACCCGGAACCCGTCCACCGCCGAGGTCCTGGCCGCGATCCGCCGTACCGGGTCGAGCCGGGTGGTGGTACTCCCGAACGACACAAACGTGCAGGCGGTCAGCGATGCGGCGGCCCACGAGGCGCAGCGGGTGGCGGTGACGGCCCGGGTGGTACACACCCGCTCCCCGGTGCAGGGCCTAGCCGCGTTGGCGGTCAAGGACGACAGCCGGCCGTTCGACGACGAGGTGATCGCGATGGCCGAGGCGGCTGCCGCGTGCCGGTTCGCCGAACTCACCGTGGCCACCCGGGAGGCGTTGACCATGGCGGGCCGGTGCCAGGCCGGTGACGTACTGGCGCTGGTGGAGGGAGACGTCGTGCTGATCGGTGCCACGCTGCTCGACTGCGCCCGTGACCTGTTGGACCGGATGCTGTCAGCCGGCGGGGAACTGGTCACGCTGGTGGTGGGGGCGGACGCCCCGGAAGGTCTCACCGACAAGCTGATCTCGCACCTGCACGAGTCGTGGCAGTTCGTGGAGGCCCGGGTGTACCAGGGTGGACAGCCCCACTACCCGCTGTTGGTCGGGGTGGAATGACGGTTCCGGGGGACGGCCGGGAGGTGTGATGGTCACGCTCGGCTCACCGCTGCGCTCGATCCTCGGGGCCAAGACCGCCGAGGCGCTGGCCCAGGGGCTCGACCTGGAAACTGTCGGTGACCTGCTCTACCACTTCCCCCGTCGGTACGTGGAGCGTGGTGAGCCGACCGACTTGCGGTCCCTCCGGGTGGGTGACGAGGTCACGGTGATGGCCCAGGTGCGCCGGGTGAACGCGCGCCGGATGCGGCAGCGTCGGGGTTCGCTGCTGGAGGTGGTGGTCGGGGACGGTGGGCGTACTCTCACGCTGACCTTCTTCAACCAGTCCTGGCGGGAGCGGGAGCTCAAGCCGGGCCGCTGGGGACTGTTCGCGGGGAAGGTGACCGAGTTCCGGGGTAGGCGGCAGCTCAATTCCCCGGACTACCAGCTGTTCGCCGACCCCGAACTGGGGGCGTTCGAGGCTTCTGCCGAGATCGAGGAGTTCGCGGACGCCATGATCCCGGTCTATCCGGCCACCGCGAGTCTGCCCACCTGGACCATCGCCCGCTGCGTACGGGTGGCGCTGGACACCTTGCAACCGCCGCCGGATCCGATCCAGGGACTGCCGGCCGGGGCGCGGTTGGTGGATCTGGCCGCAGCGCTGCACGACATCCACCGTCCGCCGTCACGTCAGGCGCTGGCTGCGGCCCGGACCCGATTGAAGTGGGACGAGGCGTTCGCGGTGCAGGTCACGCTGGTGCAGCGCAAGCTCGCGGCGGCGGATGTGCCGGCGACCCCCCGCCCGAGGGTTCCGCACGGCCTGTTGGCGGGATTCGATGAGCGGCTGCCGTTCCAGCTCACCGAAGGCCAGCGGGTGGTGGGCGAACAGTTCGCCGGAGACCTGGCGAAGTCTCACCCGATGCACCGGTTACTGCAGGGCGAGGTCGGCTCGGGAAAAACCGTCGTGGCACTCCGGGCGATGTTGCAGACGGTGGACGGTGGAGGGCAGGCGGCGTTGCTCGCTCCCACCGAGGTACTCGCGACCCAGCACTACCGCAACCTGGTCGAGTTGCTGGGCCCGCTGGCCCGGGCCGGCCAACTTGACGCGCCGGAGCGGGCCACCAGCGTCGTGCTGTTCACCGGTTCCCAGACGGCGGCTGCCCGTCGCGACGCCCTGACGCGGGTGGCCAACGGCGAGGCGGGCCTGGTGGTCGGGACTCACGCCCTGCTGTACGAGGGGGTCGAGTTCGCCGACCTCGGGCTGATCGTGGTCGACGAGCAGCACCGTTTCGGGGTGGAGCAGCGGGACGCGCTTCGGGCGAAGGCCGGGACCGCGAAGCGCCCGCACACTCTGGTGATGACCGCGACGCCGATCCCACGCACCGTCGCGATGACTGTGTACGGGGACTTGGAGACCTCCTCGTTGTCCGAACTGCCCGGTGGTCGCTCGGCGATCAGCACGCACGTGGTACCGGCGGCGGACAAGCCGCACTTCCTCGACCGGGCCTGGCGGCGACTGGTCGAGGAGGTCTCGGCGGGGCACCAGGGGTACGTGGTGTGCCCCCGGATCGGTGAGGCGTCGTCGGACGAGGACGTGACGGACGGACCGGGACCGGACACCGCCGGGGACTCCGCAGAGCAGCCGGCTGAGCGCCGGCCACCGCTCGCGGTACTCGACGTCGCCCCGATGTTGTTGGAGGGGCCGCTGCATGGCCTGCGGCTGGGGGTGCTGCACGGCAGGCTGCCCGCCGACGAGAAGGACGCGGTGATGCGCGACCTCGCCGCCGGCCGGCTGGACGTGCTGGTCGCCACCACCGTGATCGAGGTCGGGGTGGACGTGCCCAACGCCACGGTAATGATCATTATGGATGCCGACCGGTTCGGCGTCTCCCAGCTGCACCAGCTGCGCGGCCGGGTGGGCCGGGGCTCGGCGGCCGGGATCTGCCTGCTGGTCACCGAGTCGGTCGAGGGGACGGCGGCCCGGGAACGGCTCGACGCGGTGGCCTCCACGACGGACGGCTTCAAGCTCTCCGAGATCGACCTGGAGCAGCGCCGGGAGGGCGACGTGCTGGGCGCGTCGCAGTCCGGCAGGCACTCGCACCTGCGGCTGCTGTCGCTGCTGCGGGACGCGAAGCTGATCACCGACGCCCGCGCCGAGGCCGCCGAGCTGGTCGGCGACGACCCGACGCTGTCCCGTCACCCCGCCCTCGCCGCCTCGGTGGCCGCGCTGGTGGACGAGGACCGAGCCGAGTACCTGGAGAAGGGTTGAGCAGGTGATCTACCACTTCTGCCCGCGGGCGGACTGGGACGCGGCCGGCGCGTCCGGCGTCTACACCGCCGAGTCGCTGGC
>DASUSI010000174.1:0-5679 GCA_036375165.1 Micromonosporaceae bacterium | reverse complement strand
GATCACCCCCGCGTGCGCGGGGAGCAGTACTCGTTGGCCTTCAGCCGGTCGAACGTGGCGGGATCACCCCCGCGTGCGCGGGGAGCAGAGGGTCTGGCGTTTGTCGGCGGGCAAGATGTCGGGATCACCCCCGCGTGCGCGGGGAGCAGCGTCGGCCGGATGCGGCTGCCGACGTACAGCTCGGATCACCCCCGCGTGCGCGGGGAGCAGGCCTCACGCAGAATCTGCTCGGGCTCGTGCAAAGGATCACCCCCGCGTGCGCGGGGAGCAGGCTCCGCCCCAGCCCCCCGAAGGCCGCCATTTGGGATCACACCCGCGTGCGCGGGGAGCAGACTTCTTGACCTGCGGGTTTGTAGCTCGTACCCCCGATTTTCATTCAACTTCATTCGACCGCTCGGGCTTCTTCTTGAACTTACGGCGGGACTCCCGCCGCTTCCAGACCGCCTCGGTAGACACGCCGCTGCTGGCGCGTACCGGCTTGGTTGGGCTCACCGGAACATAGTCCGGCACCGTCTGACGGCGCATCAGCGTGATCCCGTCGAAGTCAACCGGCGTCCAGTCATGCCCGTGGACCCGGAAAGCCAGCCGCTGCTCCCCACGGGTCGAATTGACCATCAACGCGCGGCCATCCGCCACGAAATCGACGATCCGCTCCCACATCAGATCCCGCACCCGGCCCGACACGTAACCGACGAAGACCCCCGGGCTGATCTCCAACAGCCACCGGGTGAGGTGGCCACGTAGTCCTGGCGGCACCGCCGTCAGGATCACCACCGTCACGGTTCATCCCCGTAGGACACGCCGGCCGGGACCGAACCCACGTACTCATCCCAGATCGCCACATCGCCGTAATCCACGGCTTCCGACACCTCGTCAGGCTCCGACGCCGCATCACCCAACAACAACCGGCGGATGTCCCGGGAACACCGCTCCAGCAGAGCCCCGTCGTGAAACAGGTCCCGCATCCGGGATCGGGTGTCCATGCCAATGTCCAGGCTGTCCCCGGCTGCGATGTCGAACGCCACCGGAATCGTCAACTCGGCCTTGTAGAGATCCGCGATGTCGTACACGAAAGACAACTGGTGTCCGGTGTGGATGAACCCGAGCGCGGGCGAACAGCCCAACGCCAGGATCACCGAATGGACCAGGCCGTACAGCGCCGCATTCGCCGCGGACAGCGCCTGGTTGACGGGGTCGCCGCTGTCCCAGTCACGCGGGTCATAGCTGCGCCTGGCCCATTCCACACTGGTACGTTCCGCGTGCTCGCGGTACACCCGCCGCACCCGCGCCCCCTCCCTGCCCCGCAACTGCTGCATGGTCAGGTGGGACACGCCCTCGCCAGGGAACCGCATCTCGTACATCGCCCTGGCGACAGCCAGCCGCGACCGCTGGTTGCTGACCGCCGCCGCCTGGGCCTCGACCAGCCGGGAGGACCGGGCGAGCGAGGAGCCGTGCCCGTAGTAGCGGACCCCGCGCTCCCCGACCCACACCACTGTGGAACCGCTGTCCGACATCAACACCACCGCCTGGTGCGTGATGGTGGTGCCCGGCCCGAGCAGCAGCACCCCCACCGACGCGGCAGGGATGTGCACGGTCCCTCTCGTGTCGGTGGCGGTGATCGCGTTGCTGTCGCGGTTGATGACGCACTTCTCCAGATAGAGGTACGAGATCCGGTCCACCGCGCGTACCAACTCCTGCGGCCGGGTGGGCCGCCACGCCACACTGTCGCTCACGAACCCGACCCCTGCCGTGGCCGGGCCAGGGTCAGCAGACCGCACCCGTACGCTTTCGCCCGGCCGATGCCGTGGGTGAGGGCGTGGCGCAGCACGGCCGGGTCGGTCACCTCAAGGTGACCTTCGTACGTAGCCGTCACGAGCGTCACCTTCGAGCCCTTGCGGTCGAACCGACGGGACATGCGGGCCACCACGGCGAAGTCTGGTTCGCCGGTCGGGCCCACATCGTCCGCGATCCGGAAGCCCAGCCTGGGTGCGCGGTCCAGTAGCCACTGTTCCTGCTGCTTGACGGTCACATGGCCGACCGGCTTGGTGTCGGACCAGCCCTTCAGCCGTACCGAATGCACCGGGTTGGCGGCGAGCCGAAACTGCCACCGCTGTCCGATCCGCAGCGAGTCCAGCAGTGGGGCGTACGACTTGGTGTCCCATGCCGACGTCGTCGGCCACCCGAACTGCTCCAACAGGTGGGTGAAGTCGGGCTTCTCGGGGCTCGCGACGTAGAGCACCGTCCGGTGGTCCTGGTACGTGTCGAGCCGCCACAGGATCCGTCCGTCGCTGGTCGGCCGGGCATCCGGGAAACCGGCGAGTACCGCGGCGTGCATCGCCTGTGGCGACCCGAGCAGCGCCCGCGCCACGCGCCGCGCCGGGTTGAGCTGCATTCTGGTGAGGAACACGTCAGCCTCCCAGCGCGGACATCGGGTCGTGCTCCGGCCTCGGCTCTGCCACTCCGTACGGGTTGTCGATCCGCACATCCCCCGGCTTGCGGACCACGCCACGCCACGTATACAGCCGCTGGTCGGGGTTGAAACTGGCCGGCTGGTCCCGGAACGACTCGGTGGGAGTCTCCCCCTCCTCGACATCCCGTACGGTCTCCAGGAACAACACCTTCTCCCGCCGGCCGCGCTGGTACCGTTCGCTCGCCTGCCACTTCAGTTCGGTCAGGGCGGTTTCGAGGTTGTAGGGGTAGACACCCAATGCCACCGGCCCGGCCGGTGGGCAGGACCGCCGGCCCAGATACAGCGGGAACTCCGGACTCCGCAGCGCCTCATCGATCCCCCGGACCAGAGACTCCTCCCCTTCCAGGACCGCCAGGTACGTCGCATCCGCCATGTAGTACCGGTACGACAGCGGCATTGATTTCCAGGTCACCGATCCGTCCCGGGCCTTTTCCGCGCGTCGGGCGGTCTGGAAGTCGCGGAGCAACTGGCCGGGCTGGTCGATCCGTACCCCCATCCGAAGCCGCAGCAGGTCCTCAATGGAGTCCGTGCGACGGATCCCTTTCGCGGCGGCCACCAATCCGAGGACACCGCTCTTGGTGGGCGCCGTCTCAGTGGTACGCCGTACGAACCTGCTGCCTGACCCCCACGACTGGAGCGGGCCGGACAGTCGTATCGCCACAACGGTCATTCCCGCTCCTGGAGTCGTGCGGTGACCAGCTCGCCGACAGCCGAGACCAGATCGTCCAGCGGTACGTTCTCACCGAGGTCGTTCAGGCTCGCGGTGTCCGACCCGACCCGGGTCACCCAGCTCGCCACCGGCCGCTCCCCGTACGCACGGGCGATCTCCAATGCTTCGTCGCGGAGCGCCTCGGCGGCCACCTTGACCCGGCCGGACGTCGCGCTCTCGCGTACCGGGTTCTCGAACGCGCCGACCAGATTGATCGGCTGGCGGTCCCGAACCTGCACCACGACGGCCTCGGGCAGGGTGCGGTTGGCGAACGTGTTCTGCTTGCCGGTTGGCATGGAACGGATGAAGCACTCGACAAACGCCTCCACGGCTCGTGTGGTGGCAGTGTCGTCGCCCAGGTTTTCCGCGAGTCGATTCACGTCCACTGTGGCGTACCGGTAGAGGGTGGAAGAGTTGAACTCGACAGTGCCGATCATGCCGGCGCCGGTTTCCTCCTCCGGGTTGGTGTCGTCCACGGCCGTGAAGTAGTCGAATTCGGTTTCCACCGGGTGGACGCTGATCGCGTGAGCCACCTGGGCGGCGGCATCGACGTTCATGTCAGCCTGGTCAGCGACCATCCGTCCAAATAGCGCAACGTCCACGGAATGGTCTCGGTCGGCGAGATCCTTCACCTTCGCGAGCGCCTTCTTCACGTCGTCGGCCGCTGCCGCCTGGACCGCCGCCCTGGCGAGGTTCTCCACCTGGCGGCGGCTGAGAAACACCAGGTAATCCGACTCCGCGACGGTCTTCTCCTTCGGCACCTTCACTGTGATGCCAACCGCTTCGAAAGTCTCGGCGGCAATCTCGGTGGCGCGGTCGTCCAACTCCGGGTTGAGTTCGGCGATCTTCTTGGCGAGCAGTTCCACGATCCGCTTGGTACGCACCCCGAGCTCGGACCGATCGAACCGGTCCTCAAAAGCGAGCCGAGTGGCCCGCTTCCACGCCTGGCTGGACACCCGCGCCCGGCGCACCCCGCCATACGTCGCACTCTTCGGGGATCCGGTGTCGTCCCGGTTCAGGTTGCTCGGCGGCACGGTTTGCAGGACATGGATGTCGATGAACGTACGATTCACCGCTGATTTCTCCTTTACTCGTTATCGTCGTTGTCGCGGTCTGGCGTGGACGTTGCATCCGGGGTGTCGTTGTCGGTCGCAGCGGCACCGTCACCGGTGGCGGTGCGGTAGAACTCGCGGCCCCAGGCCAGGCGCACCTGGTCCGCACGGCCGGGGGTCAGCAGGTTGAGGATGTCGTCGGCGAACATGGCGTAGTCCAAGGCGTGCTTCTCCCGCCTGAGCTGGGTTATCAGCCCTCGGACGTGGAACAGCACCTCCTCGATGGATTGCGCGGTGGCCACCGCCATGAACCGGCGGATCACGGCTTCCTCGCTGGTCTTGTCTCCTTTGGAGAGTCGCCGCACCGCAGCCCCGAACCGTTCCCCCGGTTTGTGGATCGGGACCGTCAGGGACTGCTGGTGCAACGCGTACAGCGTCATCGCCGCGTGAGCGGCCTGTTCCGCACGGCTCGGTTCTTTCCCAGTCCAGGCCAACTCTTCCGGTACCTTGCCCACGGTGAGTTCCCAGATGTCCGGGACGCTGCCGGCCGGCTTGCCCAGACCTCGGCGCAGCCGCGCCAGGTCAGCCCGCGCGGCGGACGACTCACTCAGGTACTCCCGCTGCAACCGCCGGAACTCCGGATCGAGCGCCTTGCCGAGCTTGCCGAGCTTGGGCCGCCTCGGCTTCGTGGTCTCGGAGGCAGGCGGGTCTACGGTGGACCGAGTCATGAGGCGGCCTCCAAAGGTGGTGTTTCCCTACGGGTGAATGCGGTGCCGAGCACCTTGCGCAGTTCGGCGTAGAACCACGCCTCGGCGCGGGCGACGTTGACGAGTTGCTTGTTGACCTCCCGACCGACCCACGCGGCGGGCGAGGCAGATCGCACCAGCTCAGTCGCTGCCGTCCGGGCCTCCCGGAGCACAATCGCCTGCCAGCGGGTACGAGCATTCAGAATGTCGGTTTCTGAACTGAGGCTGGCCAGCCAATCCCGGTACGGGCGGTCCAGCGCGGCATAAAGACGCTCCCGGGCGGTGCTCTCCGGACCGGACGAGTCCTTGGAGGCACCGGCCGCTTGGGCGATGTTGCGGGCCAGCCGTGCCACCGCTGTCGCCGTCCCCTCGGCATCCTTCACCGCGCCGTCGGCGAGGGCACCCAGGGCCGGCTGATCCTCCCGCAGCAGCACCACCCTCAGCGTCAGCCGGTCGTCCACAATCTCCTTGAAGGTCGCATTCTGCGCTCCATAAGCCACACCCACGACCCACGTCCGGACAATCTGGTCCGAGGGGAGAAAGCCCTCCCTGGAAAGGTCGGACAACCAGTCCAGGACACCCGGCGAGCGGAACTGCGGCGGCCCGTCCTTGTGTCGTGCCGCGCTCACCACCGAAGGCAGCATCGCTTCCAGCCCTCGCCAGATGGACCGTTCCGGATTGTGCAGCCTGGGCATGTACGTG
>DASUSI010000173.1:0-3614 GCA_036375165.1 Micromonosporaceae bacterium | reverse complement strand
GGGCCGTGGATGCAACCGGTTTCCATCCCGGCCGGCACGGTTACCCCGTCGAGCACCGCCACGAACCCGGGCACCGCAACCGCGTGGTCCTCGTTCTCAACCGCGTCGGGCGACGCCTCGCACGCGAGACGTACCTCCATCAGGATCCGGACCGGAGGTGTTCGGGAGCCCCGTGGTCCCAGTCGTACCGCAGAGTCCACAAGTGACCGGGCATGACATGGAACGCGGCCTCGATGGGTCGCTCTTCACTGGTCCATGCGATGTGGAGGATGTCGAACACTGGTGTCCCGTCGAGACCCAGCGTCTGGCGTTCCGCCGTACTGGGCATTCGTACGTTCACTTCTTCGGTGAATCGTGCCACCGGGTGACCAAGCTCCGCGAGGCGGCCGTACGAGCCGCCGGGACCTGAGTCCGCATGGAGCAGTGGGCTGTCCTGGACGATCTCCCACGGGTAGTAGCTGTCCGCTATCTGTGTCGGTTCATCGTCGGCGTACAGCACCCGCCGACGTACCAGGACGTCGGTTGACTGTCGGATGTCGAGCGCTTTGGCAACTTCGGACGACGCCGGGACTCTGGCGATTTCCCGGTACTCGGTATGCGGTCTCATGCCGAGCGAGGCGACCTCGACTGCCCCGGCCCCGGTTCCTTGAGAACCGGCCGCGTACCGCCGCCGCGCGTCACGAAGGATTCGAGGCATCGTCCGTATGAACGCACCCGAGCCGCGTTTGACCTTCACATACCCCTCAGAGCGCAGGATGCCTACAGCACGGTTGATCGTCACTCGCGACAGTCCGAGTTCGCCCGACAGCACTGGCTCGCTCGGGAGTGCGGATCCGGGTGGGTATGTGCCGTCCTCGATGCGCGATCGCAGTAGGTCCGCCACCTGTTCGTACTGGGCCTTCCCCGGTTGGATCGCGACCATCGCGTTTCTCCAGCTTGTAGGACATCCAACGGGCTAAGGGTACGCGTCCGTTTCGGCCTGGAACCCCACTTGTTGTCAGACATCCTGTCTCAGACTTGCTTTGGTGATCCGACCATACATAGGATGTCTTACGTCTCCATCGGGATCCGTTGGGAAGTGACCAGCAACTGACGAGCCGCCTGCTCGTGGCCGTGGCTTTGACCCCACGGGTGGGCCTGGACGACGCTGCCCGCTTCTCACCGGGCACCACACCTGGGGACGGCGTCTGTTGTGGACGCCGTCCCCAGGGACACAGGCCGTACCAGGAGGTGAGGAGTGGGTATGCCCGGCGTGACCAGGACCGTGGCGGGACCCGGCGGGGTTCGCATCTTCCGACCCGTACCCGCTCGAAACCGCGCTGTTCCGCGTCACCTACGGATCTTGGTCAATTCTGTCTGCCCTGACAGAAAACGATCAAGATCCAGCAGTCGCTCTCCGGCACGCGACGGCACGTTCACCGTCCGTATCTGACCGAGTCAGGAGTTACTCCGATGACCGTCCAGCTGATTGAACGCAATCCCCGCCCCGACTCCCGTACCCGTCTGCGGCGCATGCTGTCCGCGCCCGGCCGCAAGGAGACCGAGCAGATGCTGCCGCTTCGCATGGAACTGTTCCTGATCGCACACGCCGACCAGACCGGCGACGCCCACATCAGCGAAACCGCGCTGTCCCGGGGCCTGACCGGCGCCACCCTGTTCGAGCTCTTGCTCGCCGACAAAGTCCTGATCGGATGGCGGTTCGACGTCCGCGCCGGCCGCTACACCGCCGAGCGGGACGTCATCATCCTGCAAAACTCCGACGCCACCGGCGACCCACTGCTTGACAACGCCATCTCCATCCTGTGGGACATGGGCAGCCAAGCCCGGGTGACCGACTTCGTGAAGCGGTTCGCCACCACGGACCTGTGTGAACGGGTACGCGCGGACATGGTCGTCACCGGAGTGCTCCGCCGCACCACCCGCCGTCGGTTCCGGCTGTTCCGCAGGGACACCTACCTCGCGGTCGACCACCGCACCCCGATCCGGGTCCGCACCCGACTCCGCGACAACATCACCGACCAGGCCGACAACCCCGGCGAACAACCCGACTACCGGACTCTGGCCCAGGCCGCTCTGGTCGCCGCGCTGGGACTCGCCGGCCGGCTTGCCCCGTCCGATTCGACAGGGCTACGCCACCGGATCAACCACCTCGTCAGCAGCCGGCCCGACCCCGCCATCCGCGACGTGGCCGCTGCCGTCAGCCCCCGCCGGCACCGCACGTTTCCTCCCGTATGACCGTCTAATAAGGAACCTGTCTCGGATGCGGCCTCCGCGCTAAGGTGCTCTGGCCGCATCCTCCTCCCACCGACAGGGGTTCGCGTGTTCCGATCCACCAAGCTGAGCCTCGCTTTGGTCATGGCGGCCTCGACATTCGGGGCGGTGGGCGTGGCCGGTCTCGCTCACGCGGGCAGTTTCGTCTCCGAGTCGGACTACGACCTCGACTGCGACGGCATCCGGGACTCGGTCGTCGCCCACCACGGGGACTGGGTGAACGGCATCGAGGGTGCCGGCAAGGTCACCGTCACCTACAGCCCGGTGGTTTCCCGGGCGGACGACTGCCGTTGATCGTACGGGGACGGCCATAAACGGCTGGGTGATAATTATCTGACTGTCCGTTAATCTATACGCAAGAGTGGAGCGCTTGCTCGATTTTCCGCACCGGTATCCGGGCGGACCTCCACAATTCTGCCGTCGTACTTCCGGAACGCCGCTCAATGTGGACTCCGGGGTATCGTGGGCCCGTGGCTTCCTGAAGGATGAAGGCCGCACCCGGCCGCACAGTCTGTGAGAGTTCTTCACCTCAGGAAGCCCTACTCAACCGGGAAGCGCTCGATCTTCCCACGAGAGGCAAGGGAGCATCTCTCCTCAATGAGGCCACTTTTGCTGGCGAACTCCGTGGCGTTGGGGGCCCTGATCGACGCGCTTTGCGTCCGGCGGCCCGTGTTCCACTCGGAATCCGATTTCCGGCATGCCTTTGCCTGGACAGCACGTGAATTGGCGCCGTCGCTGCACGTACGGCTGGAACCGCGCCCAGAACCGGACGCCCACCTGGACATTCTGCTGTCACAGCGCGACCGCGCCCGTCACACCGCTGTCGAGCTGATATACCTCACCGACACCTGGCACGGCTCGGTGGACGACGAGCAGTTCCATCTGGAACATCACGGGGCTCACGACACCCGGTGCTACGACGTGGTGAAAGACCTCGAACGGGTTGAGCGGCTTGTCGCCCGGCACCCCGGGTGGGACGGACTCGTCCTGGTGCTGAGCAACGACCCCCGCTACTGGTATGGCCCCGACGTCGACGCCGGGGCCCAGGCGTTCCGTCTGGAACAGGGCACACTGCTCCACGGCACCGGCGCTTGGGGTGACGGCGGATCAGCCAGCGACAGCGGTCCGGCCGATGTGGAACTGGCCGGACGCTACTCCTGCTTCTGGAGTGGATACACGGCACTCCCTGGGGATCGGGGAACGTTCCGACTGTTGACGCTGGCTGTCAGATCGACAAACCGGGAGTGCCTGGACAGCCACGCCGCGCTCTCCGGGGCTCCGCTCTCGACGACCTAGTCACACCGCCCTCGGGCGAGAAGCCCGTGACCATATGCCGGGGGTCC
>DASUSI010000172.1:0-20969 GCA_036375165.1 Micromonosporaceae bacterium | reverse complement strand
CGGACCGGGCCGACGTCAAGGTCGTCGTCAACTGGCAGGCGCGGATCTGGAACCCTCCGGCTCCGAAGAGTGAATGGCTCGGATTCGACGCCTACCAGACCTGGGTGGTTGTGGCGGGGCCGGACGGCACACCGCAGATAGAGACCTACACCGTCGACGCGCTGGAGCCGATGCCGGGCTCTGCCACGCTCTAGCGATTTCGGCGATGTCGGAAGAGTACGTCACCGAGAAGGAGGAGACGCAATGTCGAACACGCAGTTGGTGCTCAAGATGTATGAGCACTTCGGGAATGGGGACATGGACAAGATCAGGTCTGAGGTCTTCCACCCGGAGATCACCTGGAGAATGCCGGGCCACCACCCGCTGTCCGGCGTGATGAAGGGGTCCGACGAGGTCATGGCCTTCTTCGGTGACCTGTTCAAGGCCGGTATCACCGTGGACGACGTGCACTTCGGCGAGCTGGATGACGGCACTGTCGTGGAGAAGCACCACGGCCACGGCAACGTCGACGGCGAGGAGTACCTCTTCCCCACCTGTACTTCGTACGGAGTGGAAGACGGCAGGATCCGGGACGTCCAGGTACACACCGCCGACCAGCACGGCGTCGACCGCTACATGTGGTCCCGCTTCGAGCTCAAGGGCGTTGCGAACAGGCTCAAGGAGGACTGACGTGGCCAGCCCGACCAGGGAAATGGTGGAGAGCGCCTACGGGGCACTCGCCACCGGCGACCAGGATGAGATCGCGAAGTACTGGGCTGAGGACATGCGCTGGTGCGTACCCGGCAACCACCAGCTCGCCGGCTGGTGGGAAGGCCGGACCGGATTCCTCGACTTCATGGAGCGGGTTGCCAAGCTCTCCGGCGGCAGCTTCGTCATGACCCCCATCGCCATCCTGCTCGACGATGGCTGGTCGGCCGATGTCACCCACAACCTGGGAACCCGGTCCACCGCGCCGGAGGGCAGCCTCTCGTCGTACGACCGCTTGGACATCGATGTGATCCACCTGCTGCGGTGGCGTGACGGCAAGGTCATCGAGGGTCGCGGTGCGATCTTCGGCGACGGCACAACACAGTTCAACCAGTTCTGGTCGCAGCTCGCCGTGGACGCCACGCGCGTCGAAGCGTAGCCCGGCCCAGCGGCAGGGCCGGCGGCAGCCGGCCCTGCCATCAACACGACCACAACTGACGCGGAGGGCACCGATGAACACCAGGGAAGTTGTCGGCAGGTACTACGAACTCGCCAACGCTGGCGACTGGGACACGTGGTGCGACTTGTTCACAGCGGATCTCGTGATGGATGAGCAACTCGCCGGCCACATCGAGGGACGCGAGACGCTCCGGGGAATGATGAAGGGGTTCCCCGGGATGTACGCGAAGTTCCAGAACCAGCCGCGGCACGTCGTCGTCGACGGTGACCAGGCGGCCGTGGTCTCGCACATCTCGGCGATCACGCCGTCCGGTGAGGCGGTGGAGGCCGAGGTGGTGAACTACTTCCGGCTCGACGCCGGACTCATCAGCTACATGGCCAACTTCCACGACACGGTGCCCTTCCGCGTTGTGCTGTCCAACTCCTGAGGCGGGAGAAGGTGCTCTGATGGACGAGTTCGACTATGTGATCGTGGGCGCCGGCACCGCCGGCTCTGTGCTGGCGCACCGGCTCACCGAAGACCCGGACGTACGTGTCCTGGTGCTGGAGGCGGGCGGCAACGTCGTCCCGCCCAACGTCGATGTGGCCCCGTTGTGGTTCACGCTGCTCGGTAGCTCGATCGACTGGGGCTACCAGACCGTGCCGCAGCCCGCCCTCGGCGGCCGTCAGGTGTACGAGCCGCGCGGCAAACTGCCGGGCGGCAGCAGCAACCTCTACATCATGATGCACGTCCGGGGTCACCCCTCGGACTTCGACAACTGGGCGTACCAGGGTGCGGCGGGCTGGTCGTACCAGGACCTGATGCCCTACTTCTCCAAGCTCGAGGCGCAGGAAGACCAGACCGACCCGCGGATCGGCACCAGTGGCCCGCAGACCGTGACGTACGCGGGTGGCCCTGACGCCAACCCGATGTCGCAGCTTTTCATTGATTCCTGCAGGGAACTCGGCTACCCCGAAGTGTCGGACTTCAACGGTCCGGACATGATGGGCGCCGGCTGGCACCATCTCGATGTCAAGGACGGCCAGCGCCGGGGAGCCCTGCAGTCGTTCCTGGAGCCAGTGCTGTCCCGGCCCAACCTCACGCTACGTACCAGTGCGTACGCCGCCCGCCTGGTGTTTGAGGGCAGCCGGTGCGTCGGCGTCGACTACCGGCAGGAGGCACCGCCGGAGCAGACCGCTGAGGGTCGGGTACTTTCCCAGGTCGGCCTGGCCGAGCCGGGCGACCGCCAGGTACGTGCGAGCCGCGAGGTGATCGTCTGTCTCGGGGCCATCGAGTCGCCGAAGCTGCTGCTGTTGTCCGGCCTCGGCGCCGCCGACCAGCTCCAGCGGTTCTCGATCCCGGTCGTCGCGGACCTGCCCGGGGTCGGCGAGAACTTCCACAACCACGTGCTCACCGGGCTGATCATGGAAACCGTCGACCCGGTGCCGCAGGGCCGGCAGAACCTGTCCGAGTCCGCGCTGTTCACGACGTCCCAACCCGGAATGATCGCACCGGACCTGCAACTGGCGTTCGTCCACGTGCCGTTCGACATCATCGTCGGGCAGAACCACCCGAACGCCGTGTCGATCCTGCCCGGCGTGGTGCGGCCGAACTCCCGGGGCACCATCCGGTTGGCTTCCGGCGACCCGTTCGCCAAGCCGCTGATCGACCCCAACTATCTCGGCGACCGGTCCGATCTGGACCGCATGGTCGGGGCGTTCAAGCTGTCCCGCGAGATCTTCGCCGCCTCGGCGTTCAAGGCCCAGCTGAAGGGTGAGCTGATGCCTGGTCCGGACGTGCAGACCGATGCTGAGATCGAGGCTTTCGTCCGGCAGCGCGCGGACTGCTATCACCACCAGGCCGGGTCCTGCCGGATGGGCATTGACAACCTCGCCGTGGTGGACCCGAACCTGAAGGTCAGGGGCGTCGAGCGGCTGCGGGTGGTGGACGCCAGCGTGATGCCGGCGGTGCCATCGGGTAACTGCCACACCGCGATCGTGGCGATCGCGGAGCGCGCGGCGGATCTGATCAAGGTGGCCGGCGATGAGTAACGTGCCGGTACTACGGGACGGGCCGCTGTCCGGCTCACGGGTCGCCGTGCTTGTCGAGAGTGACTTCTTCGAACCGGAGATCCACTACTACCAGCGCCGGTTCGCCGAGGAAGGCGCTTCGGTGGACTTCCTGACCCGACTCTGGGGGCAGGAGTCGTTGACCTTCAACGGCCACGAGTGGCGGGCGCCGTTCACCACCGACAAGAGCCTGGAGGCGGTGGATGACGAAACGCTGCGCTCGTACGCCGCTGTGATCGTGCCTTCCGGCATGGTGGCCGACCGGCTCCGCTACACCGAAGACGTGAACCGTCTGGCCCCGGCGGCGGAGTTCGTACGTCGGGCGTTCGACGAGCCGACCGTGCTCAAGGGCGTGATCTGTCACGGCTCCTGGTTGCTCGCGGCGATCCCGGAGACGATTCGCGGACGCAAGGTGACATGTCACAACAACCTGGTCGCCGACGTCCGCAACATGGGTGCCGAATACGTCGATCAGGACGTGGTCATCGACGGTGACGACCTGGTCACCGGCCGGACCGGAATGCACGCTCACCTGTTCGCGCGGGCCATCATCGACACGCTCATCGACCGGAGGATCTCGTGAGCGCCACACTGGACCTCCGCTGGTCGCACGTTGCCCTCAACTGTGCCGACCAGCGGGCGACCGAGGAGTTCTACCGGCAGTGGTTCGGGTTCGAGCGTGCCAGGGTGGTGTCGCTCGGCGACCAGGAGATCGTCTTCCTCAGGATGGGGGACGTCTATCTGGAACTGTTCGCCTCTGACGAGTCCTCCCTGGTGCCTCCCAAGGCGGACGGTCCACAGTATCCGGGTCTCACCCGGCATCTGGCCTTCCAGACCGACAACCTGCAGGCGTTTCTCGACCGGGTGGACGCACAGATACCGGTGTCCCTGGGGCCGCTGGAGTTCGACGACTTCATCCCGGGCTGGCGCAGCGTCTGGCTGACGGATCCGGACGGTGTGGTGGTGGAGGTGAGCCAGGGATACCAGGACCAGACACCGGACGAACTGGCGCACATGCACTGACCGGGCACCGGCAGGTCGCAGCTAGTCGCTTCAGGTGTACGATTCGTGATCATCATGTGGCACAGAGGGGATCGCGGGTGAGGTATCGGACGCTTGGCCGGAGCGGGCTGCGGGTGTCACAGCTGTTCCTCGGCACCATGACCTTCGGCGAGGACTGGGGCTGGGGCGCACCTGTCGAGGAGTGCCGGAAGATCTTCACGGCCTACGCGGAAGCCGGCGGCAACGTGATCGACACCGCGAACAAGTACACCGAGGGCAGCAGCGAGCAGATCGTCGGTGAGTTGCTCGGCTCCGACCGGGACCGGTTCGTGGTCGCCACGAAGTACACCCTGTCCAACGACGAGTCAGACCCCAACGCGTCGGGCAACCACCGCAAGAGCCTGGTGCGCTCCCTGGAACAGAGCCTCACCCGGCTGAACACCGATTACATCGACCTGCTCTGGGTGCACATCTGGGATCCGGGCACCCCGATCGAGGAGATGATGCGCGCCCTGGACGACGTGGTACGCGCCGGCAAGGTGCTCTACGTGGGGGTGTCCGACACTCCGGCGTGGGTGGTGGCGCGGGCGAACACACTGGCTGAGTGGCGTGACTGGAGCCCGTTCGTCGGGCTTCAGTTGCCGTACAGCCTGCTGCAACGCGACGCCGAGCGGGAGCTGATCCCGATGGCGCGGCGGTTGGGCTTGTCCGTGGCCGCCTGGTCGCCGCTTGCCCGGGGCGTGTTGTCCGGGAAGTACACCCGGTCTGGGCAGAGCGCTGCCGGCCGGGTCCGCGAATCCGACCTCGCTGAGCGCGACCTGCGGATCGCCCGTGAGGTTGACGCGGTCGCTGATGAACTCGGTGTCAGCTCCTCACAGGTGGCGTTGGCTTGGCTGATGGCTCAGCACAGGACGATCCATCCCATCGTCGGCGCACGCCACCTGGACCAGTTGACGGACAATCTCGCCGCCGCCGACCTGGAACTTCCGGACGCGGCGGTACGGCGGCTGGACGAGGCGAGTGCGATCGAGTTGGGCTTCCCCGCGGACTTCCTACACTCCATGGGGCGGTTCGTGTACGGCCATGTCGGGGCGCGGGTCGACCTCGACACGGACTGACTCGGCCGGACATTCACCTCGGCCGTGCCGCCCCCGTACGGGTCCTGTCATGGAGACCGGTGAGGTTTCGGTCAGACGTTCCGGTCTGCTTGGGGTTTCGGTCTACTGGGTGTTCTGATCCCCGACCTTGTCGTCACCGCGTCCGGGCTGCGGGGAATCAATCCGGCACTCGTTCAGCACTGTGTAGGCGTAGGCCGCGGTGGCCAGGGTCACGTGGTGGTGCCAGCCGGCGAAGGTACGACCCTCGTAGTCACGAAGCCCGTACTGGTCGGCGAACAGTTCGATCCGCTGGTTCGCCAGGGTCCCGAGCTTCGCGAGTTCCACCAGCTTGGACAGCGGCCGGTCCACGATATTGGTGAGCCAGAAGCCACGCGGGTGCGGCTTGCCGAGTGGCCACTCGCTGAGCAGTAGCCGGGGCGGTGGTGCGGCTGGCGCGGCGGCCGGATTCCGGAAGTCCTGGCCACCCTCTGACGGCAGCCCGTGCACCGGGATCCGGAGGAACTGGGAGCGCAGCACGCGCCCTTCGTCGTCCTCGCGCCACTCCACGGTTTCCCGGGCGAAGCCGGCTGCTTTGTGGATCAATTCGTCCGCTGTCCCGTGCCAACTTGTCCGTTGCCCGGTCGGCGGCAGGTACGCCGGCCGTCCGATGCCCCGGCTCATGTGCACCGCGACGGGATCGGCGCAGACTTTCAGCGCCGGGCTGACATGGGCGACGTACGGTTGGTGCCGGATTTCCAGGGCACGCAGGAACGCGTCGACGTGGTCCCGATTTGTCGCGTCGACCGCGACTGGTGCGGCCGGCATGCCCCATTCCAGTGCCATGTCGTCCAGTACCTCGATGTGGTACTGCCAGTACGGCCGGGGTAGTTCGTGGTCGGGCATCCGCGCCCGGACCCGGCGTTCCTTGTCCCGGCCCCAGGAGTCCGGCACGACGAGTCGCCAGTTCACCGGGATCGTGTAACGGTCGGTGGTCAAGGTGACGGTGATCGCCAACTGGCAGTTGCGGACCCGACTCAGGGAGCGCACATACTGCCGTTCGACGGCGGCCGAGTAGTACCCGTGCTTGGGGAAGTGGACTTCCTCTATCAGCCAGGCCAGCGGCTGTAACTCGCGTATCAGGTGGCCGAGCAGCCGTTGCCGGATCGGGTTCGGATCCCAGGGACTCTGATTGACGAACTGCTGTAGTGACTGCTCACTGTGGTTCGGAACGGTGGCCGCGAGCCGCCGGATTGACTTACGTCCCGCGCAGGTGAGAAGTCCGTACACGTAGCTTTCGGCGGCCCGGCGTTGGTCAACGCGGGCAAGCGTGGCGAATATATCACCACAAAAATGTCCTAACCCTTCCATTTCAGGACCAAACTCGACACTTGCGACCTCAATCGCCATACACCTACCCCGCATGTCTGTCCAATGAGGACGCGGCCACGCCATTCTCGCGTGTCCGCGCCAGGCCCCTTCAATGGTGTTGGGAGATCGAAATTCTGTCGCCCGAGATGACCTCACCTTCTCGCGGCTGATGCCGGTGCCGTGGCGATAGCGCCGGATATGTCGTTGACCCGGAGTAGCCGCTTCCCCCGCGACCCGCCGTACCCACACAGGGTTCCACCGAGCCGGCGGCTTCGGAAGCCGCCGTCCACTGTAGTGGGTACGACCGACGTCCGGCGGCAAGCGTGTCGGGAACTTGGCAAAGTGTTGTCCGGCGTGTCGCGGAAAGCGGCGTTTCCACCCCACGATGTGGTTAGCTCATACCGGACCTGCATTCAGTCCGTTCGATGTGGACGGACGTCATTCTCCGATGTCGGCACAGGACGTGTGACAGGGAAGGAAGCACCATCGTGACCACCGGTCAGCACTCACCGTACACCGGCGAGGCCGACGCTCTCGTCGTCGGCGGCGGCCCCGCCGGATTGTCCGCAGCCCTCTACCTGGCGCGCTACAACCGGACCGTTCTCGTGTTCGACACCGGACACGGTCGGTCCACCCACCACCAGATCAACCACAACTACCTCGGTTTTCCTGACGGCGTGGCCACAATCGGACTCCGGGAGCTGGCACGACAGCAGCTTTCCCGCTACGAACAGATCCGGTTCGTGCATCACGTGATCACCCACCTGGGCGGCGATTCGGAGAACGGCTTCGTCGTGGAGGCCCAGGGTGGGCACACCTGGCACGGTCGGGTGGTCGTGCTGGCCACCGGTGTGCTGGACCATTTCCCGCACTTCCCGGGCTGGGAGGCCTACGTCGGTCGGAGCATGTTCTGGTGCATCACCTGCGACGGGTACGAGAACCGCGGCCGGCAGATTCTCGTGGTGGGGCACACGGATGCCGCAGCCGGTGAGGCGATGCAGCTGCACAGTCTGACCGATCGGGTCACCTTGCTGACGAACAGTGAGACGAACGAGATCAGCCCGAAATACCAGAGGCGGCTGAGCAACGCGAACGTCGACGTGGTTCACGATCACATCTCGAGTGTCGAGGGCCAGGACGGCTACCTGACGGCGGTCATCACCCGGGGTGGTCGGCGGTTGAAGCTGGATTCGCTGTTCAGCATCCAGGGAGCCACTCCGGAAATCCGGCTGGCCAGGCAACTCGGGGTGCGGCTCGCGCCCAGTGGCTGGATCGACGTCGACACCGAGCAGAAGACCTCGGTGCCCGGCGTGTACGCGGCCGGCGACGTCACGGCCCTGCATTCCCACCAGGTCACCGCGGCGGTCCACGAGGGCGCCCAGGCGGCGTCCGCGGCCAACTACTTCCTCTACCCGCCGGAGCTGAAAGCCGACTGAGTCGAGCGGCCCCCGATCCCGGTTTCGTACCCGGCCGGCGACCGATCTCGTTCCGGCGGATCGTCCACCGCTGACCCGATTCAGCTCCGATCCTGTGCCCACGCCCGTACCGATCTCGACAAGGAGACGTTGATGACCGACTGGACAGTGGCTGGGGATGCCCAAGGGAATCCCACGACGAGTAACTGCGATCACCTCTCCCAGGCCAAGGACGTGAGCCCGAGCACCCGGGAGGGATGCGAGGACTGTCTCCGGGAGGGGACCCGCTGGGTTCACCTTCGGGAGTGTCTGTCCTGTGGCCACGTCGGGTGCTGCGACAACTCGCCCCGGCGGCACGCCACGGCCCACTGGCGGACCACCGACCACGCTCTGGTCCGTTCGTTCGAGCCGGGTGAGGAATGGGGTTGGTGCTACTTCGACGAGCTGTTCCTGCTCCCGGCGGAGACAGCATGACAACGGCGGCGTCAAAGCCCACGGTCTCCCGGCTGCATGCGGCGTTGCGGACGGTCCGCGACCACTGCCTGGCCCCCGACCGCCAGGTCGACACTCCGACCCAGGGTGCCCGCTACGGTCGGATGTTCTCCGACCTGCCACCGTTGGTGATCGACCCGAAGACGCTGTACCAGGCCGGTGCGCCGGGCGGGGTCTGTGACGCGTCCCGGTTGTTCCCGGTCCAGGCACACAGTGCCACCGACGACGCGGCAGAGGCCGCCGGGTGGCCGTTCTTCGGCCAGTTCGTGGCCCACGACATCACCGCCGACCGGTCCAAGGTCGGGCTGCACGCCGACCTGGCGGCACTGCGCAACGCCCGCTCACCCCGGCTGAACCTGGAATCGGTGCACGCCGAGGGGCCGGTCGGCTCCCCGTTCCTGTACGACACCCGGGACGGCGCCAAGCTGCTCACCAGTGAGGACGGCAGGGACCTGCCCCGCAATTGGCAGGGCACCGCGCTGGTGGGCGATCCACGCAACGACGTCCACCGGTTCGTGGCGCACCTGCACCTGGCGTTCCTGCATGCCCACAACCGTCTCGTCGACCGGCTCAGAGAGGACGGCATTCCCGAAGCCGACCTCTACGACGAGGCGCGTCGGTCGCTGGTCTGGCACTACCAGTGGATCGTGCTGCACGACTACCTGCCCCGGCTGGTCGGTGCGGATCTGGTGACCGAATTGCTCGACGACGGGACCCGGTACTTCGCGCCCAGCCCCGGGGATGGATTCATCCCACTGGAATTCGCGGACGCGGCATTCCGGTACGGGCACGGTCAGATCCGGCACCGGTACCGGTTGCGGCCTGACGGTGCGCATTACCCGTTGTTCCCCGACCTTTTCGGTCACGGGCCGATCCCCGCCGAGCAGCAACTTGACTGGGCATTGGTGTTCGACCTGCCTGGCCGGCCCCCGGCACAGCGTGCGAAACGGCTCGACGGCGGCCTGCCCGCGAGCCTGATCGCGTTGCCCCAGGAGATCACCGGGGAGGTCGAGGTCGCGGAATACCGTTCCCTGGCGGTGCGTGACCTGACACGCGGCCAGGCCACCTCCCTGCCGAGCGGCGAGGACGTCGCCCGGCACATGGGCGTGGAACCGTTGACCCCGGAAGAGGTCGGTGCCGAGTGGTCGGACGGCACTCCGCTGTGGCTCTACGTCCTCAAGGAGGCGCAGCACCGAGCCTCTGGAGACCGGCTCGGTCCGGTTGGAGGCCGGATCGTCGCCGAAGTGCTGATCGGTCTGGTACGGGCGGATCCCGACTCCTACCTGGCACTCGACCCCGGCTGGCGCCCCAGTCTCCCGTCGACCGACGGAGACTTCGGCCTGGCCGACCTGCTCGACCTGGTGACTCGTCCCTGACCGGGTCGTCCAGGTACAACTGTGTAACACCTCGATGCGACCCCGTTGACACCCGGTGGCCGGTTCGGACCTCAGAGTCCGCACCGGCCACCGAGCGTTGAAACCGCTGTTTCACCGGGGATCAGGCACCTTGCCAGGGCACAACCTCGGCCTCGCAAATCCGTACCTGCGGCGCCGACTTGACGAAACCCACCAGTGGATTCCCGCGCTCATGGTCCGCCGCATGATCGTTCATTGACCATCCGGTGCCCGGCTGGCAACCATGGCTCATCCCTTGGTGGCCGGAAGTTGTTCTCCGTCGCATGGTGAGGAAGGTTTGGCCATGAGTGAATTCATGCGGTTCCCGTTCATGGACGCGATTGCCGGAACGGTCCTCGAATACCATCGCGACAATGATGGTTTCGTGCTCGAAACCATCGACGGAAGGCGTTTCGATGTCCGCCTTTCGGAAGGCATGTCGGCGGAACTGCTCCGAAATCTTGACGAACCGTACGCGGACGCCGCCGAACACGTACGCGACCTGCTGTCCCCGGGACGCCGGATTTTTGTCTACGGCGTCTTCTACCCGGAGGGCGGCGGCTACACGTACGAGGCCAAGCGGTTGGTCTTCCTCGGCCGTGACGTGGACGAGTACAACTTCGAACGCCCGGACTGGTGGATCAACCAGATCAACTCACTGGGCAGGTTCTACCGTAGGGCACAGTTCGGCCAGGGCGTCGTCGACTACGACGACTACCGCACCGTTATCCGGCTCGGTGGCGACAAGACCGACAGCCACATACAGGAGACTGACACGATCTCCCGAATGGTATACGGTATGGCCTCGGCGTATCTCCTGACCGGCGACGACGAATACCTCGAAGTTGCCGAAAAGGGGACCGAGTATCTCCGCAAGCACATGCGCTTCGTCGACCAGGAGGCCGGGGTGGTCTACTGGTACCACGGGGTGAAGGTCGAGGGCGAATACGAGAAGAAGCTGTTCACCTCGGAGTTCGACGACGACTACGACGCGATTCCGATGTACGAGCAGATCTACGCCCTCGCGGGTCCGACTCAGACTTTCCGGATCACCGGCGACCGGCGGATCGCATCTGATATCGACGCCACCCTGCGGTTGTTCGAGCGGTACTACCGCGACTACCAGGGCGGCGGTTACTACTCGCATATCGACCCCGTCCTGCTGAGCCCGCACCACGAGTCACTGCGGTTCAACAAATCTCGAAAGAACTGGAACTCGGTAGGCGACCACGCTCCGGCGTACCTGATAAACCTGTTCCTGGCCACCGGCGAGCAGCGGCACGCCAACATGCTGGAGCGCACCTTCGACACGATCGTGAAGTACTTCCCGGACTACGACACCAGCCCGTTCGTCAACGAGCGGTTCAACGCCGACTGGTCACACGACCTCGGCCACACCTGGCAGCAGAACCGTGCCGTGGTCGGTCACAACCTCAAGATCGCATGGAACCTGATGCGGATGCACGCCCACAAGCCGAAGCAGAGCTACCGCGACCTCGCCGAGAAGATCGCGGAGATCATGCCGAGCGCCGGCTCCGATCAGCAGCGCGGTGGCTGGTATGACGTGGTGGAGCGGGTCCTGGAGCCAGGCCAGGAGTTTTACCGGTTCGCCTGGCACGACCGCAAGGCCTGGTGGCAGCAGGAGCAGGCGATTCTCGCGTACCTGATCCTGCACGGCAGCGTCGGCGGCGACGCCAACCTGCGGGAGGCCCGCCAGGCGGCCGGCTTCTACAACACTTTCTTCCTGGACCACGACGAGGGCGCCGTCTACTTCAACGTGCTTGCCAACGGCATCCCGTACCTGCTGGGCACCGAGCGGTTGAAAGGGAGCCACTCAATGAGCATGTACCACTCGGCGGAACTGTGCTATCTCGCGGCTGTCTACACGAACCTGCTGATCACACGGCGACCGTTGACTTTGTGGTTCAAACCCCGCCCGGACGCCGACCGTACCCTGCGAGTGTCGCCCGACCTGCTTCCCGCCGGGCGGGTGCGGCTCACCGATGTCGAGATCGACGGCAAGCCCGCGGAGACCTTTGACCCGGTGGCCATGACCGTCGACCTTCCCGACTCGGCTTCCCCGCTCACCGTAAAGGTGCAGCTCACCCCGACAGAGTGACCGTGCCGGACCTGGGCGGCATCGGCACCGGATGCCGCCCTGACCGCTGAGGAGTGATCATGGAAGTCAACAAGAAGCGTATGGGCCCTGTCACGGTCGCCCGGCTCACCGGGGTCATGGACAGCGCCTCGACGTCGCAGATACACGAGCAGATCGTTCCCATGCTGCTGAACCGCAGACCCCTGCTGATGGACATGACGGGGGTTTCGCACGTGTCGGACGCGGGTCTGCGGACTCTGCTGACGGTCTACCGGCAGGCCCAGGCGGTTGACGGCAATGTCGCTCTGGTGGGGCTGTCCGACGAGGTCCGTACCGTGCTGGCGGCCACCGGGTTTCTCAGGTTCTTCGTGGTCGCCAATGACGTGCCGACTGGCCTGACGGCGCTGCGGTCGGCAAGGCCCGCGGAGGGGAGTGTCGGGGCATGACGGGTTCGCCGCACGTCCTCCGCGACCGGATCGACTCCTACCCGACCCACCAGATCTCCGGATACGGCGTCCGGCCGGGACGGCATCTTCCGTTCGGCGCGACCCTGGTGCCGGGCGGGGTGAACTTCTCGGTGTACTCCAGCGCCGCGACCGCGGTGTCCCTGGTGCTGTTCCGCAACGGGGAGCCGGCTCCGCTGGCGGAGATCCGGATCCCCGAGGAGTTCCGGATCGGTGGGGTGTGGGCGATCACCGTGTTCGGACTCGACTATGAGAGCGTCGAGTACGGATTCCGGGTGTGGGGACCGGAGTCGGCGCACGTCGCCGACCACTTCGACCCTTCCCGGGTGCTCGCCGACCCGCACGCCCGGGCGATATCAGGGCGCGACGAGTGGGGAGTCCCGCCGGACTGGCAGAAGCCGTTCCAGTACCGCTCGAAGCTGGCTTTCGACGACTTCGACTGGGAAGGTGACCGGCCGCTCCGGATCCCGATGGAGGACCTGGTCGTCTACGAGCTCCATGTGCGCGGGTTCACCAGGGACGACTCGTCCGGCGTGGAGATGCCCGGCACGTACGCCGGGCTGGTTCAGAAGATCCCGTATCTCAAGTCGCTCGGTGTCAACTGCGTCGAGCTCATGCCGATCTTCGAGTTCGACGAGTTCGAAAACAGCCGGTTGGATCCTGATACCGGCGAACTGCTCCTGAACTACTGGGGCTACTCCACTGTCGGATTCTTCGCGCCGAAGGCCGGGTATGCGGCGACCGGCCGTTTTGGAATGCAATGCGACGAATTCAAGAACCTGGTCAAGGAACTGCACACGGCTGGGATCCAGGTGGTGCTCGACGTGGTGTTCAACCACACCGCCGAGGGCAATGAAGACGGTCCCACGATCCACTTCAGAGGGCTGGACAACCGTACGTACTACATCCTCACGCCGGAGGGTTACTACTACAACTTCAGTGGCACCGGCAACACCCTCAACTGCAATCACCCTGTGGTTCGTGACTACGTGCTGTCGTGCCTGAGGTACTGGGCGAGCGAGTACCACATCGACGGTTTCCGGTTCGACCTGGCCGCGATCCTGGATCGTGGTGAGGACGGCGCGCCGCTGGCCGACCCGCCACTGCTGCAAGCCCTCTCCTATGACCCGGTGTTACGCGACTGCCTGCTCATCGCCGAGGCCTGGGATGCGGGTGGCCTCTATCAGCTCGGATCGTTTCCCGACTACGGCCGCTGGTCGGAGTGGAACGGCAAGTACCGTGACACCGTCCGCAGATATCTCAAGGGTGACGTCGGCACGGTCAGTGACCTGGCCACCCGACTCGTCGGATCACCCGACCTCTACGCTCACCGGGAGACCGTTGCCTCGGTAAACTTCATCACCTGCCACGACGGCTTCACCCTGGCCGACCTGGTCACGTACGACGACAAGCACAACGAGGCGAACGGTGAGGGTAACCGGGACGGTAATGACGACAACGCGAGCTGGAACTGCGGCGTGGAGGGACCGACCGACGATCCCGATGTGCAGCGGTTGCGGGTGCGGCAGATGAAGAACGCGATGCTGCTGCTGCTGACCAGTCAGGGCATCCCGATGCTGCTCGCGGGTGACGAGGTCGGTCGTACCCAGGGCGGCAACAACAACGCCTACTGCCACGACAGTCCGCTGAGCTGGTTCGACTGGTCGCTGGTGGATCGCGACGTGGAACTGCTCGATTTCGTACGGAACTGCATCGAGTTCCGCGGTGCGCATCAGGTGATTCGGGCCAGGGCACACCCCACCGGGAAAGACGAGCTGGGGATCGGATATCCCGACATCAGCTGGCACGGGGTGCGGGCGTGGACGCCAGACTGGTCGCACGACAGCCACCTGCTCGGGCTGCTTCGCGTCGGCGTTACCGAGGCAGGCGTGGCGGATTTCGTGTACCAGGTGTTCAACTCGCACTGGGAAGGGCACGACGTCGAGCTGCCCGAGTTGCCGCCCGGTGTCCGGTGGCATCTGTTCGCTGACACCTTGGCACCGCCGCCGGGTGACGCCTGCGCACCGGGTCGGGAGGCCATCCTGATGAACCAGCAGGCGATTCGGGTCGGTCCCCGCTCCGCGGTGGTGCTCGTGGGGCGCGGGACCGGCTAGACATGCCCCGGTATGAACTGTCCCGCAGAACGTGGAGGTGAGGCCGTCGATGTCGTTCCGTGCCGACCTGCGCCATGACGGCGGCGTTGCGTTGATCAAGCTTGACGGTGCGCTCGATGCGCTGAGTGCTCCGGTGTTCCGTGACCGGATCAAGCGCGCTGCGGAACACCCGGTACGTCTACTCGTCCTGGACATGGCCAATGTCAACTACCTGTCGTCGGCCGGCCTCCGTACCCTGGTGTACGCCCGGCAGAAGATGCGGGACGGCAGCAGGATTACCATTGTCGGAGCCAACGACGTGATCCAGCGTACCATTCAGCTGATGGGATTTCAGTACGGTATGGAGTTCGGGGACGGTATTCCGTAGGCTGGCCCGAACCGATTCTGTGAAGCCGCGGTGACAATCCTCACCGCGGCTTTCCTATTGTCGTAAATCGTACCCAGGCGGACATCCACCGCTCAACTTAACGGAACTCACGGCGTGACTCTGCCGGCGGCGGGTGACGTCCCGTGAACGCGTTGACGGAGCTGGCGGATCCCGGAAAACTTATTCACGGCTGAGTTTCGGTCACCGACAGGTTCCATGAGTAAAAATGGTAGGGCTATCATGACAGGCCTCAGTTTCGGCTGGCAGAGCGTCGAGCATCCTGGCGATGCCAGTCAGCACCGCCGCGCGATGCCCGGAAAGGATGGGATCAGCGTCAACAAACGAATGGTGGGTTCCGTCGCAGTCCTCACCCTGGCAGGCGAGCTGGATGCGCACAGTGCGCCGGCCACGCAGGTGATGCTCTCTCGTGCGATGCCGGGACAAACGCCGGTGCTGCTGGATCTCTCCGAGATCCGTTACATCTCCAGTGCCGGCCTACGTACCCTGCTCCTGGCCTACCGGCGGGCACAGAGATTCGGCACGCCGATCGCCTTGGTCGGGGTATCGGAAACATTACGCGGGGTGCTGTCGGCAACCGGATTTCTGCGGTTCTTTCAGGTAGCCGAAAGTATTCCGGACGGCGTGGCCGCACTGGACGACAGATAGCCGTCGGGCGGCCCGAGTGAATCGGTGAAGCGCGTTTCCCACCAGGACACACCCGAGCAATTCCTGGCAAAGGAGAATCCAATGACACTGGACGCCACGCTCAGCATGCGGGAGAACACGGCCGTGATCGCGCTCAACGGCGACCTTGACGCCGTGACCGCACCGGTCTTCCAGAACCAGGCCGAACGCGCCGCCGAGCACCGACCGGAACGACTGGTGCTGGACATGCGACAGCTCGGGTATCTCTCCTCGGCGGGCCTGCGGCAACTCGTCTACACCCGACAGAAGATGGACGACGACGTGCATGTGGTCCTGGTGGGTGCCAACGAACAGGTGACACAGGTGATCAGACTGGTGGGCTTCGAGCAGAGCGTGACCTTCAGCGACGACATGCCTGAGTAGACGAGGATGCTCACGATCACGGTCCCGGCCGTCACCGAGGCCTTGGAGCAGGTCAACGCCTTTTCCGCCCGGCTTGCCACCGCCGCCGGGCTGTCGCTGTGCGAGACGTACCGACTGAGATTGGCGACTGAGGAACTGTTCGTCAACATCGTCGGGCACGGGTACGGCGCGGACCGGACGACAGGTCAGGTCACGATCGAGGGGGACGCGAACGAGCGTGGTGCCTGGCTCCGCCTGATCGACACCGCGGCCCCGTTCGACCCGTTCCAGGTGGCGGGCCCCGCCGGCCTGGACCTGCCCCTGAAGGACCGTGAACCGGGTGCGCTCGGCTTGTATCTGGCCCGCCACGCCGTCGACGCGGCATCACACGAGTACGCCCGCGGAGCTAACCGCAGCACCATCGCGGTGCTCCGCGGGCGGAGCGACGCGGACGGACGGACCTCGCATGGCGGACATGACATTGATCGTGAGTGAATGCAACCCGGCCGCCCGGGACCTGTCGCAGGCGCTGGCCGTGAACGGGATCCCGGTCCAGATGCGCGCGCCCCACAGCTTGATGGCCGACTGGTGGCCGGCCGAGTACATCCCAGATGCGTTGCTGGTGGACGCGAAGTTGGGTGCCCCGCTGGTTCGCGAGTTGGTCGAGCGGATCGCCGTTGACGCGGACCGGCCCCCGGTCGTGCTGTGTTTCTCAGAGCCGGGGTGCCAGTACCTGGCCTCCAACGTCGCGGAAGGACTGGACTACCTGGTCGCGCCGTTTCTCCCGCATCTGGTTCGCAGCCGGCTGGCCATCAGCCGTCGGCAACGCGATCTCCGGCTAGCGGTGCGTCAGATGCGGGCCACCGCCTCCCGGCGGCGGTACGAGCACGAACTCAAGATCGGACGGGAGATCCAGCGGGGCTTCCTGCCGGAGAGCCTGCCGGTGATCGGTGGATGGGACATAGCAGCACATTTCGCGCCAGCACGCGAAGTTGGCGGCGACTTCTACGACGCCTACGACATCATCAACGGGAGTTTTCTGGGTTTCGCCATCGCCGACGTCTGCGACAAGGGCATCGGCGCGGCGCTGTTCATGGCGCTGATCCGCAGCCTGCTGCGGCAGGCCACGATGACGGACACACCGTCCCAGCAGGACGGCCCCACCCGGGACTGGTTGCCCACCAGCGCCCGGCTCGCGCTGCGGGCGGTACGCACCACCAACGACTACCTGACGGCCAACCATCTGCACCAGGCGTACTTCGCCACGCTGTTCTTCGGGGTCGTGGATCCCAGAAGCGGCCGGTTGGTCTACATCAACTGCGGGCACAACCCGCCGATCATCCGCAGGTTCGACGGCGGGCAGTTGACCCTGCCGCCGACCGGACCGGCACTGGGCCTGATGCATGACGCTCGGTTCGGACTCGGACACGAAACCCTGAGCCCCGGTGATCTGCTGTTTCTCTACACAGACGGAGTGCCTGAGGCGAAGAGCCCGAGCGGCGAATTTCTCGGTGAGAGGCGGATGCGCGATTCCCTCGCGACCCCGGGCACGGCTGCCGCCGTGCTGGACCGGTTCGCCCATGTGGTGAACCAGCACGTCGGTCCCGCCGAGCAGTTCGACGACGTCACCATGCTGGGTCTTTTGCGCGAGCCGGCGAGGTGAGCGCCCGCCGCCCCGGGGCGACGCCTGCCGCCCCGGACGGTCTGCCCTGGACGGACGAGTACGAAGGTGAGGTTGGGACCATGCGAGTTCTGCTCCTCTCGTGGGAGTATCCGCCACTCATGGTGGGTGGTCTGGGACGGCACGTGCACGCCTTGTCCACGGCACTCGCCGAGGCGGGACAGCAGGTGACCGTGGTGACCCGGCACGTGCCGGACGCGCCCCCGGAGGAACTGGTCGACGGGGTACACGTGGTGCGGGCGCCGGAGGACCCACTGCGTTTCCCGGCGACAGGGTCGACCCTGCTCGCCCACGTCATGTCCGCGAACCACACCATGACCCGGGCGGCGTTACGGATCGCGGACGGCGCCCGGTACGACGTGGTCCACGCGCATGACTGGCTGGTCGCGCACAGCGCCATCACCTTGCGGGAGAAGCTCGACGTGCCACTGGTCGCCACGATCCACGCCACAGAGATCGGGCGGCACCAGGGCTGGTTGCCGGAAGACCTGAACCGGGCGATCCATTCCGTGGAGTGCTGGCTGGCGAACCAGGCGGACCGGGTGGTGGCGTGCTCGCACTACATGCGGTGGGAGATCAGCCGACTGCTGGGGGTGCCGAACCAACGGATTGACGTGGTGGTGAACGGCGTGGACCGCGAACTGTGGCGGGTGGCCCCGGCTTCGGTGGCCGCGGCGCGCCTGCGCTACGCCGGATCTGGACCGCTGATCGGTTTCGCCGGTCGCCTGGTGTACGAGAAGGGCGTCCAGGACATCGTCGCGGCACTGCCCCGACTGCGTGCCGCGCACCCCGGGCTCCGGCTCGTCGTGGCTGGTGACGGCCCACACCGGGGCGAACTTCAGGAACATGTGGACCGGTTGCGGTTGCGACCGGCGGTGTCGTTCGCCGGCTTCCTGGGGGATGACCTACCCGCGGTGATCGCGGCGACCGACGTGATGATCGTGCCGTCGATCTACGAACCGTTTGGGATGATCGCACTGGAGGCGGTCGCGGCCGGAGTGCCGGTGGTGGCCGCGGACACCGGCGGACTCAAGGAGGTTGTGGAGCCAGGACACACCGGCATGACCTTCCCGGTCGGTGACCCTGACGCCATGGCCCGTGCGGTTTCCCGGCTGCTGCGCGACCAGACGGTGGCACGGCGCATCGTCAAGGCCGGAAACCGGATGCTGGACCGCTACTCCTGGGACGTGATCGCGGAGCGCACCCTGCGGGTGTACCGCGGCACCGTCACGGGAGAACTCGACCTCGCCAGCCTCACCCACCGCCCGGCACCGGAATCCGCTCCGGCGGCGACTCCCGCGCTGGCCGCAGCCGCCGAGCAGACCGTCGTCCTGTCAGCGACCGGGTGACCTCACCGGGAGCCGGGCATCGGCACCAGCAGCAATGGCCGCCCTGTCTCCACCCAGAAGTACTCGAGCCCGTTCAGTGCGATCAACGCCAGTGTGACCAGCGCGGCTGTCGCGACCTGCGGCAGCCCTGGCGCGGCAGCCGCGATGGCCACACACACCAGTACCGCACCGGCACGGAACACCGTGGGGGCGCCGAACATCCGCCACCGCGAGTAGCAGAAACCGAGCAGGTAGAACCCCACGCCCGGAGCCAGCAGCAGTTCGAGAATGGAGTGCGGCTTCTCGAACGGGTGGGCGAGCACCTCCTCCAGCCCGACCGCGATGAAGACCAGGCCGATCACGTACATCAGATGGGCGTAACTGAACACCTCCCGCACGATCCGGGCCTGCAGCGCGGTGCTGCGCAGCGCGTGGCGGGCGGCTGAGGCGCCGTAGTGGAAGTACGTCCACCACAGCGAGACGATCAGCAGGAACCCCAGGCCGAGCACTCCGAGGACGCTGAGGGTGGGAGTGCCGTGCCGACTGGCCGACAAACCGGCCGCGACGATCGTCTCGCCCAGCATGATGAGCATGAACAGGCCGAACCGTTCCGGCAGATGAGCGGTTTCGAAGACCAGATCCTTCAGCTTCTCGGACAGCAGCCAGGGGGTGGTGACCTCGACCAACATGGCGAGCGCCCACAGCACAATCTGACTCGGCCCGTCCAGGATGGCGCCCGCCAGGAACAGTGGCGCGCTGACGAACAACGCGACCGTGAACGGGTCCAGCCAACCGCTGCCGTAGAACCGCAGCGGGCGCATCGCGGCCCACAGGATCAACCGGAGTGCCGCGTACCCGCCGGCGAACAGCAAGGCTCCGTTGGCGTACGCACTGGGTATCGCCACCGCCATCGTCAGGGCACTGCCCGCCACGCCGAACAGCACCAGGCGGACCTGGGCGGTGTCGATCCGAGGGCCTGCCGCGTTGCCGTACACCGTGACACCGACCCAGCCCCACCACAGCGGCAACAGCAGCAGAAGGGTGCTGCCGATGTCGGAGAAACCGTGACCGTGGGCCAGGGTGACGGACAACTGGGTGGCCCCGAACACCCAGACCAGGTCGATGAAGAGTTCGGACCAGCTGACTTTCTGCTCGGTCTGCTCAGCAGCCTCGGACATGGCGGAGAATCTAATGCGTCGACCATCATCGTGTCGCCGTATCAAGGACGAATCGGGCACCAGAGCCGGAGAAATCGTGATCTTCCTGAGATATCAGATCGCACTATCGCAAGTCAGCCCGCCAGTCGACACCCGGACGTCGCCGTTCAACGCCGGACCGGCGAGCCTGGCCGGGCTACCGGAATGCGGGCCGGTGCTCCGTCTTTCAGGGTGGGGGTGAAGGCCTGCGCTGGGTGGGCTGCCAGGGCCCGTGCAGTGTCTTAACCGGGATGGTTCTGCTGTTCGATGTACTGCTTCACGACATTCAGCGGAGCACCGCCGACAGAGCCATGCGCGGGTGGCCGACACTCGGCGGGACTGGCAGCACAAACTGTCCACGGCGGTCATCCGCGAGAACCAAGCGGTGTATGTCGAGGACCTGTGCGTGGCCGGTCTCGCCCGGACCCGGCTCGCCAAAAGCGTCCACGACGCGGGTTGGGCCAGTTTCACCGCCATGTTGGAGTACAAGGCCGCCCGGTACGGGCGCACGTTCGGCCGGGTGGACCGGTTCTAACCGGTCCACCCGGATGTGCTCGGACTGCGGACAGGTCAACGACAAGATGGCGCTCGACGTCCGGTCGTGGGACTGCCCGTGCGGCAGCCGCCACGATCGGGATGTCAACGCCGCGAAGAACGTGTTGGCCGCCGGGCAGGCGGACAACTCAAACGACCGTGGAGCGCACGTAAGAC
>DASUSI010000171.1:0-13801 GCA_036375165.1 Micromonosporaceae bacterium | reverse complement strand
GATCAGAATCTCCATCACACCCGGTACGGTTCACAAGCGCGTGACGCCGGCTACTCGTACCAGGCACAGCACCATCACACCCAACGCGGCAACTGGATCTCGGTTGACCGCAACGGTCTCCTCATTGGCGAGTTGCTCTGTTGTCTCCCATAGCAGCAGGCTACCGATGGGGTAGTTACGCAATACTGAGTCCAGGAGATGACGTATCTGGTGGGGAGCCCATACAAAAGCGCGCTGGTACTTCGGTAACACAATCTCGCCGGTGAGTATCCGGTCTGCGAGCCGGGACACCGGCACGATCGTCGGCTCTGGGCTCGCGTGACCCCTGCGGTTCGGTGTGCTCATGAGCACGCCCCTATGTGTCGTGAACTCCCGGAAAAGGTCCGTAGGGATCCTATGGAGTCGCACCGACAAAACGGGGGTGCGATGGTCAACTGGCAATTCTGGAAGGTGGCTCGGGGGTGACGCGCGGGGCCTCCGCCGTGACGCGCCGCCGGGCCGCCGGGATCCGGACCGGGGACACATTCGGTTCGACCAGGTGCAGGTGGGGTCGCGGCCGGGTGTGCAGCACCACCCGTACCCGACGCAGCCGGGACCGCACCACCAGCACGGACAGCCCGGCGAGCAGCGCGGCGGCACCACCAACCCACAACCCGGTACGCGCGCCGTACCGCTCGGAAAGCCAGCCCACCAGCGGCGCGCACACCGGGTTGGACCCCATGAAGACCATCACGTACAGCGCCATCACCCGGCCCCGGTACTCAGCCGAGGTACCGAGCTGTACCCGCTGGTTGGCGGCCTGGGCGAAGTAGATCATCGCGAATCCGGTGCCGAGCAGCAGCACCGCGGCGGTGAGGTAGTGCGGCGCGAACCCGACAGCCGTCTCCAGTACGCCGAACGCCAGGGCACCGCCGATCAACACGTACACCGAGGGCCGGCTGCGGCGGCCGGTGCCGGCGAACGCACCCGCGAGCGCGCCGGCCGCCAGCGCCGAAGAGAGCAGTCCGAAGGATGCCGCCCCGGTGCCGAACTCGGTCTTGGACAGCAGTGCCAGGGTGATCTGGAAGTTGAAGCCGAGGCCGCCGATCACCAGCACCAGGGCCAGCGGGAGCAGCAGGTCGGGACGACGGCGTACGTACCGCAGGCCGTCCGCGATCCGGGTGTCCCGGGGGCGGGTCGCCGAGCGGTGCAGCGCGTTCGGGTCGACCAGCAGCATGGCGACCAGCGGTGCCAGGTAGGTCAGCGTGTTGAGCAGGATCACCGGGCCGACGTCCAGCCACGCGATCAGCAGACCCGCGATCGCGGGTCCGAGGATCCGGGCGGTGTTGAAGGTGGCCGCGTTCAGCGACAGCGCGTTGGGTAGCAGTTCGGTGCCGACCAGCTCGCTGACGAATGCCTGCCGGGTAGGGATCTCCAGCGCGCTCACCGTGCCGAAGAAGAACGCGAACACGAAGACATGCCACAGCTCTGCGGCGCCGGTCACCACCAGCAGGCCCAGCCCAGCCGCGAGCACCGCCCAGGTGGCGTTGGCGATGAGGATCAGCCGGCGCTTGTCGTACCGGTCGGCGAACTTGCCACCGACCAGGCTGAGCAGCAGTACCGGGGTGAACTGTAGGGCCAGCACCAGCCCCAGCGCGGCCCCGGAGTCGCCGGACAGTTGCAGCACCAGCCAGTCCTGGGCGATGAACTGCATCCAGGTACCGATCAGTGAGACGATCTGACCGCCAACGAACAGCCGGTAGTTGCGGACCCGCAGGGAACGGAAAGTGTTGGCGATCCTCTTGACCATCAGGGTCGTCTGCCTCCTCGTGGTACGGCGGTCACTGTCGCTGTGACGGTCCGGCTGTGCCACGAGGCCCAGTCACCTCAGGTGCGGGCGATCCGGATCAGGATCTCCGCCGCTCGGCGCAGCGTTTCCTGGTCGTCCGGATCCAGCTCGGCGAGCCGCTGCGCCAGCCAGGCTTCCCGCGCCCGGCGTGCCTGCCGCAGTACGGTGCGTCCCTGATCGGTCGGCTCCAGGATCACCTGCCGCCGGTCGGTGGCATGCGGGGTACGCCGTACCAGTCCCGCCGCCTCCAGCTTGGCCACGATCCTGGTGATCGTGGGCGGCCGTACCCGTTCGGACTCGGCCAGTTCGCTCGGGGTGAGCGCACCGGCCAGGTCCAAGCTGCCCAGGGCCGAGAACTGGCTGGGGGTCAACTCCCCAACCGGGCGGGTGGCGCGCAGCCGCCTGCTGACCAGGGTGATCGCACCCCGCAGAGTCGCCGCCGCGGCGGTCGGAGAGACCCGCTTCACGGTTGTCGGCCGGGCCGTCACAACTAGTCAGCCTAGCTCATTAGCTTCGCTAACGACCTGTGTCAGTGCTCACGCCGTCACTCCCCGGCACATCCAGGCGTCCACGAGTAGGGACCACGGCGGTTCGCTGGCGGCCACCTCTCATAGTCCAGGACACGGTATTCCGCGGCTGCACCAAGGCTTCGCAAAAACGGTCCCGCTTTCCCGTTAAGAACCCGTCAAAATCGGCAAAGGAGGGCCGCTTTGGAGGTTGACTGTGTGGTTGTCCTCGAACCCGTCCAACGATGGAGCCGCCGATGCCCCACAGAACTCCGCTACGCCATCCGGCCAGACTTGTGCCGCTGGCGTTCCTGGCGGTGATGGCGGTGGGTACCGGATTGCTCGCACTACCGGCGGCGAAGGCCGGACCCGGCTCAGCCCCGCTGATCACAGCGCTCTTCACGGCGACATCCGCGGTGTGTGTGACCGGGCTGACCACGGTGGACACCGCGACGTACTGGTCACCGTTCGGCCAAGCCGTCATCCTGGTGCTGTTTCAGATCGGCGGGTTCGGGGTGATGTCCCTCGGCGCGCTGCTCGGGCTGCTGGTCTACCGCCGCCTCGGGCTCACCACGCGACTGGTCGCCCAAGCGGAGACCAGAACCCTGGCGTTGGGCGAGGTCCGCTCCGTGTTGTGGCGGATCGCGTTGACCGTGGTGGCATTCGAAGCCGTGACAACCGTCCTGCTGTCGGCCAGGTTCTGGCTGGGGTACGGCATGAATGCCACGACAGCGGCCTGGCATGGCTTGTTCCACTCGGTGAGTGCCTTCAACAACGCCGGGTTCTCCCTCAACACCGACAGCCTGATGGGATATGTGGCCGATCCCTGGGTGAACCTGCCCGTGATACTGGCCATCATCTTCGGCGGGTTGGGGTTTCCGGTGCTGCTGGAACTACGGCGCCGGTTGACCGAGCCGAGTCGCTGGAGCACCCACACCAGGATCACCGTGTGGGCAACCGTAATCCTGCTGCTCGGGGGCACTCTCGCGGTGCTGGCACTGGAGTGGAGCAACCCGAGCACTCTGGGCCGACTGGCCACCCCGGACAAAGTTCTGGCGTCGTTGTTCCAGAGCGTGACCGCGCGTACGGCCGGATTCAACACCATCGACACCAGCGCGCTGGGGCCGGGCACCCTGGCGGTGCTCGACGGGTTGATGTTCATCGGTGGCGGCAGCGCCGGTACCGCCGGAGGCATCAAGGTCACCACGTTCTTCCTGTTGGGATTCGTCATCTGGTCGGAACTGCGGGGCGAACCTGACGTCAATGTGCACCGTCGGCGGCTCGGGCCAGGTCCGCAACGACAAGCCCTGACCGTGGCGCTGCTCGGGGTGGCCTTTGTCGGGCTGGGCACCCTGGCCCTGCTCATTCTCACCGGCCAGAGCCTGGACCGGGTGCTGTTCGAATCAGTCTCGGCCTTCGCCACCGTGGGCATGTCCACCGGAATCACCCCTGGATTCGACACCACGCCACAGCTCGTGCTCATCACTCTGATGTTCGTGGGCCGGGTTGGACCCATGACCATCGGCGCGGCCCTCGCATTGCGGTCCCGACGCCAGCTGTACCGGCTGCCAGAGGCACGGCCGATCGTCGGGTAGACCCGGGGACCGCCGACAAGCGTCCGGCGAGGCGTATAACTAGCCCGTGAACAAGGGTGTCCGGCCGCCACGAATCTGGGCCGGCCTGGTGATCGCCGTCTGCGGAGTGGCGGTGCTGGTGGTGTACGTCCTGGTCGCCACGGCGGTCAGCACCGGGGTCGACATCGCGGCCAGACAGCGGTCCGCCGCGGCCAGACGCGACGCGGAGGCCGCGCTGCTCGCCAAGGCGAGCGCGGAACCAGTTGCCAAACAGTCGCTGACCCGCCTGCTCGATCAGGTCCGCAACACCATCGGAGTCGACGCGGTTGCCCTGCTGGAACGGTCCGGAGAGGGGGAACGCCCCGTCGCCACGGTCGGGGACCCGCCGGACACCGCCCCGGTCACGTCCACACGTGCCGGCGACGGGCTGCACCTGGTCGCCTGGGGACGACCGGTGGCCGCCGAGGATCGGCAGGCCTTCACCCGGATGGCGACCGCCGCCGCCCGTATCCTGGAAACCCAGCGGCTGGCCGAAGCGGCGACCCACGCCGAAACCCTGGCCGAGATCGACCGGGTGCGGTCCGCGCTGCTCGCCGCTGTCGGCCACGACCTGCGTACCCCGTTGGCCGGGGTCAAGGCGGCGGTCTCCACCCTGAACCAGCCCGATCTGCGGTTGTCCCGGTCGGACCGGGCGGAGTTGCTGGCGAGCATCGAGGAGTCCTGCGACCGGCTGCACGCTCTGGTGGAGAATCTGCTGTCAATGAGCCGGCTGCAGTCCGGGGTGCTCAGCGTGCAGGCGCGTCCGGTGCCGCTCGACGCGGTGGTCGCTCAGGCGCTGTTGCATTTCCACACCTCGGCCGTTGTCGACGTCCCGGACAACCTCCCTGTGGTGCACGCCGATCCGGGCCTGCTGGAGCGGGTGGTCGCCAATCTGATCGCCAACGCCACAGCCGCCACCCCGGCGGACCAGCCGGTGGAACTACGCGGCAGGGTCCGTGGCGACCGGGTGCTCCTGGACGTGATCGACCATGGACCCGGCATCCCCGTCGCAGAGCGGGAACGCGCCTTCGAGCCGTTCCAGCGCCTGCACGACCGGACCACCACCGACGGTCTCGGCCTCGGGCTGGCCATCGCCCGCGGCTTCACCCAGGCCATGGGCAGCGATATCGCCCCGTCCGAGACGCCGGGCGGCGGGCTCACCATGACCATCGACCTGGCCACTGCGACGCGCCAACCGCGGGAAGCGACATGACGAAGGTGCTCATCGTCGAGGACGACACCCAGTTACTGAAGGCGTTGCGGATCAACCTGTCCGCCCGGGGGTACCAGGTGTTCACCGCGACTGACGGCGCCACCGCACTCACCGCGGCCAGCCGCAACCCGCCCGACCTCGCCATCCTGGATCTCGGGCTCCCCGACATGCACGGAGTCACGGTGGTGGAAGGGCTGAGGGGCTGGTCCGCCGTGCCGGTCATCGTGCTTTCGGCACGCCACGCCGAAGCCGACAAGGTGGAGGCCCTCGACGCCGGTGCCGACGACTACATCACCAAACCGTTCGGGATGGACGAACTGCTCGCCCGGATCCGGGCCAACCTGCGGCGCAGCGCACCCCCCGCCACGAATCCGGTGATCCACACCGAGTCATTCACGGTGAATCTCGCCGCCAAACGGGTCACGACGTCCGGCGGCGATGTCCGGCTCACCCCGACCGAATGGCATCTGCTGGAAGTCCTGGTCCGCCACCCCGACAAGCTCGTCAGCCACAAGGAACTGCTCCGCGAGGTCTGGGGCCCGGCGTACGAGACGGAGACCAACTACCTCCGGGTGTACCTGGCCAACCTGCGCCGGAAGCTGGAGGCGAACCCCTCACAACCCCGCCACCTGATCACCGAACCAGGCATCGGCTACCGGTTCACCCCGTAATTCCCAACGGCTACCGGCCTTGGCTGTGACGGTATGCACCCGGCGCTCAGAGCAGCGCCTCCAAGGGACCGCGCAGGAAGTAGATCACGAACAGCGCCGCCACGACGTACAGCAGGGGGTGTACCTCGCGGTACTTGCCCCGGGCCAGCTTCAACAGGACGTACGTGACCAGGCCCGCCCCGATCCCGTTCGAGATCGAGTACGTGAACGGCATCATCACGATGGTCAGGAACGCCGGGATCGCGATCTCGTAGTCCGTCCAGTCGATGGTGCGTACCCCGAGCATCATCAGGAACCCGACGACGACCAGGGCCGTGGTCGCGGCCTCGAACGGCACGATGGTCACCAGCGGCGACAGGAAGGTGGCGAGCAGGAACAGCGCCCCGGTCACCACGCTGGCGACGCCGGTCCTCGCCCCCTCCGCGACACCGGCCGCCGACTCGATGTACGAGGTGTTGCTGGACACGCTGGCCGCACCACCGGCCGCCGCCGCGACGGAGTCCACGAACAGGATCTCCTTGGTACGCGGCGGGTTGCCCTGCTCGTCGATCAGGCCGCCCTCCTGACCGACCGCGACCATCGTCCCCATCGTGTCGAAGAAGTCGGTGAGCAGCAGCGTGAACACGAACAGCAGGGCCACCACGAATCCCGCCCGCTGCCAGGAGCCGAGCAGGCTGAACTGGCCCAGCAACCCGAAGTCGGGCAGGTCGGCGACGGTGTCGGGCAGCTTCGGCACGTTCAGGCCCCAGCCGGTGGGGTTCTTGCCGCCCGCCGACGGCCCAGCCTGCACCAGGGCCTCCACGATGATCGCGAGGACCGTGGTGCCGATGATGCCGATCAGGATCGCGCCTTTGACCCGGCGTACCACCAGGATCAGCATCACCAACAGGCCGACCACGAAGACCAGGGTGGGCCAGCCCATCAGCCGGTTGCCGATGCCGAGTCCGACCGGCGGTACGGCGGTGCCGGTGGCGCGGACGAAACCCGCGTCCACGAATCCGATCAGCGCCAGGAACAGCCCGATGCCGACCCCGATGGCGGTCTTCAGTTGGGTCGGGACCGCCTGGAACACAGCGGTACGCAGCCCGGTGAGCACCAGTACGGTGATCACGAGACCTTCGATGACCACCAGGCCCATGGCGTCAGCCCAGGTCATCATCGGGGCGATCTCGAAGGCGACCATCGCGTTGACCCCGAGTCCGGCGGCGAGCGCCAGCGGGAACCTGGCCACCACGCCCATCAGGATCGACATCACGCCGGCCACCAGTGCGGTGGCCGCCGCGAGTTGCGCCTGGTCGAGCTGTGCGTTGTCGCCGTCCAGCGCACTGCCGAGGATCAGCGGATTGAGCACCACGATGTACGCCATCGTGAAGAACGTGGCGAGGCCACCCCGAACCTCGCGGCCCATAGTGGAGCCACGGGCGGTGATCTCGAAGAACCGGTCCATCGTGCCGGTCGGGGTTTGGGCGGTCGTGTCGGGGTTCGCCATGGTGTCCTCGCCCCAAGGTCAGCTATTCGTGTGTCCTTGGCCGCGAATAGTGCCAGATCTTTGGGCGGCGACGGAATACCGGAGCCCGACTGATTACAACCAACCGAGCCGTACCGCCTGCACCCCGGCCTGGAACCGGGTCTCCACGCCCAACTTGGCGGTGAGGTCACGTACCCGACGGTGGGCGGTACGCGGGCTGAAGTTCATCTGTCGACCGATCACGTCGTCGGTGGCTCCGGCGGCGAGCAACGCCAGGATCTGACGCTCCTCCACGGTCGGACCGTCCAGGGCGGACTCCCCGGAAGGCACGTCGCCCGGCCCGAACGGCACGGCGGACCGCCACAGCCCCATGAAGATCCTGACCAGGCCGCCGACCAGGGCCGGGTCTCGGACCAGCAGCGCCCGTTCCAGGACGTCCCGGCGTACCTGTAGCGGGACCACCGCCGCCACCCGGTCGAAGATCATCATTTTCATGGGTACGCCGGAGGCGACACAGGCATGCTCGCCAAGCTCCACCAGCTCGCTGACCAGCTCCAGGTAGCCGGGTACCGCCAAGGCGGAACGGTCGTACACCACCCGGTACCTGACGCCACCTGCCAACCGTTCCGGTTCCACGGGGTTGACCGGGCCGCCCGCGTAGGGCGGTTTGTCGACGCAGAGCACCTCCCGCCGGACGGTGCGTTGGATCCCGTCGACCATGCGGCGGATCTCGGCCGGCCCGGTGAGCACACCGGGGCCACCGTCCCATGGGGCGAACGGCGGAGCGGTGCGGTACCTGGTGATCGCACGATGTCTGTGGCGGCGGGCCAGCACCGCCGCCACCTGCTCCGGCGATACCTTCGCGGCGTACCGAAGTGGCGAGTCCTCGATCACCTTCACGAGGCCGTCGGTGTGCAGCCGTCGTAGTGACTCGGTGATCTCGTCGTCGCTGGCCTCGGGAACCACTGGGGACAGTTCCGGTGCCGTGGCGTTCGGCCGGTTCTGGAGCACAAGGCAGATCGCCGCGTCGATGGTGTCGAGTTCGGAGCGTTCGTCCACCGCGTCGCCTCCAGACAGGACACGTGCGGAGACCAGATCGTAACGCTCCGGCCCGGAACTGACCTCCGAAACGGCGTCGCTGGCCAGAACCCACAGAGATCGCCCGGACGGGCGGAAACGCCCGGGCGATCTTCCCCTGGGGAGGGTTACCTCTATTCAGACCGGTCGTGATGAGACCAGCCTGCCGGCGTCCCTTTCCGGGCTCCTGCGGGGGGTGCCGTCCCGGCGAACGCCGTGGTGAAGGCTCCCTCGATGCCGATGTCTGGCACGTCGGGCAACTCGGCTCCGACCGCGGGGTGGGTCGCGGGGGGTGCCGTGCTCACCATCCTTAGCCTCAACTGCCACTCCTTCGTCGGCCTCAAGGGGGAGGCCCCGACAAGCACCTTCAGGGACGCAGCACCACGCTAATTGCGGTATCCGTCCGGTTTTCAGCGATGGCGATTACTCGCCAAACCGGACGACTGGTCGTGATGACACCAGCACGCCCTGTTCATGACAGCTCTGCCGGAGACGCCCCCCGGCACGGGAGATATTCCGCCCTCGGCTGGGTACCAGAAGACAACCACAGGGCCGAGGGTGCCCGGGGGACGACTGAGGGAGGGACCGATGAGTCTCGACGACAGCGACATCGGCGCGACCGGTCCGGAGACGGGCGAGCCCACGGCGGACACCGGAGCGGACCAGGGCGCGGACCACGGTGCTGATCAAGGAGCTGAACAGGGCCTGGACCAAGGCGCCGACCAGAGTGCGGAGTCCGGTGTGGATTCCGGCGCACAACCGTCCGGTATGGACGACGTCGACGCTGGAGCCGACCACGGGGCCGACGCTGGCGCGGACTACGGAGACGGCCAGTCCGACCAGCGTTCCGACGGCGTCTACTGAGCACCATGACAGCGCACGGGCAGGGGGAGCGCCCCGCCCTCGCCCGCTGTGTCCGGGTGACACCGGACGAGTTCGCCACGACGTACTGGGGACGAAGACCGCTGCTGTCACGCGCCGGGGAGTCGCGATCCGGGGCCGGGGCTGCCAGCAAGCTGTTCGACGACCTGATGACGGTCGCGGACGTGGACGAACTGGTGAGCCGGCGGGGACTGCGTACCCCGTTCCTGCGGATGGCTCAGGGCGGCCGGGTGCTGAACCCGCGTGACTACACCGGCCCCGGCGGTGCTGGCGCGGAAGTGGCGGACCAGGCGCTGGACGAACGGGTGCTGGCCGCATTCGCGGACGGTGCCACGCTGGTGTTGCAGGGGCTGCACCGGGTCTGGCCTCCGGTGGCCGAGTTCGCCCGGCAACTGGCCGACGACCTCGGTCACCCGGTTGGGGTGAACGCATACCTCACGCCGCCGGAGGACCAGGGCTTCACCACCCATTACGACACACACGACGTGTTCGTATTGCAGATCGCGGGGTCCAAGCGGTGGCAGGTCCATCACCCGGCGGTGGTCGACCCGCTGCCGAGCCAGCCGTGGGCGGGCCGTACCGAGGAGATCACCGCCGCCGCGGACGGGTCGCCCGCGCTCGACGTCGTACTGGAACCCGGCGACACCCTCTACCTGCCCCGGGGCTGGCCGCACTCGGCGCAGGCCCGGCAGGACCTGACCATGCACCTGACCATCGGGGTGTTCCCGGTGACCAGGTACGCGGTGCTCGAAGCGCTCCTGTCCCTGGCGGCCGAGGAACCGAAACTGCGCCGTAGCCTGCCGCTCGGTGTCGACCCCAGCGACCCGGACGCGCTGGCCGGCGAGCTGGCCGAGATCACCCGGCACCTGACCGGATGGTTACCCGCCGTCGACCCGGGACCGGTGGCCGATCGGATACGAGCGAAGCTGTGGCGGCAAGGCCGCCCAGCCCCGATCCGGCCGCTGGCACAGGCAGCGGCGCTGAACTCGCTCGGTCCCGGGACCCGGATCACGCCACGCGGCGAGCTTCGCTGGCAGCTCACCACGTCCGGCCCGGACGTGGTGTCACTGCACCTTTTCGACCGTACGGTCACGTTCCCCGCGTCCTGCGGCGAAGCGATCCGCGCGGTGCTCGCCGGGCGGGTGGACCGGGTCGGGGATCTGCCCGGCCTGGACCCGGACAGTCAGGTGGTGCTGGCGCGGCGGCTGCTCCGGGAGGCGGTCGTGGTAAGTGTTGAGCCGTGAACCAGGGCGATGAGCAGGGCATCCAGGGAGCCGGTGGGCGTGGTGCCACCGGCTTCCGGTGTTCCCACGAGACTCGGCGGCGTAACGATCCGCTGCTGGCGACAGCGTCCAGAACGACCGGATGGCTGCTCATCGAGGAACCGGGCGGTTGGGGGCGCGACGCCCTGACCGAGTCGGCGATCGACCCCGGAATCGCCGCCACCCTGGCCGAGCGCACCACGAAAGCCGAGGTACGGGTGCAGTTGATCCGCCGCCCCCGCCCCCGCCAGCGGCGGGACCGGACCGGACAGCGCGCGGTGGCGGTGGTACGCAGCGAACCGGGCGGCGAGACGGTGTCCTGGCACACCGTGCGCGCCGACCACGAGTTGCTCGACGTACCCCTTGAAGCGGCCGGCGGGAAGTCGGAGCCGATCTATCTGGTGTGTACCCACGGCAACCGGGACGTGTGCTGCGCGATTCGGGGACGACCGGTCGCCGACCACCTGGCGTCCCACCGACCGGACCAGACCTGGGAAACCAGTCACGTCGGAGGACACCGATTCGCCGCCAACCTGGTGGTGCTGCCGCACGGGCTGTACTACGGCCAGGTCACCCCGGACGAGGCGTTGGCCGTTGTCAAGGCGTACGAGGCGGGCCAGGTGATACCCGGCCACCTGCGGGGGCGCAGCGGGTACCCGTCACCGGTCCAGGCCGCCGAGCACTTCGCGCGGGTGGAGTTGGGCGAGACCCGGCTCGACGCGCTGGCCGCCGGCCAGCCGGTGGCGCTGGATCCGGACACCTGGCAGGTGCCGCTGGCCCGTGACACAGGGCCGGTCACGGTGACCGTGCGTGCGGTACCCGCCGTCCCGGTGCGGATGTCCTGCCGCGACGAGCAGGCCAGCCCGTACAACTCCTTCGAGTTGGTAGCGCTGACCACCGGGTGACGCGGTACCGAACGAGCTGAGTCATTCGTCAGTGCTCATGACCGCGCTCACTGTCGCGGCGACCTCAGATGTGGTCGTGACCCGCTGCTCACCTGTGGCCAGACCCCGAACGGTGACCTGTCCGTTCTTCCAGTCGTCCGGGCCGATAATGACCACCGCTCGGGCACCCGCTTTGTCAGCCCGGCCGATTTCCTTACCGAGCTTGCGAATTTCGATGGGGGTTGACGTGCGGAGGTTGGCAGCTCGGAGCTGACGGGCGACTTCCCGGGCCGCGCTGGTCAGGATCGCTTCCGTGGGGATGACAGTGACATCGACTTCAGCTCTGGGCTCGGGCAGCAGCCCGTGAGTGTCGAGGAAGTCAAAGAGCGTCACATCTCCCATGCCGAACCCGATGCCGGGGATCGACTGGTTCGAGAAGAGCCCCACCAGGTCGCTGTATCGGCCACCGCCGAAGAGCGAACGATTGTTCATGGGGTTCCGGTCGAAGACCTCAAACACCGTCGATGTGTAGTACTCGAAGGCTCGGACGATCCGAGGATCGAACGTCACCAGGTCCGATGCTTCGTTGATCAGCACCTTTGAGAGTTGGGAGCGCTCCCTGACGTCGGTGGGCAGGTCGGCGAGTACGTCCTGCCCGGATTTGAGGGCGTCTTCAAGGCGGTCGAACTGGGCCTCCGAAAGTCCGATCGCCGAAGCGTCCCGGAACAGATCTTCGCGGGAGTACTTCTCCCACCGATCAATGAGGGAGGCTACGGCCTTCATCTGTGTCGTCGGAATCCCGACGACATGTCCGAGGATCCCTTCGAGGAGAATACGGTCGTTGGCCCGCAGGAGATACATGTCTCCGGTCGCGCCGACCGCCGCCATCATGTCGTGGATCATCTCGAAGATCTCGATCTCACAGTTGGGGCTCTCCGAGCCGAAGATGTCGGCGTTGATCTGCCAGTGCTCACGCACCCGCCCCCGCTGCGGCCTCTCGTAGCGATGGCAGTTCACATGGCAGTACCAGCGGACCGGAAATTGGAACGCGTTCGCGTTTCCAGCAATGATGCGGGCTACGGACGGTGTCATCTCCGGTCGGAGAGCCAGCCGCCGGCCGCCTCGGTCGGTCAGGGCGTAGAGCTGGAGCTCGGCGATCTCCCGCCCCGACTTGGCTTCGTAAATTTCCGCCGATTCAGGGATCGGCCCGTCGTAGCGGACAAAACCATACCGCTCTATCACGTCATAGAGACGGTCGAAGACCTGTTGCCTGACCGACATTTCCGCAGGTAGGAAGTCCCGAGTGCCTCGATAAGGCGCGGTTGGCAGGAGCGAACTCACGATCAGGTCCTCCGGTCTCATGTCAGGTCAGGATTGGCCGCGGCTTCCCATGCATGGCCAGCGTCGATCGACGCGATAGGTAGAGTGCCAAGGATGAATTGAACTCGAACATCGAGCGGCGCATAGGATACCCGCACAATCGGTATCCGTAGCGCTCGGTATGCTTCCTCTATCGTGTATACGAGCCGATGACAGAACGCAGCCTCCACTCGATTCAAGGTGGACACGCCATCCGGTGGGGGCTCCACAAGGAATGCCAGGTCGTACCGTGTTTGGGCGCAGGAAGCAACTTCGCTTGCGGTCAGCGACCAGGAAATGCCCGTCCTTGAGCCCGCTCAACGGCCCGGATCGAGCTTGCCGCCTCGAAGACGACATGTTCCCCGAACTGTTCAAGGGCCAAGATGATCGAGGACTTACCGACTCCGTGACCGCCTGTTAGGACATATCGCCGCACGGCGCACCTCCGAAGGTCGGCTGAGGTGCCCCTGTGCGGAAGGAAGTCATGGAAGCGGATACACGGCGTCTCGTGGAGAGCCGCAGGGCCAGGCTCCGGAAGCTGGATCGCCTCGGCCCTGCGGTCTTCCGTCTCGTTCACTGATGGCACGCGAACGTCTTCAGCAGTGCGTACGGACGTTTCGCGCTCGCCACTGAGGACGACGCCACGGCTTCTTACCGCTTCTCTGGTTACTGCACTTCGTCGTGATCATGTTGGACAACGAACACCCTTCAATCGTTCACTTCGGATATTGCGGGAGCTTCATTGGCGTCGAATGCGGTGTCCGCCGCTGGGGTTAATGGCCGCAGCCACGTCTCGGATGGTGGTGTCGTAGAGCCTGCCGATCATGTCCATGAGTTGTCCGTGGAGGGTGGCGGGTTCGGGGTGGTAGAGGTGTCTGGTCAGGCCGAGTGCGGTGACCAGGCCGGCGAGGGCGACGGTCTGCATGTCGGGGAAGTCTGTGAGTGGGTCGGTACGGTTCCGGGGGGTTGCGAGGTTGCGTAGCTTCGACCGTGCCTGCACTGCCCAGGCTGTCTTGACGGGGAGGTACTTCTCTTTTT
>DASUSI010000170.1:0-38100 GCA_036375165.1 Micromonosporaceae bacterium | reverse complement strand
CGCCGGCTGACGATCTTCGCCGCCGAGGGCGCCGGGACGGTGACCCTCAAGGCCACATCGGAGTACGACCCGGTGGTCGCGGTACGCGGCGGCTCGGTGGGGCTGCACCAGTTGACCCTGACCGGCAACGACGGCCACGTGGTGGACGCCCGCTCCTGCAAGCTCCGGGTCGAGGAGTGCACGCTCACCTCCCGGCTGGACGCCGGGGTCAACCTGCGGGACCAGACCGAGTTCCAGATCTCCAAGTCCAGGCTGTCCGGCCGGTACGGGATCGTTGTGGAGGACTCGTCCGGGACCATCGAGGCGTGCGAGATCACCGACGTCGCGGAGGACGGGATCATCGTCCGGATGGGCGCCGACCCGGTGATCAGCAGCACCACCGTGAGTGCCTGCGGCTACCGGGGCCTGTACGTCTACCAGTACGGCAAGCCCACCATCGAGGGCTGCGACATCTCCCAGACCGGCGGTGTCGGCATCGGTGTGGCACACAACAGTTCGCCCATGATCCGCCGCTGCTGGGTGCACGACACCCAGGGGGTGGGGATCTGGTTCGGGCCGGGCTGCCGGGGCACCGTGGAGGACTGCACCGTCACCAACACCGCGACCCCCGCTGTGGACCTGACGTCCGGCGCGACTGTCCAGGTCACCGGGCTGAAGGACCGGGAGACCAGCGTGAAGCCGCTGGTGGGTGCCGAAGCGGCGGCAGCCACTGGGGAAAAGGACGAACAGAAGATCGAGGCGCTGTTGTCCGAACTGGACGGCATGATCGGACTACCCGGCGTGAAGGCCGAGGTGAAAGCGATCATCGATGAGATCCAGGTCAACGAGTGGCGCCGCAGTGCGGGGTTGTCGGTCACCGCGACCAGCAACCACCTCGTGTTCGCCGGCCCACCCGGTACCGGTAAGACCACCGTGGCGCGGATCTACGGCCAGTTGCTCGCCGCGCTCGGCATCCTCGCCAAGGGCACCTTCAAGGAGGTCGGCCGGCGTGACCTGGTCGGCCAGTACCTCGGCCACACCGCCGAGAAGACTTCCGGGGTCTTCGAGTCGGCGATGGGCGGGGTGCTGTTCATCGACGAGGCGTACACCCTGTCCCGGTCCTTCGGTTCCGGGGGCGACTTCGGCCAGGAGGCCATCGACACCATCGTGAAGCTGATGGAGGACCACCGGCACGAGATCGTGGTGATCGTCGCGGGCTACAGCCGGGAAATGACCGAGTTCCTGGACGCCAACCCGGGTCTGGCGTCCCGGTTCGCCAAGACCATCGAGTTCGAGAGCTACCCGCCCGCAGAGCTGGTGCTGATCATCGAGCGGATCGCGCGCAACGACGACTACGTGTGCACCGCCGAGGCGATGGCCGCGATCACCGAACACTTCCACCGGATGGAGCGGGGTCCGAACTTCGGCAACGCCCGGGAAGCCCGCAAGTTGTTCGAAGGCATCCGCAAGGCCCAGGCGCAGCGGCTGCGTACCCTGGGCCGACGGCCCAGTTCCGAGGAGCTTCGCGCCGTGGACGTGAGCGACGTGGTGTTCGCCCTCGGTGCCTGATCTCAGTCGGGCTCCTGCTGCATCAGTTGGCGGGCCGCCTCGCTGATGGACCCGGACAGCGACGGGTAGATCGTGATGGTCTGGGCCAGTTGGTCCACGGTCATCCGGTGCCGGATCGCCAGCGTGATCGGCATGATCAGTTCGCTGGCCTTCGCGGCCACGATGACGCCACCGATCACCAGGCCCGAGGCAGGACGGCAGAACAGTTTCACGAACCCGTCCTCCAAGCCGGCCATCTTCGCCCGAGCGTTGCCGTCCAGCGGCAACATCACCACCCGGGCGGGCACCTTGCCGGCGTCCACCTCGTCCTGGCTCACACCGACGGTCGCCAACTCCGGGTCGGTGAACACGTTCGCGGACACGGACGACAGTCGCAGTGGAGAGACCGCCTCGCCCAGCGAGTGCCACATCGCGATCCGGCCCTGCATCGCGGCCACCGACGCCAGCATCAGCAGCCCGGTGCAGTCCCCGGCCGCGTAGATTCCCGGCACGTTGGTACGGGACACCCGGTCCACGGTGACGAAGCCGCCGGAGCCGAGTTCCACGCCGTACTCCACCAGTCCCAGTTCGGCGGTGTTGGGCACCGAGCCGACCGCCATCAGCGCGTGGCTTCCGATCACGGTGTGCCCGTCCGCCAGTTCCACCACGACACCGTCGCCGGTACGGCGTACCGCGCTGGCCCGCGACCGCGGCAGGATCGTCATCCCGCGCTGGGTGAACACCTGCTCGATGGCCGTCGCGGCGTCGGCGTCCTCGTGCGGCATCACCCGGTCCCGGCTGGACACCAGCGTCACGTCAACGCCCATCGCCAGGTACGCGCTGGCGAATTCCGCCCCGGTGACCCCGGAGCCGATCACGATCAGCTTCTCGGGAAGCTCGGGCAGGTCGTACACCTGGCGCCAGGTCAGGATCCGCTCGCCGTCCGGCTCGGCGTCGGGCAGGACCCGGGGCGTGGCACCGGTCGCGATCAGCACGGTGTCCGCGTCCACGTGGAACGTCGCGCCGTCGTGCGGTCGCACCACCACCCGGTGGGTGTGCCCGAGGGTGTCCTCGCCCAGCCGCGCGGTACCGGCCACGTACCGGACCCCGGCCTTGACCAGTTTCGACTCGATGTCGTCGGACTGTGCCCTGGCGAGCCTGCGAACCCGTTCGTGCACCGTGGCCACCTCGGGCTGGGCGACGATGCCGTCCACCCGTACCCCCAGCCGCCATGCCTGCCGGACCGCGGTGACCGCGTCCGAGGAGGCGATGAAGGTCTTGCTCGGTACGCAGTCGGAGAGCACGCAGGCACCACCGGCCGCGTCCCGCTCAACCACCGTCACCTCGGCACCGAGCTGTGCGGCGACCAGCGCCGCTTCGTACCCGGCCGGCCCTCCGCCGATCACGACAGTCCGCGGCAATTTCATCCCCCTCATCCCCCGGTCGGTCCGATTCCGAAACGGACAGTCGGCCCGTCCGCGGCACATACGGTCGGGCCCCTCGCCTGGATGGCTCCGGTGACCCGCAGCCGGCTACCGGGCGGTACCGGCTTCCCGACCCCGTCGCATTCTCCCTCACGCTAAGGTCATCGTCGTGCCGCTGTACGCCGCCTATGGCTCCAGTCTCGATCCTGACCGGATGCGTGTCTGCTGCCCCCATTCGCCGCTGGTCGGAACCGGCTGGTTGGAGGGCTGGCGACTCACGTTCGCGGGTGAGGATCTGGGGTGGGAGAGTCCACTCGCCACAGCGGTCGAGGAACCCGGATCCCGGATCTTCGTGTCCCTGTACGACGTACACGGGCTGGACCAGAAAACGCTGGACGAGCTGGAAGGGGCCACCTCCGGCCTCTACCGGAGGATCCACGTCCAGGTCGCCACCCTGGACGGGGACCAGCCCGCCTGGATGTACGTCTTCGACGGGTACGAGGGCGGCCTTCCCACCGCCTGGTACCTGAGCGAGCTGGCGGACGCGGCCGAACGGGCCGGGGCACCCGACGATTACGTCAGCTCGCTGCGTGCCCGACCGGCGAAGCCGGCCATGTGAGGCAAGGCCCGCCCGATAGCGGACAGTGACCATTCCGCGGCCGGATCGTGGCCGAGCTACCGCGCTGCTGTGCCCGTGACTTCACCGAAGTGTGACCTGGCTTCGGGACCGTGAGGGAACCGACACCCCGGCTCCGTCGTCGAACCGGGGACCTTCACGGAGCCGGAGGCATCATGACGGGGCGAAGGGTACGCGGCGGCGTCGCGTTCACGGTCGTAGTGCTGGCAGGGCTGGTGCTGTCGGGCTGCGGCTCGGCCGAGGAGGCCGGGGAGAGCGGCGTTGCCGACCGGGGGGCAGAGGAACAGCAACGGCCGGGTACCGGGGAGCAGGGCACCGGCGGCGGGAAACCGCGTGAGCTGAAGGTCGGTGTCCCGGCCCGGGTCGTGATCCACACCGGACGCCTGAAACTGGAGGTCAAGGACGTCGCCCGCACCGCGGACGAAGCGATCCGGATCGCCGAGGCGGCCGACGGATACGTGGGCGAGGACTCCCGCGATTCCCGGGAGAAGACCGCATACGCGACCGTGACGCTGCGGATCCCGGCGGCGGGATTCCAGAACGGGATCCGTCGACTGGCGAGCCTCGGCAAGGAGCTGGAACGCGAGATCACCGCCAAGGACGTGTCAGAGACCGTGGTGGACCTGGACAGCCGGATCGCCACCATGCGCGCCAGCGTGAAGCGCACCCGCGCCCTGCTGGACCGGGCGGGCAGCATCAGCGACATCGCAGCGGTGGAACGGGAACTGTCGTCGCGGGAGGCCGAACTGGCGGCGTTGGAGAGTCGCCGACGGAACCTGGCGAACCAGGTCGCGTACTCCAGCATCACGGTCAGTCTCGTGGCCAGGTCCCGGCCACCGACGCCTCCGGCGGAGATCGGTTTCGGCGCGGGGTTGGGGGCCGGCTGGGACGCCTTCACGCTGTCGGTTCGCGTGCTGCTCGCCGTCCTGGGAGCGGTGCTGCCGTTCCTGATGTACGGCGTACCGGTGGTGGCCATCATCCTCCTGGTGCGACGGTGGCAGCGCCGGCCACGGGCGGCGCCCGCCGTGGGTCCGGCCACCGGGCAGCGCCCGGGCGGTCCCGGCATCTGACACCACAGACCGGCTTCAGGCGGCGATCTTCCGGGGTCACACGGACACTGGCGGTATGGCCGACCGGCTACGGAAGTACCGCTCGATGCGCGATCCCGGGCACACCCCGGAGCCGGTGCCCGAGCCGGGTGGGGACCAGACACCGGGTGACGGCCGGATCTTCGTGATCCAGCAGCACCACGCGCGACGGTTGCACTGGGACTTCCGGTTGGAGCGGGATGGGGTCCTGGTGTCCTGGGCGATCCCGCGCGGCGTGCCGAGGGACCCCGGGCGGGACCACCTGGCGGTGCACACCGAGGACCACCCAATGGAGTACGCCGAGTTCGCGGGCGAGATACCGGCGGGTGAGTACGGCGCCGGCAAGGTGCTGCTCCACGACCGTGGCAGGTACACCACGGAGAAGTGGCTGGACGACGAGGTGATGGTGGTGCTCCACGGGGAGCGCACGTCCGGCCGGTACGTGCTGTTCCGGACCCGGGGCGATGACTGGATGATCCACCGGATGGACCCGCCGGATCCCGGCTGGCAACCGCTGCCGGACCTGGTCCGTCCGATGTGGCCGACCCGGGGCAGGCTGCCCGCCGACCCGTCCGGGTGGGGCTTCGAGATGCGCTGGGACGGGCTGCGCGCCGTCGGGTACGTCAGCGGCGGCCGGCTGCGGCTACTGGACGGCGACGACGTGGACGTCACGGCCCGGTACCCGGATCTGCGCGGGCTCGCCGAGGATCTGGCCCCGGCCGAGTGTGTGGTGGACGGTGAGATCGTCGGCTTCACCGGCGGCCGGATCGATCCACAGCCGGCGCACGACCGGCACCAGGTCACGGACCCGGGACGGGCTCGCCGGGTCGCGGAGCGGGAACCGGTGAGCTACCTGATCTACGACCTGCTGCACCTGGACGGTTCGGCGACGGTGGACCTGACGTACCGGCAGCGGCGGAGCCGGCTGGAGGACCTGGACATCGCCGGGGACCGCTGGCTGGTCCCGCCGCACTTCCCGGGCACGGGCGACGCGGCGCTCCGGACCGCCCGGGAGCAGGGCCTGCCAGGGGTGGTCGGCAAACGGTTGGACTCGCCGTACCGGTCGGGCAGGCGCGGCCGTGACTGGCTCAGCATCACGGCCGTGCGTTCCCGTTGACCCCGGGTGTGTCACCCGGGCACGTGCCCGTTGGGCGACAGACCGTCAGCTGGACGACAGGCCGTCGTCCAGCGCGGCGAGCGCGGTGTGCACCATCACCCGTACGCCGTACCCGATGGCACGTTCGTCCACGTCGAAGCTGCCCTGGTGCAGGTCCAGTTCCTCGCCCGGTCGGCCGACCCCGAGCCGTGCCATGGCCCCGGGAACCTGCTCCAGGTAGTAGGCGAAGTCCTCGCCTCCCATGCTGACCGGTGCCTCGACGACCCGGTCGCTACCCAGCGCCGCGGCGGCACCGCCCGTGATGGTGGCGGTCGCCAACCGGTCGTTGACCACCGGCGGTACGCCACGGGTGTACCGCACCCGCGCCTCGGCTCCGGTGCCGGCCACCGCCGCGTGTACCAGTTCTTCGAGCAGTTCGGGCAGCTCACGCCATGCGGTCCGGTCGAGGATCCGTACGGTGCCCCGGACGTATCCCTCCTGTGGGATCGCGTTCGCGGCCTGGCCGGCGTGCACCGCACCGAACACCAGGGAGATCCCGGCCCGGGGGTCGACCCGGCGGGACAGCAGTGCCGGAACGTCCACCAGCACCCGCCCCAACGCGTTCACCAGGTCGGTGGTCAGGTGCGGCCGGGCGGTGTGACCGCCGGTGCCGCTCAACTGCACCTCAAGCTGGTCGGCGGCGGCGGTGAGCGGGCCGGAACGCACCCCCACCAGTCCCGCCGGCAACCTGGGGTCGCAGTGCAACGCGAAGATCGCGTCGATCCCGTCCAGCCCTCCGGCGGCGATCACTTCGGGAGCCCCGGACGGGAACCGCTCCTCACTGGGCTGCAGCAGGAGTCGGATCCTGCCTGGCAGCAGGCCATGGTTGGCAAGGGACGCCGCGGCCAGGCCGGCACCGAGCACCACGCTGGCGTGCACGTCGTGTCCGCAGGCGTGGCAGACGCCGTCCACGGTGGAGCGGTACGGAACGTCCTTCACATCCGGCAGTGGCAGAGCGTCGAGGTCGGCGCGAAGCGCCACCACCTGGTCGCCTTCCCCGATGTCGCAGATCAGGCCGTTGCCCTTGGGCAGGAACCTGGGTTCGAGTCCGATCGCGGCGAGCCGCCCCGCCAGGTACTCGGCGGTGCCGTACTCCTCGCCGGACAGTTCCGGGTTCGCGTGGATGTGTCGGCGTACCGACACCAGCTCCGCTCCATGCGCGGCCAGCCATCTGTCCAGCAGAGCGGGCAACGAGGGTGCCGCGGAGGTGGCGGACCCTGACCATTCGGACGTCGTACGGGTCGGTGGTCCAGCCGGAAACGGGCTGGACACCAGTGTCGGCAGACTAGTCACGGTCGGTCTCGATCTCAGTTGTAGTGGAGTTTTCCGTCACTACCATGCCAGGTAATGGCATCGGACAGCTTGCCGGACGAGAGTGACTCTGCGCAACGTGATCCGGCGAGAGGAACGTGCCAGATCTTCGCCCTCCGTGTCCGGCGGCAACCTGGTCACTTCTCACCGCAATGCCGTGGTCACGTAACGCATACCATACCCTTGCTGCACATCCCATCGGGTGACACACGTCTCAGGATCGCTACAGATCGCCATCTTTCCGACTATTGACGATCGGACCAGGCGATCACACTGAGTCACGACGCACCAAGCCCAAAGTCTCACCCTGGGTATACGAAGCTGGCGACAACCCGGCCTGCCAGGCCGTCACCAGGGTCCCAACCGACACACAAGCGCACCATGAGACACACCCCATGGTGACTCGAAGCTCGCTCATCGTGCTGAACTTGCGACTCCGACACGCCGCAGATCGGTCCTCCCAGATTACCGGGACGATGACCTCATTTCTCGCCAAACTGGTCCGGTCAGAAGTTGTCCGATGGCCGGTAGCCGCCCCACACCTCGCGTAGGGCGTGACATACCTCACCAACCGTGGCACTGAGCCGGAGCGCCTCCCGCATCGGGTACAACACGTTGTCGCTTCCCGCAGCGGCCTTGCGCATCTCGTCCAAGGCGCCGCGCACCGCCACGGAGTCACGCTGCTCACGCAACCGCGCCAGCCTCGCGGACTGCTCGGCCCCGATCGCCGGATCCATCCGCAGCGGCTCGTACGGCTCCTCCTCGTCCAAGGCGAACCGGTTCAGCCCGACCACCACCCGCTCACCGCTGTCCACCTGCTGCGCGATCCGGTACGCCGACCCCTCGATCTCCTGCTTGCAAAAACCCGACTCGATCGCGTCCACCGCCGAACCGAAATCGAACACCCGGTCCATCAACTCAACCGTCTCCGACTCGATCCGATCGGTCATCGCCTCGATGGCGTACGAGCCGGCGAACGGGTCCACCGTGGCGGTCAGGTCGGTCTCGTATGCCAGCACCTGCTGGGTACGCAGCGCCAGCCGGGCCGCCTTCTCGGTGGGCAGCGCGATCGCCTCGTCGTACGAGTTCGTGTGCAGTGACTGGGTGCCCCCGAGCACCGCGCCGATGGCCTGCGCCGCCACCCGTACCAGGTTCACCTCCGGTTGCTGCGCGGTGAGCTGCACCCCGGCGGTCTGGGTGTGGAACCGCAACATCAGTGACTTGGGGTTGCGCGCACCGAACTTCTCCCGCATCAGCCTGGCCCAGATCCGCCGCGCCGCGCGGAACTTCGCGACCTCCTCCAGCAACGTGGTCCGGGCCACGAAGAAGAACGAGAGCCTCGGCGCGAACTCGTCCACCGCGAGGCCCGCGTCGATCGCCGCCTGTACGTACTGCACCCCGTTGGCCAGGGTGAACGCCACCTCCTGCACGGGCGTGGCACCCGCCTCGGCCATGTGGTAGCCGGAGATCGAGATCGTATTCCAGCGTGGCAACTCCGTCTTGCAGTACCTGAAGGTGTCCGCGACAAGCCGCAGCGACGGCTTCGGCGGGAAGATGTATGTCCCCCGGGCGATGTACTCCTTGAGAATGTCGTTCTGGATCGTGCCGGTGAGCTTGTCCCCCGGCACCCCCTGCTCCTCGGCGACGAGCTGGTAGAGCAGCAACAGCACCGATGCCGGAGCGTTGATCGTCATGGAGGTGGACACCCGGTCCAGTGGGATGCCGTCGAACAACAGCCGCATGTCCTCGATCGAGTCGATCGCCACGCCGACCTTGCCCACCTCGCCGTGGGCGATCGGTTCGTCCGAGTCGTACCCCATCTGGGTCGGCAGATCGAACGCGACCGACAGCCCGGCGGTGCCGTGGGAGATCAGCTGGTGGTAGCGGGCGTTGGACTCCCGGGCCGTGCCGAACCCGGCGTACTGCCGCATGGTCCACGGCCGGGTGGTGTACATCGTCGGGTAGACACCACGGGTGTACGGCGGTTCACCGGGCTCCCCGATCCGCTGATCAAGATCCGGGGCGACGTCGGCTGCCCGGTACACCGGCCGGATCGGAAAACCCGACTCGCTCGGGCGTCCCTGTGGCTGCTCGTTCACTCGCTGATCGTAGAACCAGCCCGAGTTACCGTTTGGTAGCTGAGGCGAATCGCACATCGATGGGGCATTGTCCCAGCGAACCGATCCGCCGATTTCGCATCCCGGACCGAAGTTCAGCACACTAGACGGGTTGGTTTCGGGAGGAACGTACGCGTGAGCACCCACACCCCGCCCCCGGGCGAGCCCAACCGCGGCACGGATCTGACGGCACCCACCACGGTCGCGCCCGCTGTCAAGGCCGCGCCGGCCCCGTCGGATCAGGCCGCACGCGGCGTGGCGGGCATGGTGATCGGCAGTCGCTACACGCTGGTCTCCCCGATCGGCAGCGGCGGAATGGGCGCGGTGTGGCGGGCCAGCGACGGGCTCCTGCACCGGGAGGTCGCGGTCAAGGAGGTCGTACTGCCGCCCGGGATGAACGCCGCCGAGCGGAACGCGGTCACCGAGCGGACCATGCGGGAGGCCCGCGCGGCCGCCGCGCTGTCCCATCCCGCGGTGATCCGGGTGTTCGACGTGGTGACCGAAAGTGGCCGCCCGTGGATCGTGATGGAACTGCTCAAGGCCGACAGTCTCGCCGACCTGATCGAGCGGGACGGCCCGCTGGCTCCCCGCGCCGCCGCGAAGATCGGACTGGCGCTGCTCGGCGCGCTGGAAGCCGCCCACCGGGCCGGAGTGCTGCACCGGGACGTGAAACCCGGGAATGTCCTGATTTCGGCGGACGGGCGGTGCGTACTCACCGACTTCGGCGTGGCCCGCAGCGTCCGCGACTCGGACCTGACCACTCCCGGCATGGTGCTCGGCTCCCCGCACTTCATCTCCCCGGAACGCGCCATCGGCGGCCGGTTCGGCCCGCCCAGCGACCTGTTCTCGCTCGGGGTGACGCTCTACACCGCCGTGGAGGGAAAGGCCCCGTTCGATCGGGGTGACGCGATCCGGACCATGCAAGCGGTCGTCAACGACCAGCCCGAACCGCCGCAACGAGCCGGCCGCCTCGCCCCCGTGCTCTACGGCCTGCTGGAGAAGGACCCGGCGAAGCGGTGGGATGTGGAGCGCACCCGCACGGTGCTGCGGAACCTGCTGCTCGGGCCGTCGGCGGTGACGGAGCAGACCCAGGGCGGCACCGCGCAACTGGCGGTCAGCAGCCCGCGGTTCGCGCCGCCCGCGGGCCAGCCGACCAGCGTGATGCCAGCCGGCATGCCGGGTACACCGGCCGGTGCCGGGGTACCTCCCGGCTCACCGGTCCCGGCCGTACCCGGCGGCTTACCGGACCCGTGGCGGGTCGGTCGGGCCACCGTCCACAACCCCGGGCCGGCCCAGCAGGCCGGGACCGTGCCGGTCGTCCCGCCGTATCAGGGCGCGGGTTACCCGCCGGTCGCTCGGCCACCCCGACCGATCATCGCCTGGCTGTTCGGCGCCGCCGCGGTCCTGGTCGCCGTGGTACTGGTGGTGACCACGGTCGGCTACGGCTCGGGCTGGTTCTCGGAAGGCACCTCGCCCCCCGCCGACCAGCCGACCGAGGCCGGGCCGGACTTCCCGGTCCAGACGTACCAGGGGCAGGGCGTCAGCCTCAACGTCCCCACCGACTGGAGACCCGTCCACACCGGAAACTACGTGCAGTTCCACGACCCGGCCGACAACACCAGCTGGTTGCGCGTCAACGTCGTCCCGGACACCCGGCAGGCCGGGCAGATCCTGCGCGCCTCGCACCGGGGATTCGCCAATGGCTGCTGCGGCCTCACCAACTACCGGCGAGTGGCGCTGCGTCCGGCGCCGCTGGACGGTCACCGGGGCGCGGAACTGGAGTACGTCGCGACCAGAACCGCCACCGGCCAACGCCGCCACGGCATCTGGCGGATGATCGTGCTGAATGGCCACAGCTACCAGGTGTACCTGTCGGTGCCCCAGGAAAGGTTCCGGAAGCAGGCCAAGGTGTTCGCGGAAGCGGTTCGATCCATGACAGTGATCGGCTGAGCGCGGTGGCCGATCTGAGGGCACGCGCCGAAGCCTGGCTGGCGGACGATCCGGACCCGGCCAGCCGGGCGGAACTCCGTACGCTGATCAACGAGCTGCCGGCCACCGAGGCGGAACTCGCGGACCGGTTCTCCGGACCACTGCACTTCGGCACCGCAGGGCTGCGGGGCCGGCTACGCGCCGGGCCCAACGGGATGAACCGGGCGGTGGTCCGGGCGGCGGCGGCCGGACTGGTGCGCTGGCTCGACGCGCGGGGAGCACCCGGGCCGGTTGTCATCGGGTACGACGCCCGGCACGGCTCCCGGCAGTTCGCGGAGGAGACCGCGCGGGTGACCTCGGGGGCCGGACGCCGGGCGCTGCTGCTGCACAGACCGTTGCCGACCCCGGTGCTGGCATACGCGGTGCGCGCCTTGGAGGCCGTCGCGGGCGTGATGGTCACCGCCAGCCACAACCCCCCGGCCGACAACGGGTACAAGGTCTACCTGGGTGCCGCGCTGGGCGACCCGAAGGGCACCGGGGCGCAGATCGTCACCCCGGCCGACGCCGAGATCTCCGCGGCCATCGCGGCGGTGGGCCGGCTCGCGGACGTACCGCTGGGCGACGTGCCCGTTGACGAGGTGCTCACCGACGCGGTTGTGGACAACTACCTGAACCGGGCCGCCGTGGTGGTGTCGGCCACCACCCCACGGGCGCTCAAGGTCGCGTACACCCCGCTGCACGGAGTCGGCGGTGGGCTGCTCCGAGACCTGCTGGCACGGGCCGGGTTCGCCCACCCGGCGGTGGTACCCGAGCAGGCCGACCCGGACCCCGACTTCCCCACGCTGCCGTTCCCCAACCCCGAGGAACCCGGGGCGATGGACCGGGTGATCCGGCTCGCCGGGAAAACCGGAGCCGACCTCGCGATCGCCAACGACCCGGACGCCGATCGGTGCGCGGTGGCGGTACCGGACCAGACCGGGGGGCACGACTCCAGCGGCTGGCGGGTGCTACGCGGCGACGAGCTCGGAGTACTGCTCGCCGACCACCTGATCCGGCGGGGCACCACGGGCATGTTCGTCACCACGATCGTGTCCTCCTCGCTGCTGCGGTCGTTGTGTGCCGCCCGGGGCGTGCCGTACGGCGAGACCCTGACCGGGTTCAAATGGATCGTGCGGGCCACCGCCGAAGCCGATCCTGATGACCCACCGCTCGCCTATGGGTACGAGGAGGCGATCGGCTACTGCGTGGCACCCGACCAGGTCCGCGACAAGGACGGGATGACCGCGGCGCTGCTGGTGTGCGAGCTGGCGGCCTCGCTGAAGGCCGCGGGCCGGGGCCTTTCCGACCGACTCGACGAGCTGGCCCGGGAGTTCGGGGTGTACGCCACGGACCAGCTCTCGGTACGCGTGGCCGACCTGGCCAGGATCCCGGAGATGCTGGCCCGGCTCCGGGAGCGACCTCCTCGAACCCTGCTGGGACAACCCGTCGACGAGGTCCGTGACCTGCTGCCCGCCACCGATGCTGTGCTGGTACGCACCCCGGCCGCCCGGATGGTGGTACGGCCCTCCGGCACCGAGCCGAAACTCAAGGCGTACCTGGAAGTGATCGAACCGGTCACCGGCGGCGACGTCCGGCAGGCTCGGGTACGGGCAGCGGCCGGGCTGGCGGCGCTGCGCGGCGAGACCGCTGCCGCACTGGGCGTGGCGTCCGGCTGAGACCCCCGCGCTGATTCAGAACCGCGGCATACCGCCGAACTGTCGGTCGCCGGCGTCCCCGAGTCCCGGCACGATGAACGCCTTGTCGTTGAGGTGCTTGTCGATCGACGCCGTGACGATCCGGATCGGCAGTCCGCTGGCCTCCAAGCGGCGCAGGCCCTCCGGGGCGGCCAGGACGCAGATCACGGTGATGTCGGTGCAGCCACGGGCGGCGAGCAGTCGGCAGCAATGCTCCAGCGACCCGCCGGTGGCGAGCATCGGGTCGAGCACCAGGACCGGCAGACCCGCCAGGTCCTCCGGCAGCGACTCCAGGTACGCCCGGGGCTGAAACGTCTCCTCGTCGCGGGCCAGGCCGACGAATCCCATGGACGACTCCGGCAACAGCCCCAGGGCCGCCTCCGCCATGCCCAGCCCGGCCCGCAGCACCGGCACCAGCAGCGGCGGGTTCGCGAGCCGTACCCCGTCGGTCTCGACCAGCGGGGTACGGATCAGGTAGGTCTCCACGGACAGGTCCCGGGTGGCCTCGTACACCAGCAGGCTCGACAACTCCCGCAACGCCGCCCGGAAGCTGCCGGGATCGGTGCGCTCGTCGCGCATCGACGTCAGCCGGGCGGCGGCGAGCGGATGGTCCACCACGAGTACGTCCACGGCCAGCAACCTAGCCGATGACCGTTGCGAACACCCGTACCGTCCGCCGTGGCGGGCCCGCCGCCGCACGATCGCGATACCGGGTACGCGAGTTCCGGTCAGGTACCCGAATCGCGATCTTCCCGGGCGTGACACCAGCGATGACGGCGCGGCCGACGCCCCGCTGCGTAGACTCGGGGACATGACGGCAACGACGCCCGATGTGGCGCCAGATCGGTTGGCGGCCGGCGTCGCGGACTCGCAGGCGTCGCTGCGCACGTTCCTGCACGGGCTGCCTGGCGTCGACCAGGTCGGCGCCGACCAGCGGGCGGCGCTGCTGGCCACCCGATCCATCAAGACCACCGCCAAACAGTGGGCACTGGACCTGGCGATCCGGACGGTCGACCTGACCACCTTGGAAGGGCAGGACACTCCGGGAAAGGTGCAGGCACTGGCCGCCAAGGCACGCCGCCCCGACCCCGAGGACCCGAGCTGCCCGAGCGTCGCCGCGTTGTGCGTCTACCCCGGGCTGGTCGCCGCCGCCGCGGCCGTGCTGAACGGCTCAGGGGTCCACCTGGCGAGTGTGGCGACCGGTTTCCCGTCCGGTCAGGTGCCGTTGGAAGCCAAACTCACGGACACCCGCGCGGCGGTGGCGGCCGGCGCGGACGAGATCGACATGGTGATCGACCGGGGTGCCTTTCTCTCCGGCCGGTACCTCGAGGTGTACGACCAGATCCGGGTGATCAAGCAGGCCGCCGGCCCGGCGCACCTCAAGGTCATCCTGGAGACCGGTGAGCTGGCCACCTACGACAACGTGCGGCGTGCCTCCTGGCTGGCGATGCTGGCCGGCGCGGACTTCATCAAGACGTCCACCGGCAAGGTGCAGCCGGCCGCGACGCTGCCGGTGACCCTGGTGATGCTGGAGGCGGTGCGTGACTTCCGGGAACGGACCGGGCGCCAGGTCGGGGTGAAGGCCGCGGGCGGGATCCGTACCGCCAAAGACGCGATCCGATACCTGGTGCTCGTCAACGAGACCGCCGGAGCGGACTGGCTGCACCCCGACTGGTTCCGGCTCGGAGCGTCCACACTGCTCAACGACCTGTTGATGCAACGAACCCGGATGCGCACCGGCCGCTACTCCGGACCCGACTACTTCACGCTGGACTGACATCATGGCTTTCGAGTACGCCCCGGCCCCGGAATCCGCCGCCATTGTGGACATCCGGCCGTCGTACGGACTGTTCGTGAACGGGGAGTTCACCGACCCGGTTGACGGCACACCGTTCAAGGCCATCAACCCGGCCACCGAACAGGTGCTCGCCGAAGTGGTCGATGCCGGGCCGGTGGACGTGGACCGGGCGGTACGGGCGGCGCGTACCGCGTACCACGAGGTCTGGTCCCGGCTTTCCGGCACGGACCGCGCCAAGTACCTGTACCGGATCGCCCGGATCATTCAGGAACGGTCCCGCGAGCTGGCGGTGCTGGAGTCGATCGACAACGGCAAGCCGATCCGGGAGTCGCGGGACGTCGACCTGCCGCATGCCGCCGCGCATTTCTTCTACTACGCCGGATGGGCTGACAAGTTGCCGCACGCCGGGCTCGGGGCCGACCCGAAGCCGCTCGGCGTGGCCGCACAGGTGATCCCGTGGAACTTCCCGCTGCTGATGCTGGCCTGGAAGATCGCGCCGGCACTGGCCTGCGGCAACACCGTGGTCCTCAAGCCAGCGGAGACCACGCCGCTGACCGCGCTGCTGTTCGGGGAGATCTGCCAGCAGGCCGACCTGCCACCCGGCGTGGTGAACATCGTGACCGGTGCCGGAGCGGCCGGCAAGACGCTGGTGGAGCACGAGGACGTGGACAAGGTGGCGTTCACCGGCTCGACCGAGGTCGGCAAGGCGATCGCCCGCGCGGTGGCCGGCACCCGCAAGAAGCTCACCCTGGAACTGGGCGGCAAGGCGGCGAACGTCGTGTTCGACGACGCCGCGCTGGACCAGGCGATCGAAGGCATCGTCAACGGCATCTTCTTCAACCAGGGACACGTGTGCTGCGCGGGATCGCGGTTGCTGGTCCAGGAGTCGGTGTATGACGAACTGCTCGCCAAGCTGAAACGGCGGATGGCACTGCTACGGGTGGGAGACCCGCTGGACAAGAACACCGACATCGGGGCGATCAACTCCTCGGCACAGCTGGAGAAGATCCGGTCCCTGTCGGAGATCGGGGACTCCGAAGGCGCCGAACGCTGGACCGCCCCGTGCACCCTGCCCGACCGTGGATTCTGGTTCGCGCCGACCATCTTCACCGGGGTCTCCCAGGCGCACCGGATCGCCCGCGAGGAGATCTTCGGCCCGGTCCTGTCGGTGCTGACCTTCCGCACCCCCGCCGAAGCGGTGGAGAAGGCCAACAACACTCCGTACGGGCTGTCCGCCGGGGTCTGGACCGAGAAGGGCTCCCGGATCCTGTGGCTGGCCGACCGGCTGCGCGCCGGGGTGGTGTGGGCGAACACCTTCAACAAGTTCGACCCGGCGAGCCCGTTCGGCGGCTACAAGGAGTCCGGTTACGGCCGTGAGGGCGGCCGGCACGGCCTGGAGGCGTACCTTGCCTGACCCGACGCGGCCTGACCCGACCCGGCCTGAGACGACCCGCCGGCTGGCGGTCCGCAAGACGTACAAGCTGTTCATCGGCGGGGCGTTCCCACGCAGCGAATCCGGCCGGTCGTACCCGGTGACCGGTGCCAAGGGACGGTTCCTGGCCAACGCCGCACTGGCCTCCCGCAAAGACGTCCGGGACGCGGTCCTCGCCGCGCGCAAGGCGTTTCCCGGCTGGTCGGGCCGGACCCCGTACAACCGGGGCCAGATCCTCTACCGGATCGCCGAGATGCTGGAGGGGCGGCGAGCCCAGTTCGTCACCGAGATCAGCGCGGCCGAGGGGTTGAACGCCCGCAGGGTCGAGCCGTACGTCGACGCCGCGATCGACCGCTGGGTCTGGTACGCCGGGTGGGCTGACAAGATCGCCCAGGTGTACGGCAACGCCAACCCGGTCGCCGGCCCCTACTTCAACCTGTCGGCCCCCGAGCCGACCGGGGTGGTCGGGGTGGTGGCTCCGCAGTCCGGTGCCGACGAACCTCCCGGGGCGGCTCAACGGCAGCCGTCAGGGGCATCCTTGCTCGGGCTGGTGAGCGTGCTGGCGCCGGTGATCGTCACCGGGAACACGGCGGTGCTGCTGGCATCCGAGCGCTACCCGCTGCCCGCGATCACCCTGGCCGAGGTGCTTGCCACGTCGGACCTGCCAGGCGGGGTGGTCAACGTGCTGACGGGTCGTCCCACCGAGACCGCGCCGTGGCTGGCCGGCCACATGGACGTCAATGCGGTGGACCTGACCGGCGTCGAGGATCCCGGGTTCGCCACCGAACTGGAGCAGGCCGCCGCCGAGAACCTCAAGCGGGTGGTTCGCCCCGGCTGTCCAGTTTCGTCAGGCCACGGGTCACGGACCGAGAGCACCGGACCGGCTGAGCGGAACAACTGGCTGTCGGACCCCGGTACCGAGCGGCTGACCGCGTTTCTGGAAATCAAGACGGTCTGGCATCCGAAGGGTGCGTAGCCCCGCGGCGGCGCGGACGCACGCGCATGCCGGGGCGCGTCCCACGAGATCGATCGCGGGAGTCTAGGGTTTGCTGGGGTCCGGATACATCACGTCATCTGCCAGCCAGATCTTCCAGGGAGGACGCCATGGCTCGCCACCGCGCTGACCAGCCTGAGGACGCTCTGGAGAGCGACCTCGACGACGAGCTGCCCGAACCCGACGAGCGCTTGGCGGACCCAGACGAAGACGCTACCAGTGAGCGTCCGGTCGAGGTCGACGAATTCTGGGCGAAAATACGCGTGGATCCGGTCGAGATCGCGCTGCCCCGAGGAGTGGGATACACGCTCCGGGCGTACCGGATGAGCGACACCCTGCCTGAGGTCACGGACGACGTGGGCGCGACGGACGAGGACGAGGACCTCGACGAACTGCTGGGTGCCGAGCCAACGGCCACCGGTCGCGACCAGCTGGACGACGAAGAAGAATTCGAGGACGACGAGGACGAGGACGAGGCGGCCGAAGAGGAAGCCGAGGACGAGGAAGATGAGGAACCCGGCCCCGAGGAAGTGCCGGTTTTCCTCACCCAGGGCCGCCGGCTGCTGCTGTTCCGTTCTCCCGAGGGCCTCATCGACTTTGTACGTTCCGGCGAGTCCAGCAACTTCCAGGCCGTTCCAGAATGGGACAAGCTCCGCTCGGACATCAGCGTCGAACGGGTCGCGGTGTCTGACGAAGACCGCTATGAATTGGATCTCGTGGTCGAAAACCTGCGCGGCGGCCACGACGCCTGGGACGCCGAATTGTTGATCAAAGCCGGTGAGCTGTGCCGTGATCTCGGACACGCGCTGCGCTTGGATTCGGTGATCGGCGCGTTGTCCCCCGGGTCGCCTCTGGACGACCTCGATGAAGGGCTGCGAGCGGTGGAAAGCGGGCGTGTGACCGCATTCCTCGCACGTCGTAGGCTCCGGAGAATCGGCGCCCAGCAAGCGGCCCTCGCGTGGCGTTCGATTATTGGCAAGATCTCTACATCAGTGGACTGGCGGGATTGACCCCAGACCAGGGAGCATCGACTCTGGATCAGAGAAGCTGTCGGCGGAGGTTGTTCACGGCACCATGCTGTGCCGCCGAGTGATCTCCATCGTGGATTTCATCTCCACCCCCTCGGAGGTGTACCGGTCGTGCGTGTGTACTGCGGTCTTGCGTCTGCTGGACAGCGGATCCCCGTAGCGGTGGTCGATGGGGCAGGCCGGCTGCTGGCAAGTCGTGAAGTGGACGACACACCGATCGGCTACGCCACCCTGCTGTCCCTGATATCCGAGCGTTGTGCGGACACCGGCCAGGTCAGGGCGGCGATCGCCACCGACAGCGAGACCAACCTGGTTCCGCTGCTGCTCGCCGCGGCCGGAGACCCACTCGCCGTCGGTGATGCCGGCACCGTCGCACAGTTCGTGTCCGATGAGCCCCCAGGAACGCCGGAGCCGCACCGCCGCGCGCTGGCGCTGGCCAGGGCTTTGCAGTCCGGCGTGCTGCCCGCCACCACCCAACCGGCTCCGCGCGATCTGGCGACGCTGCGCCCGGTGCTCACGGCGCACCGCGCCGCGGTCATCGGGCGTGGTGCCGCGGTCGGGATGCTTCGAGGGCTGCTGCGTGAGCTGTATCCCGCAGCGCTGCGCACCTTCCCGGACCCGGGTACCCCGCTGGCGCTGGCCGTGCTGGAACGCCTCGCCAGCCCGGCTGAGGTCGACGGCATCCGGGACGGCGACGTGCTGAGCCAGCTACGCGCTGCCGGACACCCGGGTGCTGAGGCGGATACCGCCATTGCGGCGCTGCGCCGTGCGGTTGCCGAGATGTCTACCCGGACGGGCTCATCGGACGCCGTGGCGGCCACCATACGCGACGGCGTGGTGACGGTCCGGGCGACTGAGAGCGCCGCAGCCGGGTTGGTGAACGTGATCGTGGAGCGGGTCGAGCCCCGTACCAGCGGCCGCGGGTTCATGGCCGTGCCGGCGGTGTCCGGACCCCCGGTCTCGGGTGTCCAGTTACCCACCCTTCCGGTGTCCGGGCCCCCGACCTCCGGCGTACCCGCCGTGGGGTCGCGGACCTCCGCATCGCCGGCCCTGCCGGCGCAGGTAGCCGGGTTACCGACTTCCGAACATCCCCAAACCCCGCAGCGGTTTCCCGGTGGGCGGTCGCTCCCCACCCGAGACACGTCGATAGCCGCCGCCTTCGGCCCCCCGTCCTCGACGCCTCCCCGGTCTGCCCCACCAGTCACCGGACCTCAGCCGTTCCAGACATCGCCGGCCACGCCTCAACGACCCCCGGCACGCCAGGCTCCAGCCGTTCCACCGCCCGTACCGTCCAGCCGGCATCAGGCCGCAGCGGCCCGGCAGGAACACCAGACCGGCGGATACCCGGCCACCGGACCTGACAGGTCAGATCCCCTCGGTTCACCGGGCATCGGCTCCGCGGTCTCCGGTCCCGCCACGAGGGACCTGCCCAGGGCAGGTCTACCCACCAGCGGGTTCCCCGCTGCCGGAAGGAACCTGAACGGCACGGTGCCTCCGGGTGCCGCGAACTCTGGGCGGTACCGGGAGAACAGCTCACCACAGCCGCCTACCGGTCCGCTGGCGCCACCGACCGGGTCTGCGGCACCGGCCCAGTCCGATGCGGAACTGAGCCTGCTGAGTCCCGACGAACTTCCCGGCGGTCCTGACCAGCGGCGGAGTGCGGAACCGACATCCCGGTACACAGACCCCACGAGTGGCCGGCTCGCGGCCTTGATCGAATTCCCAGGGTCAGCCCGTCGTCAGGCACCGCCACCACCACAAGGCAACCGGTCGTACCGCGAACAACCGGGTCACGACACCGAGGACGAGGTGACCCGGGAACACCGGACTCCGAACCCCAGGCGAGAGCCACCTCCTAGGAATCCAGCTCCGTCGCCGCCGCTCAATGAAGCCGACGGTGACCTGCTGATCTTCGCGCAGGCCCGGTCCGCGTGGTTCTCCGACCCCGAGGAGGAGTCGGACCAGGAACCTGAGTGGCGCTCTGAGGCGGATGCCGGCTGGGATGCCGCCGCAGCCGCGAGCCACCCCACCGTGGGCGGCACCACGATCAGTGGACTGCCACGCCGGGTGCCGAGCGCGAACCTGGTACCGGGCACTGTGACGAACCGGGAACTGGTTTCCACCCAGCCGATCAATCGCGACGCCGCGCAGCTCGCCGCCCACACCGCCGGCTACTTCCGGGGCTGGAACCGGGCGCGCCAAGACGTCGAGGAGCCGCCCTACCCGTCGGCGCGACATCGGTGACCGACCTCGGTGTCTACCGCCGCAGTGTCGGAATGCTCCTGGCGTCGCTCGTGGCTCATACGCCAGGTCTCGCACACGCGGTGCTGTTGTCGACCGAAGGTCTCCCGGTGGCCACCTCGTCCGCCCTGCCGGCGATCCGGGCGCAACAACTCGCCGCGATCGGCTCCGGTCTGTTGAGCCTTGCCGACGGTACCGGCCGGTGCATGTCGACCGGTCCCACACGTCAGGTCATCGTGGAGATGAACGAGGGCGTGCTACTCGCCACCCCGATCGCACCGCAGATGCACCTGGCGCTCCTCGCCACCAGCGAGTGCGACCGGGAACAGCTCGGCTACGAGTTGCGCCGCTTCGCCGCCGACATCGGCCCAATGCTGGGACCCGGCGGCAGCTAGCCACCGCGGTTCAGGACCGTACCCAGGCGACGTCCCGGACACCAGGCAGGGGACCCGTCGGACTCCTGGGTCCAGCCTCGACGATGTCCCTAGTGGACAGTGGCGTCCGTGGCTTCGCTCATCGGTCGCGACCGGCGCATCGACAGCACGTACTCCACGAGGGTGATCAGCACATGCTTGGTGGACTCGCGGCTGCGCGCGTCACACGTGATAACCGGCGTGCCAGGACCGATCGCGAGGGCTTCCCGAACATCGTTCGGGCTGTGGAGCTGGACCCCGTCGAAGCAGTTGATGGCAACCAGGTACGGCAGCCGTCTGTGTTCGAAGAAATCGATCGCGGCGAAACAGTCCGCGAGCCGGCGGGTGTCCACCAGCACCACCGCACCAATGGCACCACGTACCAGTTCGTCCCACATGAACCAGAACCTGGTCTGTCCCGGCGTTCCAAACAGGTACAGGATCAGGTCCTGATCGATGGAGATCCGACCGAAGTCCATGGCAACGGTGGTCGTGGTCTTACCGGGTACGTCCCGGTTGTCATCCACTCCGACACCGGCCGAGGTCATGATGGCCTCGGTAGTCAACGGTGTGATCTCCGATACGGAGCCGACAAGAGTGGTCTTGCCGACGCCGAAGCCGCCCGCGATGACGATCTTCGCTGACGTGACACGTCCACTTGCCCGACGGTTGGCCACGTCAGAGCCTCCGAAGTCCACTCAGCACCCTCTCCAGCAGTTCCGTGCCGACCGCGTCGTTGCTGTTGTTGTCCAGTGAGGTCGGTTCGTACACAGCGAGCAACCCTTCGGCTGCCATGTCAGCCACCAGGACCTTCGCCACGCCCAAGGCCATCCGCATCCGGGCGGAGATCTCGGCCAGCGACTGTAGGTTCCCGTCGCAGAGGCTGGCGATCATTTGCTGCTCGCGGCCGACCAGCGTTATGTATTGCCGGCCACGATCAGTTGTTTCGACGAGCGCTTCCATGGCGATGTCGACCCTCGGCCGGGTGCGCCCGCGGGTCACGGCATATGGCCTGACCAGCGCTCCGGTTGGCTCTTCGTGGTCGTCGCGCATGTCGCTCACATCCCCGAGTCGTGTTCGTCAGTGGGTCTCGTCAGTTCACCGTCACAGACCCGGTCACGGCGTCCGCGGACTCGGCGTCAGTGCGTCACCCACCCTGTCCACAAGCAGAGCCATCTCGTATCCGACCTGACCCACATCACAACTACGAGAGGCTAGTACGCCGAACGAAGACCCGTCGCTGATGGACATCAGGAAGAGGAACCCGTTGTCCATCTCGACGACGGTCTGCAGTACCGCGCCCCCCTCGAAGCATCGCGAGGCCCCCTGGGTGAGGCTCACCAGCCCGGAGGCGATCGCGGCGAGCTGATCCGCGCGGTCACGCGGCAGATCCCGCGAGGCCGCCAGGAGCAAACCGTCCGCGGAAACAGCCACGGCATGTGCCACACCCGGGACGCGGTCGGCGAAGTTACTCAGCAGCCAACCGAGATCCTGAGTGCTTATCTGCTGCGTCGTCATGCCTGCTCCTTGCCTGGGCCTTCATCACTGCTTGTACGAGCCGACGACTGCCGGCCACGCTGAACTCCGCGATGGTACGCAGACAGCAGACCCCGGACCGCGTCTGGTGACCGGTTTCGCGTCCCGGTGGTGTCGTTTTCGACACCGCCGGGCACCAGTTGTGCCATCGGCACGCGTTTCGGAAGACCGACGTTCGTGATGCCGGCTCCCACGGCATCGGCCGCCGCCGACGCCGCCCGCCAACCGTCGTCAGCGGCCGTCTGCCAACTGCCTTGGTCAGCCATGCCAGCGGCGTGTGGTGCCGACATCGCGCCGACCTGCGAGCCGTTGTCCGTGCCCGGCACGCTAGCACCACGCGAGCGGGGAGCCGACGCCGGAGCGGTGGCCTTCGCCATGCCAGCCGACGATGTTGTCGCCACGGGGTTGGACCTCGATCCCGCCCCTTGGTCGGCAGCGCCCTGAGGCGCCCCCCGCCGCGGCTGCTTGGTGCGGAACCAGGCCGACTCCACTTCCCGGAAGATGGGAAGCTCCATTGTGTCGTCCGCATTCGGCGTTACCGGCGGCGGTTCGTATCCCGGCAGTCCCCCGGTGGGCTTTGTCCGAGCCGCTCCCGCCGGAGCCGGGTAACCGGAGGCGGAAGACATCCCGGTGGTGCCGAGGTACCCTCCCGGGCCACGGCTGTCTCCCGGGCCCGGCCTGGTGGGCGCGGCTTGGCGTGCGCTGGGCAACTCGACACTGTGGATCGACTCCCGGCCAGGGGCGCCCGGTCTGGTGGAGTACGGGTTGGGGCCTGGCTCGGCTGCGGGCTGCCGCGAGAACACCTCCTGGGCGGGCGCCTGCGGGCGGGCACCGGGCATACCGTCAGCGCCAGGAGGGCCAACCTCGACATGCTGCCCACCGGTGGAGCCCTCACCAGGCCGACGCCGAGGCAATTGCCGGTCGGCCGATCCGTTGACGCCGTTCATCCCGCTGGCGACCGGAGTTCCGGGCGGCATCGGCGGAGCCGAGGCCGGCTCCATACCGCGGTCCCAGCCTGGCGACTGGCCGTAGCCCGCGCCACCGGGCGGGGACCAGAACGTCTCGTGCTCCGGCGGGTGGCCACCACCCTGTCGGGAAACCGTCTCCGGTGAACTCTCCAGGGCCAAAGGTGATCTTCCCTGGGGCAGACCCATCGTCTGCTGGCGACCCGCCCGGTACGGCAGGATCAAGGCCGCCGCCGGAAGGATGACGTCAGCGATCGTGCCGCGGTCCCGGGCCGCTCGCAGCTCCACCCGGATACCGTGTCGGGCGGCCAGTCGGCCGACCACGACCAGGCCCATCATCCGGGAGACCGCGACATCCACGAGTGGCGGATTCGCGAGTCGGGTGTTCAGCTCTGCGAGCTGCTCCGCCGAGATCCCGATGCCGCGGTCTTCGATCTGCAGGATCGCCCGGTCACCGGCACGCCTGGCGTCGACCACCACGACGGTGTCGGGTGGCGAGAAGGACGTCGCGTTGTCGAACAGCTCGGCCAGCAGGTGCACCACGTCGTTGACGGCGTGCTGGGCCACCTCGACATCGCGGTCCACGATGCCGAATTCGATCCGGGTGTACTGCTCCACTTCCGACTGCGCCGCGCGGAGCACGTCCGAGAGCGGGGCCGGGTCGCGCTGCACCCGGGTGGAGTCGGCTCCGGCGAGCACCAACAGGTTCTCGTCGTTTCGCCGCATTCGGGTGGCCAGGTGGTCCAACTGGAACAGCTCGGCGAGCCGGTCCGGGTCCTCCTCGCCGCGCTCCAGCCGGTCCAGGTGACCGATCAACCGGTCCACCAGGACCTGACTCCGACGGGCCAGGTTGATGAACATGGTGGCGACGTTGGCGCGCAACGCGGCCTGCTCGGCCGCGATCCGGACCGCTTCCCGGTGTACCACGTTGAACGCCTGGGAAACCTGCCCGATCTCGTCACGACCACGTACCTGGACCGGGTCCTTGACACTGGCTGCCACCTGGTCCGGGGTCATCTCGCCCAGTGTCTCGGGGTTACGCAGTCGGGCCACGGACTGGGGCAGGCTCTCGTAAGCCACCGAGAGCGCGCCTTCCCGGAGCCGGCGCAGCGAAGATGCCATGGAGCGGGCGATCAGCAACGCGATCAGGACCGCGAAGAACAGCACGATCAGTACGGTCAGGCCCTCGGCGACGAGTTGCCTGATGAGAGCGTTCTGCAGGGCTTGGACGTGGGCCTGGAGTTCCTCGTCCAGCCGACGCTCCACCTCACGGGTCAGCGCGACCCGGGTGAACATGGCCTCGGACCAGGCGAAGGGTCCCGCGTTCGACGAGAGCGCCACCGGCTGACCGGGCACCGCTCGGCGGAAGTCGGACTCGAACCGCTGGGCACGCTGCGCGTCTGCCTCCACCTCGCTGTTGCTCTTGTCCGCGAGGCGATGCCCCAACTGCACGGCGGCGTCCTTACCGACGCCGCGACCGGCGACCCCTCGCAGCAGGTCGGCGACGTGCCGCTCCTCGGCGACGTTTCCGAAGGCCCGCAACGACTCGGACTGGCCGGCCAGGGTGGCGAGGAACGCCTCCTGCTGGACCGGGGTCAGCGGTTCATGACCGGCGAGCAACCGGAGCCCCACCACCTGCTCCTGGGACATGTACTCGCCGTACGACGAGATCGCGGCGGCGGCCCGCGCCAAGTCCGCGGCCTCCGTCTCCCCAGCGAGGTTGGACAGACTCTCCCGATATGCCAGCAGGTCGGCGATCATGATCCGGTACCGGAAGATCGCGCTTGACAGCGTGATCTTGTCACGGTCGGTGACCACGTACCGTAGCCGATCCAGTTCCGCCAACTGGGCACCGATCCGGTCCAGCAGTTCCCTGGTGTTCGGGCTGAGCGTGCCGAGCTCCTCACGCGCCAACTCGTACGCCTCAACCTGCTGGTCGGTCAGCTTCCATTGCGCCTCGTACTGACCCTCGATCCGCTGCTGCTGGCGCGGTGCGCTGGTCAGCAACAGCGTTGCCAGCGACCGCTCAATCTGCAGGTTCTCGCTGAGCGCCGCGGCCTCCTGGGAGAGCACCGCGTACTTCAGGGTGCCCTGGGACTGCACCACGCTCTGGCCGGCTTCGGCGAGCCGTACCAACGCGATGCCGACAAGTGCGGCGATCGGAATGACCAAGATCAGGCCGAGCTTCGAACGGATGCGAGCGTTGCGCAGCCTCGGAAGCAGCCCACGCCGCATTGGCGCCGCCGGTGCGGTCTTAACCCGCTTGATCAACTAGCTACCCCCAGTACGGGTGTCTTCGTTGCAACCTAAAGATGCGAGTCGTCTCCCCCACGTGGGACCCACGAGATTTCACCACGACAGACAGCAAAGAGAAAGTCCGCGGGCACGTCAGCGGGCCGCGAATTCCACATGAGGAGAGCGCCGACAGCAGAATTTCACCGGCTGTATGTATACCACTACCTCTGGTCGGTCGGTACACCCCCACCCCTGGTTTCCGCCCGGCCGTCCCCGCCCGCCCCTGCGAACAGCCGTCCGCGTGGCCGGCCAGCCGGGGGGCCAGCCGGGGCCAGCACAGCCGCGATGCCGGTGCATGTGGACAGTCCACACCCGCGGCTACCGGCGCTCCCGTACCACGGGTGCGGCTGGACCGGACGAAAACCGCGACCGTGGCGACACCCGACGGTGAGTCCACCGGGTGTGTGCGCCTCGCCGGGTACGGTGCCGGCGGCAGAGCCCGGACCGTGACCCGCACCACGCTGCCCGACCAGGCCTCTGGTGACCTGGATCACCCCGACCCACCGCTCCTCATCGTGTCAACGCGGTCACCCTCGGGTGAGGTCGTATCCGTCGTCGGGCTTCCCTGCCCGGTCGGCCACCACACCGCGGCCATTTCGCGGTACGCCAGTGTCCACATCAGGATCGGCTTCGGCACCCGCGATCTGGTTCAGGATGGTTGGGTACCCCCGGTCCTCAATCGCGCCTATATCATCCCCGTGTTGTTGATGAGCTCCGCAGCCTTCGCGTGACACGAACACCTGTCGTGACTGCTGTGAACACGTCCAGCCCGTAGGGAGACCAACATGCCCAAGTACGACCGGAGAGGTTTTCTCCGGCTGACCGGCGCTGCCGCCGCGACCAGCGCCCTGGCGAGTGCCTGCAGCGGCTCAAGCCTCGACGACTCCGAGAACGCCGGGGATGGCGGGTCGATCAAGATCGGCCTGATACTCCCCGAAGGAGGCGTCTACAAAGCCCTGGGTGACGACCAACGCGCCGGTTGGAACCTCTACCTTGAGCTGAACAAGAAACGTCTCGGAGGTCGCGACATCACCGTGGTGACCGCCGACGAGAGCGAGGACGCCGAGACCACCAAGGCGAACGCCGAAAAACTCCTCAAGAAAGACAACTGCCTGGTTGTCGCGGGGATGATCAGCTCCGCCAACATCATCCCGGTCCAGGACATGTTCACCGAGGCCAAGGTTCCGTTCCTCAGCACCAACGCCTCCCCCGGTCCGGTGCAGGGCAAGAAGTTCGGATGGCGCAGCTCCTTCAAGAACGCCGACCCCACCCTGGCGATCGCGCCGTACATGGCGAAGAACGCCGGTGGGCCGATCTCCATGATCGCCGCCAACTACGCGGCCGGACAGGACCATGTAAAGGCCCTTGACCAGGCGTTCAAGGCGGCAGGTGGCAAGCTCGCGGGCGACCCCATCCTCACCCCGTTCCCGATGACAGTCTCGTTTCAGCCGTACCTGAAGCAGATCGAGGATCAGAATCCGAAAGCGGTCTACTGCTTCTTCGGTGGCGCCGACGCGGTGAAGTTCGTCAAGGAGTACCAGAAGTTCGGACTGTCCGAGAAGTACCAGCTGTTCGCTCCGGGATGGCTCACCGAGGGAGGTGTCCTGAACGCGCAGGGCCCCGCCGCCGAAGGCATCCTGAACTCGTTGAACTACTCCGCGGACCTGGACAACGCCGCCAACCGCAAGTTCGTCGCGGAATACCAGAGGAAGAACGGCAGGGCGCCGACCTCGTTCGCCGTCGCGGCGTACGACGCGGGTTGGATTCTGGACAAGGCCATCGCGGCGGCAGGCGGCGACCTCACGTCCGAGCGGCTGGAGAAGGAGATCGGCGAGATCGGCCAGATCGACAGTCCGCGCGGCCCCTGGGAATTCGGCGAACACCGTTCGCCGGTGCAGAAGTGGTATCTGCGTGAGGTCAAGAAGGACGGCGACGTGCTGGCCAACGTGGTGATCGACGAATTGTCGACTGTCGGAATCGACTAGGGAAGGGATCGACTTCCGAGGAGGTGGTGGCGTTCCGTGGGCGTACTCGAGTGGTTCGACTCCAACCTGGTGAGCATCGTTGACGGCGTGGCGTACGGCTTGCTGCTGTTCACGCTGGCGACAGGGCTCTCCCTGGTGTTCGGCATGATGGATGTGCTCAACCTCGCCCATGGAACGCTCTACCTCGCTGGCGCCTACCTGGCGTACCTGCTCTCCGACGGGAGTTGGGGCGGCATCCTGGCCGCGATCGCCGTTGGGGTCGCGGCCGGTGCCGGCGGTGGAGCACTACTCACGGTGATGACCCAGCCACTGGCCCGCAGGGGACATCTCGACCAGGCGCTACTGACCATCGGCGTGGCGTTGATTGGTGCCGAGGTCTTCGTGCTGGTGTCCCACGGCGACCCGCTTCCCGCGACCGAACCAGCGGCGCTGGACATCTCGATCTCGCTGGCCGGACACACCTACCCCGCGTACCGCCTGGTGTTCATCGGTGTGGCGGCGCTACTCACGGTGCTGGTCTACCTGATATTCGAACGGTCCACACTGGGCGCTCTGGTGCGGGCCACCGTCTCGGACCGGGAAATGGTTCAGGCACTCGGGGTCGACACCCGCAGGGTGTTGCTCGCGGTATTCGCCTTCGGTGGTGCTCTGGCGGCGGTTGGAGGGGTGCTCGGCGCTCCCATCATCGGGCCCGCGCCCGGGGTTGACGAGAGCGTCCTGGTGCTCTCGCTCGTGGTGATCGTGGTGGGTGGCCTCGGCTCGATTCGCGGCGCGTTGCTCGGTGCCCTGTATATCGGGCAGGTACAGAGTATGGGTGTGGTCCTGCTGCCGGAGTACGCACCGTTCCTGATTTTCGGCTCGATGTTCCTGGTACTGGCGCTGCGACCACAGGGTCTGGTGTCGTTGGCGAGGACAGCATGACGCGGACCGCGGACGTCCAGATCGAGGAACCCGTGACGGCACCGGCTCAGACCTCGTTCACCGCACGCTGGCTGCCCGGGACCCGGCCCAGGGTCATCGCGATGCTCGTGCTGGCCGTGCTCCTGGTCGCACCGTGGATCGCGGACATCTACACGATCTCGATCATGTCGCGGATCCTGGTGATGGCCCTGCTGACGGTCAGTGTCAGTTTCCTCACCGGTGTCTCCGGCCTGCCGACCCTGGGGCAGGCCGCGTTCTTCGGAATCGGCGGATACACCGCCGCCCTGCTGTCGCTGGCGGGCTACGGGATCGGTCCGGTCCAGGTGCTGGCCGGACTCACGCTTGGCGCGTTGGTCGCGCTCGCCACAGGATCGGTGGTGGTACGCAGTCGCGGGGTGACCTTCCTGATGCTCACCTTCGCGGTCGGGGAGCTGTTTCACAGCGCGGCCGCGGTGTCACGTGACCTCACCGGGGGCACCGACGGGCTGCCCGGCATACCGCCGGTCGTGCCGTTGCCCGGGATGGCCGCGCTGACCAACGACGGCCTCGTCTTCTACTACGTACTCGCGGTCTTCCTACCCCTGTTCCTGCTGACCGAGATCGTGGTGCGCTCGCCTTTCGGTCTCGCGTTGCGCAGCATCCGGGACAACGAGGCCCGGATGCGGGCCACCGGTTACCCCGTGAACCGCTACCTGCTCGCCGGCTACGGGATGGCCGGCGGACTCGCGGGTGCCGCGGGTGCGTTGTGGGTGTCCGTGCTGCGCTATGTCTCGCCCAGCGACCTCGGCTTCAGTATGGCGGCGTTCGCGCTGTTGGCCGCTGTGATCGGTGGCCTGGGCTCGATGTGGGGCGCCTGCGCCGGAGCCGCACTGGTGATTCTGGTCCGGGATTACATCGGCGGGGAACACATCTCCGTCGCGGGTCGCACCGTAACCGGCCCTCTGCTGCTCGGTGTGCTGTTCATCGTGGTGGTCTACCTACTGCCGCGCGGGATAGCCGGGATCCGCACCCAGCTTGCTTCACGTACCCCCGGGAAGGCCGCAGACTCGTGACACCGCTGCTGCAACTGAGGAACGTCAAGCGCGACTTCGGCTCGTTGTGTGCCGTGGACAACGTCTCGTTCAGTGTCCGGAGCGGTGCCCGCCATGCGCTCATCGGACCCAACGGGGCCGGGAAGTCGACCCTGTTCAATCTGGTCGGCGGCTCACTTTCCGTCAGCTCGGGCGTGATCGTGTTCGACGGCAAGGACATCACCGGGGAACCGGAGCACGCGCGGGCCCGGCTCGGCATCGCCCGGACGTTCCAGCACTCCTCGGTGTTCCTGCACGGCACCTTGGTGGAGAACGTGCTGGTCGGCGTCGCACGACAGGCGGGAGTCGGGGCTTCCTGGTTCGGCGCGGCACTTCGCCGCCGGGCGCTCGTCGACCGCTGCATCCGGCTGCTCGACCTGGTCGGGCTCCAGAACCGGTACACCATGCCGGCGGGGGCCCTCTCGCACGGCGAGCGCCGCCAGTTGGAACTGGCCATGGCCCTGGGCACCGAGCCCCGGCTGTTGCTGCTCGACGAACCGGCGGCGGGGATGTCGCAAGCGGAGACCGCACGGTTCACCGAACTCATCGCGGGGCTGCCAACCGACGTGACGGTTCTCCTCATCGAACACGACCTCGACGTGGTGTTCGAACTCGCCGACACGGTGACCGTGCTGCACCTGGGTGGGCACCTGGCCACCGGGTCTCCAGAGGAGATCCGCGGCGACTCCGAGGTGCAGCGTGCCTATCTCGGTGCCGCCGTGCTGGAAGACCTTTTCGAGACCGCGGGGAGCGACTCGTGACCGCCCTGTCGATCCGCGGACTCGTGTCCGGCTACGCGGGTTCGATGGTGCTCCACCAGGTCGACCTGGATGTCCCGTCCCAGGGCGTGATCGCGGTGCTCGGTCGCAACGGCGTCGGTAAGACAACACTGGTGAACACCGTCATGGGCCTGGTCCGCCGATCCGCGGGAAGCGTACGGCTCGGAGGCGTCGAGCTGGCCGGCCGCAGACCTGACACCATCGCCAAGGCCGGCATAGCACTGGTGCCGCAGGGACGGCGGGTGTTCGCCGCGCTGACCGTGGCCGAGCACCTGACGCTCACCGAACGGATCGGCGCGCGGCGGGCCCGCGGCAAGGATCAACGCTGGACCCAGGCGCGAGTTCTGGAATTGCTGCCTCAGCTCGGCAGGCGGCTCAGTCACTTGGGCAATCAGCTCTCCGGCGGGGAACAGCAGATGCTGGCAATCGGCCGGGCGTTGCTCACGAACCCGGTGGTCCTGCTGCTCGACGAGCCGTCCGACGGACTTGCTCCGAGCGTGGTACAGCAGGTCGGTGAGGTGATCGGGGAACTCGCCGGACGGGGCATGTCCATCCTCCTCGTGGAACAGAATCTGCGTCTCACCTTCTCGGTCGCGGACCGGATCGCGGTGATGGCCAAGGGCGACGTCGTGCTGAACACGACGCTGAAGGACTTCCGGTCCGACCCGGCACGGGCGCACGAGCTCCTCGGCGTGTAGTCAAGACGGAATCCGGCAAGGAAAGAAGGAGCAATGTCGACCTATCTCTTCGACAACGCGGGCGTGCCAGCCCGTGCCCGACTCGACGGGCTCGAGTACTGCTTCGACAAGGTGACCACGTCCAACATCGAAGGGCTCGGTGTCAGCGAGGGCTGGAACTGCCTGGAGGTCGGAGGCGGTAATGGTTCGATCGGGCATTGGCTGGCGGACCGTGTCGGGCCCGCCGGCAAGGTGGTCGCCACCGACATCGACACCACGCTGATGCGTCCCGCAGTGGGAAATCTGGAGATCCGGCACCACGACATCGTCAACGACGAGCTGGAGGAGGCGTATTACGATCTCGTCCACGCGCGTCTGGTGCTGCTGCATATTCCGCAGCGACGGCAGGCCGTGGAGCGGATCTTCCGTGCCCTGAAGCCGGGTGGATACCTGTTGCTCGAAGAGCTCGACGTGACCTGGCACCTGCCGGTGCTCTCCGCTCCGGACGAGGCCAGTGTGGAGGTGTTCCACAAGGTGTCCGGCGGGGTGCACAAGCTGTTGAACCAGGCCGGTATGGACTCCGCATGGGCCCGCACTGCGTACGCCAGCCTCACTGAGTCTGGTTATGCGGACCTGGGGTACCGCGGCTATTGCGACGTGTGGCGGGGAGGCTCAATCGGCGCGAGCCTGCACCGGGCGAACGCCCTGCAGGTCGCCGACAAGCTGACCGCCAACGGTCTCGCGACGGAGGCCGAACTGGATGCCTTCTTGACTCTGATCGAGGACCCACGCTTCGCTGTCAGTTCATATCTGATGCTCGCCACATGGGGCCGACGTCCGACTGGTGAATGAAATCCTTTTCGAAAGGGAGTAACGTCCTACTCTAAGGCGGTGTTTGTAGGACAATAGTGTCCGCTTTCCCGGGGACGGGTGTTTACAGTGCTGTCCGAAGGCGTTGGCCTGCAGCCCGGATCACACCGCGATCAGAGCCTCACAGGAAGGGTGTCTCATGACCCAGGCCGCTGTTCCGCATACCATGACAAAGACTTCGCCAATTCAGGAGGTGCTCGCCCTGACGCTCGGCGTCGTGCAGACGCAGGCACTTCGTGTCGCGGCAGAGTTCAGCATCGCGGATCTGTTGAAGGACGGACCGCTATCGGTGGCGGAACTCGCCAGGGACACCAAATCGGACCCCAAGGCACTGGCCCGGGTCATGGGTGTGCTGGCGCACCTGGGACTCGTGGCGGAGACCAAGCCCGGTGTGTTCATGTGCACCCAGACCGGAACGCTGTTGCAGAGCGACGCGCCGAACTCCATCCGGCATTACGCGATTCTCATGGGGCTGGAGTGTTTTTCGCGCCCGTGGTCGGAGTTGGGCTACAGCGTGGAAACCGGCAGCAGCGCGTTCGAGAATGCCATGGGAAAGTCGGTCTACGACTACTTCCGTGACCACCCGCCCTCCGGCACGGTGATGCACCGGGCGATGGGGGAACTGTCCAGTCTGGAAGGTGTTGCCATCCGGGACGCCTACGATGTCTCGCACTACCGGCACATCGTGGATGTCGGTGGTGGACGCGGTGGCCTGCTGGCGGTCCTGCTCGGGGCCTCCCCGGAGGCCCGAGGAACGCTGTTCGACCGCCCGGAGGTAGTCGCCGAGGCCACGCCGGTGCTCCAGGCCGCTGACGTCGTGGACCGCTGTGAGGCTGTGGGTGGTGACTTCCTGAGGGAAGTCCCGGCCGACGGCAATCTCTACATCCTGAAGCGGATCCTCATCGACCAGCCGGAAAGCGATGCCCTGAAGATCCTCCGGAATGTCCACGCCGTGATGGCGCCCGGTGGCCGGGTGGTGATCGCAGATCCGCATACGGACTCGTCGTACGGCAAGTATCTTGACATGTTCATTCTCATGGTATTCGGCGGCCAGTTGCGCACCGCACGACAGATCGAGGCACTGTTCGAGGAGACCGGTTTCGAACTGACCCGCACCATCGACACCGACTCGTCGATTCGCCTGATCGAGGCCGCTGCGGTCAGCTGAAGTGTCGTTTCTGAGCCGTTGCCGACAGTCGCACAGTGGGCGGACCGACAGCGCTTCGCCACGCCACACCGTAACACGCGCCACTCGCGCCGGGATCGCTTCGCGCACCTGTCCCACACCAGTAGGGGCAGACGTGCGCCAGGTCCGGCCGGCGGCCCAGGTTGCCAGGTCAATTTCCTGACACCCGGGTCGCCGGCCGGACCCGTGTGCCGGTGTGTTCGTATGTGACCTGGTCGCCGCCAGGTAGCGCAGCCAGTCTGCCGGCATGTTAGTAAGTCCGGATGGAGATGGATAAATTATGAAGTAACTCACCGTATTTGGTTACGACAGCCGGGCCCGCCGGGCATATCTGAGGAAATACCCAAGTATCTCAGTAAGATAACGTTCTGCCACGCCAGGCCAGGGGCCGCCATCCGCCTGCCCCTGCAGAAACGCTGGCCAAACGGCCCTACCGGCGGTCCAAGGGTACTGACGCGGGGTCAAGGGGGCTTGCGGTCATACAGACCGGTGTAGAAGATTCTTCAGGCCCAATGGTCGATGACGGATATATACGTAGCGATCTACACCATGTGTCGCGGTATCCGTCAGACGAGATCGTGAGGAGAAACACTTCAGGATGGTGACTCCATCAGCAAACCGGGTCTTAATAGTTGGCGGTGGTACCGCAGGCTGGATGACCGCGTCCTACCTGGCGGCTGCCTTCGGCGACAAAGCCTCGATCACTTTGGTCGAGTCGGACCGGGTTGGCACAATCGGTGTGGGGGAAGCAACCTTCAGCGACATCCGGCACTTCTTCCACTTCCTCAGGCTTGAGGAAGAGGAATGGATGCCAGCGTGCAACGCAACCTACAAGCTGGCGGTACGCTTCGAGAACTGGCGGGAACCGGGACACCACTTCTACCATCCATTCGAGCAGGTCACATCAGTCGACGGATTCCCCATGACCGACTGGTGGCTCCAGCAGCGTCCCTCGAAGCGGTTCGACAAGGACTGCTTCGTGCTCGCCTCGTTGTGCGACGCCGAACGTAACCCACGTCACCTCGACGGCTCCCTTTTCGATCAGGACTATGTGGAGGGGGATCCCGACAATGAGGTTCGCAGCACCATTTCGGAATACCAGGGCGCGCAATTCCCGTACGCATATCACTTCGATGCCTCTCTACTCGCCAAGTATCTGACCGGTTACGCCGTGAAACGTGGTGTCAAACACGTTGTCGACGACGTCGTGGACGTCGTACGCGACGAACGCGGCTGGATCGACCATGTGGTGACGCGCGAACACGGCACCTTGGACGGCGACCTGTTCATTGACTGCACCGGGTTCCGCGGGCTCCTGCTGAACCAGGCGCTCGAGGAACCTTTCGTGTCGTACCAGGACACGTTGCCCAACGACAGCGCGGTGGCCCTCCAGGTACCGCTCGACATGAAGACCCGTGGCATACGACCGTGCACCACGGCAACCGCGATGGACGCCGGCTGGATCTGGACGATTCCCCTGTTCGGTCGTATCGGTACCGGGTACGTCTACGCACGCGACTACTGTGAACCAGAAGAAGCGGAACGGACCCTGCGGGAATTCGTCGGCCCCGAGGCCGCCGAGGCGCAGGCCAACCACATTCGGATGCGCATCGGCCGCAGTCGTGACTCCTGGGTCAACAACTGTATTGCCGTCGGCCTTTCGAGCGGATTCGTGGAGCCACTCGAATCCACTGGAATCTTCTTCATCCACTACGCGATCGAGCAACTGGTGAAGTACTTCCCGGGACCGGACTGGGACCCACGACTACGGGACCTCTACAACAGTTCCGTGGCACACTGCATGGACGGTGTCAGGGAATTCCTCGTGCTTCACTACAAGGGCGCGAAGCGAGCGGACAACCAGTACTGGCAGGACACCAAGACCCGTACCATCCCGGACGGGCTGGCCGAACGCCTCGAATTGTGGCAGACCAAGCTCCCGGACCCGGAATCCATTTCCCCGTATTACCACGGTCTGCCACCGTATTCGTACATGTGCATCCTGCTCGGGGCGGGCGCGATCCCTGTGAAACCATCTCCGGCACTGGCCTTGGCGGACGACACCGCCGCCCGTAAGCAATTCAGCCTGCTGCGGGACAAGGCGCAGCGTCTCGTAGATTCCCTACCCACCCAGTACGAGTATTTTGCACAGATGCGCAGCAACTCGTGAGTGGATGACACCATGCCAGCATCGTCAGACGACTTCCGTTCCCTCATGGGCACGTTTCCCACCGGGGTGACGGTAGTCACGGCCATCAACGCCGCTGGAAAGCCACGCGGTATGACCTGCTCATCGTTGTGCAGCGTCAGCCTGACCCCACCGACCTTGCTGGCATGCCTCAGGCACGGCAGCTCAACCCTGGAAGCGGTACTCGACCAGGGTCGCTTCTCGGTGAATCTGCTCCATGCCAAGTCCCAGGTGGTGGCCGAACTCTTCGCTTCGGCCACCACCCTGGACCGGTTCCACCGGGTCGACTGGCACATGGACCCGGAGGCCTGTGGTCCCCATCTGAGCATCGACGCTCACTCGGTCGCCGACTGTGAAGTGAGCGCGACACAGCACGTCGGGGACCACTCGGTGGTGTTCGGGAAGGTGCTACGGGTCAGCCGGCAGAACGACCAACTGCCACTGCTCTACGGTCTACGTCGGTTCTCCGCCTGGCCAGTCGAGCACGCGTACGAGTACCAGCGGTGATGCCGGGGAGAGCACGCCATCACCGGTTCCGACCGGCGTTCGGCACCGGCATCCGGGGGTAGCGGCCGGTGGTGGTGGGTGGTGGTACACCCTCGGCCCACCACCACCGTCTCCGCTGCCGGGATCAGCCGCTATCCCGGTACCACCAGGTCGGCGACCACCGCTTGATGGTCGCTGCGTCCGACATCGTGCACCCGCACAGCACGGATCCCGATCCCTTCCTCCACCAGCACGTGATCGATGGTGACCGGAGGGATGACACTCCACTGCCACGTGGGCGTCAGCCCATCCCCCACCGCATCCGCCGCGTCAACGTACCCGCTGTCAATCAGCCGTCGTAGCGCCGCGTGGTCCAGCGTCGCGTTGAAATCCCCTGCCAACAGGCTGACCACCCCGTCATCCGGGGCAGCCCGGGGCAACCGGCCCAGATCACGGTGCCACGCCGCCACAGCACCTCCCGGGCCGGGAATCGGCGGTGACGGGTGTGTGGCCACCACGTCCAGTGCCACACCCTTGTGGACGTACCAGGCCCGCACCATGTCGAACCTGGAGCTTTGATGCAAGGTACGGGCATCGGTGAAGCCGGCACGCCCGTACAACGCGGTTCCGGCCACCCCCGGCGCCGGCCGCACCGCGGCGTGCGGCAACAGGTCCGTGATACCCGCGCGTTCCAGTCTGGTCGCCGCCTGCGGCGTGACCTCCTGCACGCTCAACAGGTCCGGCCGCTCGGCCCGCAGCAGTGCCATCAGCTCCGCGGTCGCGTCCCCGTGCCACAGGTTCACCGTCATCACGCGCAGCAGGACACCGTCCGGCACCACCGGTGCGTCCCCTCCGACCATCCGGGGCACGAGCAGCACGGTCAGCACCGCGCTGGCGAGCAGCGCCGCCAGTGCGGTACGCCTCCGCCGGAGAAACCCGGCCAGCAGCGCCAGGAGCACCCCAGCCGGTACGGCGTACGGGAGAAAGGAGATCAGCTGCGCCACGGGTGTGGCCGAGTCGATCCCGGCCACCCGGCACACCAGAAGCCCGACAAGTCCCAGAGTGGCGAGCGCCAGGACGGCGGTGAGCAGGCGGTGGCGTGGTGCCCGGACAGTGAGTTCCTCCGGCACCTGTTCGTCGATCAGCAACGCGGTTCCCTCATCCGGCGATCAGCTTGACGTACGCGGGCTTGATCACTTCGTTGATCAGTGCGAGCCGCGCATCGAACGGGATGAAGGTGCTCTTCATGGCGTTGACCGTGAACCACTGCAACTCAGGCCAGCCGTACCCGAAGGCGTCGACCAGCAGCGCCATCTCACGCGACATCGTGGTCCCGCTCATCAACCGGTTGTCGGTGTTGACAGTGACCCGGAACCGCAGGTCACGCAGCAGTCCGATGGGGTGCTCAGCGATCGACGGGGCGGCTCCGGTCTGCACGTTCGACGAGGGACACATCTCCAGCGGGATCCGCTTGTCGCGGACGTAACTGGCCAGCCGGCCCAACCGGGCCCCTTCGGCTCCGCCACCCGCACCCGGTGTGATGTCGTCCACGATGCGCACCCCGTGGCCGAGTCGGTCCGCACCGCACCACTGGATCGCCTGCCAGATGCTGGGCAGTCCAAAACCCTCACCGGCATGGATCGTGAAATGGGCGTTCTCCCGCTGCAGGTACTCGAACGCGTCCAGATGACGGGTGGGGGGGTACCCCGCCTCGGCACCGGCGATGTCGAACCCGACCACCCCGATGTCGCGGTACTGCACCACCAGCTCGGCGATCTCCATGGAACGCGCGGCGTGCCGGATCGCGGTCAGCAGGGTGCCCACCCGGATCGGGCGGCCGGCGGCGGACGCCCGCGCGGAACCCTCCGCGAACCCTGCCAACACCGCCTCGACGACCTGGCGCAGATTCAGGCCCTGGTCGGTGTGCAGCTCGGGTGCGAACCTGACCTCCGCGTACACGACGCCGTCCGCGGCGAGGTCCTCGGCGCACTCCGCCGCGACCCGGTGCAACGCGTCGGCGGTCTGCATCACCCCGACGGTGTGCTGGAAGGTCTCCAGGTACCGCTCCAGCGAACCGGAGTCCGCGGCACGTACGAACCAGTCAGCCAGTTCTTCCGGGTTTCGGGTGGGTAACTGGTCATACCCGGTGACCTCGGCGATCTCCACCACCGTGGCCGGCCGCAGGCCACCATCCAGGTGGTCGTGCAGCAGGACCTTGGGCGCGTGCCGAATCTCCTCAAGAGTTGGTAGAGCCATGGGCCGACCCTAGTCGCAACGGGCGCGGCTCATGTGGATAGATCTACATCTTCCCAAC
>DASUSI010000169.1:0-34694 GCA_036375165.1 Micromonosporaceae bacterium | reverse complement strand
ACCGCAGCACGGCTCTGGGCACGGCGTGGTCCGGTTGGGGTTGGGACGTCAAGCTGGCCGACTTCGACAACAGCGGCGAGCCGGCCATCGTCCAGGCCACCGGCTTCCTGAAAGGCGAGGTGAACCGCTGGCCGCAGCTTCAGGAACTCGCCACCGCCAACGACCTGACGCTGGAACACCCAAAGGTGTGGCCGCGGGTGGTGCAGGGCGACGACATCGCGGGAAGCCAGCGGCTGGCGTTCTTCGCGAAGGGTCCGGACGGCCGGTACGTCAACGTGTCCGAGCGACTCGGACTCGCCGTGCCGGTGCCCACCCGAGGGGTCGCCACCGGCGACGCCGACGGCGACGGTCGGATCGACCTGGCGGTCGCCCGGCAGTGGGACGAGCCGGTCTTCTACCACAACGCCAGTCCCGCCTCCGGAGCGTTTCTCGGGCTTCGGCTGACCCATGACGCCGTCGCCGCCCCCGGTCGGCTTCCGGCTCCCGGTTCGCCCGCGGTGGGGGCGCAGGTCACGGTGATCACGCCGGATGGTCGCCGGCTGCTCGCCTGGGTCGACGGCGGCAGCGGTCACTCCGGCAAGCGCAGCAACGAGGTCCACGTCGGTCTGGCGGGGGAGATCTCCGGCCCGGTACAGGTGGCGCTGCGCTGGCGGGACCGCACCGGTCAGGTACGGCAGGACGAGATTTCGCTGACGCCGGGCTGGCACTCGCTGCGGCTCGGTATCTCGGCCAGGGAGAGGTGACGGACATGGCCCCTCAGGCACCCGGTTCCCCGCGTCACGACCCCAAAGTGGTCACCGCGCTCCGCAGGTTCGCGATTTCGATCACCATTTTCAACCTCGCCGGCTACACCGTACTCGGGTTCGAGCAGCCGTGGCTGTGGCCCATCATCGCTCTGGCCACCGGATACGTCGTGGAGATCGGCCTGGAACTGATCGGTGCCCGGACCGAGCGGCGGGCTCCCCGGTTCCTGGGGGCCGGGCCACGCGGATTCGTGGAGTTCCTGTACCCCGCGCACATCACAGCTCTGGCCATGAACATGTTGATCTACGTCAACGACCAGCTCCTGGTGATGATCTTCGGGGTGGCCGTGGCGATCGGCGCGAAGTGGGTGCTGCGGGCGCCGGTGCGGGGCCGGCTACGGCACTACATGAATCCCTCGAACTTCGGGATCACCGTGATCCTGCTGCTGTTCCCGTGGGCCAGCATCGCGCCGCCGTACCACTTCACCGAGCACGTGACCGGCGTCGTCGACTGGCTCGTGCCGGTGGTGATCCTGGCGACCGGAACCATGCTGAACGCGAAACTGACCGGCCGGATGTGGCTGATCGGCGCGTGGCTGGTGACATTCGGGCTGCAGTCGGTGGTACGCGGGGTGGTCCTGGACACCTCAATCGTCGCGGCCCTGGGCACGATGACCGGGGTCGCGTTCGTGCTCTTCACGAACTACATGATCACCGATCCCGGCACCAGCCCGTCCCGGCCGCTGTCCCAGGTCGCCTTCGGCAGTGGGGTGGCGGTGATCTACGGCGTGCTGACCGGGGCGGGTATCGCCTACGGGCTGTTCTTCGCCACCGCCACCGTCTGCCTGGTCCGTGGCGGTTTCCTGTGGGCACTGCACATCGCCGAGCAGGCCCGCCAGCGCCGGGAGGCGGAGGCGAAGCGGGTGGCGGAAACCCCGCTGCGGCTCTCGCCGATGCCCGCGCCGACGGTCGCAGGCGGTGCGAATGACGGAAAAGGAGTTGTCCGCACATGACCAGGATCGCTGTGGTGGGCATGGCGTGCCGCTACCCGGACGCGGCGTCGCCCGCCGAACTCTGGGAGAACGCTGTCACTTGTCGTCGTGCCTTCCGGCGGCTGCCCGACGTCCGGATGCGGCTTGCGGACTACTGGCATCCGGACCCGGCCACCCCGGACCGGTTCTACGCGCGCAATGCGGCGGTCATCGAGGGTTACGAGTTCGACCGGATCCGGTACCTGGTCGGAGGCAGCACCTACCGGTCGACGGACCTGACCCACTGGCTCGCACTGGACGTGGCAGCCGGGGCGCTCGCCGACGCGGGTTTCCCGATGGCCGAAGGGCTACCCCGGGAGCGGACCGCCGTGGTGGTGGGCAACAGCCTCACCGGGGAGTTCTCCCGGGCCAACCTGCTGCGGTTGCGGTGGCCGTACGTGCGCCGCACCGTCGCCGCCGCACTCGCCGAGCGGGACTTCGACGGGGACCGGCTGGCGGAGTTCCTCGACGACCTGGAAGCCCGCTACAAGCGGCCCTTCCCCGTGATCGACGAGGACACTCTCGCCGGTGGTCTCGCCAACACCATCGCCGGGCGGATCTGCAACTACTTCGACCTCAAGGGTGGCGGCTACACCGTCGACGGCGCGTGCTCCTCGTCCCTGCTGTCGGTGGCGACCGCGTGCACATCCCTGGTCAACGGCGACTGCGACGTCGCCCTCGCCGGTGGTGTGGATCTCTCGATAGATCCGTTCGAGATCATCGGCTTCGCCAAGACCGGCGCGCTCGCCCGGCGCGAGATGCGGGTGTACGACCGTGGTTCGAACGGGTTCTGGCCGGGCGAGGGCTGCGGCATGGTCGTCCTGATGCGGGAGGCGGACGCGCGACGGGCCGGTCACCGCCGCTACGCCACGGTCGCCGGGTGGGGAATTTCCTCCGACGGCAAGGGCGGCATGACCCGGCCGGAACTGGACGGCTACCGGCTGGCATTGCGCCGGGCATACCGGCGGGCCGGTTTCGGCATCGAAACCGTGCCGCTGTTCGAGGGCCACGGCACCGGGACGGAGGTCGGCGACGCCACGGAGCTGACCGCGCTGTCGCGGGCCCGCCGGACCGCTGACCCGCAGGCTCCGCCCGCGGCGATCAGCTCGGTCAAGAGCATGATCGGCCACACCAAGGCCGCCGCCGGGGTGGCTGGCCTGATCAAGGCCACGATGGCGCTGCACAACCGGGTGCTGCCTCCGGCGATCGGATGCGTTGACCCGCATCCGGTGCTGTCCGAGAACCCCGTGGCGCTGCGGGTGCTGCGTAAGGCGGAGCCGTGGCCAGCCGACGCGGCGCTCCGAGCCGGTGTCACCGCGATGGGTTTCGGTGGCATCAACACCCACGTCGTACTCGAGAAGCGGAGCCGATCCCGGCGGGGGGCCCGGTTCGACCGGCATACTGCCAGGCTGGCGGCCTCACCGCAGGATGCGGAGCTCCTGCTGGTCGCCGGCGGTTCGCCGGGGGAACTGGCCGAACGACTGGACGAACTGGTCAGGTTCGTGCCCGGTCTGTCGTACGCCGAACTCGGTGACCTCGCCACCGCCCTGGCCCGGGACAAGCGGCGTGACCTGCGGCACCGTGCGGCGGTTGTGGCCTCGTCCCCCGACCAGGCGGAGCAGCGGCTACGCCGGGTCCGCGACGCGCTCGCGGCCGGTGAAGCCGTCGGGGCCGATGGTTGCTTCCTTGGACACGCCCCGTCCGGCTGCCGGATCGGATACCTGTTTCCCGGACAGGGGTCGGGACGGGGAACCAGCGGTGGTGCGCTGCGGCGTCGGTTCCCGGAGGTGGAACAGTGGTACGCGAGCGCCGCGCTCCCGAGCACAGGTGACATGGTGGCCACGGCGGTGGCACAGCCACGCATCGTGACCGGTTCGGTGGCCGGGCTGCGGGTGCTGTCCGGACTCGGGCTCACGGCCACCGTGGCGGTTGGTCACAGTCTCGGGGAGATCTCGGCACTGCACTGGGCCGGCGCGATGGACCAGGAAACCCTGTTGCGGGTGGCTGGAGTGCGGGGCCGCACCATGACCGACCACAGTGGGGCCGGGACCATGGCGAGTGTGGCGGCACCACCGGAGCGGGTGCGGGACCTGCTGGCGGATCTGCCGCTGGTGGTCGCCGGCTACAACGGTCCACAGCAGACTGTGGTTGCCGGTCCGGTGTCCGCGGTCGAGGCGCTGTGCCGCCGGGCGGACGCCACGGGCCTGGAGTCGGCGAAGCTGGCCGTCTCGCACGCATTCCACTCTCCGCTGGTGGCTCCGGCGGCGGAGGCGTTCGGTGAGTGGCTGGCGGGGCAGCGGTTCGGCCGGGTACGCCGTCGGGTGATCTCCACCGTGACCGGCGAGCCCTTGCCGCCGGACACGGGCATTCCCGCATTGCTGTGCCGGCAGATCACCGACCCGGTGCGGTTCGCCGAGGCGGTCACCCAAGCCGCTCGCGAGGTGGACCTGTTCGTCGAGGTCGGTCCCGGCAGGGTGCTCACCGGGCTGGCGTCCCGGCTGACCGACGTGCCGGTGATCCCGCTGGACACTGACGACGAGTCCGTGAACGGACTGCTGCGGGTGCTGGCCGCGTCCTATGTGAACGGTGCCACGCTCGCCGTCACGGACTTTTTCGACAGTCGGTTCACCCGGCCGCTGCGGGTGGGCGAGGAGCACCGGTTCCTCGCCAGTCCCTGCGAACAGGCACCGGACATCGACACCTCGGGCGGCCAGGGAGCGGATGCCTCGGCAGGCGGTACGCCCCAGGCAGGCGGTACGCCGCGGGCCGGGACGGCGACCGGCCAACCCGCGGAGGCCACTGTGGACCTGCTACGGCGGCTTGCCGCCGAACGGGTCGAACTGCCGCTGGACGCGGTGCTCCCGGAGAGCCGGCTGCTCGACGACCTGCATCTCTCTTCGATCACCGTGGGACAGGTGGTGAACCAGGCGGCACGACAACTCGGCATCGCACCGTCACAGACGCCGACCAGTTTCGCCACCGCGACGGTACGGGAACTCGCCGAGGCGTTGGAGCAGGTGAACCGGATCGCGCCCGGTACCGGGCCGGCCGTCGCACCAGCGGCCGGTGCGGCGTCCTGGGTCCGGCCGTTCCGGGTGGATCTGGACGAGGTCCCGCTGCCGTCACGGCTGGAACCGGAAGCCGACGGTGTCTGGCAGGTGTACGGAGATGCCGACAACCCGCTTGCCGAACCGTTGCGCCGGGCCCTGGAACGGGCGGGAGTCGGCGGCGGTGTGCTGGTCTGCCTGCCGCTTGGCTGCGACCAGTCGGATCTGACCTTCGCCCTGCGGGGTGCGCAGGCCGCGATCCGGCAACCACCCGGGGCCCGGTTCGTGTTGGTGTATCACGACCGGGGGGCGGCCGGGCTGGCGAAGACCCTGCGCCAGGAGGCAGCGCGGCTTCGGGTCACGATCGTTCGTCTGCCGGCGAGCCCCGACGCGGTGGACCGGGTGGTGGCCGAGGTCGCGGCCACCGCGAGCTACTCCGACGTGGTGTACGACGTGGCCGGAGTACGGCGGGCGCCCATCCTTCGGGCAATGCCAGTCAACCCGGCTCGGGAGCAGTCCCCACTGGACGCCTCCGACGTGTTGCTGGTGACCGGTGGCGGGAAAGGGATCACAGCGGAGTGCGCCCTGGCGGTGGCCGCCGACACCGGAGCCAGGCTGGCGGTGCTCGGCAGGTCCGACCCGGAACGGGACGCCGAACTCGCGGCGAACCTGCGCCGGATCGCCGATGCCGGCCTGACCGTGCACTACGAACGCGCCGACGTCACCGACCCGGGACAGGTCAGGGATGCGGTCGCCGCGCTGACCCGCCGGCTCGGTCCGGTCACGGCGGTGCTGCACGGCGCGGGCCGCAACGAGCCCCGGGCACTGGCTGACCTGGACCCCGACGAGTTCGACCGGACCTTCGCCCCGAAGATCGGCGGACTGCGGGCCGTGCTCGACGCGGTCGACCCGGCACGGCTGCGGCTGCTGGTGACGTTCGGCAGCATCATCGGGCGTGCCGGGTTGCCCGGCGAGGCGCATTACGCGACCGCGAACGAGTGGCTGGCGGATCTCACCCGGGAGGTCGCCGAGTCCCACCCAGGCTGCCGGGCGATGTGTGTCGAGTGGTCCGTCTGGTCCGGGGTGGGGATGGGAGAACGGCTCGCCGTGGTCGAGTCGCTGACCCGCAGCGGGGTCACGCCAGTCACCCCCGACCAGGGCGTCCGGATCATGCGCCGGTTGGTCGCTGACCCGGACACCCCGGTACTGGTGGTGGTCAGCGGGCGCGCAGACGGCGTGGAGACACTCCACCACGACCACCCGCCGCTGCCGTTGCTGCGGTTCCTGGGACGACCGCTGGTGCGCTACCACGGAGTGGAGCTGGTCACCGAGGTGGAACTGAATCCCGACACCGATCCGTATCTGGCCGAACACCGTCTCGACGGCAACCTGCTCTTCCCCGCCGTGCTGGGGATGGAGGCGATGGCTCAGGTGGCTGTCGGGGCGACCGGGCGGGAAGTGGTGCCGGTGTTCGAGCGGGTTGAGTTCTCGCGGCCGATCGTGATCACGCCCCAAGGGCGCGCCACGGTGCGGATCGCCGCGACCGTGACCGGTGAGGACACCGTCGACGTCGTTGTTCACAGTGCCGAGACCGGGTTCGCGGCAGAGCACTTCCGGGCGCGGTTGCGCCTGGACGGCGTACCCGTCCCGGAAGGGCCTCCGGACCAGGTTTCCGACGACCTGCCCTCGGTGCCGCTGCGGCCGGAGTCCGACCTGTACGGGGACAGTCTGTTCCAGGGTCGCCGGTTCCAGCGGCTGCGCCGCTACCGTCGGGTGGCCGCCCGGCACGTCGACGTCGACCTGACCGAACCGGACAGCGGAGCGTGGTTCGCCGGGTTCCTGCCTGGCCACCTGCTGCTCGGTGACCCCGGGACGCGCGATGCGCTGATGCACGGGAACCAGGTCTGCGTACCGGACGCGACCCTGCTGCCGGCCGGGATCGACCGGGTGTACCCCGGGGGCGACAAGTTGACCGCCGCGGGGCAGTTGCGCTACTGCGCCACCGAGCGTGACCGCGACGGCGACACGTACGTGTACGACATCGCGGTACGTACCAATGACGGGGCCGTGGTGGAACGGTGGGAAGGGCTGCGACTGCGGGCGGTGCGCAAGCGGGACGGACGTGGCCCGTGGGTGGCCCCGTTGCTGGGCCCGTACCTGGAGCGCCGGGTCGAGGATCTGCTCGACGCCCGGGTCACGGTCGTGGTCGAGCCGTCCGGCGATGCCGGTCCGCGGGCTGCCACGGCGCTGGCGGTGAGTCGGGCCCTGGGTCGCCGGGTCGAGGTGAGCTATCGCCCGGACGGCCGCCCGGAGGTACCGGGGGACCAGACGGTCTCGGCATCCCACGGTGCCGGGATGACGATGTGCGTCGCTGCCGCCGGCATCGTGGCCTGTGACGTGGAACCCGTGGTGGCCCGGCCCGAGGCGGAATGGCGGGACCTGCTCGGTCCGCACGCGCAACTCGCGCGACTGGTCGACGGGCAGTTGGGAGAGGGCATCGACACCGCGGCGAGCAGGGTGTGGCTGGCCGTCGAGTGTCTTCAGAAGGCTGGCCTGCCGGTACCCGCGCCGCTCACCGGGGCAGTGCCGGAACGCCCCGGCTGGCAGGTCTTCGCCTCCGGAGCGGTACGGATCGCCACGTTCGTCACCGCCCTGCGTGACGTCCCGGGTCCGGTCGGCTTCGCGGTGCTCACCGACGGGTGGTCGTGACATGGACAGGTTCTTCGAGTACCGGCACGTGGTGGGGTTCGAGGAGACGAACCTGGTGGGCAATGTCTACTACACCAACTACTTGCGCTGGCAGGGCCGCTGCCGGGAGATGTTCCTCCAGGAGCGCGCCCCCGACGTGCTGGCGGATCTGCGGGGTGACCTGAAGCTGTTCACGGTGAAGGTGGACTGTGAGTTCTTCGCCGAACTCACCGCCTTCGACCGGGTGTCCATCCGGATGCGGCTGCTGGAGCTGGCACAGACGCAGCTCGAGTTCGGCTTCGAGTACGTCCGGGTCGACCCGGATGGCGGCGAGACCCTGGTCGCCCGGGGCGGGCAGCGGGTGGCCTGCATGCGGGGGCCGAATCACCGCACCGCGCCGACCAGGGTGCCGGAGCCGCTGATGCGGGCTCTGACGCCGTACCTTCCGCCCGCCCGCGTCAGTTGACGAGGAGCGCAATGAGCGCACAACCAGTGAGATCGTCCGGGATCACCGATACCGCCCTGCTACGGCGTGCCTTCGGCATGTTCGCCACCGGCGTCACCGTGGTGACCACGGGCGGGGTCACGCCACATGGAATGACCGCGAACTCGTTCGCGTCGGTTTCGCTTGACCCGCCGCTGGTGCTGGTCTGCGTCGACCGTGGGGCGGTGATGCACCAGCGGCTGGCGGCTGCGGGTTGTTTCGCCGTCTCCGTGCTGGCGGCGGATCAGGAGAGGCTGGCGCGGCACTTCGCAGACCGCTGGCGTCCGCTCAGCCGGGCCCAGTTCGACGGTCTGGGGTGGCGACCGGGTCCGCAGACGGGTGCGCCGTTGCTGGACGGCGCCATCGCGCATTTCGAGTGCCGTGTCTGGCGGCAGTACGGCGGCGGCGATCACACCATCTTCGTCGGCAGTCCGGTGGCGATGGACTGGCGGGCCGGTGAGGACGCACTGGTGTTCTTCCGTGGCCGCTTCGGCCTGATTGATCAGGTGGGTGGGCCATGACGCACGTCGTACCGCCCGGACCGCCCGTGTGGACGCTGCCCCGGACACTGTGGCAGTTGGGCCGTGACCGGCTGGGCCTGATGACCGCCGCGACCCGGCACGGCGACGCGGTTCGGATCTCGATCGGTCCGCGGGCTCTCTACTTCTTCAATCATCCGGACCACGCCCGACACGTGCTGGCAGACAACAGCGCCGGCTACCACAAAGGCATCGGACTCGTCCATGCCAGGCGTGCCCTCGGTGACGGCCTGTTGACCAGCGAGGGCGTGCTGTGGCGTCGGCAGCGTTCCGTGGTTCAGCCGGTGTTCGGGCACAAGCGGATCGTCCGGCAGGCGGGCATCGTCGCCGAGGAGGCCGCACTGCTGGTCGACCGGTTGCGGGCGCACGGGGCCGGCGGCCAGGTCGACGTGCTGCGCGAGCTGACCGGTCTCACCCTGGGGGTGCTCGGCCGCACCCTGCTGGAGGCGAACCTGGTTCGTTTCGACTCGATCGGAGCGTCCTTCGAAGCGGTGCAGGACCAGGCGATGTTCGAGATGGCCTCGCTGGGCCTGGTGCCGACGTGGTTGCCGCTGCCCCGCCAGGTCCGGTTCCGCCGGGCGCGCCGGCATCTGCAGCGGGTTGTAGACCAACTCGTCGCGGAACGTGTTGCCGACCTGCGGGAGGACGCCGGCGACGTGCTGTCTCGCCTGATCTACTCGACCCGGGGGGAGGCCGACCCACGGCTCGGCCGGCAACGGCTGCGTGACGAGCTGGTCACCCTGCTGCTCGCCGGTCACGAAACCACCGCGAGCACTCTGGGCTGGACGTTTCACCTGCTTGACAGGCATCCCGAGGTTGGGGAGCGGTTACGGGCCGAAGCGGTCGAGGTGCTCGGCGACCGGCTGCCGACGTACCAGGATCTGAAGCGGCTGCGGTACACCGCGATGGTGGTGCAGGAAGCGATGCGGCTCTACCCGCCGGTATGGATCCTCACCCGTCGGGCGCAGGCTGACGACGAGGTCGGCGGCCACCACGTCCCAGCCGGCTCCGACGTCCTCATCAGCCCGTACACCCTGCACCGGCACCCGGGGTTCTGGGACTCGGCGGAGCGGTTCGACCCTGACCGGTTCGACCCGAACCGGCCCACCGACCGACCCCGGTACGCGTACCTGCCGTTCGGCGCGGGTCCCCGGTTCTGTGTGGGCAGCCACCTCGGGATGATGGAGGCCTGTTTCGTCCTGGCCATGGTGGTGCGAGAGCTGCGGCTGGTCACGGCTCCCGGCTACCGGGTTGTGCCGGAGCCGATGCTGTCGCTGCGGATTCGTGGTGGGCTTCCCATGACCGTGCGCTCCTGAGGTGCACTCCGGTGGCCTGGGCGGGCGGCGGTGTCACGCCGTCCCGTTGTAGGCCCGGCAGCGCCAGCAGCATCGGAGGGTCGATCGCACGCGATGGCCGGAGCCGGATGTCGGGAAGCCTCACCACCGTGTCGGGCGGCACGGTGACGCCGGGATGGCGGCTCAGGTACAGGGTCGGGTCCGTGGGTGTTCGGTGCCTGGACATGGTGGGGTGGTCGGTGGTGCCGTGGTCGTTGGAGATGGACGTGGCGACCAGGTACCACGTTCCAGGCGGAACACATTCCAGCAGGTACGACCCGGGTCGGTTCAGGACCGTGCAGGCCACCGGCCGGCCCTGGGTCAGGTCCGGGAACAGCCCGACGAACACCCGTGCGGGGTGGCTCGCCAGCGGGCACAGGACCGTTCCCCGAACGGCGACGGATTGGTGTCCGGTATGGGCCATCCGGTCCATCCGTACCTCCGGGGTGTAGCCGCCGTGCTGCCGGTACTCGGTGGGGGAAAGGCCGACGCTCCGCGCGAACCTGGAGCTGAACGTGCCGACGCTGTTGTAGCCGACCTGGTAGCTGATGTCAGCTACATTGAGTGACGTCGTGACAAGGAGTTCCTGTGCCTTCTGCAGCCGCATCGCGGACAGGAATCGGCCGGGTGACAGGCCGGTCACGCGTTGAAATATCCGGGTGAAGTGAAATTTACTGAACATCGCCGTGCGTGCCATGTCGTCAATCGTCAGCCGCTCCCCGAGTCGCTCCCGCATGGTTTCAATAACCCGTAGCACAGCCTGTTCGGCAGGGTCTTCCACGTGGTACCTCCCCAGGTGCGGATACCCTCCCTACGCAATTACTGGTATATTTTCGCGGCTTTGCCGCGCTATTCTGATTACCAGTGAACGAATGGTGTGACGGACAGGGTTGACCGATCGCGAAATTCGCGATTGCGACCGTGCTTCCGTGTTACCAGACGGTGGCTGTGCCGTCCCCGGTTTGAGCAGCCGATAAATTGGACATACCCTGTAAACGGGCCGATTTTTCCCCTTACTGTGGGTAGCTGCGGGTGTAGCTCCTTTCGGTTTTGGGTGGAATCAGTTGATTCTCCTGTCTCACCATGGGACTACGCATCTTCCACAGTGCGGATACGTACCGTAACCATGCGACTCCAGGCCATCGCCGCGTCTGGTGGAAATACCCACCATCCCGGTTTCGCCCGGTGCGATGTTTTGAATGGACGCATTCGAACCGGTGCCGCAACCGGGCGGCACACAGCACCGCAACCGGGGAGATGCGGTGGTCGGAGCACGAGCCCGACGATGGACATCCTCCCGCCGGTCAGTCAGCGGTGGACACAGAAGGGAGGCGAAACCGTGTCAGACGATGCGCAGCGGGCGCGAGTGGCAACCCTGGAGGCGTTCGCCGATACCGTTATCCCCGGCGAAAAGCGATGGCCCGGTGACCGGGCCGTCGCTGGCGTTTCCGACGGCGGCGGTGCCGTCGCGGCTGGTGCGCTGGCCCTGCTGGAACTGCCCGAGGTCGGCCTGGCCGCGGGGCTGGCAGGACTCGCCGCGCTGCTCGACGAGCGGGCCGCCTGGTACGCGACCGAGCACGGACTGGCCCACGACCCCTCGGTGCCGCCGTTCGTGGCCCTGCCCTACGACGACCGGGTCGAGTTGGTGCGTCGAGTCACCGCTCCCGGTCATCCGGCCAAGGACCTCTGGGTCGGCCTCGCGGTCTTCTGCACGATGGCGTTCGATGCCGCGGCGCACCTGCACACCACCGATGCCATCGCCGCGGACCATCCCGGACTCGCCACGATCGGGTTCCGCCCCCCGGAAGCTGACGGAGTGTGGCGGTTTCCCAGGTACTCCTACCAGCGACCGCTCGCGGACCAGCACCCGGACACCACGCCCTCAGGGAGCCCGGCATGACCAGCGCGGAACACACCGACACAAGTACCGAACACGCCGACGTCGTCGTGGTGGGCAGCGGCTTCGGGGGTGCCATCGCGGCCTACCACCTCGCCGTGGGCGGGGCCCGGGTGATGGTCCTGGAACGGGGGCCGTGGCTGACCGCCCCGGATTTCGAGCACGACCTCAAGCTCGGGTCCTCCAGCACCCGGATCTTCGACTTCGGCATCGGCGACGGCATGAGCGTGCTCAGCGGCAACTGTGTCGGGGGTGGCAGCGTGGTGTTCTTCGCGGCGATGCCGCGCGCCCCGAGTTTCGTTTTCGAGCGACGTGGCAGCGTCGGCCGCCGGATGTGGCCGGCGGCGATCACCCGCGACGCCCTCGATCCGTGGTACGACCGGGTCAGTGAGGCGCTGCCGGTCAGCCGGCAGTCCTTCGAGTCCGTGCCGTACGCCGGTGGGCTGTTCGCCGCGGCGTGCGCCCGCGCCGGCCGTACCGCCAACCCGGTGCCTTCGGCCGTGGACGTCGAGTCCTGTACCAACTGCAACTGGATGACCGCCGGCTGCCGGTTCGACGCGAAACGCTCCCTGTTGTTGAACTACCTGCCTGCCGCGTTGGCCCAGGGTGCCGAGATCCGGCCGTTGCACGAGGTTCAGCACCTGTCCCGGACCGACCGCGGTTACCGGGTGCACTACAACCGGGTCGACGAGGTCGACTACCGGGTGTTGGGAGAGACCGGCACGATCGACGCAGCGATCGTGGTGCTGGCCGCGGGTGCCGCGGCCACCCCTGTGATCCTGCGCCGGTCCGAGCCGTCGCTGGGCCCGATGCCGGCCGCGGTCGGCCGGTACTTCTCCGGCAACGGCGAGCGGCTGAACACCGCTGTCATCGACGACGAGCGGGCACGTGAGCTGCTCGGACTCGATCGTGGCGACGGTGTGGCGTACCAGGCGTACCAGGTGGGCAGGGGGCCATGCGTCGCAACGTGGGACCGGCTCGACGCCTCACTACCGGAGTACACCCGCTACTCGCTGGAGCAACTGTTCTTCCCGGTCGGCTTCGGCACTTTCCTGGCGCAGGCACCGGACGCCACCGGCCCGGGATGGCTCGGGGTGGAGAAGAAGGAGATGCTGCGCCGCTGGCAGTCCTGGCTCACCGTGTTCACGATGTGCGAGGACGACAACGAGGGCGTTTTCGGGCCACCGCCGGCCACCGGCAACGCGTACCGGATCTCGGCACAGACCCTGGGACGCATCACGCTTCGCTACCAGCCGACCGCCAACACCCTGCGAGCCTGGGCGCTGGCGGACGCGGACGTCAAGGCAATCCTGGAGCGTGACGGCCTGGCCCGGGTCAGGCCGTGGAGCAGCGACCTGATCGGCGCCTACACGGTGCACCCGCTCGCGTCCTGCCGGATCGGTGACGACCCCGACACCTCCGCGTTGGACGAAAGCCACGAACTGCGCGGGCATCCGGGGATCTTCGTGACCGACGGCTCGGCGGTGCCCGGCGCGCTGACCGTCAATCCGGCGCTGACGATCGCGGCGCTGGCGGAACGCGCGATGCCGGGGGTCGTGGCGGCGGCGCGGCGCAGCGGGATCGATGCCCGCTACACCGGCACGCTACCGACCGGGGGCACGGTGAGTGCGCGGACCACCCCGGCCGCTGCCGGCGCTGCCTGACCGCGGTTGGGGAGTGATGGGACGGATGGTGTGGCGGGCGACGGCGGCCCAGTTGCGTTACGTGTCCGCGATTTCGCCCGGAGCCGCGAGGGGACTCGTGGCGGAGGTGTACGCGCAGGTCCAGCGGGAGTTCGGGATGCTGGCCCCGCCGATCACCCTGCACTCGCCGGCCCCGCCGGTGCTGGCGGCTGCCTGGTCGATGTTGCGGGAGACCATGCTGGCCAGCGGAGCCGTCAGCCCGGCGGCCCGGGAGGCGGCGGCGGTCGCGGTGTCGTTGGGTAATGCCTGCCCGTACTGCGTCGATGTCCACAGCACCCTGCTGTCCGGGCTGGCCCCCGGGGCCGACGTGGCAGCCCTCACCGCCAGCCGGGTCGCCTCCATCACCGATCCGGAGATCCGCGCGGTTGCCGCGTGGGCCAGGGCCAGCGGGACCCGGACAGCCGGGGCCGGGTGGCGACCGGTGATCCCTCCGGAGCATGCCCCTGAGCTGCTCGGGGTGTTGCTCACCTTCCACTATCTGAACCGGATGGTGAACGTCTTCCTCCGACCATCGCCGTTTCCCCCCGGCATGGCCGACCGCACCCGCCGCCGGCTCGGCAGGCTGGTGGGGCGACTGCTGGCGGGTCGGGTCCGGCGAGACGAGGAACCCGGTGCCTCGATCCGCCTGTTGCCACCGGCGGCGCTGCCCGCCGGCCTGCGGTGGGCCGCGCGGCGGCCCAGCCTCGCGGAGGCGCTGGCCCGGGCCAGCGCGGCGATCGAGGCCGCGGGTCACCGTTCGGTGCCGGAACCGGTTCGAGACCGGGTCACGGCGGATCTTGCCGGGTGGGACGGCAGGCCACCCGGAATCAGCCGGGCATGGGTCGAGGACGCGGTGGCCACCCTGCCGGACGCACACCGGGCCACCGGCCGTCTGGCACTTCTCACCGCGTTCGCTTCGTACCAGGTCGACGGGTCCATCGTGGAAGAGTTCCGGCGACACCATCCAGGCGACACCGCGCTGATCGAGGTGGTGTCGTGGGCGAGTCTGGCGGCAGCCCGTCAGGTGGCCGGCTGGGCCGGTCCGAACCGGGGACCGATCCCGCCCGGCGGGTAGGACCAGCCGCCTCGCCCGGTCACCGACCCGGGTCGCGGGAACTGCGCAATTCGGGAGATCGGGCCGGCCGGCATCCGAACGATGATGCAAGTGGCGGCGATATCCGCGGCTGAGTCGTCACGATGGGGGACATCGATGGAAAGACGGTGTTTCGTCCTCGATCCCACTGGCAGCGACCTCCATGGCGAGGCCGCCCAGCTGCGGGAACAGGGGCCCGCGATCCGGGTCATGCTGCCCGGTGGAATCCCCGCGTGGTCAGTCAACAGGTACGACGTCGCGAAGCGGGTGCTGACCGACCCACGGGTCACCAAGAGCGCACGCAACCACTGGCTGGCGTACGTGAACGGCGAGGTCCCGCCGGACTGGGAGATGATCAGCTGGGTCGCCATGGACAACATGGTCACGGCGTACGGTAAGGACCATCTCCGGCTTCGCAGGCTGGTCGGGAAGGCGTTCAGCGCACGTCGTACCGAAGCTGTCCGGCCCAGGGTGGAGCGGCTCACCGGCGAGCTTCTCGACGCTCTGGAAGTCACCAGCGGACCGGGGGAGGTCGTGGACCTGCGGGCGGGTTTCGCCTACCCGTTGCCGGCACGTCTGGTCGCCGACCTGATCGGGATGTCGGAGGCAGCCCGTGCCCACACGGCCCAGGTCATCGACATGATGGTGGACACCACCGTGACGCCAGGTCAGGCCGGGGCGATCCTGCGTGGTTGGCGGCAGGCGATGGCGGACCTGATCGCGGAGAAACGCCGGAACCCGGCCGAGGACATCGCCAGTGACCTGGTGGCCGCACGGGACGAGGACGGTTCTCGGTTGACCGAACGGGAACTCGCGGACTCGATATTCGCGATCCTCGGGGCGGGCTCCGAGACCACGATCAACTTCTTCGACAACGCGATCACCGCGTTGCTGAGCCATCCCGAGCAGCGACGCCTGGTCGCCTCCGGCCACGTCTCCTGGGAGGACGTCATCGACGAGACACTCCGGGTGGAGTCTCCGATAGCGCACCTGCCGTTGCGGTACGCCGCCGAGGACATCCATCTGGAGGGGACAACCATCCCCCGGGGTGATGCGATCCTGGTGAACTACGCCGCGATCGGCCGGGACCCGGCGCTGCACGGGGACAGTACCGACCGATTCGACGTCACCCGGGCCGACAAGACACACCTCTCGTTCGGCCACGGCCCGCACTACTGCCTCGGGGCTGGCATCGCCCGCATGGTGGCGACGGTCGGCCTGTCCTCACTGTTTCGACGGTTCCCGGGGATGACCCTCGCGGTGCCGCCGGACGAGTTGCGCCCGCTGCCGACCTTCATCATGAACGGTCACCGGGCCCTGCCGGTGGTGTTGAGCAGCCACGGTCACGTCCGCACCGATGACCGGTAGCCGGTCGGCACGGGCCCGGTCATCCGGCGAACGCCGGGCTGTTCTGGTACGCCGCGAGCCGCCATCCGCCGGCCTGTTTCACGATCAGCCAGGTCGCCCGGATGGCCCGCGCGTCGGAGACCTTGGTCTCCCCTGGCCGCATCACCCCGCCTTCGGTGATCAGGGCCACCACCTGGTCGTTCAGGAAACTGATGTGGATCGGCTGGCCGGTGACCCGGGTGCCCCGGTACGGACCGGCGAACGCACCGGTCATGTACGTGCGGATGTCGTCCCGGCCGCACCGGTAGACACCGGGCAGGATCATGGTGCCGTCCTCGCTGAAAGCGTCGGCGAACGCGTCGGCGTCATGGTTCGCCCAGGCTGCGACGATCCGTTGCGGAACCGCCCACACCGCGGCCTGGTCAGTGGGGGAGGGCCCGAGAAAGGCGGCCGGCGGGTTGGGCTTCATGTCCTCACCTCGTGTGCTGGCGCGGGGTCACAGGTAGCGGCTGTTCGGTTCCAGCCCGCACAGCACCCGGCCGTAGAGTTCGGCGTTGTTGTCCGGATGCATCAGGGCGTGCAGGCTCAGCGCCTGGATGTCCCGCTGGATTCGTTGGATCGGCACCTGGTTGTAGATCGATGACGCGCCGCTGGCCGTGGCGAGGATGTCCACTGCTCGCTTCGCGCATCGGCATGCCGCCCCCATGTCAGCTCGTGCCCTGACCCGCTCCTCGATCGTCCACGGCGAACCGTCCGTGCCCTTGCGATCGACCAGTGACCCCAGGTGACTGGCGTGGAACTCGGCCTGGTCGACCTGCATCACCGCTTCCGCCACCTGCAGATGGGTGATCGGTGCCTCCCGCTGGCTGGGGTAGTCGGTGTAGGTGATCTTGCGGTTGGGCAGCCTCTGGAAGAAGGCTTCCCGGGCGGCGTTGGCCAGCCCGGTGGCGACTCCGACCGACGACGCCGCCGCGACCGGGACCAGGGGAGGCCGGTAGATCTCGGAATCGGTGTTCAGGTGCGAGGCGGACCGCTGGTGCAGCACCGCGTCAAGCGGCAGGACCCGCTCCGCGGGTATGAACAGATCCGTCGCCACCGTGCTGACACTTCCTGACCCCCGCAGCCCGGTGGTGTGCCAGTCGTCAATGATCCGCATCTCCGACATCGATACCAACGCCATGATCGGCGTGGGCTCGCCCGGTCCCATCCGGATCGCGATGATCTCCTGCCAGTGGCTGTGCCAGGCGCCGGTGATGAATCCCCATTTCCCGTTCACGACCACCCCGCCGGTCACCGGTGCCGCCATACCGCTGGGACTCAGCGTCCCGCACACCCGGACGTCCGGGTTCGCGAACACCTCGTCCTGCACCTGGTCGGGAAACAGGCACACCATCCACGTGGGGATCCAGGACACCGCGGCGGTCCACGCGGTGGAGCCGTCGCCGCGACCGATCTCGGTGGCCACGTCGATCAGGGTGCGAGTGTTGGCTTCGTAGCCGCCGTACCGGGTCGGTGTCCGCAGCCGGAACACGCCGGCATCCGCGAGAGCTTCGACGGTCTCCTCATGCAGTCGCCGGTTCTCCTCCTGCCAGGCCGCGTGTTGCTGGAAAAGCGGAACCAGTTCGGACACCCGGCTGAGGAGTTCTTGCCGCGTCGGAACACTACTGATGGACACATGACCTCCGGGATTGGTCCTTGCACATCAGAACCGGGCTAATGCCGATAATCAGGTAAATGACACTAAGGCTGTCGTAGTGCCGTGCATCTGACGGTCGCATGTTGCGTTCCCCGTACGCATCTCTCGAATTGCCGGATGCCCGTGGATCGGGTCCGGGTTGGACCCGGAGAGGCTGGGGCGGATGTCGTACCGGACGGTTAGGTTCGTGGTGTGTCCGAGGAAGCGATCCCCGAGCAGCCTGCCGTGGCACAGCAGGCGGAGCCTCCCGCCGAGGCGCGGGAGCGGCACCGCGAGCTGTCCGAGGAGGTCTCTGAGCATCAGTACCGCTACCACGTGCTGGACCGGCCGACGGTGTCGGACGCCGAATACGACCGGATGCTGCGCGAGCTCGAAGAGCTGGAGGAGCGCTACCCGACGCTGCGGACCCCGGACTCGCCGACGCAGCGGGTGGGTGCGGCGTACTCCACTCTGTTCACCCCCGTGGCGCACGCGCAGCGGATGTTCTCGCTGGACAACGCGTTCACCGACGAGGAGTTGACGGCATGGGCCGCAAGAGTGGAGCGGGAGGCCGGGGACGGCGTCAGCTACCTGTGCGAGCTGAAGGTCGACGGCCTGGCGATCAACCTCACCTATCAGGACGGCCGTCTGGTACGCGGTGCGACCCGCGGCGACGGCGTGACCGGCGAGGACGTCACTCCGAACGTCCGGACGATCCAGGAGATCCCGCATCGGCTCCGACCGGGCGACGAGTTCGGGGTGCCCGAGCTGGTGGAGATCCGTGGCGAGGTGTATTTCCCGGTGGCCCGGTTCGGCGAGCTGAACGCGCAGCTGGTCGAGCAGGGGGGCAGACCGTTCGCCAACCCGCGTAACGCCGCCGCTGGCAGCCTGCGCCAGAAGGACCCGAGAGTGACCGCCACTCGTCCGCTGCGTCTGGTGGTGCACGGACTGGGTGCCCGGCGCGGATTCGAACCGGCACGGCAGTCCGAGGCGTACCGGGCCCTGGAAGCCTGGGGGCTGCCGATCAGCAAGAGCTGGAAGGTCGTCCAGGCGCTGGACGAGGTACGCGAGTTCGTCGGCCGGTACGCGGCGCACCGCCACGACGTGGAACACGAGATCGACGGTGTGGTTGTCAAGGTGGACAGTGTGGCGGTGCAGCGCCGGCTCGGTTCCACCAGTCGGGCGCCGCGCTGGGCGATCGCGTTCAAGTACCCGCCGGAGGAGGTGAACACCCGGCTGCTCGACATCAGGGTCAACGTGGGTCGCACCGGGCGGGTCACCCCGTACGCCGTGCTGGAGCCGGTGCTCGTGGCCGGTTCTACCGTGGGGTATGCCACTTTGCACAACACGGATGAGGTGAAGCGCAAGGGCGTGCGGATCGGGGACACGGTCGTCATCCGCAAGGCGGGCGACGTGATCCCCGAGGTGGTCAGCCCCGTGGTGGACCTTCGCGACGGCGCCGAACGCGAATTCTCCATGCCGACCGAGTGTCCTGAGTGCGGCACCGAACTCCGCCGGGAGAAGGAGTCCGATGTCGACATCCGGTGTCCGAACAGCCGTTCCTGTCCGGCGCAGTTGCGGGAACGGTTGTTCCACCTGGCCGGTCGCGGCGGCCTCGACATCGAGGTGCTGGGGTACAAGGCCGGAGTCGCGTTGCTCGAGTCGGAGGTGATCGGCGACGAGGGCGACCTGTTCTCATTGGACGAGTCACGCCTGCTCGCCTGTCCGTTCTTTGTCAACAAGGACGGCACACTCGGTGCGAACGGGGTGAAGCTGCTGGGCCACCTCGAGGAGGCCAGGCGACGTCCGCTGTGGCGGGTCCTGGTGGCGCTGTCGATCCGGCATGTCGGTCCGACCGCGGCTGCGGCCCTGGCCCTGCAGTTCGGCTCGATCGACCGGATCGGTTCGGCAAGCCAGGAGGAGTTGGCGGCGGCGGACGGCGTCGGCCCCACGATCGCCGAATCCATCGTGGAATGGTTCGGTGTGGGCTGGCACCGCCAGGTGGTCGAGAAGTGGGCCGCCGCCGGGGTTCGGATGGCTGAGGAGCACACCGAGGGGCTTCGACCGCTGGAGGGCGTCACCGTGGTCGTCACCGGATCGCTTCGGGGGTTCTCACGCGACGAGGCGAAGGAGGCGGTGCAGCGGCGCGGCGGCAGGGCCTCTGGCTCGGTGTCCAAGAAGACCGGATTCGTGGTGGCCGGTGAATCGCCAGGATCCAAGTACGACAAGGCCGTCCAGCTCAAGGTGCCGGTGCTGGACGAGGCGGGGTTTCGGGTGCTGCTGGAGCAGGGTCCGGAAGCCGCCCATGCGATCGCGACGATTGGCTGAGTAGCGGAGGTTCATCGGTGTGCTTACTGAACGTGGTGGTTGATCACGGATAGACCACCGTGTCCCCCAGCGTCCTGGAAATCGACTACTGTGCGCGATACTGCGCCATACCACTGTCACCCGCACGACGTGGTGCCCGGGCAATGCCGCCTGCCCGTCGCCGCGTGGCGGATCGGCGATGGTGAGGCGGCTCGTCGCACCCGGGGATCCGGGTGCAAGGCGGCGGGAGGGTGGATGCAGCCGATCGTGCTGAGGAGCTCCGCGCCGGCCGAACGGACGTGGTCTTTCCACATCTACCTCTCCGCGGTGGTGGTGGCGGGCTTCGCGGTGACGACGCCGTTCCTGTGGGCGGTTCCCAGTCTGGTGTGGAGCGGCTCGACGGCGTTCTGGCTGATGGTGTTGCTCGCGCTGCTCGCCGACATCCGGCCGTACGCCCCTTCGGGGGCAAGCCGGACGAGCGCGATCTACCCCTCGGTGTGCTTCACATTCGCGATCATGCTGACCTCGGGCCTGGGCGCGGCCGTGCTGGTGCAATGGCTGGCGGTGGTGCTGCACACCTGGCTGCACCGTGACTTCTCGGCCCGGGCACTGTTCACCGCAGGCCAGTACGCGGTTTCCTTCGCGGTCGCCTACGGGGTGCTCGCCGGGTTCGGAGCCCTCCCCTTCCTGCCCGCCGGCAGGCACCAGGTGGTGGTCGTGGTGCTCGCCGCGTTGGTCTGGTTCGTCACCAGCCACCTGCTGGTCTCCATAGCGATCTGGTTGTGGTCCGGCGGGGCCCTGACCGGGATCGTGCGCCGCGCCGCCGGTTACGAGGTGCTGTCCCGGATCGGCCTGTTGCTGCTCGCCGCCGTGCTGGCCGGTGCGGCGGTGAGCAGCAACAGCCCCTGGCTGGTGCCGCTGGTCCTGGTACCGCTCTACGCGGTGTACCGCACCGCCAGGCTGGCCGAACAGCACGAGCGGCTGGCGATGCTCGACCCGCTCACCGGTCTGGCCAACCGCAAGGCGTTGCGGCTGCGGATCGAGCAGGACACAGCACCCGGGACCCGGGGACCCGGCGGTGGCCGGCTCGCGCTTCTGTTGCTCGACCTGGACCGGTTCAAGGAGGTCAACGACACCCTCGGGCACGGGGTGGGGGACCGGCTGCTGGTGGAGGTGGCGCTCCGGCTCTCCCGCGCCGCGGAGCCGGGACACATGGTGGCGCGTCTGGGCGGTGACGAGTTCGCGGTCCTGGCACCGGGCATGGACCAGGCGATGGCCATGGACCTGGCAAGACGGATCGGACGGCTGCTGTCCGAGCCGGTGCAACTGGACGGCATGCCGCTGGACGTGCACAGCTCGATCGGGGTGGTCAGCTACCCCGAGCACGGCGATGACTACGCCAGCCTGATGCGGTGTGCGGACGTGGCCATGTACCAGGCGAAGTCCCGCGGCGACACGGTCGCCACGTACCTGCCCGAGGCGGATCACCATTCGACGCACCGGTTGGGGTTGCTGGGAGAGTTGCGTCGGGTGCTCGACGCCCCCCAGGACGCGGGGATCGAGCTGTACTACCAGCCGCAGGTCGCGATCGCGTCCGGTGAGGTGGTCGCGGTCGAGGCGCTGCTGCGATGGAAACATCCGGAGCGGGGGCAGGTGGATCCCGAAGAGCTGATCCGCGTGGCCGAGCACAGTGCTGTGATGCGGCTGCTGACGTTCCATGTGCTGGGTGAGGTCACCCGGCAGCTGGCCGAGTGGGATGCCGCCGGGCACACCGTACGGGCCGCCGTCAACGTCAGCGTGCGGGACCTGCACGCCCCCGACTTCGCCGACCGGTTGGCTGAGCTGCTGGTGCGGCACGGGGTACGCCCGGCGCAGCTTCAGCTTGAGATCACCGAGGGGGCCCTGATGGCGGACTCGCGCCGGGTGCTCGCCACGCTGCGCCGCTTGGAGGACCTCGGTGTCGCGCTCAGCCTGGACGACTTCGGAACCGGTTACTCCTCGATGCTGCACCTGCGCCGGATGCCGCTGGCCGAGGTCAAGATCGACCGGTCGTTCGTGCTCGGCATGGTTCGCGATGCCGACGACGCTTCGATCGTACGGTCGATCATCGAGCTGGCGACCGCGCTCGGGCTGCGGGTGGTGGCCGAGGGCGTGGAGGACGAGCGCACCTGGCGCCGACTCGCCGCACTGGGCTGTCACATCGCCCAGGGCTGGTTCTTGGCCCGGCCGATGCCCGCGAGTGAGTTGCCGTCCTGGCTCGCGACCTACCGTCCGCCGCGGCTGCTGCGCTCCGTGGCCCCGGAGAGCATCACCTGACCGAGGCCCTCGCGCCAGGTAACACGCCAGGTAGGAATTGCCTGCGGGTGGTGATCCGGCACGGCATAGACTCGGGCGGTCGCCGGTACCACCGTGAGGAGTTCTCCGATGCCCGCCATCTCCCGCGAGGAGGTAGCGCACTTGGCGCGCCTCGCACGGCTCGCGGTCACCGAATCCGAGCTGGACACCTTCGCCGGGCAACTCGACGTGATCCTGCAGTCCGTCGCTCGGATCGGAGACGTCACCGCCGAGGACATCCCGCCCACCTCTCACGCGGTGCCGCTGACCAACGTGTTCCGCGAGGACGAGCCGCTACCGGGCTTGGAACAGGGTGCGGCGCTGGCCGCCGCACCGGATGCCGAGGCCGGCCGGTTCCGGGTGCCGCGGATCCTGGAAGAGGAGGAATGAGCGTGACCGCGACGGCTGTGGGGACCCCGCAATGACGTCAGAGATCACAGGGCGTACCGCGGCTGAGCTGTCGGACCTGCTCAGGGCCGGCGAGGTCAGCGCGGTGGAAGTGACGCGGGCGCACCTCGACCGGATCGGCGCGGTCGACGGGAAGCTGCACGCGTTCCTGCATGTCGCCGCGGAGGGCGCGCTGGCCGCCGCCCGTACCGTCGACCAGGCCCGCGCGGACGGCGCGGAGCTGGGGGCGTTGGCGGGGGTTCCGATCGCGGTGAAGGACGTGCTGGCCACCAAGGGGGTGCCGACCACCTGCGGTTCCAAGATCCTCGAGGGGTGGGTTCCGCCGTACGACGCCACGCTGGTGGAGCGCCTGAGGCGAGCGGGGATGCCGATCCTCGGCAAGACCAACATGGACGAGTTCGCGATGGGGTCCTCCACCGAGTACTCGGCCTTCGGTCCGACGTACAACCCATGGGACCTGAACCGGATCCCGGGCGGTTCCGGCGGCGGCTCGGCCGCGGCGGTCGCGGCCTGCGAGGCGCCGCTGGGCATCGGTACGGACACCGGCGGCTCGATCCGCCAGCCCGGCGCGGTGACCGGTACGGTCGGCGCGAAGCCCACCTACGGTGGCACTTCCCGGTACGGGCTGGTGGCCTTCTCGTCGTCCCTGGACACCCCCGGCCCGGTGTCCCGGACCGTGCTGGACGCCGCGCTGCTGCACCAGGTGATCGCCGGGCATGACCCCCGCGACTCGACCAGCATCCCGCAGCCGGTGCCTCCGGTGGTGGCAGCCGCCCGGCAGGGCGCCTCCGGTGACCTGCACGGCGTGAAGATCGGCCTGGTCCAGGAGTTCTCCGGAGAGGGTGCCGAGCCCGGAATCACGGCCGCGTTCCGGGACGGCGTGGAGCGGCTGGTCAAGCTGGGCGCGGAGATCGTCGAGGTGTCGTGCCCCCACTTCGAGTACGCACTGCCGGCGTACTACCTGATCGCCCCGAGCGAGTGCTCCTCCAACCTGGCCCGGTTCGACGGGGTCCGCTACGGCCTGCGGACCGGTGACGACGGTGCCAGGGCGCTGGAGGAGGTGATGTCGCTGACCCGGGAGGCGGGCTTTGGCCCAGAGGTGAAGCGACGCATCATGCTCGGCACGTACGCCCTGTCAGCGGGCTACTACGACGCCTACTACGGACAGGCGCAGAAGGTGCGCACGCTCATCACCCGGGACTTCCAACGGGCCTTCGAGCAGGTGGAGGTGCTGATCTCAGCCACCACCCCGTTCGTGGCGTTCCGGCTCGGGGCCCGCACCGCGGACCCGTACCAGATGTACCTGGCCGACCTGTTCACGATTCCGTCCAACCTGTACGGTGGCCCGGCGATCTCGGTCCCGTGCGGCCTGTCGGAAGGGCTGCCGGTGGGGTTGCAGGTGATGGCCCCGACCATGGCAGACGACCGGATGTACCGGGTTGCCGCCGCCCTGGAGTCCACCACCAGTCCGCTCAGCCCACCGGACCTCGCGGAGAGCTGGGTGTGACTCGCGTCGAGATAGACGGGTAGGAATCTGAGATGAGCACGATGGCGCTGCCCAGTTTCGATGACGTGGTCGTCCGGTACGAACCGGTGATCGGCCTTGAGGTCCACGTCGAGCTGGGAACCCGTACCAAGATGTTCTGCGGTTGCCGTACCGACTTCGGCGCTGAGCCGAACACCCAGGTCTGTCCGGTATGTCTGGGCCTGCCCGGCAGCCTGCCGGTCGCCAACCGGGCGGCGATCGAGGCGACGATCCGGATCGGGCTGGCCTTGCACTGCGACATCGCGTCGTGGTGCCGGTTCGCGCGGAAGAACTACTTCTACCCGGACATGCCGAAGAACTTCCAGATCAGCCAGTACGACGAGCCGCTGTGCACCGACGGGTACCTGGACGTCGACGTGGACGGACAGACCGTCCGGGTCGGCATCGAGCGGGTCCACCTGGAGGAGGACACCGGCAAGACACTGCACGTGGGTGGTGCCACCGGGCGGATCCACGGTGCCACGGAGTCCCTGGTGGACTACAACCGGGCTGGGATCCCACTGGTCGAGATCGTCACCAAGCCGATCCCGGGCACCGGCGCGCTGGCTCCCGTGGTGGCTCGCGCGTACGTCACGGAGTTGCGGGAGGTGGTCCGGTCTCTCGGTGTGTCGGACGTGCGGATGGAGCAGGGGTCGCTGCGGTGCGATGTGAACACTTCGCTGCAGCCTGTCGGATCGAGCGAGTGGGGTACCCGTTCCGAAACGAAGAACGTGAACTCACTGCGCAGCGTTGAGCGGGCGGTACGCAGCGAGATGCTCCGTCAGGCCGCGGTGCTCGACTCCGGCGGCAGGGTGGTTCAGGAGACCCGGCATTTCCACGAGGACACCGGGGACACCACGTCCGGCCGTAGTAAGGAGACAGCGACCGATTACCGGTACTTCCCGGAGCCGGACCTGGTGCCGATCGCACCGGACCCGGCGTGGGTCGCGGAGTTGAAGGCAGTGCTCCCCGAGCCGCCACGGCAGCGACGTCACCGGCTGCGGACCGAATGGGGGGTATCCGACCATGACATGCAGTCCATCCTGAACGCCGGGGCGGTGGGGCTGATCGAGACCACCGTGGCGGCCGGGGCGTCGCCGGAGGCGGCCCGCAAGTGGTGGCTCGGTGAGTTGTCGCGTCGAGCGAACGAGTCCGGCATCGAACTTGGGTCCCTGCCCGTGACGCCACAGCACGTCGCGGAACTCCAGCGGCTGATCGACGCGGGAAGGCTCACCGACAAGTTGGCCCGTACCGTGCTGGAGGGAGTGCTGGCTGGCGGGGGCTCGCCGTCGGAGGTGATGGCGACCCGAGGGCTGGAGGTGGTTTCGGACACCGGTGCCCTGGAGTCCGCGGTTGCCGAGGCGATCGCAGCCAATCCCGATGTCGCTGAGAAGGTGCGTTCCGGAAAGGTGGCGGCGGCCGGCGTCCTGGTGGGTGCGGTGATGAAGGCGACGCGGGGTCAGGCTGATGCCAGAGCCGTGCGTGAGCTGATCATCTCGAAGCTCAGTTGATCGCCACGGGGTTGTGGCAACCTCCAAGAATCTGGCGAAGCAGATAGGTATCCGGACGAAGGTGCGGGTGTGGACCGGATAACCGGCTGACTACGGAACGTCATAGGTGAGTTTCGGACAGCATTTGGATTTCTTCGATCTCTATCCCGAACCCCCTGGGCAGCGTGATTTGGCTTTGATGGAGGGTTCCGGTACTCTCTCTCCGGCCAAGATCGGATGTCCGATCAAGAAGCGGTTTCGCTTTTTGTGCAGTGTCCCCCCACAAGTATGTGTGCTGCACCACGGTCAGGTTTATGGCCCTCGCCACCCCCGGTGGAACCCCGTAAATCATTCTAATACCGTACATTTCACACGGCCTTCGGGGTGTCAGCGGGCTGTTCCGTCACTCCCCGTTCTCCGTACGTTCATTCCCGTCGACACGATGTCCGAGCTTTGTCAGCGAACTCGGAGGACGACATCGTGCCGATCGGCAGGCCATCAGGCGGGCCGCTGGACGATCCGAACCCCGTAGCCTCGCCACTGCGGATGACCCGGCGGATGCGGCGTTACGTCCAGCGCGTACGACGAACGGGAAAACATCACAAGGGGAGTTCCCTGGTCACCCGGACCCGGGCCGCGGCGGCCCTGACGTGTGTCACGGCTGCGGTGGGACTGGTCACCACGGGTGGGCAGGCGGGCGTGGCTCCGCTGTCCGGTATCCCGGAGATCTCGACAAGGGCGGTAGCTCCCGACGACCTCGCGGAACGCGCCGACACCGACCGGGCGTCCCGCCGTATCAGGACCGACGCGAAGCGGAGTGGGGCGGTGCCATCGCCGCAGACCGCGACGAGGGCGCAGCCCACGCCGCCGAAACCGAGCCCGACCCGGACCACCCCCACCCAGAAACCCACTCAGAAGCCCGCGGCGCAGCCCGCTGCCGGCTGGGTGGTGCCCACCCGGGGTTACACCGTCACCTCTGGCTTCGGCCAGCGTTGGGGAACTCTGCACGCGGGCGTCGACCTGGCTGCCCCGAGCGGCACCCCGATCGTCGCCGCGCGGTCCGGGACGGTCAGCCTCGCCCGGTGGTACGGCGGTTACGGTTATGCCGTCAAGATCGACCACGGCGATGGGGTCAGTACGCTGTACGGACACAACTCCCGGCTGCTGGTCGGTTCCGGCCAGCGGGTGGCTGCCGGCCAGCGGATCTCCCTGATGGGGAGCACCGGCGACTCCACCGGCCCGCACCTGCATTTCGAGGTGCACCTTGGTGGCGACCCGGTGGACCCGGTGCCGTACCTGCGCCAGCGCGGGATCCGGATCTGATCCCGCCGGGTTCGCGTCCTGACCCGGCGCAAACCCGACACAACACCGCGCCGGTCAGCCCGACGGACTCGGGCTGACCGGCGCGGTGGTGCCAGGCGCACGCTCAACGACGTGACGCTGCAACGTCACCTCGGCACGCCCGGCACCACCAACCGTGATGTCGTCATACGCCTGTAGCGCTCGGCTCTCCCGGTTGAAGTACAACACCGAGAGCACCAGCGGCACCGGTTCCGCCTTCTGGAGTCCGCGAAGGCCGGCACCGCCGGTTGAGCCCGCCACCATCAGCAGTGTTCCGGCAGCCACATCCGTCACAGTCCGCTGGTGGGTGTGACCGGCCAGCACCACCGGCACGACTCCTGCCAGCGGCTCAGCCGCCGCTGGATCGTGCACCAGCGCCACGTCGACGGGTCGGTGCGCCGCTTCGATGGTTTCCACCAGGGATTCGGCGTGCAGCCGCAGGCCCGCCCGGGTGTATTCGTCGGCGCCGCTCTTGTCCGGCGTGAACCGGGGATCCCCGATCGCCGCGAAGGTCAGTCCGGCCACTGTCCCGACATGGTTGTCCAGCACGACCGCGTTGTCCTGCCGGGCGACGGCCCGCTGAACCGCCATGGAGTCGTGATTGCCGCGGACGTAGACGTACGGCGCGTCGACCCGGCCGACACCGGCCGCGTACAGCCCCCCTTCCCGCTCGCTGCCCCAGTCGGTGATGTCTCCGGTGTCCACTACCACGTCCACGCTGAACTGCTCAGTGACCGTCGAGATCAAGTCGAACGCGGTCGGGTTCAGGTGCAGGTCCGAGACATGAAGCACGCGAATCGTGTCGTCGTCCGGTTCGTACACCGGAAGCCTGGACGCCGTGGTGTAGAGCTTGCTGACGTTGAGCACCAGCCGCTGTAGTTCGGCGCGGTACTCGTCGTACCGGTCGGCGATCCGGCGGGCATCGCCCACTACGGCCGGGGCGTTCACGAGCAGACCTTCGTAACGCGGCTCCTCGATCGACTTCGGTTCGAAGGTGGCGTACCCGAGAGCGGTCGTGCCGGTCAGCAACCCGACGGTGACGGCACCGGTCGCGGCGAGCTTGCGGACGTCGCGGCGGTAGACCAGCAGGCTCAGCAGCAGGGCGCCGAGCAACGCGGACCCGCTGGCGGTGAGCATGAGTCGCACCATGCCCGACTCGATGTCGCTCATCGCGGTCCGGCTCGCCCGATCCACCGCACCCGGATCGGAGATCAATCTCTGGGTACGTCCCGGGTCCAACTCCTCCAGCCGGATCGCGACCGACACCGGTGCGTCGTGGCTGTCGAAGATCAGCGAACCGAGCGGTGGGATGCCGAGTTCGGTCTGACCGTTCAACGAGGGGATGACCGCGAGCTCCGCCCGGAACGGCCCCACGTCGTGGTGCACCCGGCCGTTCAGCAGCAGACCCCCGCAGGCCCCGATCAGAGCCACCAGCACGACCGTGAGACCCCGACCCGCGGTGCACACCGCTGGATGACGCCGCATCACGGCGAGCGGCGGCAGGGCGCGCCGCCGGCACCACTGCCACCAGGTGCCGATCCGGTCCACAACCGGGTTGCGATCGCTGACAGGCATCGACCCATCATCTCCCGCGGGGGGCGGGCCCGCTGCCGGCACCCCGGGCGGTGTCAGGTCCTGCCGGCGGCACCGTCCCCGGAGATCACCAGTCGCAGGATCTTGTCGTCACCGGGTTTCGGGTCGCCGCGGCCGTCCAGGTTGGACGTGGTGACCCACAGCGTCCGGTCCGGGGCTGCGACCACAGTGCGCAACCGGCCGAATTCACCTGTCAGTGCCTCCTGGGGCGCCCCGATCAGCCCACCCTTGCCGTTGAGCTGCATCAGGAAGATCCGCTCGCCGCGAAGGCACGCGGTGACCATGATGTCGCCCTCGATCGCCGCGCCGCTGCACGAGGCGTCCTTCGGTCGCCAGGTGGCCAGTGGGTCGACGTACTGCGGCTTGTTGCCGGTTCCCTCGACACGCGGCCATCCGTAGTTGCGGCCCGGCTGGATCAGGTTCAACTCGTCCCAGTCGTTCTGCCCGAATTCCACGGCGTACAGCCGCTTCTGCTGGTCCCAGGCGATGCCCTGGGTGTTGCGATGACCGTACGACCAGACCAGGGACTTGAACGGGTTGCCCGGAGCCGGCTTGCCGTCCGTGGTCATCCGCAGGATCTTGCCGCCGCGGCTCTTCTTGTCCTGGGAGTGCACGGGGTTCGCGGCGTCGCCGGTGGTGGCGTAGAGGTAGCCGTCCGGACCGAAGGCGAGCCGGCCGCCGTTGTGGTGCCCGGACGCCGGGATCCCGGTCACTATCGGCTGCGGGCGCTGTCCGAGCCGCAGTTTCGCGATCCGGTTGTCGTTCTCCGTGGTGTAGTAGATGAAGATCGTCTTGTCGCTCCGGTAGTCCGGCGAGACCGCCAGCCCCATCAGGCCGCCCTCGCTCTCGGCGTAGGCCTCGTGGATGGTCTGGATCTTCTTTTTCCGCCGGTTCGGGGAGATCTGGAGGATGTTGCGGGTCTCCCGCTCGGTGACCAGTGCGCTGCCGTCGGGCAGGAAGTCCACTCCCCAGGGCACCTGCAGGCCCTCCACGATCGGCTCGGCGGCGACCTCGGTGTCGGCACTGTGGCTGGGTTTCGCGGTCGGCGACGGGAACTTCGGAGGGGTCCCGGCCTCTTCCTCCTCCGGCGGGCCGAAGGAGCATGCCGACAGCATCAGGCCCAGTACGGCCAGCCACACCATGGCCACAGGGGAACGGAACCGGGATACGCGACGGTACGGCCTCACTCGACTCAGCCTAGCGATCGCCGTCATGTCATTGTCGCGACTGGTGTGCCCATCGCTACTCCTGAGTGGTGGGAGGGGGTTGGGGCCCCGGAGCCGGTGGCGAGGCCGGGGGTGGCGGCGGAGGCTGCGGGAAGCTGGATGACGGCGAGGACTCCGGCGGGTGCTGTGGCGGTCCGGGCGGAGGCTGCGGATAGCCCGCGGTCGGTGGCTGATACCCCGGAGGTGGTGGCTGTCCGGGTCCGGGATAGCCCATGGCCGGCGGCTGGACAGGCGGCGGGTAGCCCCGCTCCTGCTGCAGCCGTCTCTTGTGGGAGTTTCGTCGTACCGCTGTGACCACCGCGATGATCCCCGCCGCGGTCAGCGCCAGGCACGGAATGCCGAGCAGCGCACCGAGGGATCCGAACGCCCTTCCGGCGAGGCCGCTCACGTTGGTGATCGATTCGGCGATGCCGAACCGAGCGTCCGTCGCCGCCGCATCCCTCACCCGGCACTCGATCTGGTACCTGCCCGTCTCGCTGACCTCAACGTCGTAGGCATGCCGCCAGCTGCGGCCACCGGAATCGAACTGGAAATTGAAATCACTTCGGTTCAGTTCGATGGTCCCGCCATTCTCCGGGCTGCCGACGCACTCCGTCCCGATGCTGCCACCGTCTTGCTCACGGGACACGTAGATCGCCCACGTCTTGTCGGCGGACAGGTCCACGGTCACGGGAGACCCGGGATCGAATTCGGCATCCATCGACATCGGCATGTCGCGGGCCACCGACGCGATGCCGAGGGCGCCGAGTACGCCGCCGATGCAAATGCCGAGAACCGCGATCCCGCCCGCAACCCAGTACCAGACCCGACTGGGCCGCAACTCCGAGGCGGGAATCCGGGGTGGTGGGGCTGCCTGCGGATACGTCATAGCCCCATGGTGGCCGAGGCAGGCATGGTTCGGACGGTAATCGAGCATTTCGGGGCGCTCGTCCGACTCGCGGTGCCGCCGCCGTCGGTGGCCTGGCCGGTGCGTAGGGTCAGTTGGCGTGAAGGTGTGGATCCCGCATTCCCAAGGACTCCCACTACTCGCTCCACACCTACCGCCCAATGTCACCGTCGAGGTCTTCACCCCTGACGAGACACCGCCGTCGGACCCTGCGACGGTGCGGGTCTGGGTACCGCCGTTCCTCGCCACCGCCGAGGTCACCGGGGAACTGGCCCGGATGTCGGGGCTGCGGGTGATCCAGCTGCTCACCGCGGGTGCTGAGGTGTGGGTCGGCCGGGTGCCGAAGCGCGTGGTGCTGTGCCACGGGCAGGGGCTGCACACGTCTGCCACGGCCGAATGGGTGCTGACCGCGATCCTCGGGTACCTGCGCGACTTTCCCCGGTTCGCCCGGGCGCAGGCCCGCCGCCACTGGGACTATGCCCCGACGGACGAACTGGCCGGTAAGCGGGTGCTGGTGGTCGGCGCCGGCGACATCGGTGAGGCGGTCGCTGCCCGCCTCGCTCCGTTCCATGTGGAGATTGTCAAGGCGGCCCGGCGTGCCCGTCCCGGTGTGAGCGCCGCCGAGCAGGTGCCGGGGCTGCTCCCGGACGCCGACGTGGTGGTGCTGTCGGTACCGCTCACCGACGCCACCCGCGGCATGGTGGACGCGGATTTCCTGCGCCGGATGCGGAACGGAGCCCTACTGGTCAACGCCGCCCGGGGCCCGGTTGTCGACACCGGGGCACTGACCGAGGCGCTCGCCACCGGTCGGATCGGCGCAGCCCTGGACGTCACGGACCCGGAGCCGCTTCCTGGGGACCACCCACTCTGGAGCATGCCGAACGTCCTGCTCACGCCGCACGTGGCAGCTTCGGTGAGCGGGATGTTGCCCCGTGCGTACCGACTGGTGGCCGAGCAGCTACGGCGGCACCTGACCGGTGAGCCGCTGGTCAACGTGGTCCGTGAGGACTACTGATCGCCGCCGTCCCGCTTCAGGACCCGGTCCCCGGCCTCGATCAGCGCCCTGACGTCCCCGGTGGTGACCGCGGGCAGCGGCACCGCTCGGCTGCCCAGCAGCGCGTACACCCGTCGTCCCCGTGTGGTGAAGCCGGTGATCTGTGACCACGCCAGCCGCCGGGTGCCAACCAGCGCCCGTACCGTCAGTCCGCCCGGGTCCACGTCCACCCCGGACCGCCAACCCCACACCATGACCGTGAACGGGATCAGCAGCAGTGGCAGCAGGTACCAGCGGGTACCGGCCAACGGGATCGCCGCGATCACGCCCACCAGCCCGGTGACCGGGACGGCGACGTTGTGGCGGAACCTGACGTGCGCGGGCACGGGACGATCGTGCCACCAATGACCGGAACAGCCGGCCGGGGGTCGGCGATCCGGTCCGATTTTCCGCGCATCCGGCCCGGCTTGTCGGACCCCCGTTCCATACTGTGGCCGATTGCGCGACAGAGAGCCTGGCTGAGGAGACGTGATGGATACCGTGTTTGCGATCGGCACCCGCAAGGGCCTGTTCCTGGCCCGTTCCACCGACCGGCTGCACTGGGACCTGAGCGGTCCGCACCTGGCGATGAACGAGGTGTACGCGGTCGGCATCGATACCAGGCATTCACCACCCCGGTTGCTGGTCGGCGCTTCGAGCTCGCATTTCGGACCCAGCGTGTCGACCAGCGACGATCTGGGGGAGAGTTGGCAGGAACCGGACACCGCGCCGATCGCATTCCCCGAGGACACCGGGGCGAGCCTGGCGCGGGTGTGGCAGCTCGCCCCCGGCCGCGTGGACACGCCTGGCGAACTCTACGCCGGGACCGAACCGTCCGCGCTGTTCCGGTCCACCGACGGTGGGAAGAGCTTCGAGCTGGTTCGTGGGCTTTGGGACCACCCGCACCGGGAGCAGTGGGAGCCCGGGGGTGGCGGGCAGGCCATCCACACCGTACTGCCGCATCCCACCGACCCACGACGGATCGTGGTCGCGATGTCGACCGGTGGCGTGTACCGCACTGAGGACGGCGGCGAGACCTGGCAGCCCAGTAACATCGGCATCGCGGCGCATTTCATGCCGGACAACCAATATCCCGAGTACGGGCAGTGCGTGCACAAGGTGGCGTGGCACCCGGACGCGCCGGACCTGTTCTTCGCGCAGAACCACCACGGTGTGTACCGCTCCGAGGACGGGGGCCGGAACTGGCAGTCAATCGCCGACGGGCTGCCGACCGACTTCGGGTTCGCCATGGTGGCCCACCCGCGCCGTCCCGGCGTGATCTACACCTTCCCGATCGAGGCGGACGCCAGGCGGTTCCCGCCGGACCTGCGGGCGCGGGTCTACCGCAGCGAGGACGCCGGGCGCACCTGGACCGGATTTGACAAGGGGCTTCCCACCGCGCCGTTCTACAGCGCGGTGATGCGGGATGCGATGTGCTGTGACAACGCCGACCCTGCCGGCGTCTACTTCGGCACCCGTTCCGGCGAGGTGTACGCCAGCGCCGATGAAGGCGAGACCTGGCAACAGGTCGCCGCGCACCTGCCGGACGTGCTTTCGGTACGCGCTGCCGTGGTGGCCTGAGCCGTGACGGTGACACTGCTTGTGCCGTCGGTGTTGCGAGTTGATTCCGGGGGCGTCGGCCGGCTCGACGTCGAGCTTGGGGCGCAGTCGAGTCTGGGGGACCTGTTCGACGCGGTCGCCCAGACTCACCCGCGTCTGGAGCGGCGGATCCGGGACGAGCAACGGCGGATCCGGCGGTACGTCAACGTGTACGTCGACGGGGAGGAGTCCCGCAGCCTGGACGGCGGCGCGACCAGGCTGCGGGATGGGGCCGAGGTCCACGTGATCCCGTCGGTTGCGGGAGGCTGACCGCGCGGGTCGGTCCATGACCCGTGGATTCGCGTCCCCGGGGCACGCTGGCGTGGATCGGGACGGCTGTTCCATGCTCTCGGTATGGGAATCACCGTGAGCCAGGGCAACGAAATCCTGCGTGACAACTTCGCACCATGGGTGCTCGAGCTCGGGCTCACCGTGGAGCAGGTCGGTGAGCGGTCGGCGGTGCTGCGACTGCCATGGTCTGACCGGTTGGCCCGGCAGGGCGGTGCCCTGTCGGGCCAGGCGATGGCCGCGGCTGCGGACACCGCGACCGTGATCGCGGTCGCCTCGGCGCGAGGTAGCTACGGGCCGATGACCACGGTCCAGTTGTCGATCAGCTACCAGCGTGCGGTGCTCGGCAGGGACCTGCTGGTCGCCGCCACCCTGGACAAGATCGGGCGCAGCCTGGCGTTCGCGGACGTGACGCTGACCCCCGAGGGCGCCTCGGAGCCGTCGGCCCGCGCCGCCACGGTGTACGCGTTGCTCGGCTGAATCCCACCGGGCGGCGGCCACACGTCAGTTCCGGTCGAGGAATCCGACCATCTGTCGGATCTGGGCGGATCGGGAGCGTTCGATCTGGCGGGCGATCCGGCGGACGTTGGCGTTACGGCCGTCCTTCAGTTCTCGGCGAGCCAGCTGGATGGCGTCGTCCTGATGGGCGATCAGCAGGTTCAGGAAGCCGCGCTCGAATTCCGGGTCGCTCAGCTTCGCGACCGCCTCGATGGCCCCGTGGTCGGTGGCGGGCATGCCGCCGTGCGCGGCATGGGAGTCCGCCGGGGCTGTCGCCGGCCGGCCCCATTCCCGGAGCCAGCCGGCCATGGTGCCGGCCTCGTGGCGCTGGGTCGCCTCGATGGCGTCGGCCAGCAGTCTCACCTCGGGGCGCACCGGGCGGTGTTCGGCCAGCCGTACGACGCCGATTCCCTGCCCGTGGTGCGGCACCATCATCTGGAGGAACATCACGTCCACCGGGTTGAAGACCTGGTGGTTCCGGTTGGGCGCGGCGGTCGGCGTGGACCCGCCGCAGCCCACCAGTACCAGAACCGCCAGCAGGGTGGCCGCGCCACGGCTCAGCACGCCGGTCACGATGCTCGCGGGTACACGCCGTTCCACCCTTAC
>DASUSI010000168.1:0-10495 GCA_036375165.1 Micromonosporaceae bacterium | reverse complement strand
ATGAACCGCTGGGTTTCCCGACCGAACAGCAGGATCGCGAAGTTACGTGGTCGCAGCACGCCCGTCAGCGGCTCACTGACCAGCAACGGCGGGACGAACGCGCTGAGCTGCGCATCCGGTGACAGGTACGCCTCGACGCCGGTTTCGCGGGAGAAGACACCCATCCGTTGCAGCGCCTCGCGTAGCACCAGCAGGTCGAGGTCGGCCTCCGTGGCTCCGTTGCACGGGCGACGGTCCCACGGCTCAAGCGCTCCCTTGCGGACGAGAAGATCCTTGAGTGTTCCGTTCCTCGCCTCCAGAGTGGACCGACTGACCCGTACGTAGTACTTGGCTCCGTCGTCGCGGCGGCGGAACGTGTGTGCGGTGCCGGTGGCCGGTTGGATAAAGACAAGGATCCGTCGCTGCGGGTCAGCAGTCTCCAACTCCTCGACCAGTGGCGTGATCGGCGGCGAGACCCGGTCCCGGCAGCGGGACAATACCGTACCCTCGATCTCTTTGAGCCGGCTCGCGGTCAGGCCGACACGCACCAGTGTTGGGAAGCCATACTCATCCTTGTCTTCGCGGACTCCGCAGACCACGTACCCGCCGCCGAGATTTTGCAGGTCGTTGGCGAACGCGCTGAGCGTCGCCACAACGTCATCGACCTCGGCGACGTTTTCCTTCCACTCGGTACGTTCCTTCTCCCGGCGGGCCAGCTCATTGAGGTCGATACGCGCGGTCACGACAGCACGACTTTCTTCATCATCTGGCGGACCGTCCGTTTGTGCCTTGGTCATGTGCGTCAGTGCCGCCCGCTCGGACCCACTCGTCAACTTCCGAGAGCTTGAACTTCCACAGGCGACCTATCTTGTGAGCGGGCATGCCCCGCGCCTGGATCCCACCGGTACACGGAATCCTTCGCTATCCCGAGGTGTCTGGCAACGCCCTCGACGGAGACCCACGGCTCGCTGATCATCGACTCCTCTCCGACACGAGACGGACGTAGACCATGGAGCCACCAGAGCGTAGCTCTGCCTACGAAACCCTAAGAAAGTCGACTGGATCCTACCGGCACATGCCGGCTGCTACCGACTACTACTGCCACTTCTACACGCTGTACAACTGGCTCGGAAATGGCTTCTACGTCAACAACCAGACCGGCGGCGCTACCGCGTACTTCTATAATTCGGGTCGTCAGGTAATCGAGTCCGCTCCGGCTGATGGCTACCAGCGTTCCATCGACTGGGACCCCGTCTACTACATCAAGAACTGCTGAAACCCAGCGATTCGGGTCGGTCCCGGTGAAGAACACCGGGGCCGACCCCTTTATGCGCAGGGCTGTGGCACCGGTCGGGCGCTACCGAGTACAGCCGAGGCGGAACCTTCAATGCGACAACGCTGGGTGCCGCCTGCGCGGCGTACCGCCAAAGTGGCGGTTGGCGCTGTCACCGCTGTCACTGGCAGCGGTGTGCCCGGGGGGTGACAGCGCGACCGGCGCTGTCAGTGCCCTACCCGGTGGCGGGCGGCGGACGGTAGCTTGCCGGGCTGTCACCGGGAACCCCTTGTTGGTGGGCCGGACGCAACCGGCACCCAAGAGGAACGTGCCGGTTCCCGGGCGCACTCGGGCGGCATGCATCGCACCATCGCCCGATCGGCGCGCGGCAGACCGGACGGGCCGCCCCACGACAGCGGGAAACGGATAGGATGTTGTGAAAAGCAAAAGCGGTGCCGACACAGGCGAACACGCGTCTCCACGACGCAACCGCACCACACCCACACAGGCGGGTACAGCCGCCGTGAAAAGCGCGTATCGGGTGTGCCGGACACCGGGGCTCAACTCACCGGGGTGGGTACCTGATTGGGGGTCCACCCAATCCCCGGAGCCGCCCGATGCCAACTGGCCGTTGGATCCTCAGATTCGTGAACCGGCGGTCAGGGTCGACATCGACACCGTCCCACTGTCGTAGTGAGTCGGCATACGGACTTTCGTGCAGGATCCGAAATGTTCATCCGCCCACACCGCCCATTCCATCCCGGCAGGAAATCGGCAATGTCCGCGCGGTCCGACCTCACCCCACACATGTTCGCCTACGCCGAAAAGTTCGCCGACAACGGCGCCGTGCGCTGGCTTCCTCATCTGGTCTACTTCCATCCGGCGGATCACCGCTCGTCCGTGGTGAACACCGACGCCGCCGGCTTCCGCTACTCCCACCGGGGTTCGGCGAGGTACTCGGTGGCTGATCACCAGACCATCGACTCGGTCAGGTTGATCGCCGGCAGCTCCACTGTGTTCGGCATCGGTGCCAGCTCCGACAAGTGGACACTCGCCTCCCGGCTGTCAGCTCACGACCAGCGGGAGCAGCCGTGGCTGAACCTCGGCGGACGAAGCTTCAATTCCACCCAGGAGCTGTTGCTGTTCGTCCTACACCGGCACCTGCTGCCGCGGGTGGACGAGATCGTGCTGTTCTCCGGATTCAACAACCTCGGCCTGGCTCGCATGCCGGAGAGCCGCGAGGAGGAACACGGCACCTTCTTTCTGTACCACCGCTGGCATGAGCTCCTCGACAACCAGGGCCAGCAGCCCAAGGGCCTGCTCGGCGTCCTCCGGAAGAAGGACCACCTGCCGCCGGCCCGGCGCGCCGTGCCGGCCATCGAGGAGCAGCTCCGGTACGCCGCCGACCTGACCATTCGTCACCTCGACGTCTGGCGGACGCTCGCGGCCGACTGGGGCGCGAAGCTCACCTTCGTTCTGCAGCCCCTGTCCGGCTGGGTACGGCCACGGGGCACCGTCCAGGAGGAGGCATTATTCGCCGAACTCGACGCCATCGGGCGGTTCAGCGAGGAATACGGCGATATTCTGCGTCCCGAGATCGGCACCGAGTACGCGGCCCTCCTGGAGACCAGGGCGAAGGCGATGGGCGTGGGTTTCGTCAATATGAGCCCGGTGCTGTCCGCCTCGCTCCGCGACGACCAATGGTTGTTCGTCGACCGGATCCACTTCACCGACGACGGCCACGACTTCGTGGCCCGAAGGATCCTCGACGTCATCTGACCACCGACCGTTTGGAGAAAGTCATGAAGTTCCTCAAGACCTTATCGCCCGCGTCCTCGGTCGGAGGCTGAATAAGAAGAAGCAGGACTCGTCCATATACCCGATGTTCTGAGCCGGCACGGCCCGGTGGCGGGCGACGGAGGATTCATTTGTGGCGTAATATTTTCCGGAATGTCGTCAATCCGGAGCTCTCCGGGGTCGGCGGCAGGTGCCGAACGGCCCGCCGGTTCCTCAAGCACTACAGCTTCAGCACCCAGTTCGTCGAGATTTGGCTACCGGTTTGGCTCCCCGTGCTGGCGGGCGGTCCGCGAACCGGCCCACGACGACGCCCTCTTCCATCACATGCCCGTGAGTTTGGGGTCCTGATGCCGTCGTACACCCTTGGAGTCTCCGCGCTCTACCACGCCGTCACGCACGTTGACCTGTCGGCCCGGGTGCAGACGGTGTCCGAGCAGGACAACGAACCGTTCGCGCGGCTGCTGCGCGCCTTCAAGGAGAAGACCGGCTGCCCGGTCCTCGTCAACACGTCGTTCAACGTGCGCGGCGAGCCCATCGTCCGTACGCCTGCCGAGGCGTACAGGTGCTTCATGCGCACCGGCATGGACGTCCTCGTCCTCGGCTCGTTCGTGCTCAAGAAGGAGGACCAGCCCGGATACGTCGAAGCCGTCGACTGGCGCGCGGCGGCGACACACCAGCCTGATGTTGACGACAGAAGAGGCGCGTATGTCCAGAGTGATCTACAAGAACATCGGCCGGACCCCGATCCGCGTGGTGGGCGGCGAGGGGGTCTGGCTCATCGGCGAGAACGACGAGCGGTACCTGGACACCTGCGGCGGGGTCGCCGTGTCCAGCCTGGGCCACTGCCACCCGCGAATCGTGGCGGCGATGGAGCGTGCGGCGCGCCAGCTCAGCTGGGCGCACGCCGGCAGCTTCACGGCGGCGGCTGCGGAGGAGCTGGCCGACGTGCTGGTGGCCGCCTCCGGCGGGCTGGGCAGGGCCCAGTTCCTCTCCGGCGGCTCCGAGGCGGTCGAGCTGGCGCTGAAGGTCGCGTACCAGTACCACTGGGAGCGCGGGGACACCGCCCGCTCCATGTTCATCGCCCGGCGGCAGAACTACCACGGCAGCACGCTGAGCACGCTGGCGGTGTCGGGCAACGCCCAGCGCCGGTCGATCTTCGAACCGATGCTCGGGCCCGCGGAGTTCGTCTCGCCCTGCTACGCGTACCGCGACCAGCGTGCCACCGAGTCAGCGGAGCAGTACGCCGACCGGTTGGCCGCCGAGCTTGAGGAGCGGATCCGGCTGCTCGGCCCCGACAACGTCGCCGGCTTCGTCGCGGAGACGGTCGTGGGCTCCACCAGCGGAGCGGTGCCTCCGGTGGCCGGCTACTTCTCCAAGATCCGGGACGTCTGCGCCCGGTACGGCGTGCTGTTGATCCTCGACGAGGTGATGGCGGGCATGGGCCGTACCGGCCTGCCGTACGCGTACCTGGAAGACGGTGTCGTCCCGGACATCGTGGCGATAGGCAAGGGACTGGCGGCGGGCTACCAGCCGATCTCCGCGATCCTGGTGTCCGACGCCGTCCACTCGGCGCTGGAGCGGGGGTCGGGGGTGCTGCGCAACGGGCAGACCCACGTCAATCATCCGTTCGCCTGCGCGGTCGCTCTGGAGGTGCAACGCACCATCGTTGACGAGGACCTGCTGGCGAACGTGCTGGATCGCGGTACCCAACTCCGCGACGAACTCGCCGTGAACCTGGCCGACATCGACACGGTCGGCGACATCAGGGGGCGCGGCCTGTTCGTCGGCGTCGAGTTCGTCACCGACCGGGCGACCCACGCCCCCGCGACAGGTGGTGACCAGTTCGTCGCCGCGCTCAAGCGGGAGGCCCTGCGCCGCGGACTGCTGATCTATCCGGGTTCCGGCACCGTGGACGGTGTGGCCGGCAACCACGTGCTGTTCGCGCCGCCGTTCATCGCCACGAGGCCGGTCATCACCGAGATGGTCGACCGGTTCGGCGATGTCGTCCGTGCATGCGTCGCGCAGTCGGCGCGCGGCTGAACACCCCAGCTGTTGGTTCCGCGAGGAACCGTCGAACCGAAAGGAACCCAACCACATGTCCCTGGTGAACGTCCACAACGAGTGGGATCCGCTCGAAGAAATGATCGTCGGCACCGTCGACGGCGCTCGGGTACCCAGCCCGGACCGGGGCCTGTTCGCGCTGGACTACTGCGCGAACGTCGCGTCGGAGCAGGACATCCCCACCGGCCCCTACGACCCCCGCGTGACCACGGAGGCGAGTGAGGACCTCGAACGCTTCGTCAAGCTGCTCACCCAGGAGGGTGTCGTCGTCCGGCGGCCAGCCGTCACCGACCACACCCGCACCTTCGGCACGCCCGACTGGACCACCGACGGGGAGTACAACTACTGCCCACGCGACGTCCTGCTCCCCATCGGCGAGACGATCATCGAGGCACCGATGGCGCTGCGGTCGCGGTACTTCGAGCCCTTCGCGTACCGCGAGATACTGCTGGAGTACATGGAGAGCGGCGCGAACTGGATCTCGGCGCCGAAGCCGCGGCTGCTCGACGACACGTACAACGTGCGGCCAGGCGAGGGTCAGCCCGTGCTGAACAACCACGAGCCGATCTTCGACGCCGCCAACGTGCTGCGGGCGGGCAGGGACATCCTCTACCTGGTCTCGTGCAGCGGAAACCTGCTGGGCCTGCGCTGGTTGCAGCGGCTTCTCGGCGACGGGTACCGGGTCCACGCGGTCGAGGGCGTGTACGAGGGTACGCACATCGACACCACGATCGCCTTGGTACGACCGGGTCTCGTGGTGATCAACCCCGAACGGATCAAGCCGAACCAGGTTCCGAAGATGTTCGACAACTGGACCATCATCTGGTCCCCGGAGATGGCGGATACCGGCTATTCGTGGTCCTACCCGAGGGCGTCCATATGGCAGGGCATGAACCTCATCATGGTCCGCCCGGACTTCGCGGTGGTGAACGAGCTGCAGGTGCCGCTGATCAAGGAACTGGAGAATTACGGTGTGGACGTCGCGCCGCTCCCGATGCGCCACGCCCGCAACCTCAGCGGCGGCTTCCACTGCGTCTCGGTGGACGTCAGGAGGAGGGGCACCCTCGAGGACTACTCGTAACGGCCGCCGGACCATTTCGCCGACTACCACCAGGGGTCATCGTCGATGCAGCAGTTGTCGTGGTACCTGTCCCTCATCCTGTTCACCGTCTCGACCTGCGGTTCGCCTGGTCCCAACAACCTCATGGTCATGTCGTCCGGCGTGAACTACGGCATCCGTCGTAGCTGGTCGCACGTGATCGGGATCAACGTGGGCTTCCCGCTCATGGTGGTGGCGGTTGGCATCGGGCTGGGAGGAGTCCTGCACCGTTTCCCGGTCCTCCTGGACCTCCTGCGGCCACTCGGGGTGGCCTACCTGCTGTATCTGGCGTACCAGATTATGTCCGCGCCCACGGACGGCGGCGCGACGACGGAGGCGGCGGCGAAAGCGCGCGACCGCAAACCGCTCACCGTGCTGCAAGCCGCGCTGTTCCAGATGGTGAACCCCAAGGCGTGGGTGATGATTGTCGGCGCCCTGGTCACGTACGGAACCGGAACGGACTTCCTGCTGGCCGAGATCCTCCTCATCGCGTTGATTTTCTTCCTGTTCGGCACCCCGTGCACCATCGTGTGGCTGTGGCTCGGCGCCTCCCTCAAGAAACTCCTGGCCAGGCCCGCCCTGCAGCGCGGCTTTAACATCGCCATGGCGGCCCTGCTCGTGCTGTCCGTCGTGCCGACGATCGGCGAGGTGTACCGGAGCCTCCGATGAGGTGAGAGTGCCGCCGGTGCCGGTCCCTGCGCCGCACCGGCACCGGCGGTATTCCCGGTACGCTTCCTTGGCGCCGCTCGCCCATGTACCGGCTTTTCCCAGGCTAAGTGGGGTTGGCCAGCTACCCGGTCTGGCTGAGCAGGTCTGACAGGCGCTTCGCAACCGTCGCGGCGGCTGCCAGGTCCTTGTTTTCCACGGCGGTACGCAACTCGGCCAGCCGGGCATCCACCGCGTCAGCGTCGCTGACCGTGTCGCGTACCCGATCGAATGTCCACTTCAGCGACTCGGCATCACCGGCAACGGCACCGGCGTCCCGGGCCACAGCGTCGATGACGACCTGCCGCGCCCACAGCCCCATCCGGGCCAGATCCGTGGTGGTCACCGGCTGGTGCCGGGACCGTACGTCGAGCTCGTTCTGAGCCACCCGGAGCGCCGCGTTGCGAGCCTGGTCGGCGTCCCGCTTGGCGACGGCGTCCGCGAGCGCGTCGATGTCCCGACCCATCTGCTTCCGGAGCAATTCAAGCGGTACGTCACTCGGCTGGAACTCCGCCCACGCCAGGTTGACCGCCTTCGCGGCGGTGGTCGCCTCCGCCCAGTCCCTTGCCGACACCGCATCAGCGGTCCGGCGGATCGTCTCGGCCAGAGTGTCCAGTTCCTCCGGCACCGGAGCCGACGCCGCATCGGTCGGCAACGCCAACGACACCGCCTCCAGGTCACCGTCAGGGTCTCCGGTGGCGAACTCCCCGTATCCAGGGGCGAACGTCTTGCGCTCGTGGGAGCCGTCCAGGTGCAGTTCGTCCACGACGATCGCGCCCTTGATCGGCCCGCTGGGACCCGACACCGTCTCCCCGGTCGACGCGACCGTGACTTCTTCGAACACCAGGGGTGGCGCGTTCTCGGGCCGGTAGACGTCGCCCTGCTTCGGGTGCTCCGGCATGATCATCGCAGCCGGTGCCTTGTCGCCCGCGATCCAGGTGCCCTCGGTGTCCTGGACCACCCCGTCCTCATAGTTGAAGACGTCCTCACCCAGGTACCAGACCGATCCGTCGTCTGCCTGGGCGTACCAGTCGAGTGCCACCTCCACGATCCGGCCGTCCGAGAACGCGAAATACTGACTGGTCAGCGCGGCGATCCGGTTGCCCTGCCAGGTGATCGTCTTCGGCTCCCGGAGCACCGTCACCTCGGTACGGAACGGCTTGCCGTCCACCTGGCCGCCGTAGATGGTCTGGGTGACCGTCCCGGTGGGATGCAGCGGGTTGGTCACCTCCGTCGGCTTCGAGAACGTCGGTGTCCCCAGGTCGACCCGCTTGGAGCTGGGTGCGATCGGCAAGCACCCGTCGAGGGTCTCGCCGTCCTCGCCGACCTTCTTGACACATCCGGACCCCCGCTCGGAGGTCTCGGGCTTCCCCGAGCCGGTGCATCCGGAGCCGACCAGAGCCACCACAACCCCGACACTCACCAGCGCCACCGCTCGCTGCAACAGCGGCTGGTGCCTGATCGACCCGGAACGCTTCATCGCCGGTCCCTCCCGGCCCCGGTACGGGCGGGGCACGCTCACCCGGACACTGCAGGCGACGCACGGTCCAGTCTTCCCGCTACCTCAACTGCCTTCAACAGGTCGCTGCGCCTGGCCACGGAACGGATACGGCGGTTCGCTCTGACCCACAGTGCGTTTCTGGAGTGGTAGCTGCCGGTTGACTGACAGAATGGGCACCGCCACGTGACGTGGTCTTTCCTGCCAAAGGAGTACGCGTGACCCGACCCGACTGGTCGCCACCCGAGATCGACATCGAGAAGCCCAGCGCGGCACGCGTCTACGACTACCTGCTGGGCGGGTCACACAATTTCGCCGCCGACCGGCACTTCGCCGAGCAGGCGATCGCGGCCATGCCCGACGTGCGCATCACATCACGCGCCAACCGAGCATTCCTCTATCGGGCGGTGCGCTACCTCGTCACCGCCGGGGTGCGTCAGTTCCTCGACATCGGCTCCGGCATCCCGACCAGCGGTAACGTGCACGAGGTCGCCCAGCGGCAGGCACCTGATGCTTCGGTGGTCTACGTCGACCTCGACCCGGTCGCGGTCACCCACAGCCGGATGATCCTGGCCGGCAACAACCGCGTCGGCGTCGTCCAGGCCGACCTGCGTGACCCGGACACGATCCTGAGCCACCCCGACCTGCACGCGGTACTCGACCTGGACCAGCCGGTCGGGCTGCTGCTCGTGGCCATCCTGCACGTCATCCCCGACGCCCACGACCCGGCAGGGATCGTGGCCCGACTCCGCGACGCTTTGGCCCCGGGCAGCTACCTGGTCATCGCCCACGGCACCGCCGACAGCCGCCCAGCCGAGACCGCACGACTGCGTGAACTATCCAAGAACACCCCAACCCCGATAACCCACCGCAGCCGCGACCAGGTAGCCCAGTTCTTCGCCGGGTGGGACCTCGTCGACCCTGGCCTGGTCTGGGCACCCCAGTGGCGCTCGGACGCCGGTGACGATGTCGAGCACCCCGAACGCTCCAGCAACTACGTCTGCGTAGCGCGCAAACCCTGACGGTCAACATCGCGCAAAAGTTCGACGATCCTCTGCGCCGTCGTCTTGGAATCTGCTGGACTGCAAGTTCGCCGCTTGACACATCGAGGGACCGCGCCGACCTTGTCAACAAGAAAATTGCTGCGACCTACCTCATTCCGACCGGCCACCACTGTCACAGTTGGTGTATCCGTCGGGAACTCCGTCCAGTGAAACTTGCCAGCCGTCATCTCGTGTGTCTCATTCGCAATGAACGTGGTCGAGCACTCCTCAATGACCCGCACACGCCGTCCCGTTGGCACGATAACGTCTTCGGAAGTATTACTGGTGACGACATAAAGTTCGCTTGAAGAAGACTGGAGATCTGAAATTGTGGAGAGGTGATTGGTCAGCCGTCCAGCCAGGACATGACTTACCAGATGCCAACTGTGAGAATGTACAGCAGTCACTTTCCGACTCGACGCGTCCAGGACTGTCGGCCAGTAATGAATACAGGTACCGTAGTCACCATCTCGCAGCAACGGAAAGCAGATAAACCCGAGGGGATGGCGGACCGCGTTACAAGCGCGAGTTCCTTCCACCAATTCGTTTAGTGTTTCGACCGCCCAAGCTTTGACCGTCGCGTGGTCACCGGCGATCATCGACTTGAATATGATCTCCTGCCCCACGGGTATAGGGATCCCTATCATACAGTCCCTTTCGTATTATATCGGAAACAGCGACATCATCGCAGTTCGCGGCCAGCTCGATGCCCAGTGCGATGAACAAGCGCCTCGTCTCCTCAATAGTTGGTCGCGCGCTCAATAATACATTCTCGGCATTCTCTAGCGGAAGCCGGCGACTTTGCCCAAAGTTCGTCCACAATTCGGTATGCCAGAGAGCGTAATGAATCTTGTTCTTCTCGATCATCATCGCCGGAAAGGTCGGTCCTCTCTGGGTGACTATCAGGGAACTACTAATCAGAAACTGAGCTAGTGGGCTCCTGTATTTTTTGATAGAATACCAAGAGCGTTATTCTGACAATGATTTGATTACCCTGAAATAGGGCAACGGCTCCAACCAGGTAAGATCGGTTTCCTACC
>DASUSI010000167.1:0-5600 GCA_036375165.1 Micromonosporaceae bacterium | reverse complement strand
CTCAATCAACCCGCGCTGCCGGGCCGCGACCACCACGGGGCAGCAGTCCCAGATCCGGCCGCAGCCCTGGCAGCTGTCACTGTCGGACTCGGGTTGGTGGGCCGCCATCACATCAAGCCCGAACCGGACCCACGCAGCGGCTTCACGCTCTGCGAGTTCGCTGGAGGATGCCTGGTTGTGGTAAACAGGCACACCGGTAGACGGGTCGTTCATCACGGCTCCTCTGCCGCTCAGGAGCCGGGACGGACCGTAGGCCGCCAAACCTGTGAGGTCCGTCTCGGCTCTGTCTTCTTGTCGTCCCGTGCGCACGGCAACCTCACCGGGCACGAGATACCACTTACGTCCGGACCACTGTGGACGCTGTCATGGAGCATGCCTCAAACGAGCGAAATCATCAAGCTTGCTCATACAACTCATCTCTAACTTCTGCTGTAAGCTACAGGTCCAAGATGGACGGGTTCTGGGGAGGGTGGTGCGGATGCGCTCCAAAGGGGGAACGCTACGCGCGCAGTGGCTCGGCAAACTGCTGCGTGACCTCCGGGAATCCGCAGGGCTGAGCCTCAGGGACGCCGGTGACCACATCATCCGGGACCCCTCCGCTGTCAGCCGGATGGAGACCGGTTCGGTTCCGGCCCGCATTTCGGATGTGCGGGAACTGATGAACCTGTACGGGGTCGACGACCCGGAGCTTCGCGCCGGATTGGAGATACTCGCCCGGGACATCTGGGTCAAGGGCTGGTGGGACGGCTACGCCCGTAACTTCCATGTACGCGTTATTGATCTTGCCTGGCTGGAAGCACGCGCGGAGAAGCTCCGTAACTTCAGCTCGCTGGTCATCGATGGGCTCCTCCAGACTCGGGACTATGCCGAAGCGGTCATGCGGGCCATCGATCCGGAGGTGCCTGACAAGCAGATCTCCCAGTGGCTTGAGTTCCGGATGAAGCGCCAAGAAGTGCTCGACCGACAGGTTTACACGGCGATCCTGGACGAAGCCGTCTTCCACCGCCCCTTTGGTGGTCCCACCGCGCTGCGGGAGCAGCTCGCGCATCTGCTCACCATCTCGGAGCGCCCGAACATTACGCTCCGCGTACTGCCATTCTCTGCCAGCACATTGGCCGGCCCGGAGAGTGCCTTCACACTGCTCACCATGCCCGCACCGTTTCCCGTGGTGGCTCAGGTGAACGCGGAGACGGGCGCGATCTATGTGGAAATGCCGAAAGCCGCCCGGTTCGAGGCGGCGTACGCTCGCTTCGAGCGCCATGCTCTTGATACCGAAGAGTCCCGCGTGTTCATCAAGACCAGGATGGAGCAACTCTCATGACGCACTCGACATCTCATGACGGCACCCCGGTCGACCTCTCCCAGGTGCGGTGGCGGATCAGCAGCCGCAGCGGCAGCGGTGGCGGCGGGACCTGTGTGGAAGCTGGCCCCCTCAACGACGGCACCGGCCGCGTGGCCCTCCGTCACAGCCAGTACCCGGACGGCCCGGTCATCGTCTACACCCGCGCCGAATGGAACGCTTTCCTCGCCGGAGCCAAAGACAACGAATTCGACTTCACCGCATAGCCACACACGCAACACTCAGACCTCACAGGGTGGGTGGGGCCGGATGCCCGGCCCCACCCCTGCGTAAGCACACCATCCGGGGGTGCTACGACTCCTCGGCCATGAGGTGAGCTGGCACCCCCACGCACTGTGGTCCACCGCCACGCCGGGTAATCGGGTTCACCTCGCCCCGGCGACTATTGCGGTTGAGTGACTGGCCGACATGCCTGCCGGGGGAACAGCCAGCGACCGGACCAAGTGCAGACCCTCCCACCGCATCCCGGCGTGCAACGCGGGCAACACACAGGCGCAGGGCACGGGCCGGACGGTGGGCGCGTCCGGGCTGATAAGCCCCAGATAACGCGGATTCATTGCTGACTTGATCATGGAACGCACGAAAGCGTCAGCTAGGCGGCGTCGCTGGACTGCTGCGCGACGTGGGCGATGGCGCGTCGTAGCGCAGCCAGTGAGACCTTGCGATCGTCGTCTTCCTCGGTGAGTCCGACCTCCAACAGCTGGCGCGCGAGTTCGGACCACGTCTTGCCCTGGGCTTCCGCACGGGACTTGATCCGGCCGTACAACGACGGAGGCAGCCGCAGCCCGCACATCACCATCGGCTCGGTCTCCGGTGGGGGCGGCAGCGACACTTTCCCAGCCGTGTCGTAGTCCAACTCAAACTCGCCCCGCGCGATAGCTTCGGCGACTTCCGTGCCGTCTGCGAGCGAGCGCAGTTCGGCGGCTGTCATCTCGTCACTGCTCATCGGTGTTCGCCTCCCACCGTTCGAACATGGCCAGCTCTTCTGATGTGGCATCCCGTACCGCCGCGATCTCCTGGTCGAAGCTGTCGGGCACCAAGCGGACAACGACCACGAGCAACCGCCCGGCCCGCGTCCGGCCGAAAATCCCCACGACCGGAACGCCGCGCCCGGCCCGACCGGCCACCGGAAGCCGCCTGGACGCGGACAGCGCCTGGATGACCTCGTACGGCTCGATGCCTTTGAGCGCCGCAAGCACAGCCGGGATCCACCTGTACACCACATCACCAGCGTATAGCACTTGCAGTACGTGACAAGAACTGAGACGACGGCCGACTGAAGAATTACTTGGCCGCTACCCCAAACGCAGTCACCCTACGTAGTCATACATCCCGTTGCTTCGGGAATTCGCGACACCCCAACACGCGACTCTGCCAGTCTCAACCCCTAGAACGGCGCTACCGCCGACCAACGACCAGGAGTGGCCTTCTTTATCTGAATCCGAACCAGAATCACTCGGGCGGAAGCTCTGCGAGTGCATCCTGAACGAGTTCTGCGGTGGCGGTGTCGCCGGTGGCGGTGAACGCAGCGATCGCGCGCTGGAAGCTGCTCCGGGCCTCGTCGAACCGCCGCACCCCGGCCAAGGCGAGGCCGAGATTGCACCACACCGTACCCTCACCGTGCAGATCTCCGGTCCGCTCAAAAATCTCGCGGGCGCGGGTGTGGGCCTCGATCGCCTCGTCGAACCGCCGCACCCCGGCCAAGGCGAGGCCGAGATTGTTCCACGCTCTGCCTTCGCCGTGCAGATCGCCGGTCTGCCGGTAGATGTCGCGGGCGTGGGTGGTGATGGTGATCAGGTCGGTGAAGTGGCGGCGGAAGCTCAGGAAGCGGGCGAGGGCGAACGCGAGGTTGGTGGTGGTTTCGGGCAGGTGGTGGTCGGGGGCGGTGGTGGCGGTGGCGGTGGCGATCAGGTTGGTGTGTTCGGCGTCCAGCCAGGCCAGGGCGTGCTCGCGGTCGGGGAACACGCTGGTGTTTGCGGGGGCGGTGGGGTTGAGATGGGTGTTGGCGGTGTCGGCGGTGTGCCGGTAGTAGTCGTACAGCCGTCGCCGGGCCGCCTGCGTCTCGGCCTCGGCGCTGTGACCGCCGCTGGCGGCCGGCCGGTCGTCGGCCTGCCCGCTGGTCTGTTGGTGGTGGGTCTGTTGCTCGGTGGCGTACAGGCGGACCAGGTCGTGCATACCCCACCGGTCGGGGGCAGGTTCGGTGATCAGGTGGGCGCGGTGCAGGTCGGCCAGCAGCCCAGCGGTCTGGTGTTCGGGCAGGTCGATCAGCCGGGCGGCGCTGCGGGTGGCGATGTCCGGGCCGGGGTTGACCGGCAGCAGCCCGAACACACGCGCCTGTGAGTCGGTGAGGTGCTGGTGCGACAGGTCGAACGCGACCCGCACGGCGGCCTGTTGCCGGGTCAGGCCGTCGAGGCGGTGTTGGCTGTCGCGCAACCGCCCGGCCAGGGCGTGGGGATGCAGGCGGGGACGATCGGCCAACAGCGCGGCGACGATCCGCAGCGCGAGAGGCAGCCCAGCGCACAGGCCGGCCAGCTCGGTCAAGCCGGCGGCATCCCGCAGGCGGGGATCATCACCGCCGCGGCGCCCGGCGACGACCTGGGTGATCAGGGCGAGTGACGCCTGCGGGTCGAGGATGTCCAGATCATGCAACCGGGCGCCGTCAAGGTCCAGGATGTGCCGGGAGGTCACCAGAACGAGGGTGCGGGCGTCGGCAGGCAGCAACGGCCGCACCTGCTCCTCACTCGACGCGTTGTCAACGATCAGCAAAAGCCGCCGGCCCTGGCCGGTGTAAGCATCCAGGACACTTCGCCACAGCCGGGACCGGTCCTGCTCCCCGGCGGGAATGTGCTCGCCGGGGATCCCGATCGCCGACAACCAGCCACCCAACGCCTGCCCGGCCGACAACCGACGGGCCGGGTCGTAGCCGAACATATCGACGAACAACACCCCACCCGGGAACCAGCCCTCAGCCAGCACCTGGTGCGCGGTGTGCAGCACGAGCTCGGTCTTGCCGACCCCGGCCAGCCCCGCGACCGCGGACACCAACTGGACCCCGCCGGAGTGATCGGCGCGCAGCCCGTCACGCAGGATGTCGATCATGTGGGTGCGGCCGGTGAACACCGGCGACGTTGGCGGCAACCCGGTCAACGCCGGTGTCACCTCAGGCGGCAGCACCACCTGAATGTCACGGCCCTGGACCACCGCATGGAAGAACACCCCACCGGTGATCCGGTTGCTGACATCCCCGGACCCGGCGCTGCCGGTCACCGGCCGGCTCCGTCCCCATCCCGCTCCGGCAGTGGTGGTGGGGACGGCGACGAGGGCGGGAGTACGACGTCACGCAGGTCCCGGCCCATGATCAACGGCCCATGGAACGTCCCGCCCCTGACATGGTTCTCCGTGTCCCCCTGCGGCGTCGCCCCGGCCGGTCCCTCCGACGCGGTGTGATCAGCCACTGCCGGGGCCGGGACACCGGGCAGGCTGATCCGTTGCATGTCCCGGCCCAGCACCGCCGGACCGGTCACCTGCGCGTTGACGACCTCGTTGCGCACGGTGCCGCTCGCTGCCCGCTGCTCACCGTCCGGCGACGCCGCACGGCGGTCCCGGATCACGCTGTACACGGCCACCAACAGCCCGGTCAGGGCCGGGAACACCCCGATCACACCCGCCCACCGGTTCGCGTTCTCCAGGCCCTGCCCGGCCAGGAACCAGCCCAACGCGACCAGCGCCAGCCCGAGGACCACCAGCCCGCCGGCCCACCACCGGGCACCGCTACGCACCGCCATGAATCCATTATCGACAGTTCCGCCACCAAGCCGGTTCCAGCCACGCGGCACGACACCGAACGGCACGACACGTGCGGGTACTACCTCCTCATCGACTAAGGCCGCTTCGACTTCACCGGATAGCCCACACGCAACACTCAGACCCAAAACAGGGTGGGTGGGCCGGATGCCCGGCCCCACCCACGCTGCGCAAGCACACTATCCGGGGGTGCTACGACTCCTCGGCTTGGTTCAAGGCGCGGTGAACTCCTCGGCGAGTCCCGGGGGAATGATCGATCGGAACTCGGCGTCGCGTGCGTCGGTTGGCAGCTGCTGCGGCACCTGCACGATGGATGAGGGTTTCGCGGGGCCAGTGTCCGGGTGGTCTGGTTCCACCAAGACGACATCAGCCGTGCCATCTTGGGCCTGTGCTTTGTGGGAGTCCACCTCCTCCGCAAGCGCAAGTCATTCCTACT
>DASUSI010000166.1:0-7664 GCA_036375165.1 Micromonosporaceae bacterium | reverse complement strand
TGTTCCCCGGGGGTCGCCGGCCGTCGTGGAGGTTGGAATCCTCGCATTCGTGCAGGTCAGAGGCTGACGGGCAAGACGTTATCGGTTGCAACACCTGTGGTGCAAGTGGACACGCGGGGGTTGTTCGTGTCCGGGCCAGTTCTGGTTGACTCGGGCCTGGCGCAGGGAAACTCCGGGGCCGCGCGCCCGCGAGCCGGGGTCGGCGGTGGGGAGGCCGGAACGCACTCCTGTAGCCATCCTTTGCTATGTCGTCCACAATGGACGCCCGTGATCTGTGGTGTCGTGCCGGAACCCGTCGCGACTTGGCCACCAGCCCGCGCGGGCTCAGGGCTGGGGGTGAGCAGCCACACCGCTGCCACCGGGGGACCAGGCTCCAGGGCGCGGCGGCGAGCGCGCCGTGGCGGGGGCTCAGAAGGCCGGCTCGGCCGGGTCAGCGTCGACAGGGCTGGCGTTGGCCGCCGTGTACGCGTCGTCGAGGGCAGAGGTGACGAAGTCGGGCAGGCCGAACGGCTCTTCGTGCAGGCTGAGGTAGAGGTGGCCTTTTGCGCGCGCAGTTCGATGCGGCCTCGGCAGCCGTTCTCGCACCAGTAGCCGATGGCGAGCATCGGGCCGCGGTTGGTGCCGTTGTGCAGCCGCGGCGCTTCGTGGTCATCCTCGCCGTGGGTAGCGACGTGCGGCCCGTCGATGCTCACGCCGATTGTCGGGGTGTAGGTGCCGTCGGCTGGTGTGGCGTAGCGGATCTTCTCCAGGTGCAGGTGCTGCTCGCCGCATTGCGGGCAGGCCAACACTGCCCCGTCCGCTGATCGCAGCGCCTGGTCCCACCACAGCGCCGGTGACAGGCCCTGCGACGTCCAGTCCGCACTGTCGTTCATGGACACTCCTCTCACACGGCAACGGTCAGTAGATGGCAGTGCCGGGCTAGGCTAGCGTCGTCCGAGGCGGTTGAGCTGGGTCATGAGTTCACGGTTCGTGGCGCGGGCCGCGGCGAGGTCTTCGTCGCGTTCTTCGATGGTGAGGCGTAGGTCGATGAGCTGCTGCTCCATGCGGGTGATCTGCTGGTTGAGCGCGTCGATGTCGACGGGGGTGGCGAGCCCAGACTCGCGCCAGACCTTGTCGCCGAGGGCCTCGGAGAGCCGTTTCTCGAGATGCTGGATGCGGGCGTTGAGGCGGTGGGCGCGTTCGTGCGCGGCGAGCAGGTCGGCTTGGAGAGAGGCTCGGGTGACGCTGGGCACCGCCGCGTCGGGGGATGTGGGCGCGACTATCCTGGCATGGAGATGTTCGAGTAGATCGTGGTGGCGGTATATGAAGGTGCGGTCCACGCCGGCGGCGCGGGCGATGGCGGACACGCTGGTCTCGGCGCCGGTTTCGGTGGCCTGGTTGATGGCGGTGAGGACACGCTGGCGGCGACGGGCGGTGTCGGCTTGGCGGCCTTGACGCATGGCTTTCGTGCGTGCGTTGGCTGGTTTCGCTGCGGCGGCCGGCTTGCTGGTGCTCATGCGGTGGCCTCCATGATGGTCGTGATAGGCGAAGCGGTAGTCCGGACGGTGGGCATGCCGAGGTTGGTGGCCTTCGTCGTGGCGCGGTGGCGGCGCAAGAAGGCGACCGCGTCGTCGATCTGGGTCCGTTCGGGGTCGGGTAGCTGTTCGAGGTCGCCCTTGATTCTGTTGACCAGCCGCCGGATGCGGGTGATCTCCTGGGCTGCTGGGGTGGCGTCGCGGCGGGCCCAGTCGTCAACGCCGTCGATGGCCGCGGCGAGCCGTTCGCGGGTGCGCAGGAGGTCGTCGAGGTGGGCGCTCAGTTCGGGCAGGTGCGACACGTCGGTGCGGAAGTGGTCGCATCCGGCGCAGCGGAAGCGCACGGGGCAGGCCCCGCCACCGGCTTGCACGTTGGACGGCTCGGCGCAGGTGCCGAACGGGACGGCGACCTGGCCGACGGCGTAGCGGGCGCGTTCGGACTCCAGCAGGGCCTGGGCGTCGCGCCAGACGCGGTTGCCGTGCCGGTCGAAGCTCATCGCGGTGACCTTGTCGACCGCGTCGCGGCGACGGTCGGCTCCGATGCGGTAGTACCGGCGGGTGATGTTGAGGTTGCGGTGGTCAAGGAGTTGGGCCAGGACGTCGATCGGCACGCCGGCGTCGGCGTGGCGCTGGGCGTAGGTGTGCCGGTACGCGTATAGGACGATCTTGCTGGCGTCGAAGACCCCGCCGTCGGTGATGGTCAGCTCACCGAGACCGGCCACCCACTCGCGGTGACGTCGTTCCACTGTGGATATATCGATTGCCTTTCTCCCGTCGGGGTTGCCGCGTGGGGAGGGCAGCAGCTTGAGCTGGCTTGCGGGTGTGTTGGGGAACCGTGCGCGGACCCGGTGCTGCTGGGCGATGATGACCGCGGCGGTGCCCTCGGCGATCGGCAGCCGCCGGCCGAGCCGGTTGGTCTTCTTGTTGTCGTAGACGAGCACGGCCTCGCCGTCGTGGTCGCGGGCAAGGCAGTCCAGGGGCAGGTTGAGGTTCTCCTCGGGTCTGCGTCCGGCATCTATTCCAATCTGGACAGCTACCCTGACCTCGTCGGGTTGCAGGGTGTCCAGATTGGCGCACAGCACAGCCATGACCTGCGGCGGCAGGTCCCGTCCCGGCTCGGCCGGTTCGGGCTGGGATGGGATGTCGACCCGCCCGATCGTGACGTCGTCGGCCAGCCCGGCTGCGGCCTGCCCGAGGCGGGTCAGGCCCAGGGCGCGGATGCCAGCCAGGACCGCACGCACGTCGCGGCAGACGACGGCTCTGCGGTACCGGCTGATCTGGGCGGTGGACTCGAGGTATCCCAGCCGGTTGAGGAAGTTCACGATGTCCGACCGGCTCAGCGCGGCGGGCGTGTTCCCGTGGTCAGGTCGGCAGCGCAGGCTCTCCGAGAGCAGGCCCACCGCGCTGACCTTCTCGCGGACCTTGGTCGCGCCGCCGCCGCGGTGGCGGGGCAGCACATCGCGGGCCCATTCCTTGGTGGCCTGCCGCAGCCAGGGTTGACTTATCCGGGCGAACGACAGGTTACCGCGATGGCCGAACACGGCCAGGTCCCACACGTCCTTGGCCTGCTCGGCGGCGGGGTCGGCCAGGCCCCGGCGGACGTGGCCGGCCAACCCGGCCAGCAGCGAGCGCATCGGCTTGTTGGGCAGGCCAACGGTCTGGCACTGCGTGAGCGTGCTGACCTGCTGGCGGCGAAGCGCGTCGCAGGCCGATCGCAGGTTGACGTCGGTCACCTTCTTCCCGCCGTTGACGCGCTGCCACAGTCCGAACAGCACCTCGACGACCACCAGCGGCGGCAGCCCGCGTAGGCTGACCTGCCCACTCTCGGCCACGGCAGGCTCGGTCCGCAGCCACCGTCGCAGGTCAAGATCCGGGTCGGCCCTGACCGCACGCCACCGCTGGTAGTGGGCCGCGCAGTAGCCGCCATAGCCGCCGTCGGCCATCCGCACACACGCCACCACCAGGCACGGCCCGCACGGCGCCGAGGGCCGCACCCGCGCGTCGTCAAGGAACTGCTGCATCGACATCCCTGACATCCTGTGGCGCTGGTGGGAATGCCGCGTGCACAGCGCCGCCCGCCGCGTCGGCAGCGCTGCGTGGCATCCGTCCACGGCGCATCCGGCCGCTCGGGGCGGCAACGGCGGCAGCTGCGGCATCGAGGCGATGTCCTGCACGGTCAGGCCCTGCCTGGTCAGCCTGCTCATGCAGTGGTAGCACACGCCCGCGGGCCCGGCGTAGGCGTTGGTGGTGCACCCGCCCACCCGGCACACCGGGCGGCCCAGCAGCCGGTGCCCGGCGGGCAAGGTGAGCACACGCCTGACCGGGTCCCACCCGGCCTCGCAAAGGAACGCTGGATCAAGCGCCGCAGCCAGCGCCGCGGCCGGGCCGTGCAGCACCACCCCGTCCAACACATGGGCGAGCTCGCCGGTATCCTTGCCGCGCCTAGGAATCAGACCGGGCACCGCGGCGGGCGTCGCCGCGATACGTGCCGCGGTCACCGGCTCGCCTCCGCGAGCACCCTCGGGCTGGGCACCAGGTCCACCGCGGCCCGCAGCCGGGCCGGGTCGGGATGCAGGTAGACCGAGGAAGAGGACACCGAGGCGTGGCCGAGCAGGTCGGCGACGATGTCGACGCCACCGCCAGCGTCGGCGATGTTGCTCCCGCAGGCATGACGCAGCTGATGCGGCCGCACCGGCTGGGAAAGGCCGGCCCGCCGCGACGCGGCCGTGAGAAGCTCACCGACCGCGTCCGGGCGCATCGGGGCGCCGACCGGCTCGCGGAACAGGTTCACCACCACAAACTCGCCATCCCTGGCCCGCGGCACGCTCATCCGCTCCAACTGGTAGGTGTCAAACGCCTGCACAGTAAGGAAATCCAGCGGCACCGCCCGCTGGCGGCGCGACTTGGCCCACGCCCGGTTCGGGTTGTCCTCACGGCGGACCACATGCACATGCGCGCCGGCGATGTCACACCCGAGCCCGCGCGAGTCGGCCAGCAGGTGCACGTCGCAGCGGCATAACCCACACACCTCGCCCCGGCGCAGCCCCGCACGGGCCATCAGCAGCACGACCAGCCGGTCCCGCGCCGAGCGGCACGCGGCCAGCACCGCGACGATGTCGGCGTCGGAGGCACGGTCCACCGGCTGCTCCGGCTCACGCAGCCGGTGCCGGGCCCGTAACCGCCACGCCATGCCGGCCTCGTCGCCCCGGGCGGCATCGGGCAGGTCCCGGTCGTCGGCCAGTTCGTACAGCAACGTCACCAGCCTCGCCGGCGCGTCACCGGCGGCGACCGCATGCACCACCATGCCCCGCACCGCGGTCAGCACGGCGTTGATCCGCCGTGCTCCCCGTGCCGCAGCAGCCCCCGGGCCGGCCAGCACCACACCCGAACCGGCCGGCGGCGCCGCTGCCGACGCGGCCGGCCCCGCATGCCCCAGCCAGGCCATGAACAGGCCCAGCTGCTCAACCCCCGCCTGCCACGTGCGCCCGGTGCGGGCGCACCAGCGCAGGAACAACGCCGCCGCGTTCGCGTACGCCTTCGTGGTCGACTCGGCGCAGTCGCGGCCGAACCGCAGATGTCGCAAGAACGCGTCCGCGACAGCCACCACCCGCAGGTCGTCGTCCAACACCGTCCAGTACCGCTGCCCGGACGGCAGCCTCACCGGGAACGCCCGCATCGCTGATGATCCTCCCCGATCTCGTGGTGAGCGGTATACGACTACCAGCCACATGCACCACACCCGAGGAGACGCGCCGTACCACCATGCCGAGCACCCGGTTCATGCAATGTCACGCAACATGATCCAGACCCAGGGGAAAGGCATGCGTGTCGGCGAGGCGATCCGCCTCGACACGTCTGACATCGACTGGGAGCGCGGCGTGCTCCTCGTGCGGGAATCGAAGTTCGGCAAGTCTCGCAACGTGCCCATCGCGGCCAGCACGCTGGACGCGCTCAACTGCTATGCCCAGCTGCGTCCAAGGCTTCGCCCCGTTCCGGGCAACCCGAGCTTCTTCGTCTCGTTGACGGGCCGGCGCCTGATCTATGTCTCGGTGCACGACGTCTTCGCTCACCTACGGGCCGAGGCGCGAATCGGCGCTGGCTCGACAGCACCTGCCCGAATACACGATCTTCGACACAGCTTCGCCGTCGCCACACTGCTGGACTGGTATCGCAACGGTGAGGACGTCGCCGCGCGCCTTCCCTGGCTGTCGACCTATCTTGGCCATCGTGAGCCTCGCTACACCTATCTATATTTGTCAGCTGCGCCCGATCTTCTTGCTGCGGCGGCGGAAAGGCTCGCGCCGTTCGTGAAGCAGGCGGTGGCGTGATGAGCCCGATCACCGTGACGATGCAGTCGTTCTTCACCGACCGGCTCGCCAAACAGCGTCAAGCCAGCCCTCACACGATCGCGTCCTACCGCGACACCATGCGAATGCTGTTGCAGTTCGCGCAGCAACGCTCCGGCAGGCCCCCGGTTCGGCTCACCTGGGACGATCTCGATGCTGAGACGATCGGCGCCTTCCTGGGCCACCTCGAACACGATCGGCACAACAGCGCCCGCACCCGCAACGCCAGGCTCGCGGCGATCCGTTCCCTGTTCGCCTACGCGGCGCTGCGCCACCCCGAGCATGCCGCCCTGATCGCGAGGGTGCTCGCTATCCCGCCAAAGCGTTTCGACAAGGGCACGGTCGCCTTCCTCGACGACCCGGAAGTGGCCGCGCTCTTGGCGGCCCCGGACCGCGCGCGCTGGGAGGGTCGCCGTGACCACGCCTTCATGGTCCTCGCGGTCCAGACCGGACTGCGAGTCTCGGAACTGCTCGGGTTGGACTGCGGCGACATCGTCCTCGGCACCGGCGCGCACGTGCGGTGCGAGGGCAAAGGCCGCAAGCAACGGGCGGTCCCGCTCAGCGGGCCGGTCGAGTCCGTCCTGCGCGTCTGGCTATCCGAACGACAGGGCGCGCGCAACGAGCCGGCCTTCCCCACGCGAACCGGTCGCCGGCTCAGCCGCGACGCCGTTCAGCGACGCATCTCGGCGCACACTCTCACCGCGGCAGCGCGGTGCCCGTCACTGGCGACCAAGAAGCTGAGCCCGCACGTGCTGAGACACACCAGCGCCATGGCCCTGCTGCGCGCCGGCGTCGACACCACCGTGATCGCTCTCTGGCTCGGTCACGCCGACCCCCGGTCCACGAACGCCTACCTGCACGCCGACCTCGCGATCAAGGAGCGAGCACTGGCTCAGCTGGCGCCCGTGACGGCAAGCCCGGGTAGATACCGCCCCCGGGATAAGCTCCTGGCATTCCTCGAAGCACTGTGAATATGCAGACCTGAATGAGGGGCGTGCCCGTGAGAAGACCGTCGGGGCAACGGATCCCGGATCAGACCGCAGGCACGTCGGCATAATCCCGAGGTCGGCATAAGTCGACCTATGCCGAGGTCGTCATAGATTGACGAACTTGGCTATCTTCCGCTGGGCCGGGCCGACGCGAACCTGGTGTTCCAGGTGATCTCCCGCCGATACGAAGCATCATCGACGATCATCACTAGCAATAAGTCGTTCGGCGAGTGGGGAACGATCTTCACGGACGACGTCCTCGCCACCGCCATCCTGGATCGCTACCTCCACCATTGCGAGGTCATCACCATCAATGGACCGAGCTGGCGGCTCAAGGACAAACTCGCCGACCCCGCACCCGCCCCGACCGCTGGGGCCGTGCAACACTGACCACGCCGAGGACCTCACCGACACGTCAGGTCGTACGCCAACCGACGCGTGAGGTCGTACGCGGACAAGCGGGTCAATGCCGCGCTCGGTGCCAACTGGACGTTGCATGACCTGCGGCACAGCGCGGCGGCGCGGATGGCGCGCGATCCGCAGCTGAGCCTGACCGACGTGCAGTGGGTTTTTGGCCACGAGCACCTGACCACCACAGAGCTGTACTTGACGCCCAGCAAGGACGAGGTCATCGCCGGCGTGCTCGCCCATCACGCCCGCCAGTCCGGGCAGCGTGACACGACGCCGCCCCCGGCACCTGGCTATGACCCGCAGTCGCTGGCGGTGCTGTTCGGGAGGCTTTCGTGACTGCAGTCGTCAAGCACATGGCGCGCAAGCCAGCTGCAACCGCGAGCCCGGTACGGATCCCGGTTCAG
>DASUSI010000165.1:0-3489 GCA_036375165.1 Micromonosporaceae bacterium | reverse complement strand
GAGGCGGCCGGCCGGGCAACCAAGTGCCGCAACCCGTCGACCATGCCTCGAGCGTGCGCGGCGAGGGCGCCCGCCAACGGCTCCGAAGCGCTGGCCGGATCGTCCGGGCCGAGCGCGTTGACCCGGAAGCTGATCAGGGTGAGTACGGCCGACGTGGCGTAGAAGACGGCCCCGCTCGCCGCCACCGTCGCGTACGGGTGCAGGCCGCTGCCGGTGGCCTGGAAGATCGTGGCGGCGATGGCCAACCCGCCGGAATAGGTGGCACTGCCGACGGTGGTGGCGAACGAGTTCGCCGTGACCAGGCGCGGCTCGTCGACGACGTGGGGGGCCGCGGCGGAGACGCCGGCCAGGAAGAACCGGTTCAGCGCGATGACGGCCAAGGCGGTGATGACCAGGCCGGCGCCGTCGATGCCGTGCCAGACGAGGGTGGCGCACGGCAGCACCAGGGTGGCGCGCAGCCCGTTCGCGGCGAAGAGGACCTGACGGCGGCTCCACCGGTCGAGGAAGACGCCGACGAAGGGACCGAGCGTGGAGTAGGGCACGAGCAGGACGGCGAACGCGGTCGCCATGGCCAGCGGGCTGGCCGCCTGTTCCGGGTTGAAGAACACACTCCCGGCCAGCCCCGCCTGGAACAGGCCGTCGCCGAGCTGGCTGGCCAGGCGCACCGCGAGCAGCCGACGAAAGCCACGCCGGGCGAAGACCGCTCGCAGGTTATGGTGCACCGCGGCGCGGTTGCCCCCCGGCACGAGCACGGCCTGCATGATTGAACAGAGTACGGGCACCGCGTCGTTGGGAGGTGGCGTGCGGACTGTGGTGGAGTCTCCGATCGGTGGGATCGGGCTGATCGTGGTGGACGGGGCCGTGGTCGAGGTGTCCTTCGATGCCAGGACGCGGCCCGGGTCAGGTCACGACCCCGGCGGCGACGTGCTGGCGGTCGCGGCCGAGCAGCTGCGCGAGTTCTTCCGGGGTGAGCGGACCACGTTCGACCTGCCGCTGGCGATCCGGCGCGGGAGCGTGTTCGAGCGCGCGGTGTGGGCGGCGATCGCCCGCATCCCCTACGGGCAGACGGCGAGCTACGGTGCGATCGCCCGCTCGGTCGGCGAGCCCGGCGCGGCGCAGGCGGTGGGGTTGGCGTGCAACCGAAACCCGCTGCCGATCGTGGTCCCGTGCCACCGGGTGATCGGCTCCGACGGCAAGCTGGTCGGTTTCGGCGGTGGGCTGGACCGCAAGCGGTGGCTGCTGGGGCTGGAGGCGCGGATCGAGATCGAGCGGATGTTCGCCGACGGGCTCACCTGAGCGCCGGCTCGCGGTCACCGCCCGCCTCCGCCCGCGACCGCCTAGGCCACCTAGCCTGAGTTTCCCCCGTAGTTCGATCTTGGGCTTGTTTCCGCTGGTGGAGTGGGGTGTGGCCGGTCCGGGGTGTATTACCCAGCCCGGGATCTGGGCTTGGGGTTAGCGAGTGGGTGCGTAGCGCTGGATGTTGAACACGTCGGCGAGGCGCTGCTGGGTGGGGTCCATGTCGGTGATCATGCGGCGGGCGCGGGGGCGGCCTTTGCCACCGTCGTGGTAGAGCAGGACGGTTTCGCCGATGCCGGCGAGGGTGTGGAGGAGTTCCCGGACGGACATGGGCAGGCCGGCGTGTCGGGCTTCGCGGCGCATGAGGTGGGCGATGGCGAGGGCGAGCACGCAGTAGAACACGTGCACTCGGATCTTGGAATCGGTCCAGTGGTGCATGGGGCTGAACGACACGACGTGCGGGTCTTTGAGTTGGCGGAAGCCTGATTCCACTTCGGACTGGGAGCGGTAGGCGGCCACGACATCGGGGACGGGCCAGGGGTCGCGGTTGGTGAACAGGATCCGTTTGCCGAAGAGGCGCTGTTCCAGCCGGGCCCGGGCGCGGATGTCGGTGCGCCAGGTCAGGCGCAGCTCGGCCGGGGTGTCGCCGGTCAGGGTGGCGGTGATGACCTCGTTGACCCAGCGCGGTTTCAGGATCGCGGTGATCTCGGCCTGCACCGCGTCGCGGCCGCGGCGGGTGGCGCCCCCGGCCAGTCGCTGCTGCAGCTCGACCAGGCGGCGGATGGCGGTGCCCAGGGTCTGGGTGAACCCGCGGGACTGCTTGTCGTGCAGGTTCTGCGAGTGGGTCAGTACTGCCCGGCGGGTGACCCCGAGCGCGTTGACCGTGGTGTCGACATAGCTCAGGCCGGGGAACCGGTCGGCGTCAACGATCCGGTACCGCGACCTCGGTATGGCCAGCAGTCGCGGGTGGTCGCAGGGTGGCAGTGAGCCCACGAATCCGATCTGGCTGGCCTCGACCAGCGCCTGGTTGTCGGCCGAGTTCTGTCCCGCGTCGTAGACCAGCGTCAGGTCCTCGACCTGCTCGATTAGGCGCCGGTAGCCGACCATCAGCTCCTCGACCACGGTCGCGAACTGGGTCACATCCGGCCGGTCCCCGGCGTAGGCGTGGGACACGATCGGCACCCCGCCGTCGCGGGTCACCACCAGCGCCAGCCCGACCAGCCGCAGGTCGGTGCGTTTCTGCTTCGCCTTGCCCCGGGCCGCGATCGGTGCCCGCTCGTTGGCCGAGTCGATGAACGTGGCGAAGTTGGTCATGTCCAGCACCAGACCCGACAGGTCCAGCCCGAACTCGGTCACCATCCGCCGACCCAACGCGGTCTCGATCGCCCGAAGGTCCGCCGGCGAGAGGGCATCCATCGCGTCCCAGAACCGGCGGTGATCCAACGCCGCCTCGGGGAGCTTGACCATCCGCGGCCCGGCCGTGGTCGCCCACCAGTCCGCGAACGCCAGCTTCGAGCAAGGGTCCACGATCCGGTTCGCCGTGGCCAACGCCATATAGGTGCCCACAGACGCGGCCGCGTCGGCCCGACGCGGCACGACCGCGTCGACCACCCCGGCCACGTCGAGGCGCTCCAGCACCGACCACACCGCGGCCAGATCCCCGAACGTCTTGTGCTGAGTCCGCACCGGCTCACCCGAACCCTGCCCGGCCAGCTTGGCCATCACCTCCTCCGCGCTGCCCAGATACTGCTGCGACACGATGCGCGGCTTGCCCTGCACCCGCGCGGACTCCACCAGGTAGTAGTACGTCTGCTTACCCTGACGCTTCCCCACGATCGACGGCACTTATAGGTAATACACCCGAGCGCGCGCAAACTCAAGCACCGCAACGCATGTCGCAGAAGTTGATCAAATAGGGGGGAAACTCAGGCTAGGCGGCACCACCGGCTGGCCCGTCCGGGTGCGCCACGCGCTACTCAGTACCGGTAGTGCTCCACCTTGTACGGGCCGGCGACGTCCACGCTCAGGTAGGCCGCCTGCGCCTTGGTCAGTTCGGTCAGCCGGACGCCGAGGGCGTCCAGGTGCAGCCGCGCCACCTCCTCGTCGAGGTGCTTGGGCAGCAGGTGCACGCCGGGTGCGTACCGCCCGCGCCGCGTCCATATCTCCAGCTGCGCGAGCACCTGGTTCGCGAAC
>DASUSI010000164.1:0-11214 GCA_036375165.1 Micromonosporaceae bacterium | reverse complement strand
AACTGGCGAAAGCCCTGCTCCCCGCGCACGCGGGGGTGATCCACTCAGTGCTGCGCTGAAGGGCCGGAAGCTAGGCTGTTCCCCGCGCACGCGGGGGTGATCCCCGACATCAGGCCGTCACCCCTGTGATCTCTTCCTGCTCCCCGCGCACGCGGGGGTGATCCGAAGCGGTTCGCCCCGTCGGCCGTGACAATTCCCTGCTCCCCGCGCACGCGGGGGTGATCCCACACTGCCTTCGAGGGCTTTCCTGATCAAGGCTGCTCCCCGCGCACGCGGGGGTGATCCGGCGGACTGGGAGCGGCAAGACGAGGTGGCCTCCTGCTCCCCGCGCACGCGGGGGTGATCCGCCTGCGAGGGCGACCAGCGCGGCCAGGGTGACCTGCTCCCCGCGCACGCGGGGGTGATCCCCTGGGGTATGCGAAGGAGTCGTGGCACGCGGCCTGCTCCCCGCGCACGCGGGTGTGATCCCAGGGACTGTTCGACGCGGCCCCGGTCCGGGTCCTGCTCCCCGCGCACGCGGGGGTGATCCGATGTCGATAGCGGACACACAGATCAGTCGACCCTGCTCCCCGCGCACGCGGGGGTGATCCGGCGGTAGTCACCTCCTGGACCGTGCCCATCGCCTGGCTCCCCGCGCACGCGGGGGTGATCCTCTGCTCGGCGGCGGTGGCGGGGGTTTGTTCCGCCTGCTCCCCGCGCACGCGGGGGTGATCCCCGGCCGCCTGGACCCGGTCAGGCTCAGGCTGCCTGCTCCCCGCGCACGCGGGGGTGATCCACGCCTGTGCCTGAGCGCACCAACCCCACGGGTCTGCTCCCCGCGCACGCGGGGGTGATCCCTCGCCGATCATGCTCCCTGGAGACATCATCCGCTGCTCCCCGCGCACGCGGGGGTGATCCCGGGTGTGGTGGGCGCCGTGGCGGACACGACGCCCTGGTCCCCGCGCACGCGGGGGTGATCCCTCCTCCGGGGGTGTGGGTGGGGGGAACTCGCCTGCTCCCCGGGCACGCGGGGGTGATCCGCCCTGGACACCCTCGTTGAACCATCACCCGACCTGCTCCCCGCGCACGCGGGGGTGATCCCGGGCGAGGCGGCTGCTCGACCAAGCCGGGCAGCTGCTCCCCGCGCACGCGGGGGTGATCCGGGTCCCGCCCGATCACGGGGGCGAGGGTCATGTGGGGGTGGGCCGAGCCATCCGGTGGGGTTTGCGGTGCGATCGAGGTGGGTCGGTCCGGTGTCGGTGTTCACTACCGGGTGTCGGCAGTGCGCCCATGGCACCGGTGGGTTGGTCTGGACCGGTCACAGGTTTCGCCGTCCGGGTATTCCCACGGTTTTTCGATTTCTCGTTGCATCCCGCCCCGGTTTAACAACGAAAAGTCCACAAACCATGCACCGGCAGGCGACGGTCGCGGGGCGGTTCACGGGACGTGCGGCGAGGGCGATCAGCGCCAGTCTCGGCACCCGCGCCAGGCCGGCTCCCCCGCGCACACGTGAGGGTGATCCTCGCTCAACACAGATTTGGTCGCGTGGCACGCCCTGCTCCCCGCGCACGCGGGGCAGAGGAACGAAACCCACTGAGCTGCGGCGGGTCGTCGGCTCTGAGTGGAAGACTGCGGGGCCGTACTGCAGGAAATCCTGAGTGGACGGCCGACCAAATCATGGAGCACGGCGATCTGACAAAGACATCCTGATGCGCGAAACCCGGGACCCCACCGTCCGGAGAGGTACCGGGTTTGCTTCCGAAGGGCTCCTGCCCTTGGCGGTGAGTCAGCCTAGCTGATCTCGTGCAGCGTGGGGATGACGTGTTCGCCGAGTCCTTCCACGAAGCCGACCGGGTCACCGGTCCATGGCATGACGTGGACCTCTTCGACGCCGATCGCGGCGTACTCGGCCATGTGGCCCAGAAACTCCTTGCCGCCCTCGGCGTCCGGGGTGAACGGGTGCCCCCAGATGATGGTCTTGCGGATCCGGTCGTAGTCCGTACCTTCCCGTTCACAGTGCCGGGCGAGCACATCCAGCTTCAGTTTCACCTGGGTCGGACCGGTGTCGGGCCGGGCGAACAGGTTGCAGGCGTCGCCGTACTTGGCGAGCAGCCGCAGCGTCTTCTTCTCCCCCGCGCCGCCGATCATGATCGGCGGATGCGGCTGGCGAATCGGCTGCGGGGAATTGATGGTCTCGGCGAGTCGGTAGTGCTTCCCCTCGTACGGCCCGGTGTTGTCGCTCCACATCTGGAGCACGATCTGCAACGCCTCTTCCAGCCGCTCGAACCGTTCGGCCAGCGGCGGGAACGGCACCCCGTACGCCTCGTGTTCCCGCTCGTACCACGCGGCGCCGAGGCCGAGCGCGGCCCGACCGCCGGAGAGCACGTCCAACGTGGACACGACCTTGGCGAGCAGCCCGGGATGCCGGTACGTGACCCCGGTGACCAGCAACTGGAGCTCCACGGCTCTGGTGTGCGCGGCCAGGTATCCGAGGGCGGTGTAGCCCTCCAGCATGGGTGCGTCGGCGTCGCCGATCCCCATACCGCCGATCTGGAGGTAATGGTCCATCAGCGACAGGTTCGCCACTCCGGCCTGCTCGACGGCTTCGCCGACCCGGGCCACGGTGGGTCCGATCGCTTTCGTGCCGCCGGAGAATCCGAAGTTGACCAGGTGCACACCCAGTTTCATGCTGCTCGCCTTTCGCGTCGCGGTGTGTCGTCAGAGCGGGTGGGGGCCGCCCTCAGCATGTACCCCGGTGGGGCCGGACGACACGGCCCATCCCACCGCCAGAACGGCTTCCTCACAGAAGGCTGCGTACTTCCCAGAGTTCCGGGTAGAACCGCAACGGCAGGCGGGAACGCAGGTACGCGGCACCCGCACTGCCCCCGGTGCCCGGCTTCGTCCCGATCTGTCGCTCGGCCATCACCACGTGCCGGGCACGCCACATCATCCACGCCTGGTCGTGTTCCAGCATCGCTTCGGCGAGCGCCCACAGGTTGCCGTACCGTTCCCGGTCCCGCGCGATGGTCAGGTACGTGTCGGATCGCTGGTCCTCGGTGTCGGTGGCGAAGCCGGCCTGCCGTACTGCGGTCAGGAAGCCGTCCCACACCGTCGGTTCGAGCAGCCGCCGCTTGAGTCGCTCCAACTCCTCCGGGGTCAGCCCGACGACCCGTCCGACGTACTCGGGGTCCTTCAGTCCTGACAGGAACTCGACCTCCCGGTACTGCGCCGACTGGAGTCCTGAGGCGGGGCTGTACTTGTCGCGGAATGTCAGGAAGTCCTGTGGCGGCAGGCTGTCGATCACGTCGAACTGGTGGATCAGCACCTGGCCGATCACGCGGCAGCGGTCGAGCCGGTAACGGGCGTGGTAGGTCTCCCCGGCGAGCATCCGGTCCCGGGCGTCGGTGAGTTCGAACAGCACCAGGTTGAACCACATCTCGTATACCTGGTGGACGGTCCGGAACAGCATCTCGTCGTGTTCGGCCGTCTCGGTCAGCGGTTCCTGAACTTTCAGCAGGGTGGTGAGCTTGAGACGTTCGCTGTAGGTGAGTGGGCGGGACGGCTCACCCATGCGGATGTCAGTGCCTGTCACGTCGACCGGCCTCCTACCTTCGACTTCCTGAATGGAAGTGACGGAAGCGAAATTGCCTTCCTGAGATTCGCATCCTGATAGGTCACGTCGCGTTGTGCGCCGCGCCGTCGAAGACCCTACTCCTGACCCGGAATGGTCACCGCCCGCCGACCGTACCCGCCTCACCACCAACCCGACGGCAGGGATTACCCGACAAATGATCAAGTGATTCTCACCGAACGTGTCGCCCACACCGCGTTTCACCAGGACAAATGAAGCGGTGAGTAACCGTGCCCGGATCGGGCCGACCGCAAGCACGTCGCAGAGCCAGGGCGGAACAGCCCCACTAATGGGGGATTGACAGCTCTCTGTGGACATTGTGTGTTTCATAGGTCGCACACGGGTGCGCGTTGGGGTGCAGGGGACTGTCGTTGGTGGATGTTGTCGGGGTGCATGGAATCGGGCTGTCGCGTAAGCCCATACAGGAATGGAACAGCTGGCGGGAGGCATTGGATCAGGGCCTGACGGCCAGCCTGCCCGGCCGGCCGCCGGTCATTGACCTGGAGCTGGCCTGGTACCGCCCGCTGTTGCTGGGCACCCGTGCCGGGGTCGCCCAGAAAGGGCCGCTGGACATCGAGTCGTCGCCGGTCAGCCGGGAAGAGGCGGAGTTCCTCGCCGAAGTGACAGCGGAACACGCCGCCGCCGTAGGCGTGACCGTCCAGGACCTGTCACGCCAGTGGAAAGGTCTGGTGCCGCCGCCGTTGCGTCCGCTGGTGGCCGTACTCGCCAGACGGGTCGACTTCGACTGGGCGATCGCCGCGGTGCCGGTGCTGCGCCAGGTGTGGCGTTACCTTCACGACGACGTACTCGCCGCCCGGATCCGCGCGGTGGTGGCCCGGACCATCGGCTCGGAGTGCCGCGCCATCCTCGCCCACTCGCTGGGTTCCGTGGTGGCGTACGAGACGCTGGCATTCACCGGACCGCCCGGCACCATCTGGCCGGGCACGCTGGTGACCATTGGTTCGCCGTTGAGCCTCAAGGCGGTCCGCGTCCGGCTTCGGGACAGACCTCCGCGGCCGGCGCTCACCTGGATCAACGTGTACGACCCAGGCGACCCCGTGGTGGCAGCCGGCGGCCTGTCGCAGGACTTCCCCATCGCGGGGGAACACCAGGTCAACAACGGACGCCGACCGCACTCGGTACGCCGTTATCTCGCCAGACCGGAAACCGGTGCCGCGGTGCTCGCGGCGGTCCGGCCGCTCCTGCCGGCTGCGGGTGACACCCGTTGACGCTGCGCCGTCGGCCGCGACGGCGATTCATCGCTGTCGCCACCGAGAAGTTCGACAGCTACGAAGATCTTCCGGTCGCGGAAGAAGTGGCTGTGCTGCGGGACTGGCTGTGCGACCCGGAACTGGGCGAGGACCTGACATTCGAGGAACCCGCCCCGTACCTGGCCGAAAGCCCTTCCCAGGACGACATCAGGCGGGTGCTCCAGACACCGCCGCGCGGCGAGAAGTTCGGCCCCGACGACGTGGTGGTCGTCTACATGACCGGGCACGGGGTGACCGGCCACGACAAGCACTGGCTGGTGCTGCGGGACACCGACCCGGACCGGCTGACCAGCACCGCGATCGAGACCCACAGCGTCATCGCGTGGCTGCACGAAGCCGAGGTCGAGCACCTGTTCGTGGTGGTTGACCTGTGCTACGCCGGCAAGGCCGCGATTGACGTACTCAGCCGGGACCGCACCCTGCCGCGTACCGCGACCGTGCTGTTCACCGCCGCACCACAACGGCCGGCCCCCGCCCGGCTGCTCACCGACTCGCTGCGGGCGTTCCTCGAAGACGCGAAGAAGGGAGTGTACGGGGAGCAGCCCTACCTGAAGCCGACCGAGCTGCGTAACCATCTGGAAGTGACGATGAGCGGGCAGGCGTTCCTGGCTCATCCGGTGTGCGTGGACCCGTCACCGTGCCTGCCGAATCCCGGCCACCGTCGCGAGGACAACCCCCCGGTCCCCACCCGACCCGGGGTACAGGACCTCGCCCTGCGTCAACAGGACCTCGAGACCCACTGGGGGCCGAAGGCGCGCGGCGTGGCCAACGCGGACGAAACTGGTTGGCTGTTCACCGGACGCCGGGAGGCGATGCGGCGGCTCACCTCGTTCGTGCAGGGCCCGCCCGGCACCCTGCTGGTCACCGGGGTCGCCGGCTGCGGCAAGTCCGCGATCCTGTCCCGCCTGGTCACCCTGGCCGACGCCCGGTTCCGGGAGCGGTACGCCGCCGAGCTGGCCGCCGAGATCGACAGGGTGCCGGACGCGATCCCACCGGTCGGCAGCATCGACGTCGCGGTGCACGCCACCGGCAAGACCGCCGCCGAAGTGGTCGACCAGATCCGCGTCGCACTCAACACCGGTGGTCCGCCATCGTGGGTCCGCCCGGACAGCCGACCCGGCGGCGTGACCGGCCCGCCACCGGCCGACCCGTACGAGGCACGGCTGGCCGAGGTGAACGCCGCGATCGCACGCCGTCGTGACGGCGTGACCATCGTGGTGGACGCGCTCGACGAGTCGCAGGATCCGCTCACCCTGTTGCGGTCGCTGCTGTCCCGGCTCACCGGGGACTTCCGGCTGGTGGTCGGGGTCCGCTCCCCCGGAATCGGAGCCGAGCAGGTGCTCGACAGCAGGCACACCCTGGCCGACACGGCCACCGCGGCGCTGCGGGCCGAGGCGCTCGCGTGCGACGCCGAACCGTACTGGAGCGAGCGGGACCTCGGGGACTACATCGCCGCGCTGCTGCGCGCCGACGCCTCCCGCAGCTCCCCGTACCGGCGTAAGAAAGGGTTGGCGGACCGGGTCGGCGCGGCGGTCGCCACCGCTGTGGCCCCGTCCTACCTGGCGGCGCGGATCGTGGCACGCTCGCTGGCCACCCGACACGCGGTGCCCGACTTCAGCGACCCCGCGTGGCGTGCCGGGGCCGCGGCGGACGTGGCCGGGCTGCTGCGCGAGGAGATGCTGAACGGGATCACCGATCCGGGTTCCCGGCAACGGGCGTTGCACCTGCTGCGCGCCGTCGCGTACGCCAAGGGCCGGGGTATTCCGTGGCAGGGCGTCTGGCCGACCGTCGCCGTCGCCGTGGCCGGGGACGGCACCAGCTACAGCCACGACGACATCGCATGGCTGCTGGCGCAGCCGCTCGCCGGCTACCTCACCCGGGACGTGGAGGACGACGTCACCGTCTACCGGCTGTTCCACGACGCGCTCACCCAGGCGTTACGCGGCGACCCCGCGAAATTCCTGGCACCCGGCCCGTAGGAGATCGCATGACCACGCTTCCCACGCCAGGTGAGGAACCCGAATGACCAACGCCTCCTCGCCGTGCTCCTCGCCGTGCGACGGGATCTCTCACGAGGAGACCGCCGTACACGCCAGGATCACCCGGTCCCTGCTCGAACTCGCCGGACGGCATCCGATCGGTCCCGGCACACCACCCCACCGCTACCTGCGCCGGCACCTGGTGGAGCACGCCGCCGACGGCGACATGCTGGACTCCGCGGTGCTGGATCCGACGCTCCTGCCGTACCTCGACCCGGACCGGCTGCGCGGCGTGCTCGACCGGGTCAACGACGACGAGCTGACCCGGGGCACCGTCACCGTGTGGCGTCGCGCCACCCACCGCTGGGATCCGGCGGATCCCACCGCCAACGCCGCCGCGCTCGACTTCGCGTACCGGGCGCTCGGGCACCCCTCACCGCTCAGTCCCCGGCTGACCGGCGGCTGGCGTACCGAGTCCGCCGCCTGGCCGTCCACCAGCGAGATCCTGAGAGGACACCACGGCCCGGTGCTCGCGGTGGCGGCGGCGGACCTCGACGGCCGACCGATCGCCGTGACCGGCAGTGAGGACCGCACGGTACGGGTCTGGGACCTGGCCGCCGGGCAGCCCATCGGGCTGCCCCTCATCGGACACACCGACTGGGTGGCGGCGGTGGCGGTGACCTCCCTCGACGACCGGCCGGTAGCGGTCACCGGCAGTCACGACCGGACGGTACGGCTGTGGGACCTCGCCACCGGGCAGCCCATCGGGGCACCCCTCACCGGGCACGTCGGACCGGTGCTCGCGGTGACGACCACCCGCCTGGGCGGCCGACCGGTCGCGGTCACCGGAGGTAGTGACCGCAAGGTACGGGTCTGGGATCTCACCGCCCGACCGGTCACCAGCGAGCAGCTGATCGAGCACGACGGACCGGTGCTGGCCGTCGCGGTCAGCTATCTCGACGGTCGGCCCATCGCGGTCACCGGCAGTCACGACCGGACAGTACGGGTCCGGGACCTCGCCACCCGGGAGCCCATTGGGCGGCCACTCACCGGGCACGACGGACCGGTGCTGGCGGTCGCCGCCACCCGCTTGTACGGACGGCCCGTCGCCGTGACCGGCAGTCATGACCGGACGGTGCGGTTGTGGGACCTGGCCAGCAGCCAACCCATCGGACAGCCGCTCACCAGCCACCACGGGCCGGTGCTCGCCGTGACGACCGCCCGGGTCGACGACCGGCCGGTTGCGGTCACTGCCAGTCACGACCGGACAGTACGGATCTGGGACCTCGCCGCCTGGTCGGAGTCCGCCCTGTCGGAAGCCACCGAGATGTTCAGCAGGCGTACCGAACCGGTGTCGGCGATCGCGGTGACGCATCTGGACGGCCGCCCGGTCACGGTCACCAGCAGTGAGGACCGGACGGTACGGATCCGCGAACTGACCACCGGGGAACCCGCCGGGACCCTGACCGGGCACACCGACTGGGTGGGCGCGGTCGCGGTCACCCACCTGTACGGGCGGCCGATCGCGGTCACCGGCAGTGAGGACCGCACCGTCCGGATCCGGGACCTGCAGACCAGTGAGCCGATCGGGCCGCCGCTGACCGGGCACACCGAACGGGTCGGCGCGGTGGCGGTCACCTACCTGGACGGTCGGCCGATCGCGGTCACCGGCAGTGAGGACCGCACGGTACGGGTCTGGAACCTGGCCACCAGTGAACCGATCGGGCAACCGCTGAGGGGGCATGACGGGCCGGTGGTGGCGCTCGCGGTGACCCGGCTGGACGGTCGGATCGTCGCGGTCACCGGAAGCTACGACCGGACGGTGCGGCTCTGGGACCTGGCGACCGGTCAGCCGATCGGGCGGCGGCTGACCGGCCATGACGCGCGGGTGGGTGCGATGGCGGTGACCCGGCTCGGGGGCCGCCCCGTGGCGGTCACCAGTAGTGACGACCGGACGGTACGGGTCTGGGACCTGGCCGCCAGCCCGGTCACCAGCAAGGTGCTCACCGAGCACCTCGGCCCGGTGGTGGCGGTGGCGGTGACCCGGCTCGGGGGCCACCCCGTGGCGGTCACCGGCAGTCACGACCGGACGGTACGGGTCTGGGATCTGACCACCGGCCGACCCGTCGGACAGCCCCTCACCGGGCACACCGACTGGGTCACGGCGGTGGCGGCCACCCAGCTCGCCGGGTCGCCGGTCGCGGTCAGCGGCAGCCACGACGGCACGGTACGGGTCTGGGACCTGGCCACGGGGATGCCGGCGGCGTCACCGCTGACGCTCTCGGGTGAGGTCCGCGCGCTGGCCGTACTGCCGGCCGGGTCGGACAGCATCTCCCTGCTGATCGCCGGCACCGGCCTTGCCAGGGTCAGCTTCGTCCCGGAATGAAACGGCCCACGTGTGGGGTCACCAGACTGCCCGGTGACCCCACACGACTCATTCAGGCTTGGCGCGTGATCGCGACGTCGTCGATGGCAGCTTCCACCAGGCTGGCGGTGGACGCGTCCGCGGCGTCAACCAGGATCCGGACGGTCTGGCCCTGGTACGGAGTCAGGTCCGCCGTCGCGGATGCCCAGCTCGCGGCCAGGTTGGTCGCAGCGCCGGTCCGCTGGAACAGCGTCACCGTGCCGCTCGCCGTGACCAGCCGCACCCGCAGGTAGTCGGCGGACGACGAGTTGTTCAGGTGCGCCAGGTAGTTCTGGAACCGCAGGGTCAGCGTGCCCGTGCTCGGCAGCGCGATGGCCGGCGACTGCACGCTGGTCACCCCACCGTCCAGGTCGTACGCCCCGGCGCTGGCGCCGGCGAGCGGGCCGGTGACCAGGTCGTAGCTGCCCGACGTGGTTGTGCCCTGCTGCATGGTGAGCCCGTTGTACGTGGTGGCCTCGGGGTTGGCGCGCTCGAACATGCCGAGGGTGGCGGTGTCGGTGCCGCTCGGGTTGCGCACCCAGCCCTTGTCGGTCTCGAAGTCATCGGACCACACGGTCTCCGGCGGGGTTCCGCCGCCGCAGTACTGGCCGTCCTTACCGATGATCCGGTACGGGCAGTCCGCGTACTCCAGCAACATCAGCACGGCTTCCCGGTTGCGGGTGGTCTCCCGGCCGATCACCTCGTCGGGCGGGTAGAACCCGCCACCCGCCGAACTCGAGGGGTACATCTCGAACGTGTAGTTGACGATCCGGTGTGTGCCCCACAGCCAGTCATTGATGGTGCCGTCTGTGATGTACAGGTCGGACGCCTGCTCCGGGGTGTACCCGTTGGTCTGCGCCATCGCCCGGCCGAGCGTGGCGTGGGTCTGCTGCTCGTCGATGTTCAGCCCGGGGGCGGTGTCGTTGTACGTGTACCCGTACGGCCAGAGCACCAGCTCACTGTAGGTGTGGAAATCGATCGCGGCCCTGATCTGCTGCACGCCGGCCACCACCCGGGAGCGTACGAAGTTCGCGACCACCTTCACCTCGGGTGCCGATTCGGGACCGGAGCCCCGGTAGGTCTCGCTGGAGGTGCTGCCGGACGAGCCACCGCAGCAACCCCAGTTGTACGCCCAGTTGCGGTTCAGGTCGGTGCCCACATAGGACGAACCGGAGTTGGGCTGCCGGTTCTTCCGCCAGGAGCGGTACGAGCCGGTGGCGATGTCGTACTCGGCCCCGTCCGGGTTGACGTTCGGCACGATCCAGATCTCACGGCTGTCGACCAGGTTGCGGATCCGGGTGTCGGTGGCGTACTTGCTGGTGAACTCGTTCAGCAGGTACACCGCCATCTCCACGGTCAGGTGCTCCCGCGCGTGCTGGCTGTGGGTGAACAGCACCTCGGGCTCGGACTCGTCGCTCGCCACGTTGTCGGAGATCTTGACAGCCATGATGTCGCGGCCCTCGTACGACGTCCCGAGCGAGAACTTGCGGGCGATCGACGAAAAGTTCGTCGTGACGGAGTTGACCACAGACGTCAGCTCGGCGTAGTTGTGGTACGCGGAGTCGGCGGGCGGGAAGTCGAGGATCTCCGCCAGGTCGGCGACCTGGTAGCCGAGCCGTTCGACGGCCCTCACCTCGGCGACGGTCGCGGTGATCTCCAGTTGCCCGTGTGCCAGGACCGCGTCGATGGCGGCGCCGGTGCGGGCGACTTTTGTACGGTCCTGCGCGGTGTGCGCGTCGGACACCAGGTAGCGGTGCGACACCGACGTGTCGGCGGCACTCGCCGGTTGGGTGGTCAGCGCCAGCGCCAGCGCGCTGATCGCGATGACTGCGGTACGGAGTCTCATCGAAGCCTCCCAGACAAGGAGTTGCCGAACCTGGGCTGTGGCCAGGGCAGCCCCGGCCACAGCCACGTGCCGTGATTCGCGGGGTGCGGGGTCGCCAACCGCCA